>JAZTWX010000014.1:0-4071 GCA_045636125.1 Bacteroidaceae bacterium
TTGCGACAAACAGCGAGCGGCAAGCCACGAAGCGACCGAAGAATGTCGCTTGCGACTTGTGAGCAAAGCAAGTGGCGACCGGCAAGACGACAGCCCGAGTTTTTTGCTTCGCGAAACTCGGCTGCACTCGGCATAGCACAAACAAGTTTCTCCTCTGCTCTCATTTGCACGAGTTTTGAGTACTTTTTTACAAAAAAGTACAAACAGACATTGCCATTAAAGCAAGAAAAGCTCCCGGGCCACCGAGGAATTAAAGAGCGAGCTTCACACTTGAATCTCCTCATGAGAAATCATAATACCATTAAAAATTCTGCCGGAATTAATTCCCAAGCGGCGGGCCGAAAAGAAATTATCGCAGTGCGTGTGCGTGCAAACGCCCGCAATGTGAATATTCTCACTGCGCAGCCCACAGTGGAGCAGTTGCAAGCGGTTCGCCTCCCACAAATCAATGTGCCATTTCTCCTTTTTAACCGCAATCTTCTGCATTGTGAAGCCGGCGCTTTCAAATGCAGCGTACACCTCGTCGCCCACCTCAAAGGCCTCACAGCCTATGGATGGGGCAATAACAGCCTTAATGCCCTGCGGCTCGCATCCACACTCCCGGTGCATAACCTCAATGCACTTTTCCACAATTCGTGCCACAGTGCCGCGCCATCCGGCGTGTATTGCAGCCACTGTGCCTGTTGCGCTGTCGTGCAGCAGAACGGGCACGCAGTCGGCTGTGGAAACGCCAATGCACACCCCCGGCAGGCGCGTCACAATAGCATCTATCCCGTGCAACAGCTCGCTGCGCTCCTCGTCGCAGCGTAGCATAAATTCCTCGTTCACTATGAACGTCTCGCAGCCGTGCGTCTGTCGTGGCAGAATAAGGCACCTCTCCTCAATTCCCAGTGCACCGCACAGCTCCTTGCGGCACGCTGCAACGTGCGTGGGGGTGTCGCCGCAGTAGTGAGTAATGTTGAATGCGCCGTAGCTGTCGCCACCCTTGCCGCGCTTGGTCGAAAAGGCAGTGACGCCCGCTCCCATATTATATTTTAGAAAATCCATAAATATTGTGCGTGTTGTATAAATCTCTGCAACTTCAAAAATAGTAACAAAATAGTCGCCCGTGCAACCATAATTGCATAAATTGTGAAAAAGAGAGTAGCAAACATTGTTTTTTTTTGTATCTTCGCCCGTTCTTGAAGCAAATTAATAACACAAAATATATGGAAAAGAAATTAAACAAAGGAACGCTCTGCGTTCAGGGTGGCTGGCAGCCCAAAAAAGGCGAGTCGCGCGTGCTGCCCATCTTTCAAAGTACCACATTCAAATACGAGACAAGCGAGCAGATGGCACGTCTCTTCGACCTCGAAGATTCGGGCTATTTCTACTCACGTTTGCAGAACCCCACAGTAGATGCAGTAGGCGCAAAAATAGCCGCTCTCGAGGGTGGTGTGGGCGCTGTGCTCACCTCTTCGGGCCAGGCAGCCAACTTCTATGCAATCCTCAACATCTGCCAGTCGGGCGACCATTTTGTGTCGGCAACAACCATCTACGGCGGCACCTATAACCTCTTTTCGGTGACAATGAAAAAGATGGGCATAGAGGTTACTTTTGTCGACCCCGATGCACCTGCCGAGGAGATTGCAAAGGCTTTCCGCCCCAACACAAAAGCCCTTTTCGGCGAAACAATCTCTAACCCCGGAGCCTGCGTTCTCGACATTGAAAAATTTGCACAAATAGCTCACAGTCAGGGAGTTCCCTTGATTATCGACAACACCTTTGCCACCCCCATCAACTGTCGTCCCATAGAGTGGGGTGCCGACATTGTAACCCACTCAACCACAAAGTATATGGACGGTCACGCCGTTGCAGTGGGTGGTGCTGTAATTGACAGCGGTAACTTCGACTGGGAGGCTCACCACGACAAATTCACCTGCCTCACCGAGCCCGATGAGAGCTACCACGGCCTTGTCTACACAAAGAATTTCGGCAAGGCAGCGTTCATCACCAAAGTGGTTTCGCAGGTAATGCGCGACCTCGGTGCAATGATGGCACCCCAGAATGCGTTCCTCCTCAACCTCGGTCTCGAGACACTGCACCTGCGTATGCCCCGCCACTGCGAGAATGCGCAGAAGGTTGCCGAGTTTCTTGCATCTCACCCCAAAGTTAAATGGGTGAATTTCAGTGGCTTGGAGAACGATAAATACCACGCGCTTGCACAAAAGTATCTCCCCGACGGCGGTTGCGGTGTGATGGCCTTTGCTGTTGAGGGCGACAAGGAGGATGCTATCCGTTTTATGGACAGCCTTAAATTCATCGCAATTGTTACCCACGTTGCCGACGCCCGTTCGTGTGTGCTTCACCCCGCAAGCCACACTCACCGCCAGTTGAGCAACGAGCAGTTGCTCGAGGCTGGTATCGACCCCGACCTCATTCGTCTTTCGGTGGGTATCGAGGATGCCGATGATATTATTGCCGATCTTCAGCAGGCTCTCGAAACTTTCTAAACTGCTGTTTCTCACCTCAATATCTTTTAGCCACACGGTTTTCCGTGTGGCTTTTTGTTAGTGGTGTGGCTTGTTTTTTTGAAGACGGAGGGGAGTGAATTTAGAAAAGCTGCTCCACTTGATTTTGTTCAAAGGGGAGCTATCCCCTTCCCGCTACGCGTACTTCCCCTTAGAAAGGGGCAGAGTTATTAATGTTTACAAGTGGAGCAGTTTTTTCAAATAGCTGCGCTCCTCCTGTGGAGGGGAGCTGGCGCGAAGCGACTGAGGGGGCAACGCGGGCGAGCGTTGCTTGCGGCGACTGACACTTTAGTGTCACAAAGTTGCGTTTAAGCGAGCGAAATACAAGCTTGCTTGATATTTCACCGCGAGCGCAAGCAACTTGGATACAATCAAAGGAGTGCCCGTAGGGTTTTGTTTCCTATTTAATCCCGTGAGCTACTTGCTATATAGTTCTCGGTGGCTCGGGAGCTTTTCTTGCTATAAAGTTCTCGGTGTTGTTCCTCCGCTGTTCTCTCGTTTAGCAGAAATTCTTTTATGTTCTTTCGTCGCGCGAAAGAACCAAAGCGTCGGCACAGAGATTCACGATTCAAACAAAGCTTTGCGTTCCGGTCGCTTTGTTTTCGCCGTTGTTGTCTTTACGCGGCAAATTCGGGAACGGGGCAACTCGCTGTGCGCGTTTACCGTGCAACGCTGCTTCCCCTGCGCTCAAACATTCCCCGTTCTTTTTCCTCGTTTGCCGCTAACAACAACTCACGCTCATACAGTGCCGTTTTTAGGAGATTACTCCCGCAATGAGAAAACAATAGCAAAAGTAATTCGTCGCCAACGGCGAAAAGGCTGCGTTACGCCGCCGCAGAGAGCATGTCGAGCAATGCGTCGGCAAGCCGGAGACATGTTTGAGCGCAGCGAGTCGTTGACGGCCCAAGCACTTGCGACAAACAGCGAGCGGCAAGCCACGAAGCGACCGAAGAATGTCGCTTGCGACTTGTGAGCAAAGCAAGTGGCGACCGGCAAGACAACAGCCCGAGTTTTTTGAGTACTTTTTTTCAAAAAAGTACATAAAGACATAGTTATTATAGCAAGAAAAGCTCACGGGCCACCGAGAAATTAAATCACACATTTTGCCTCCCCTCAGTCGCTTCGCGTTAAAGCCCTTTGGGCACTCCTTGGGGAACATAAATGTTCCGTCGTCGCAAGCAATGCTTACCCGCATTGCCCCCACCGTAGGAGGAGCGCAGCTATTTGAAAAACTGTTTCACTTGTAAACATTTATAGCTCTGCCCCTTATTAAGAGGGCAATGCGGGTGAGCGTTGTTTGCGACACTCAGCTGTGTCGCCTCACACTCACGCGCCACCGAAGAATTAAGAACAAGTTTCAAACATTTTATCCCCCTCGTCTTTCAGTCACCCCCCCCTTGATTACAAACAAGCGAAACCGTCCCCTTCCCGCTACGCGTACTTCCCCTTAGAAAGGGGCAGAGTTATTATAATTTTAACAAATCCGCCACTCTGTTTACAGAGGGGCAACGCGGGTGAGCGTTGCTTGCGACGACTGAATTTTAACTTTACAAAGTTGCGT
>JAZTWX010000015.1:0-42804 GCA_045636125.1 Bacteroidaceae bacterium
TTTATAAAATCTATATATATAGGTTGTAAAGCTTCTAGGGACTTAATAGAGGTCCTAACAAGAACAGGTGAAATATTAGGTGTTGATGTACATATAATGGATATTAGTAAAAAAGAATTTGGGTTAATTAAAGAAACAATATATAGAAGAAAAACAAATCATAATTTCACAACACCTTTTTTTGATAGTAGGCATTAATATCCCCCTTGCTTCTTACGCCCCCTTGTAGTGAGTTTTACATAGAGTGTACCTTTTCTAATGGTACACTTTTTGTTTTTATATATGTGTTCATCACTATCTCCCAATTTGCTGAAATAGTTATTCAATGCAGCTTGTGAGATACCAATCTCCTCTTGGGTGTGTTTGCCGAAAATTGACAACGCCGCCTTATCGCGGCCCAAACGGTACGAGCTTCGCCCGTCCTTCGTTTGACCAACCGCTGTCGGCATTGTCGATTCTCAAAACAGGAAAGAGGAATTCCCTGTTTTGAGAATTCCTCTTTTGTCCAATCGTGCGCCTGATAGGACTCGAACCTACACGTCTCTCAACACCAGATCCTAAGTCTGGCGCGTCTACCAATTTCGCCACAGGCGCGCTTGCTTAAAAACGGTGGCAAATGTAGTGTTAATTTTCGGAATAATCAATTTTATGCACTGTTTTTTTGTCGGTGTAGTAGTTTATGAGTGCAATGGCGCTCTCTATTATGGTATCCTTGCCGCGTTGCCAGTCGGGTGAGGTTATGTGCATCTCTATGTGTGGCGCAATGCCGAATTCGGTGTGCTGGCCGGCTGTGTCGAGTATGGGACAGGCCGAAAAACGTACTGTCCAGCCATTGGGCAGTGTGCTGTTGAGTGGCAGGCCCGAGCCGCCACCTGTTGTGTCGCCCACCACAAATACCTGTGGCAGGGGTTTTAGCAGCATTGTGAAATAGTTGGCGGCGCTGTATACTCCGCGGTTGGTGAGCAACACCACGAGCTTGCCCCAGAAGGCGTTGGTGGGGTGGAGGTAGAGTGGTTCGGGGGTAGAAAAATCGTCGTGTCCTTTGCCGGTCTTGTGTTGTATGTAGCCGCAGTGTGTCTTCTCGTTCACAAAGTAGCTTGCAAGCTCCTCGGCCGAAGTGAGTTGCCCGCCGCCGTTGTTTCTAATGTCGAGTATAAGTCCTTTTGTGGCCGACAGGTTAATGAGCATCATTGTGATGTTGTCGCCATTGAGGCTGCCTTCGAAACTGCCCAGATAGGCATAGCCGATATTATCGGGCAGGGTGGTGTATTTTATCCCTGCTGTGTATGTGAACTTGTTGCCCAGGTAGTTGCGTTGCAGCGAGTCGCTGAAATTGGCGGGGTGGGCCAGTTGCCAGTCCCAGTAGTAGCTTGTGCCGTAGACCGAGGAGAGGTTCACGTGCCCGTCGCGAAGCTCGCCAAGCATATTGCTGCATATGTTGAAAAGCTCGCTGCCGTTGTTGGCTTTTTTTACCTCTTCGCTGTATTTCAGCCGCACGGCGTTCCAGTCGAGCCCGAACTCTTCGCGGGCGTGTGAAAAGAAGCAGTAACGCTCGTCGATGAGGTTCCACAACGCGTCGAAATTCCCTTGTGGGGAGTTGTTGAACGCATCTTCCTCCACGCAACCCCACAGCAGTGCAGCGCAGGCTATGGTCAGGTATTTTGCGAATCTCTTTATCATATTCAGAAGGGGCTGTACTGCTTTAATTTGTCGTTATTCTTTACCTTGTATATGGTCTTTACAAAGCCCACTGCAAACGAGTGGTTATATATGTGTGTGCGGGTGTCGTGTACATCGGACTGGAAAATGTCGGCAATGTAGGTGAGGCGTATGGTGCTGCTCCATTTGTGCAGCGCAACGGGAATATCGGCCGAGAGCATGGCGCGCATCGACGGGCTGTTGGCGGGGTGCGAAAGGACTATCGTGTTCTTGTTTTGCCCGAGGCCGAAAATCTCGTAATACGACTGCCCGAATTCGGGAGCGAACATTGCACCGATGAGCGGAACATCCAACTGCGCGCGCAGTGTGTAGTTGCCTTTTTTTGCCGGTATGCGGTATATTGCCATTGCCGACGCTGCAAGCGTGGCGCGCATTTTTGCAGAAACAAGGTTGTTGCCGTTGGTGGGAATGTAGAGTGCTCCGGCTGTTGCCTGGGCCTGTGCGCCGGCGAGCAGTTGCAGGTGGTCGGTAATTGCCCACGGGTGGTAGCCGCCGAAGCTGTAGGTGACCATTGCGGCAAGCTCTGTGTCGTTGTGCAGGGTGGCAAGGCCGGCATCGGCGGTGAACAGTGTCTGCCGTTTCCAGCGGTAACCGGCGGTGCGTACGTCGCGGAAATTTTCGTGGGAGAGGTGCAGGCCTCCTCCTGTGTGGTTGTACCCCGACATATATGTGTCGAGGTTGTTCATCAGGGTTACGCCTAGAGAGGTACACTTTACGCTCAACCTTGTGGTGTTAATGCTGTCGCTGCCCGCTTGAGCGAGTAGCGTAGCGGGCAGTAACAGTAGCAGGGTTATGAGCGTGATGGCTTTTTTCATTCTTCGGTGAACAATGAGAGCTGCTCGGGCTCGTCGTCGGGAGTGTCGGCGGCGGGCTCTTCAACGGGCTCGGGTTCGGGCGGGAACTTTGTGGGCTCCAGCTCAATAATCTCGTCAATCTCGAACGTGGTGAGTCGCTTGCCGCGTGCCTTGAAGCTCTTTGTGGCAATGAACTCGTCCACCTCAATTACCAGCGGTTCTCGGAAACTGTCGCCTCCGCCGAACATAACCTGTATGCGGGGGAAGGCTGTCTCGCTGAACCATATGAGTTTGTTGTCCTTGTTCTCGCCCAAGCAGTTCTGCCTGCGGGGGCTTGCCTCGAGCGTGAAGCGTTTTATGTAGGGGTAGCCTTGCTGCGAAGCATCGTAGAGGGCTGCCGACCACACTTTTGCGGGGTCGAATTTCTCTATTACCATAAGATCGTCCTCGTAGTGGTTGTTGAGGTCGATGGGGGTGAGGTAGAACTCGCCGTTCGAGCGTATCGCAAGTATCTTGTCGTCGTTGTGATATTCGCCGATGTACTCGCCGTGGTTGTCGAAGTTTATGCGCAGGATGTCGCGGTCGAACCACACTTTGCGTCCGCCAAGGGTTGAACTTCCGTGGCGTTTGAGGCTTATGCGCAGTACCTCGTTCTTGGTGAGTATGTTACCCATCGACTGGCGGCCTTTGATTGCAATGGTGCTGAAATCCTTTTCAATGGTTGCAATGCGCAGGCGGGGGTTGGGCTTTAGCTGCACCTTTATGATTTCGGCCTCGCCGTTGGGGTTGGCTGTGAAGTAAGCAATCTTTGAGCCGGGTGTGCCTTGTGTGAGGTCGTACTCCTTGTCGCGTGTCATTCCTGTGGCGGCGAAGCGCTTAATGAAGTGAACGCCGTTCTTGCCGTCGCGGTAGACTACGTTGTATATTGTGCGCTTGTCGTTTTTCTTGAATACATCGACGTGGATAACGTTCTTGCCCACAAAGAGCTTCTCGCTCACTTTCACCACCTTGTACTTTCCGTCCTTGTAGAAGAGGATGATGTCGTCGATGTCGGAGCAGTTGGTGACAAACTCGTCTTTTTTGAGTGATGTTCCAATGAATCCTTCGGCACGGTTTATGTAGAGTTTCTGGTTGGCCTCAACCACCTTTGCTGCCACAATGGTGTCGAAGTTGCGAATCTCGGTCAATCGGGGGTAGCGGCTGCCGTATTTCTCCTTGAGCATTGTGAACCATTTGATGGTTACCTCGGTCATGCGGCCCAGCTGCTTGTCAATCTCTTTTATCTCCTTCTGCAGGCGGGCGATGAGCTCTTCGGCCTTCTCCTTGTTGAAGCGCAGGATGCGGGCCATCTTAATCTCCATAAGGCGCAAGAGGTCGTCGCGGGTAATCTCGCGTATGAAACTCTCTTTGTAGGGGGTGAGGCGCATATCGATGTGGGCAAGTGCTGTGTCCATGTCCTTTGCCTGCTCAAATTCCTTGTCCTTGTATATGCGCTCCTCAATGAAGATGCTTTCGAGCGATGCAAAATGGAGCTGCTCGAGGAGCTCGCCGCGGCGTATCTGCAACTCCTGGCGCAGGAGCTCTTTTGTGCTGTCGACCGAGCGGCGCAGCAACTCGCTCACTGTGAGGAAGCGGGGTGTGCGGTCGTCGATTACGCAGCAGCAGGGGGTGAGGCTTATCTCGCAGTCGGTGAAGGCATAGAGCGCGTCTATTGTCTTGTCCGATGATACGCCGGGGGCAAGGTGAACGAGAATCTCCACTTTGTCCGATGTGTTGTCGTCGACCTTGCGTATCTTTATCTTGCCGTTGTCCACCGCTTTAAGTATCGATTCAATAATGAGCGGGGTGGTCTTTCCGTAAGGAATTTCGGTGATTGTGAGGGTTTTGTTGTCGTCCGATTTTGTGATTTTTGCACGTATGCGCACGCGGCCTGTGCGGTCGCCGTCGTGGTAGCGCGAGACGTCGATGCAGCCGCCTGTCTGAAAGTCGGGGTAGAGGGCAAATTCCTCTTTCTTGAGGTACGATATTGCAGCGTCGCACACCTCGTTGAAGTTGTGCGGCAATATTTTGGATGAAAGTCCCACCGCAATACCTTCCACTCCCTGCACAAGCAGCAAGGGGAATTTCACGGGCAGGGTGATGGGCTCTTTGTTGCGTCCGTCGTAGGACATCTTCCACTCGGTGGTCTTGGGGTTAAAGACTACGTCGTGGGCAAAATGCGAGAGGCGTGCCTCGATGTAACGGGGGGCGGCTGCCGAGTCGCCTGTGAGAATGTTTCCCCAGTTTCCCTGACAGTCGATGAGAAGGTCCTTCTGTCCCAGCTGCACCAGCGCACCGGCAATGGAAGCATCGCCGTGGGGGTGATACTGCATTGTGTGGCCCACAACGTTGGCAACCTTGTTGTAACGCCCGTCGTCGAGCTCGCGCATTGCGTGGAGAATGCGTCGCTGCACGGGCTTGAGGCCGTCGTAGAGGTGGGGCACTGCGCGCTCCAGAATAACGTATGATGCGTAGTCGAGGAACCAGTTCTGGTACATACCCGTGAGCTTGTGGGTGACATCCTCGCTCGATACCTTCTGGCGGTGTTCGCCGCTTGCTTCGGCGGTGGGTTCAACCATCTCCTCGGCTCCCTCTTCTATGTTTTCGTCGTATTCGTTGTAGTCCATAATCTTCTGTATGTTTTTCGCCTTCGGTTGCAAAGAGTGGTTCTTGCTTAGCCCATCTCTCGCTTTGTATTGCAAATATACAAATAAATTAGTTTAATTACGAAATTTGTGTGGTGTAGATTTTGCAGCAGCCCTTTTTGTTGCCGTTTTTAAGAATAATTATTGTTGTTTTATAATTATAGTGTTGCTTTTTGTCGGTTTTTAGCCAAAAAATGATTTACTTTGCAAAAAATATTACAATTATAAATTAAGACTATATAGAATATGGCTCAACAAGATGATGTATTTAAGAAAGTGGTAGCCCACTGTAAAGAGTATGGCTTTGTTTTCCCCTCGAGTGATATATACGACGGCCTTGGTGCCGTTTACGATTACGGACAGATGGGTGTGGAGTTGAAGAACAATATCAAGACCTATTGGTGGCAGAGTATGGTGCTTCTCAATGATAATATCGTGGGTATCGACTCGGCTATTTTCATGCACCCCACAATTTGGAAGGCATCGGGCCACGTTGATGCGTTCAACGATCCCTTGATTGACAACCGCGACTCAAAGAAACGCTACCGTGCCGATGTTCTCATTGAGGAGCAGTTGGCAAAGTATGACGACAAGATTGAGAAAGAGGTTGCAAAGGCTGCCAAGAGATTCGGCGATTCCTTCGACCGCGAAATGTTCTTGCAGACCAACCCCAAGGTGCTTGCCGAAAAGGAGAAACGCGATGCTTTGCACACACGCTTCGCTGCTGCTCTCAACGCAATGGACCTCGAGGAGTTGCGTCAGATTATCATCGACGAGGAGATTGTTTGCCCCATCTCGGGTACACGTAACTGGACAGAGGTTCGTCAGTTCAACCTTATGTTCTCTACCGAAATGGGTTCAACAGCCGACGGTGCAATGAAAATATATCTTCGTCCCGAAACTGCGCAGGGTATCTTTGTGAACTACCTCAACGTGCAGAAGACCGGCCGTATGCGTGTTCCCTTCGGTATTGCGCAGATTGGTAAAGCCTTCCGTAACGAGATTGTAGCCCGCCAGTTCATCTTCCGTATGCGCGAGTTCGAGCAGATGGAGATGCAGTTCTTTGTGCGCCCCGGCAGCGAGCTCGAGTGGTTCAACAAATGGAAAGAGACTCGTCTTGCTTGGCACAAGGCTCTTGGCTTCGGTGACGCTGCTTACCGCTACCACGACCACGACAAGCTTGCCCACTATGCAAACGCTGCAACTGACATCGAGTTCAAGATGCCTTTCGGTTTCAAAGAGGTTGAGGGTATTCACTCACGTACAAACTTCGACCTTAGCCAGCACGAGAAATATTCGGGCAAGAACATCAAGTATTTCGACCCCGAAACAAACGAGAGCTACACTCCCTATGTTATCGAGACATCAATTGGTGTTGACCGTATGTTCTTGAGCATTATGTGCGCTTCGTACTGCGAGGAGAAACTCGAGAACGGCGAGACACGTGTTGTATTGCGCTTGCCCGCTGCTCTTGCTCCTGTGAAGCTTGCCGTTCTTCCCCTTGTGAAGAAAGACGGCCTGCCCGAAAAGGCTCGTGAGATTATGAACGAACTCAAGTTCAACTTCAACTGTTACTACGAGGAGAAGGACTCTATCGGTAAACGTTACCGTCGTATGGATGCCATCGGTACTCCTTACTGCGTGACCGTTGACCACCAGACACTCGAGGATGGTATGGTTACATTGCGCGAGCGCGACACAATGGAGCAGCGCCGTGTGGCTATTGCCGACCTCCGCAACATTATTCAGGACAACGTGAGCATTACCTCGTTGTTGAAGAAACTCTCTTAAACAATAATGAAGATAGTAGAAAAGACCGTTATATTCCTGTTGCTCCTGCTGCCGCTGTTTACAACGTGCAGCGAGAGCGAGGAACTTTCGCCTTACCATAACTGGGAAAAGCGCAATGCGCAGTATATCGACTCGATAGCTGGCGTTGCCCGTGACAATGTTGGTGGCGACTGGAAAATTGTTCTCCCTGTAGGCCTCGACCCCGCAGTGCAACACCCCAACGACAATTATGTCTACTGCAAGGTGAAAACGGCGGGCAGCGGCACTGTAAGCCCATCGTACAACGACACTGTGTTCGTGAATTACCGTGGGCAGCTTATAGATGGGAAGGTTTTCGATTCGACATATAGCGGTGAGCTTGTTCCCGAATACGAAACACCGGTGGAGACACCCCTCTCGGAGTGCGTGCAGGGCTTTGTGGCTGCCGTGCAGGAGATGGTGGCCGGCGACATATGGGAAGTATATATCCCGTCGGCCCTCGGTTACGGAGCCGATGATTATGGAGTTGTGCGCGAGAATTCGACACTCATTTTTACAATTAACCTTGTGAAATTCTTCCACGTGGGAGAAAAATAGTGCAGCAGTATGGAAAGTAACAACGAAGGATTCAAAATTGAACTTAAAGAGGAGGTTGCCGAGGGTGTATACTCGAACCTCGCGGTTATTGCCCACTCATCGTCGGAATTTGTTATGGACTTTGTGCGTATAATGCCCGGTGTTGCAAAGGCGCAGGTGAAAAGCAGGGTTATAATGACTCCCGAACACGCCAAGCGACTGGTTATTGCTTTGCAGGATAATTTAAGAAGGTATGAACGACAGTTCGGCGAGGTGCGTTTGCCCGAAAGAGCCGATTTTGTTCCCGCACCCAGTGTTAAGGGTGAGGCTTAATGACATGAGTCCCATATAATACAAAAGCAAGATGACGGCATCATCTTGCTTTTTTTTTGTTATATACCTTATAATATAAATGCCGACAGCGTGGCAGCCGGTTAGTCGACCATCACGCCGTTTGTGCGAAATTCTGAGAGAGAGTAGCCTGTGTGTCGCTTGAAATAGCGGTTAAGGTATGACTGGTCGGGGAAATGGAACTCGCCGACAAGCTCCTGGAAACTTTTGTGTGTGTACATAAGGGCTACTTGCAATTCAATAATTGTGTAGTGGTCTATAATCTCCTTTGCATTTTGCCCGCCTGCCCGCTGGCAAATGGAGTTGAGCTGGCGGGTAGAAATCTTGAGGCTGTCGGCGTAGAACTGCACCGAGCGGTTGTCCCTGAAATTGCGTGTGAGCAGCTGGCGGAATTCGTAGAAGAGCTTGTCGCGGCTCTCGGGGATGTGCTCCTTTGCGGGGCTTGCCTGTCCCTTGTTGAGGTGCTGTATGTAGAGCAACAGTGAATTTACCGCAAGTATCACATTCTGGCGGCAGAACTCAATGCTGCTGTCGTTCATACTCACCTCGGCATCGAGAATATCTATTTGCCTGAAGATATTGGAAATGAACTCTTTTTCGAGCTCGTTGCCTGCGCCCTGGTGGGTGCGGCGCTCAATGGCTTGCATAGCCTCGGGGCTCATTGCGCTGCGTGCTGCCAGCCAAATGTGTTTTGTGAGGCTTAAAAGGCGTGCCGAAAAGTCGCTTGTGATGTCGAGCAGTAAAATGCTCGAGTTCGATGGGCAAATGATTATCTGCCCGGGTGTGAAACGGTGCTTCTGCCCGTCTATTGTGAAGAGTGCTTCGCCACAGATGCAGTAGAATATTGATGTGTGTTGCATCTGGTAGCTGTGTTGAACAAATTGCTGCAACGACGATTGTGTTGTTGCGAACCCCTGTGAGGGGATTTTTTTCAAATAGACGTTGTTCATAGCTTTCCGTGCTTAGAGTGGAGCTAGAGGGAGTCGAACCCTCGTCCAAACGAGGAAACCATACGCTTTCTACACGCTTAGTCATCGGTAAGGTTTTCGTGCATAAACAAGACCGGGACCGCCAATTTATGCCTTATCCTCTAAAATTTCGCCACAGTATCGAGGCCTGCTGCGGCTAGTCCCGAGTTTACTGCACCACCGTATCGGATTGCTTCGGAACAACTGCGTCCGGGTGATGTCTCGTTCCCGCACCTGGTGCAGGAATAAAGCTAATCTACTGTACTTCGATTAAGCAGCGAGAGCATAAGATGTTTCGCCAGATAATTCTTTGACGGCTCTGATTATAGTGCTAACCGCCCAGGCACTGCGTGCTTACGTACCATTTCTACCCGCTGTCAAATCCAAATAGCCCCGAGTAGTGGTATATTCTTTTACAAAGGTATGGGCTTTTTTGTTCAGTTCAAAAATTTTGTACTCTTTTTTTGTAACAACGTGCGTTTTTTGTACAAAGGAGGTTTGTGGAGCGCTTTTTGGCAATGTGGCGGAAAATGAGTAATTTTGCGGCGTAACTCACAGAATATTAAACGGCTTATGACTCACTTATACGTGTGGCTGCTTGCGCTGGCCCTTGCAATGGATTGTTTCGCGGTGTCAATTGCGAGCGGTGTTTCCTACGGAAAAATAAAGTGGAAACCAATGCTCACAATGGCTTTTCTCTTTGGTCTTTTTCAGGCGCTTAACCCACTTTTCGGGTGGCTGGCGGCCGACTGCTTCAGCTTTATCATTGAGAGTGTCGACCACTGGGTTGCGTTCGGTATTCTGGCCTTCCTGGGCGTGCGTATGATACTCGACTCCTTCAAGGCCGAAGAGGACAAGGTTCTTAACCCCACTTCGCTGAAGGTCATTTTCACACTTGCCATTGCCACAAGCATCGATGCGCTTGCGGTGGGTGTGTCGTTTTCTTGTATGGGAATAACCGAGCTCTCGCACCTGCTCTATCCGCTGGCGGTCATTGGCTTTGTCTCTTTTGTAATGTCGATGGTGGGGCTCTTTGTGGGAATATTCTTTGGCCGCGGCTTTGCCCGTTGTCTACGTGCCGAACTTTGGGGCGGGTTAATCCTCATTGCCATTGGCGTGAAGGTGCTTTTTGAACACCTCTCTTGAAAATCCTATGCGTGCCGCACTTAAATATATCTCTTTCGGCTCCTTGGCGCTGCTTGCAGCGGTGCTTGTTGCCGGAACTTTGCTGGAGCGTTGCGCCGGGGTTGTGATATACTCCTCGCCGCTGTTTGTGGCTCTTTGGGCTGTGATGCTTGTTGCGGCGCTTATGTATATCTTTGTGAAAAAGGTTGCAGCGTCGTTGTTGCTGCACGTGGCTTTTGCGGTGGTGCTTGTGGGCGCTTTTGTAACCTACACTACAGCCGAGCGCGGCTCGCTCTTCCTGAGCAAGGGGGCTGTGCCGTCGAGTATGTTCGAGCGTGGCGACGGCGGGCTCGCAAAGCTTCCTTTCAGTGTGAAGTTAACCGGTTGCGGCGTGGAATTCTGCGCCGACGGGGTTACGCCCCGCGACTATTTTGCCGAAATTATGGTTGAACAGCCGGGTGGTGTGTCCGAGGCTGCCCGCCTTTCAATGAACCGCGTTCACGACCGTGGCGGTTATCGTCTTTTCCTCTCGGGCGTAGATGGCGACAACGCCACTCTGCTTGTGAACCACGACGAGTGGGGGACGGCTATTACATACGCCGGTTATTTGCTTGCAGTGGTTGGTTTTTCGTTGCTTTTCTTTGCGCGTAACACTTTGAGGGCTGCTCTTGTGCAGCGGTTGGCTGTAAAGCGTGCCGTTGTAACTACGGCTCTTCCCCGCGCTAACGGGTTGTTTCTCCCTCTCTTCTCTTTTGTGCCGTTGGCTGTTATCACCTACAATGGCGTGTGCCGTTGGGTGGAAACGGCTGTCTTCCCCGTGTCGAACGGTGCCGAAGCGATGATGTTCATTGCGTGGTGTCTCCTGCTTGCCGTGCTTTTCCTCAGCAAGAACCATAAACTTGCTCTTGGGGCGTTGTGTCTTGCGGCTATATGTGGCGTGGTGGCCTTTTTGAGCGGAATTTCAACCCCGGGGCCTGTGCAACCGATATTGCGCACGCCGCTGTTGCCGTTGCACGTTATTACAATAATTATATCCTATGCCCTTATAGGGCTTTTGGCGGTGAATGCGCTTGTGTCCCTGTGTCTCTACGGCATAAAGCGTAACAGCGAGCGCCTTGAGGCTGCTGCCGTGTATGGACGTGTGATGCTCTACTTTGCCGTGGCCTTTCTTGTCGCCGGAATTTTTCTTGGTGCGGTGTGGGGGAATATCTCCTGGGGACGTTACTGGGGTTGGGACCCTAAAGAGGTGTGGGCGCTCATTACCCTCATAATATGTTCCTTTGGTTTCCACACCCGCTCGTTGCCTTTTATGGCACGTCCTTTGGTTTTTCACTGTTTCTGCCTTGTGGCTTTTGTGGCCGTGCTTTTCACCTATCTTGGGGTGAATTATCTATTGGGCGGGTTACACAGCTATGCATAAAAGAAGTAGTGACTTCGGATTCGAAGTCACTACTTCTTTTATGAAGGTGGGCTTTACCCCTTATTATCGTGCGTAGTTCACTGCGCGTGTCTCGCGGATAACGGTAATCTTTACCTGTCCGGGGTAGGTCATTTCGTCCTGAATCTTCTTTGCAATTTCGCCCGACAAAAGCTCGGTCTGTTTGTCGTCGATCTTGTCGGCGCCTACAATTACGCGCAACTCGCGGCCGGCCTGTATGGCGTAGGTCTTTGTGACACCGGGGTAAGACATTGCAAGCTGCTCGAGGTCGTGCAGACGCTTGATGTAGGCCTCCACAATTTCGCGGCGTGCGCCGGGGCGTGCTCCCGAAATGGCGTCGCACACCTGAACGATGGGGGCGATGAGGCTGGTCATCTCAACCTCGTCGTGGTGAGCGCCGATGGCGTTGCAGATATCGGGTTTCTCCTTGTATTTCTCGGCCAGCTTCATACCATACTCTGCGTGGGGCAATTCGGTCTCCTCGTCGGGCACTTTACCAATATCGTGCAAAAGGCCGGCGCGCTTCGCCTTTTTGGGGTTGAGGCCAAGCTCGGCTGCCATTACAGCGCAGAGGTTGGCTGTTTCGCGTGCGTGCTGCAAGAGGTTCTGTCCGTAAGAAGAACGGTATTTCATTTTACCGATAATGCGTATGAGCTCGGGGTGCAGGCCGTGTATTCCAAGGTCGATTGTGGTGCGTTTACCAATTTCTATAATCTCCTCCTCAATCTGTTTCTTAACCTTTGCTACAACCTCCTCGATGCGGGCGGGGTGAATGCGGCCGTCGGCTACAAGCTGGTGAAGGGCGAGGCGGGCAATTTCGCGGCGCACGGGGTCGAAGGCACTGAGCACAATTGCCTCGGGGGTGTCGTCGACCACAATCTCAACACCTGTAGCGGCCTCCAATGCTCTGATGTTGCGTCCCTCGCGGCCGATGATGCGGCCTTTCATCTCGTCGTTGTCGATGTGGAACACTGTAACAGAGTTCTCGATTGCAGTTTCGGTGGCAACGCGTTGTATTGTTTGTATTACAATTTTCTTTGCCTCTTTGCCGGCTGTCATCTTCGCATCGTCGATAATGTCGTTGATGTACGACGCGGCCTGTGTCTTTGCCTCCTCTTTGAGCGACTCCACAAGGCGCTCTTTTGCCTCCTCGGCCGAAAGACCGCTGATGGCCTCGAGCTTTTCGCGCTCCTGCAGGTGCATCTTGTCGAGCTCCTCCTGCTTGCGCTCGAGCAGGCTCTTCTGTGCGTCGAGGTTCTCTTTGAGGTTGTCTACCTCGTTCTTGCGGCGCTGCAAGTCCTCGTTGCGCTGGTTGAACTGAATTTCGCGCTGTTTCAGGTGGTGTTCGGCCTGCTGAATCTTGTTGTTGCGCTGTGAAATCTCTTTTTCAAGCTCGGCTTTCTTGTTAAGGAATTTCTCCTTCACTTCGAGCAGCTTGTTCTTTTTAATTACCTCGGCCTCCTTGTGGGCTTCGTCAATAATCTTGTTGAATTTTGACTTCAGGCCGAAACGTATTATTACGTATTGGCAGATGCAGCCTATAAGGGCTCCCGCAACTGCGCCAATGATTAATGATGTTGGTGTAAACATAGGTTGTTACAAGTTTTTAATATATATAATAAAACGCATCACAATATTCGGGAAAGGCGCGGGCCTTCCTGTGAATACGGTAATGCGTGACTTCTTAAAAATGTGGGGGTTATTCCTTGTTGGCAAGTGCCTTGTCAACCAAACGAGAAAGCTCGTTCACTTTGTATATAACCTCGGCTGAACCTACACTGTCGGTCTTTTTCATAAGCTCCAGGGCTAGCTCGAGTGCAGTCATAAGCGCTGCTTTCAGGTCGCCTTGGTTCGAAAAGTCGTTTTTATATCTGTTCAGCTTCACGTTTGTCAAACGTGCTGCCTGGCGGTAATATGGTTCTTCGGCTGCATCAATTGTCAGCGGAAGGGATATGCCGTCAATAACAATGTTTATTCCCAATTTTCTATCTTCCATAATGCAGGGCCTCTTTTACGGTTATTTTTTTAGCGACTCAATGCATTGGTCGATTTCACGCACCAGCCTTGCCAGCCTCTCTTTTGTCTGCCCCACTTCGGCATCGCTGAGAGTGATGACTTTGGCTTGTTTAAGGTTGTTGTAGTTCTTCTCCCACGACAGGCAGCGCTGTTGTATATCCTTGAGCGAGTTCTCCTTCTCCTCCAGGAGACGCGTAAGTTCTGCGTTGCGGCTTTGCAGCTGTTTGTAGTTGTGCAAGAGCAGGTGGAGCTTCTCCTCGAAATGAGCAAGTGTTGTTCTGTCGTTTTCTGTCATTACTACCACAATCCTTTTTTGCAAACGGTGTGGAACGGGCGTGCCGGTTGCCACACAATTTCGCTATTGTGCAAATATATGGGAATTTTTAGATATTTGAAAGGTTTGCGCCCATTTTTTGAAAAAAGCGCTGCGGTAGCTGCTATTATACCATTTTTTCGGCCTGAAACATTGCGCGGTAGTGCTCGGCTTTCTTTTCCACGGCAAGGGGGTAGGCGCGTGAGGTCGATGGCATGCGCCAGAAATTTATGGTGCGCCCGCCTATCGTGGCTGTGGTTTTTTCTCCAATGGCAGGCTCCTCGCAACCGGTGGCGGCGGTGAGAGTGTCGGTCGCCTTCTGCCCTGTGGTGACGATTGCGTGGCATTGTGGCATTGTGGTAAGGAGCGCTTCAATGTCCACCGGGGTTACAACCTCAAGGAATTTGTCCGATGCGTTGTCTTTGAGGCGGCGCACCTCGAGTGCTGTGTCGTATATTGCTATCCCTTTTTCTGTAAGGAATCGTTTAATCTTCTCCTCGCGGAACTTTTTAGCAGCTTTTTCTACAAAATGTTCCTTTTCATCGAAGAATATAATGCCTAAAATACGCCAGAAGTCGTTGCCATAGTTCGGGTAATAGAATTCCATAGACCAGCGCACGGCGGGTGGCGGGAAACTGCCGAGAAAGAGTATTCTTGCGCCCTCGGGGGCAAAGGGAGGCCACGGGTGGCGTTCTATCTTGTTCATTGTGGTATAATTTCGTATCGGTTGATTAGGTAGATGGGGGAGTAGGCTCTTTTTGCTTGTCGCAGCCCCGGGTCGCCAAGGTCCTCCTCGCGGTTTATGAGCGTTACTTGCGGGTACTCACGCAGAATGTCGGCGGCAAATTCGCTGCACAGTGTCTCGTTGAGCCCAGGGTAGTCGCGGTCGGCCTTTTCAATGTGAATATAGAGCGTGTCGCCCCACACCTCGCCCAGTGTGAAGGCTACAATCTTCCCGCCTATCTTTATTGTGGCAGCGGGTTGGGGGTATTTGTGGAGGTTCTCAACGGTGGCGATGCTCTGGCGTACCTCGTAGCAGCGCATATGCTCTTCGTTGCACCCTTTTCCTTGTATGTATTCCTTTATTGCCTCGTGGTTGGCTGCGGTTTCGCGGCTGTACTCGTAGCCGGGGTATTCGGTAATGAATTTCTTTTTGCGGTTGCGGCGCTTGCTCAGGGCTTTTCCTTGTAGCGTGGCTATCTCCTCGGCCGAGTGTATGTAGTCGGCCCAGCCGTCGAGCTCTTGTGTGGTGTGTTGCGGGAGCAGGGCTTTTATGGCGGGGAATAACTCCTCGGGTACGGCGGTGAGGCGTAGCGCGCAGCCTGTCTCCTTGCAATGTTCTTGCAGCGTGGTTATGCTTTCCTCTATTGACATTTTGCCGATGGGTGGCAGAAAGGCCGGGCTCTTGAGGTCGAGCTGCGAAAGGCACTCTATGAAAAGCGTGCCGCTGTACACGGCGTAACGGTAGTGCATATAGTTGCTCCACATTATGAGGTTGCCGGGTGTGTAGTCGCACGAGCGTGTGTAGCAGCCTGCGGCATACTCCGCGAGTGTGCCGGCCGCGTCTATTGTTATGGGGGTGAATTCCAGCATAGTTGCTTTGTAAACAAAAGCCTGCTCGTGGATGTGCGGGCAGGCTCTCGATAAAATATATTATTTTGTAATCTCGTCGGTAGCGGGGCGGGGCTCCTTCTTGGCGAGAGTGATAATTCTGAAGACATAGTTTGTCATCCATTCGGCCGAATAACCGAGCTTCTCTTTGTACTGGCGCACAGCGTAGACGGTCTTGAATGTAGCTTCGTCCTTCCAGTTGTTCTTTGTGAGAATGTCGTTGATAATCTTTTCGGTCATTCCACGCAGAAGCTTGTGGAAGATGCCGGGGATGCGGAATTTCCACTGCATAAGGTTGCCCACAAGCATCATAAGATCGTTGTTGAAGCCTTGGAAGGCAAAAAGGTAGGGCTGGACATCGGGCAGGCGTTTGCAGTTTTTCTTGATTGAGAGGTCGATCTCCTTGAAGAAATTTTCGTCTACGCCATATATCTGCTCGAGCATCTTTTTGCAACGGCTGCGCTCGGCAACGCCCAGCTTGTTGTTCTGTGTGGCAACCTTCAATGTTCTTTTGAAGGTGGCAAGGTCGGGCAACATACCAATGTTTGTAATACCCAGGTTGGCTGCAAGCACCGATTGGTAATACACGCGTATGAGGGTCATGAAATCCTCCATACCGCCTATGCGTTCGGTTGTTTTTTTCTTTTTGAAAATATTAAAAAGTCCCATATTCAATCTTTATTATTTTTTGTTGTTGCGACGTTGTTGTTCTTCGAGCATGCGCTGTTGCTGCTCCTGCAATGCTTCCAAACGGGCCATGAGGCTGCTGCGTTTGGCAGGGTTGTTCTTGTTCTTCTCGTTATAGGCCTCCATCTTGCGGAGCAACTCCTGCTCGTCTACCGTGTTGCGCAAATAAACGAAAATGAGCACGCTTATGAGTGTTGAAACGAAATAGTAGTAGTTCAAGCCTGACGAGTAGTCGTTGAAGATGAAGAAGAACATGATGGGCATAAAATACATCATCCAGCGCATAATCTTTGCCTGTTGCTCCTGCTCGGGTGTGCCGCCCATTGAGGGCTGCATCTTTGATGTATAGTATGTGTTGAGAATCTGTGTCAAGCAGAAGAGGAGGCAGAAGATACTTATGTGGTCGCCGATGGGCCAGATGGATGTGTTCCACTTGATGAGCGCGTCGTACGACGAAAGGTCGTGGGCCCACAAGAAACTCTCCTGGCGCAATTCAATGGCGTTGGGCACAAAGTTGAAAAGCGCGATGAACACGGGCATCTGTATGAGCATAGGGAGGCAACCGCCCATAGGGCTTGCGCCGTATTTGCTGTAAAGCGCCATTGTCTCCTGCTGTTTCTTGAGTGCATCCTCGGGCTTTGTGTATTTCTTGTTTATTTCGTCGATGTAGGGCTTGAGTGCGCGCATCTTTGCCGACGAGATATATGATTTGTATGTGAAGGGGTACACGATGCCTTTTACAATGAGGGTGAGCAACAGAAGTACAATGCCCATGTTCATGCCCCAGCTGTTGAGCCAGTCGAAAAGGTAGATGATGAAGAAACGGTTGATCCAACGCACGATGGGCCATCCGAAATAGATGAGCTTGTGCAGGTCGAGGTCCTTGTCGCCGTTTATTGCAAGGTCGTTGCTTGCAACAAGGTCGCTGTACTTGTTGGGGCCGAAATAGAACTGTATGTCGGTTGCTGCCTTGCCGCTGGGGTCGAAGGGAGTGAACATTGATGCAGAGCAGTTCTTGAGGTAGCCTTTGCCCTCGGCAATGGTGTCCGACTCAACGTATGCGTCGGTGAAACGCTCGCCTGCAATCATTATGCACGAGAAGAACTGGTTCTTGAACGCAACCCAGTCGATGGGCTCGGCAAGAGTCTCTTCGTCGTTCTTCATCTCGCTCAGGTAGTCGGTGTCATCGTCGGCGAGCTTGTATGTGAGGGTAGAGTACTGCTGCTCAAAGCGGTAGCCCTTCTCTTGTTGGCGCATAAGCTGCTCCCAGCATATGCCCATTTTGCGCAACGACGAGGGGAAGAAATTCTGCATGTTGTGCGCGTCGATGGCGAGGTTTGTCATATAGCTGTCGGGCTGCAAGGTGTATGCAAAATCGATGTAGCGCTCAGGGGTGAACATGAGACGCATTACTACGCTGCTGTCGGTCTTTTCACGGGGTGTGAAATAAAGAATGCGGGTGTCGATGTTCTCCTCTTTGCCATCGAATGTGAAATACATCTGGTTAGCAATGGTGCTCGCACCGGCTGTGAGCTTGTCGTCGGCGCTGAAGAGGGTGATGTCGTTGCCCTGCTGGTCCTTGTAGTCGCGCAGTGTGGCCGATGTTATTCTGGCTCCGAGGGTAGAAATGTTTATACTCACTTTGTTGTTCGACAAAGTAACCTGTTCCTCGGTGCCGTTGAGCACGTTGAAGAAGAACGATGCACTGTCGCTCTTCTGTTTTTCGATGGCAGCCTCTTCGGCATCGGCTATCTGTTGTCTCACAGCCCCTTCCTGCTGTTTTATTACTGCGGCAACAGAGTCCTTATAGTGCTGCTGCGCCTGAATTTTTGCGGGGTCGGGGCTGTTGAAATGGAAGAATGCTACAAAAAGCAATCCAATCAATACGAATCCTGTAATACTATTTTTGTCCATAATGGGTTGTTTATTTCGGTTAATTTTTCAAAATTAGGTGCAAATATACACACAAACGAGCGAGAAATATGAAGCTTGCTTCAATATTTTTCACAGCGAGTGCAGTGTATATTCGCGAGAATCGCAAATGAGCTCCCACAAACGAGCGAGAAATATGAAGCTTGCTTCAATATTTTTCACAGCGAGTGCAGTGTATATTCGCGAGAATCGCAAATGAGCTCCCACAAACGAGCGAGAAATACGAAGCTTGCTTCAATATTTTTCACAGCGAGTGCAGTGTATATTCGCGAGAAATTGCAAAGATAATAAAAATAAAAGAATTTGCGGGTGCTCGGTGGCATAAAATATGTGAATAAACAATTGGGAGTGTATAGTATTTTCAATAAACTATATTTTTTTTAATATATCGTGAAAATTTGTTATCTTCGCCCCTAATATTGCGGCAATCGGTGCCTGCAGTTCAAGAAAATAAATGAAAAACACACATCATACGTTATGTTAAGGAAATTTATCTCATTGGTTTTTGCCTGCGTGTCGCTTGCCGGCTTTGCGCAGAGCAATGGTTCGGTGGCTCAATTGTTCAATGCCAAAATAGATTCGCTTCTCTCGGCGAGCAGCGCGGTGGACGGTGGCGACATAAGCTCAAGCCCCGTGTATGCAAGAATGTTTGCTCCCCCAGTGTTGTACGGCTCGGTAATTAACCGTGGCTTTGCCGAAGGTTTTTCTTATGGCGACAACGTGGCGCCCAATACCCTTGGCACCGACGAAAAGCGCACAGCTGTTATTGACGCTCTGCTGCTCGATGTTTACAAGAACCACCCTACAAAGGTGTATATGACCGAGGAGGAGTTGCGCAGCGAGGTGTCGGCAGCCGATATTGCCAAAGAGGCTCCGCTGACAATTGACCTTGTTGACGATACTCCCATTGTGGTGCCCGAAAATGTGGTGGGCGGTCTTAAAACAACAGTGAAGAAGCCCAACTATTGGCGCACATCGGGTTCGTTCGACCTTAAATTTACACAGAACTTCATTTCGCCCAACTGGTCGCAGGGTGGTGAGAACAACCGCACTATGTTGGCTATCCTTGTGCTCAACTTCAACTACGACGACAAGGACAAGATTACCTTTACCAATAAATTCGATGCCACGCTGGGCTTTACGACCGTGGAGGCCGACACCGTGCACAGTTTCAGAACAAACAACGACAAACTGCGTTTAGAGTCTACACTGGGTTATAAAGTGGTGAAGAATGTCGATATTGCCGTAAAGTCGAAGCTGGAGACGCAGGCATTGCCCAACTATCCCACAAACAACCCCGACTTTGTGTCTAAATTTATGTCGCCTTTCTATGCGAATTTCTCGTTCGGTATCAACTACAAGCCGTCGTGGAAGAACCTTGCTCTCGAAATTTACGTTGCGCCTTTGTCGGCCTTCAACTACCGTTACGTGCGTTACGGCTGGCTCGCAAGCCGCTATGGTATAGAAGAGGGGCGTCACCACTCGAAAGACTATGGTACGCAGGTGGTTGTAACTGTTCCCAGTGCGACGTTCTTCAAGATACTCAACTGGTGGTCGCGTGCCGAATATTACACCAACTACGACCGCACATTCTTCTCTTGGGAAAATAAATTCGATATAAAACTCAACCGTTATTTCTCGGTAAGTATGCTCGTTCACACCCGTTTCGACGACACCTCGCGTGCTTTGTACGACAAGGACTATGGATACTGGCAGTTGAAGGAGTATATGATGATGGGCTTGGCCTACTCGTGGTAACGGCTGAAAAGTTCTTTTGATATATGCAGGCTGTTTCTTTATTCCCGGTTACCGAGCCTACGTGGGTGTTCTTGGGCGTGTTGTGCATTATTCTGTTTGCGCCGCTGCTCTTCAACAAGTTGCGTATGCCGCACATTATAGGTATGATACTCGCCGGCCTTCTTGTGGGGCCCAACGGGTTGAATATTCTGTTGCGCGACGATAGTTTCGAGCTTTTCGGCAAGGTGGGGCTTTACTATATAATGTTCCTCGCCAGCCTCGAAATTAATTTGCAGGAGATGCGCCAGGCAAAGGGCGGTGCCATCCTGCTCGGCCTGTCGGTGTTTGCACTGCCCATAATATTCGGAATTTTCACCAATATGGTGGTGCTTAAGTACAGCCTTATAACGTCTGTGCTGCTGGCGAGTATGTATGCGTCGTATACCTTGCTTTCTTATCCCATTGTGGCGCGATACGGTCTTTCGCGCCTGCGCTGCGTGAACTTTGTGGTGGGTGGAACAATGATAACCGATACCCTCACCCTTATTGTGCTTGCCGTTGTGAGCGGTATGTTCGCGGGCGAGGTAGACGCTTCGTTCTTCATATTCCTGCTGTTCAAGCTCATATTCATCACTGCTGCAATAGTATTCATATTCCCGCCGCTTGCACGATATTTCTTCCGCAAGTACAACGACGGTGTTATACAGTACATCTTTGTAATGGCGCTGCTCTTCTTGGGTGCGGGTATGATGGAACTTGCCGGCATGGAGGGCATCCTGGGTGCTTTTATCACCGGCCTTGTGCTCAACCGCCTTATACCGCACTCTTCGCCCCTTATGCGCCGGATAGATTTTGTGGGTAACGCAATTTTTATCCCCTATTTCCTCATTGGCGTGGGTATGATGATTAACCTCAAGGTGTTCTTTGGTAACCCTTATGCGCTTGTGGTTGCAGGTGCGATGATTGCTACCGCGCTTGCCGGAAAGGCTGCCGCGTCGTGGATTACAGCGAAGGTATATAAGATGTCGTTGAGCGAGCAGATGCTAATGTTCGGCTTGAGCACCTCACAGGCTGCTGCCACACTTGCGGCGGCTATTGTGGGACACAAGATTATACTGCCCGACGGCTCTCCTCTCTTGAGTGACGATGTTCTCAACGGCACAATTCTCCTTATTCTGGTAACCTGCATCGTGAGCTCTTTGGTTACCGACCGCAGTTCGCGCAGCATAGCCGTGTCGGGCGAGGTGCTCGACAAACCTGCAAATACATCGAAAAAGATGCTTCTTGCGCTTGCCAACCCCAATATGGTTGACCGTCTTATGGACCTTGCCCTGCTCCTGCGTAAAGAAAATGCAAAAGAGCCTCTTTCGGCCGTGAATGTGGTGCTCGACGAGGATGAGCAGATGCGTGTGCGTGCGCAGAAGGTGCTCGACAAGGCTGCGAACATTGCAGCGTCGGTGAACGTGCCGCTGCTCACAAAGGTGCGTCTCACCACCAACCTCTCTTATGGTATCATTCACGAAATGAAGGAGAATGATTACCGTGAGCTCATTGTGGGCTTCCACCAGAAGGAGACGGCAAACGACTCTTTTTTGGGTGGGGTGTTGCCCGAATTGCTCAACGGCATAAATACGCAGATAATAATGGCGCGCCTGAACATCCCGCTCAACACCATACGCTGCATACACATTACCTTCCCTGCAAAAGCCGAGTTCGAGGCGGGCTTCCAGCATTGGGTAGAGGAGACTGCGCGCATGGCCACAGGGCTTGGTTGTAAAATAATATACCACGGCCACATAAACACTATGGCTCACATTAAGGCCAATCTTAAAAACTTTTCGGGTCTAAAGTGCGAGTTCTATGAGACCGACGGCGGCAACGACCTTAAACGCCTGTCGCAGATAATAGCCGATGACCATCTGCTCATAATTGTGAGCGCACGTCGTGGCTCAATATCTTTCCGCCCGTCGCTCGACCACGTTTTTGTACAATTGCAGCGCGATTATCGCGAAACAAGCGTCCTTCTGGTCTACCCCAACGGTTACACAGTGGACGCGGCACAAATGTAGAGGCTGTTTGTGACGATATAATTTTATACTACAAAGGTTTTTTGTTACCTTTGCGCAGTTATTTTAACCACTCAATCTATGAAAGAGTTTTTCAGTATGATGCGACGCTTCGTGTCGCCTTATAAAAAGTATGTGGGGTATGCGATAATTCTCAACATCCTGTCGGCCCTCACAAATGTGTTCTCATTCACATTGCTTGTTCCCATTCTCGACATCCTTTTCAAAACGGGTGCCAACAACAAGGTCTACGAGTATATGGAGTGGGGCAGCGGCGGCATTAAGGAGGTTGCCGTGAATAATTTCTACTACTACATTACCGAAATGATAAGCGTTCAGGGTGCTATGATAACCCTTATGGTGATAGGCGCGGCATTTATGCTTATGACGCTTATAAAGACAAGCTGCTATTTTGCTTCGTCGGCGGTGATGATTCCTTTGCGTACAGGTGTTGTGCACGATATTCGTGTGATGCTCTATTCAAAGATACTGAGCTTGCCACTGGCGTTCTTCTCCCAAGAGCGCAAGGGCGATATAATTGCTCGTATGAGTGGTGACGTGAACGAGGTTGAGCACTCAATTACAAGCTCGCTCGACCTGCTTATGAAGAACCCTATCCTCATTATGCTCTATTTTACAACGTTGCTTGTAACAAGCTGGGAGCTTACCCTCTTTACCATTCTGGTTCTCCCCGGTATGGGCTGGATAATGGGACGTGTGGGCAAGAAGCTCAAACGTAAGTCGTTGCAGGCGCAGGAGCGCTGGAGCTATGTAATGTCGCAGCTCGAGGAGAGTCTCAGCGGTTTGCGCATTATTAAGGCATTTATTGCCGAGGACCAGATGAAACGCCGTTTTACAAAGTCGAGCCAGGGTGTGCGCGATGCAATCACAAAGGTGTCTACCCGTCAGGCTATGGCTCACCCCATGAGTGAGTTCCTGGGTACAGTGCTCATTGTGTTCGTTCTGTGGTTCGGTGGTTTCCTCATTCTCAATGAGTCGTCACGCATCGATGCTCCCACATTCATCTTCTACCTTGTAATCCTTTACAGCATCATAAACCCGCTTAAAGAGTTCTCGAAGGCCGGTTACAATATTCCCAAGGGCCTTGCATCGCTTGAGCGTATCGACAAGATAATGAGCGCCGAGAACCCTATTAAGGAGCCTGCAAACCCTGTGGAGATTACCACCCTTAAAGACAAAATTGAGCTCAAGAACGTGTCGTTCAGCTACGATACCCGCGAGGTGCTGCACAATGTGAGCCTCGAAATTCCCAAAGGAAAGACAATTGCGCTTGTAGGGCAGTCGGGTTCGGGAAAATCTACTCTTGTCGACCTTATCCCCCGCTACCACGATGTGCAGCAGGGTGAGGTGATGATAGACGGCACAAATATTAAGGATTTCCGTGTGCGCGACCTGCGTGCCATCATCGGCAACGTGAACCAGGAGGCAATCCTCTTCAATGATACATTCTTCAATAACATCGCATTCGGTTGCGAGGGTGCCACAATGGAGCAGGTTGTTGAGGCTGCTAAAATAGCCAATGCCCACGACTTTATTATGGCAAGCGAGAATGGTTACGACACCAATATCGGCGACCGTGGCGGCCGCTTGAGCGGTGGTCAGCGCCAGCGTGTGAGCATTGCGCGTGCAATCCTCAAAAACCCGCCCGTGCTCATTCTCGACGAGGCTACATCGGCACTCGACACCGAGTCGGAGCGTCTGGTGCAGGAGGCACTTGAGCGTCTTATGAAGACACGCACTACAATTGCCATTGCCCACCGTTTGTCGACCATACGTAATGCCGACGAGATATGCGTTCTTCACGAGGGCCAGATCGTGGAGCGCGGCAAACACGAGGAGCTGCTCGCAAAAGACGGTTATTACAAGAAACTTAACGATATGCAGTCACTTGCATAAAGTGTCGGATAGATATTTGACATCGGATGCAGCCCAGGGCTGCATCCGATGTTTTGTTTATTGTTCTTCGTTGTGGAAAGGCTCGAATTTCGAATCCTTGTCCTCCCACTCGGGCTTTCTCATTGCATATATGATATAAGGTGCAACCACCACTACAATGCAGCCGATGACAAGCACCGAGTACCACACGCTGTTGCTGCCCACTGAAATTTGTGCAGGGGGAATAAAGCTCAGTACAAACGCAAGCAAGCTACCCAAGAAACCAACTCCGGCAACAATCCACATAACCCCGTTGCCTTTGCTGCCCAAACGGAATGGGCGTGGAGTGCTCTTCATGCTGTATCGCAGGTATATCGCGGCTGCAAACATAAGCAGGTACATTATGAGGTAGAGGAGCACGGTGAGCTGCGAAAGAATCTGGTAGAAACTCTGCACCGACGGCATAACCACAAACAGGAGGCTCAAAAGGGTAACGGCTGCGCCCTGAATGAGGAGTATGTTCTTCTGCACGCCAAGCTTGTTTGTTTTCTGCATAAATGGGGGGAGGTAGCCGGCTTTGCCCACTGCAAAGATACCTTTTGAGGGGCCCGACACCCAGGTGAGCACGCCCGCAAGCACTCCAAAGGCAAGCGCAATTGCTATTATGGGCGACAACCACGATGCGTGAATGTATTTGAAATAGTTATCGAATCCCACCAAGAGGCTTTGTGTGAGGTTGATGTCTTTCTGCGGGATAATGATGCCAAGCGCAAAGGTTCCCAATATGAATATTATGACCGTAATTATTGCACCTGTAAACACTGCGCGAGGATACTCTTTTGCAGGGTTGTTCATATCCTTCACGTGTATACCCGTCATCTCCATACCTGCGTAGAAGAGGAATATTCCCGACGCAAGAACAAGGTTGTCGAGCTTTGTGATGTTGGGGAAAAAGTCGCCGCCGAAATCCATTTGCGACTCACCGCCCGACACAAGGTAGGCCACGGCAAGAATCATAAGCAGGAAGGCGGGGATAATTGTGCCCACAAGGCCACCAATCTTTGCAACCTTGCTCACCCACCCGAGTCCTTTAAGTGAAATGTATGTTGCCACCCAGTATATTATGAGCACCACGGCAAGCGTGTACACCTTGTTCGACGCAAGTTCCATGTCGTGCGCGTCGTTGCTGCCGATGAACGCAAGCGACACAGCGCCGAATGTGAGCACCGTGGGGTACCATATTGTACTTTCCACCCACTGCAGCCAAATGGCGAGGAAGCCTGTGCGTTTGCCGAAAGCCTCGCCCACCCAACGGAACACACCGCCTTGCTTGTCCTGGAACATTGCGGCGAGCTCGGCTGCCACAAAGGATGTGGGAATGAGAAAGACTATTGCTGCAAAAAGATAGTAGAAAGCAGAACTTATTCCATACTCTGCTTCGGCGGGCAGGCCGCGTAACGACACCACAGCCGTTACATTCATAATTGCAAGTGTAATTACACCCAATTTCACGGTTTTACTCATTGTTGTAGACATATTTAATATATTTATAAGGTTAATGATGCCTTTTAGTGTCCATTTTGAATAACAACGGCCTGCGGCAATTGGTTGCAATGAGTCCATAAAAAAACAGCAGGCTGCCCGTGTGGGCAGCCTGTCGTTCATTATATGTGGGGAGGATTAAGCCTCTTTTTCCCAATCGAGTTTAGCCATACGCTGGTAGCTTGCATAGCGTTTCTTTGCCATACCCTCGGCAGCGTTGAAGAGCTCTTGTGCCTCTGCGGGGAACTGTTTTGCAAGTGATGCATAACGCACCTCGCCCTGCAAGAAGTTCTGGAATTTGTCCCACTGGGGCTCTTTGCTGTCGAGTGTGAAAGGGTTCTTGCCCTCTTCCTCGAGCATGGGGTTGTAACGCCACAAGTGCCAGTAACCGCACTCAACGGCTGCAGCCTGCTCGGCCTGTGCCTTGCCCATACCCTTCTTGATACCGTGGTTGATACAGGGAGCGTATGCGATTACGAGTGAAGGACCGGGATAAGCCTCAGCCTCGCGGATAGCCTTCAAGCACTGGTCGTAGCTTGCACCCATAGCAATCTGGGCAACGTATACGTAACCGTAAGTTGTGGCAATCATACCAAGGTCTTTCTTGCGGATGCGCTTACCTGAGGCAGCGAACTTGGCGATAGCACCAAGAGGAGTAGACTTAGAAGCCTGACCACCGGTGTTAGAGTAAACCTCAGTGTCGAGTACAAGGAGGTTGATGTCCTCGCCCGATGCAATTACGTGGTCGAGACCGCCGTAACCGATATCGTATGAAGCACCGTCACCACCGATAATCCACTGTGAACGTTTAACGATGTATTGTTTGATGTCAAGGATCTTCTTGCAAGTCTCGCACTCGCTAGCCTCGCAAGCTGCGATGATTGCAGGAGCGATAGCCTTTGTAACATCGCCGCTGAACTTGTTGTCGAGCCACTGCTGTGCAAGAGCCTTGAGCTCCTCGCTAGCGCAGCTGCAAGTTGTAAGCTCGGTGAAGAGAGACTCCAGACGCTCGCGCATCTTGTTCTCGGCAAGCTTCATACCAAGACCATACTCGCAGAAGTCCTCGAAGAGTGAGTTACCCCAAGCGGGACCTTCGCCCTTCTCGTTTGTGCAGTAGGGTGTTGAGGGAACCGAAGCGGTGTAGATTGAAGAACAACCTGTTGCGTTGGCAACAATCTCACGCTCACCGAAGAGCTGTGTGATGAGTTTTACATAAGGTGTCTCACCGCAACCTGAACATGCACCAGAGAACTGGAACAAAGGTGTTGCGAACTGTGAGTTTTTGGGGTTGCTCTTAACGTCGATGAGCTCCTGTTTGCTCTTGACGTTCTTGTAGCAGTAATCCCAGTTGGCAGCCTCGCCGCGCTCCTGCTCCAGGGGAACCATTGTGAGTGCAGAACCACCGAGTTTGGGGTTACCGGGACATACGTCAACACAGTTACCACAGCCCAAGCAGTCGAGAACGCCAACCTGAATGCGGAACTGCATGCCCTTGAATGCTGCGGGAGCCTTCATCTCTATCTTCTCGGCGTTAAGGCCTGCAGCCTCGTTCTCGTCCATTACGAAGGGACGGATACAGCCGTGAGGACAAACGTAAGAACATCTGTTACACTGGATACATTTCTCGGCATCCCATTTGGGAACGAATGCGCTCACGCCACGTTTCTCGTAAGCCGATGTTCCAAGAGGCCAAGTACCGTCGGCAATCTGCAAGTAAGCAGAAACGGGGAGCTGGTCGCCCTTCTGTGCGTTGATGGGGCGAACGATCTTTGTGATGAACTCGGGCTCATCGCGTACCTCCTCAACATCGGCGGGAAGGTTTGCCCAAGCAGCATCGATAGTAAGCTGTTTGTACTCGCCACCGCGGTCAACAGCTGCATTGTTCTTGTCGACAATGTCCTGGCCTTTCTTGCCGTAAGACTTAACGATGAACTTCTTCATCTGCTCGATAGCAAGGTCAACGGGGATAACCTCTGTGATGCGGAAGAATGCGCTCTGCAAGATTGTGTTTGTGCGGTTGCCCAAGCCAATCTCCTGTGCAATCTTTGTAGCGTTGATGTAGTAAACAGTGATGTTGTTCTCGGCGAAATATCTCTTGATATCGTTGGGGAGGTTCTTAACGAGCTCCTCACCCTCCCATACTGTGTTCAAGAGGAATGTACCGCCCTTCTGCAAACCACGGATTACATCGTACATACGCAAGTATGCCTGAACGTGGCAAGCTACGAAGTTAGGTGTGTTCACCAAGTATGTAGAACGGATGGGTTTGTCACCGAAACGCAAGTGTGAGCAGGTGAAACCTCCCGACTTCTTAGAGTCGTAAGAGAAGTAAGCCTGGCAGTGCTTGTCGGTGTTCTCACCGATAATCTTGATAGAGTTCTTGTTTGCACCTACAGTACCGTCTGCACCGAGACCGTAGAACTTAGCCTCGAACACGCCGTCAACAACTGCAATCTCCTCTTTCTTGGGGAGTGAAGTGAATGTAACGTCGTCCTCGATACCAACTGTGAAGTGGTTCTTGGGTGTGGGGAGTGCAAGGTTCTCGTAGATTGACATGATAACCGCGGGAGTGGTGTCGCAAGAACCGATACCGAAGCGGCCGCCAACGATTGTGGGGTTGATGGCTTTGAGCTCCTCGCTGCTTGAGAATGCCTCAACAACGTCGAGGTACAAGGGCTCACCGTTGCAACCGGGCTCTTTTGTGCGGTCGAGAACAGCAATGCGTTTAACGCTCTTAGGCATAACTGCTGCCAAGTATTTGAGAGAGAAGGGACGGTAGAGGTGTACGCTAACGAGACCAACTTTCTCGCCTTTCGCTGTGAGGTAGTCGATAGCCTCTTTTGCAGCCTCTGTTGCAGAACCCATAACAATGATTACGCGGTCGGCATCCTCGGCACCATAGTATGTGAAGGGAGCGTATTTGCGGCCTGTGATGGCTGAAATCTCGTTCATATACTCTGCTACAATGTCGGGAACTGCATCGTAGAACTTGTTTACAACCTCTTTGTGAGCGAAGAATGTCTCGGGCTGCTCGGCTGTACCGCGGATAACGGGAGACATGGGGCTCAAAGCTCTGTTGCGGAAAGCCTGGATACCTTCCCAGTCAACAAGGGGAGCGATGTCCTCCTGCTCGAGGAGCTCGATTTTCTGAATTTCGTGTGATGTACGGAAGCCGTCGAAGAAGTTCAGGAAGGGGATGCGGCTCTTGATGGTTGACAAGTGTGCAACCGCTGCAAGGTCCATAACCTCCTGTACCGAACCCTCGGCAAGCATGGCGAAACCTGTCTGACGGCAGGCCATAACGTCCATGTGGTCACCGAAGATACTCAATGAGCTACCTGCCAAAGAACGTGCCGATACGTGGAATACGCTGGGCAACATCTCACCGGCTACTTTGTACATATTGGGGATCATAAGCAACAATCCCTGCGAAGCTGTGAAAGTTGTGGTGAGTGCACCTGCCTGGAGCGAGCCGTGCAATGCACCTGCTGCGCCACCCTCTGACTGCATTTCCTGTACCAACACTGTCTCGCCGAAGAGGTTCTTACGGCCCTGTGCAGCCCATTCGTCAACATACTCCGCCATTGTAGATGAGGGAGTGATGGGGTAGATGGCTGCTACCTCGGAAAACATGTACGCAATGTGAGCTGCGGCCTGGTTTCCGTCACAAGTGATAAATTTCTTTGCTTTTGTCATAATGCAATTAGGTTTATGAAAAAATAAAAATTTGTTCGTTTGATGCTGCTGCACGCCCTTCATCTGCGGCTTTTGCCGTAAACAGCAGGAGTACAGCCATAAAATCATACAAAAATACATATTAATTGGGAATAAATCCCATAAATGGTACCTAAAAATGATTACTTTTGTGATATTTTTATTTATGGGACAACTTTTCAGCAAAATATTTTTACTGTTTATGCTGCTGCCGCAACTTCTTGTGGCTGCAGCCGATAGTGCGCCGAAGCACGAATACCGTGCCGTGTGGCTCACCGTGATTGAAAATCTCGACTGGCCTTCGACGCAGGTGAAAGTACCATCGGACACCCTGCGCCAGCAGCGCGAGCTTGTGCAGATGCTCGACTCCTTGCAGACTCTTGGCGTGAATACCGTGCTTCTGCAAACTCGCGTGAGGGGCAATGTAATATACCCGTCGGCCATAGAGCCGTTTACGGGTGTGCTCACGGGCGTGGAGGGGAAAAATCCCGGTTACGATGCGCTTGCTTTTGCAATTGAGGAGTGCCATAAACGCTCAATGCAGTTGCACGCCTGGGTGGTAACCTTTCCGCTCGGTAAGGCCGATCACGTGAAGCGTATGGGCTCGCAGTCGCTCCCGCGCAAGAAACGTGGCCTCTGCACCTTCTACGACGGCAGCTGGTATATGGAGCCCGGCGAGCCCGAAACGGCCGTGTATATATGCAATCTTGTGGCCGAAATAACAGAAAAATACAATATCGACGGCCTGCACCTCGACTATGTGCGTTACCCCGACCGCACCACCGGTTACCCCGACGGAAAGCTCTACCGCCGTTACGGTGGCGGCCTCTCGCTGGCCTCCTGGCGACGCGCCAACGTAACCCGCATTGCAAAAATGGTGCACGACACGGTCAAGGCCATAAAGCCGTGGGTGCGAGTGAGTTGTGCCCCTCTTGGGAAGTATCACGACCTTGCCGCTTACAGCTCTAAAGGGTGGAACGCCCGCGAGACGGTGTTCCAGGAGGCACAAGACTGGTTGCGCGACGGCTTTATGGATATTCTCTTCCCGATGCTCTATTTCCGCGGTAACAATTTCTACCCCTTTGTGCTCGATTGGCAGGAAAATTCCTACGGCCGTCACATTGTGCCCGGTGTGGGCGTGTACCGCCTGTTGCCCGAGTACGGCGGTTGGCCCGCAACGGAATTCTCGCGCCAGCTTTTCACAACCCGCGCGGCAGGTGCAGCGGGAACAGCGCTTTTCCGTGCGCGCCACATATACGAAAATGCAGCCTCGGCAGCCGATATTTACACGGCTGTCTATCGCGGTAAGGCCCTTGTGCCTCCTCTCGAGTGGGCCACGGCACCGTTGCCTGCCGCCCCCTCGCCCCTCTCCGTTGAAAGGGTGGGCGACAGCCTGCGCATTGAGTGGCAGTGTGTGGCAGCAGCCGAGAACCACCCCGCCGTGCGCTATAATCTCTATGCCGCATTCGGCGACAGTGTGGATGTTGATGATGCTGCCAACCTGTTGCAGGTGAACCTTGCCGATACTGTTTTTGTGTGGCCCTGCCGCACAGGAAAGGCCGTGTCGGTAGCCGTTACCGCTGTCGATGCCTACGGGCGCGAGAGTGTTGCGGCGCGCGGCAGTGTGCCGGCGTTCTACAACCGCACCACTGAAATTCTCTTGCCCGAGCCTTTCTCTTGGGGCCAGCGGTTGCGCGTATACGATCTTTGCGGCAAGCTCATTTGCGAGGAGCGTTACTCCACCCGAGTTGGTGTGCGGGCATTGCCTCACGGCCATTATCGTCTTGTGGTTGTCGACCGCGACGGGGCAGTGCTGCACAGCGAGTATTTCAAAAAATAATGGGAGCGGCTAAGCCGTTTGCCGCGTTACGCAAGCCTTGAACCTCGTTTCCTGTTTGCTAAAATAGAGCAAGAGGATGACTCAAATTTGAGACATCCTCTTGCTGTAAATTGGTGTATCGTTGAAAGCCGGTAACTCTCTTTTCTTATTCTTTCTTGCCGCCGAAAATTGAAAAATGAACGTAACGCTTGGGGTTCTTTTTGAGGTCGGTGAGCAGTGCATTTGCTGCCTCGCAAGTGCTGTCGAGCTTGTTGTAGAGAGCATCGTCCTTCAGGAGCTTCCCGGCTGTTCCCTCGCCTTTGTTGAGCGTGCTTGTTATGCTTTCGAGGTTCGCGATTGTACCCTCGAGCGATGCAACAATCTTCTTGTAGTCGGCTTCGCTCAGTTGCGACGACACGGCAAGAATATCCTCCTCAATCTTCACAATGCGCTCCGTTATTTGCGGAATATCGTTTGCAAGCAGGCTGTTGAGCTCGCTTGTTGTTGTCTTCAGCGACTCGGTGAGCTGTGCGCTGTTCTCAATGGTTGCGTCGAGCGCGGGGCTTGCGAGTATGCGGTTGAGCGATACAAGAATGGAATCGATCTTGGGAATCATTGTGTTAATGGTGGGTACAACGTCGCCCATATCTCCCATAACGCCCTTGTTGAGGCGTCCTTTTATTGTGTCGCCTGGGGTAATAAATCCCTCACCTTTGCCGGTGATAATGCTTATGTCGCTACCGCCCAGCATATGGTTGTTGATTTCGGCATAGCTGCCGCCGGGCAGGCGCAGGCGCTTGTCTATCTCAATGGTTACAATGAGGTTTTCAATGTTGTCGTAATCGTATGAAATGTGCTGCACATTGCCCGCCTTAAAGCCGTTGAGATATACGGGGCTTGAACTTGAAATCTGTCCTATGTTGTTGAATTTCACATAGTAGGTGTCACCATCCTTGAAAAGGTTGATGCCCTTGAAAAAGTTTATCATCAGGTAAATGAGCAGCAGGGCTATAATGCCCACGGCTCCCACCAATAACTCTTTTTTCAATACCTTGTTGCTCATATTATTTTGCTTGATTTTTGTAAATTTCTATGGCCTTTTTCGTGTCGGCCTTTTTGCCGTCTATAAATGCAATAACAAACGCCTCTTTGAATGTTGCCGCCAGTTTCTTGCGCAGCGCGGCAATTTCGTTGTAGTCGGTGCTGTTGCCGCAGGTGTATTTGTACATTCCACCCTCTTTGTAGTAGTCGGTCTTCACGCCTTTCAGCCTGCAGTCCTTTGCAGTGAGCTTTGTCGACGAGGCGAGTATCTGCACCTTGAACACAGGCTGCCCCTTTTGCGCTGCCTCTTTTTTTGTGGTTGCCGCAACGGGCTCGGTAGCGGGTTTTACTGCAGCCGTTGCTGCTTTGCTCTTTTTCTTTGAGCTCTTCTCCTTGGCGGTTGTTGTGCCGTAAAGGCGGTAATACTCCTTGAAGCCCTCAAAAATACCCTTTGCAAGGTTCTTTTGCCCGCTTTTCGATGCAAGCACGCTCTCCTCCTTGCGGTTGCTTATAAAGCCAAGTTCCACAAGAATGCTGGGCATAACGGTTTTGTGCAGCACCAGAAAACCTGCCGATGAAACACCGCGGTCGCGTAGCCCGCTGCGTTTCACCATACCGCTCTGCACGGCGTCGGCAAGGGTGATGCTCTTTTCGGTGTCGTGGTTACGTATGAGTTCAAAAATTATGTAGCTCTCGCTCGACTTCGGGTCGAATCCCTTGTATGTCTGTTCAAAGTTATCCTCGAGCAGAATAACGTTGTTCTCGTACATAGCCGCGGCTTTTGCCTCGGCGCTGCTGCCGGCACCCAGCGTGAAAGTTTCGCAGCCGTTGGCGGTGCGTGTCTTCGATGCGTTGGAGTGTATCGAAATGAAAAGGTCGGCTTTCGCTTTGTTTGCTATCTCGGCGCGGCGTATGAGCGGAACCTGCACGTCGGTTTTTCGGGTGAAGATTATCTTTACCTCGGGGTACTCGTCCTCAATCATTTTGGCAAGAGCCTTTGAGACGCTAAGGTTTACATCCTTCTCCTTTGCTTTGCGTCCCAGTGCGCCGGGGTCGGTGCCGCCGTGTCCGGGGTCAATCACAAGGGTGAAGCTCTTTTTCCCTTCGCCTGCGGCAAATGCGACGGGTGCTGCTATGCATAGTAGCAGCACCGCGATGAGGCATTTTATGAAAAACCGTTTGCTTTTCACTTATTTGTTGTTGATGTAGTTCACAATCCACTCTCCAACCTCTTTTGTGCCATATTGTGCACCGCCCTCCACCTGAATGTCGGGTGTTCTCACGCAAGCCTCCATAGATGCGTTCACCGCTTCGCGAATGAGCTTGCCCTCTTCCATAAGGCCGAAGGCGTACTCGAACATCATTGCAGCCGAAAGGATTGTGGCAAGGGGGTTGGCAATGTTCTTGCCTGCAGCCTGGGGCCACGAACCGTGTATGGGCTCGAAGAGCGATGTGTGCACGCCCACCGATGCCGAGGGGAGAAGACCGAGCGAGCCTGTGATAACCGAGCCCTCGTCGGTGAGAATGTCGCCGAACATATTTTCGGTCACCATAACATCGAACGATGTGGGCCACTGTATGAGGCGCATTGCGGCGTTGTCCACAAACATGAATTCTGTCTCAACCTCGGGGTATTCGGTCGCTATCTCCTTTGCAACCTCTCTCCACAGGCGCGATGTTGCAAGCACGTTGGCCTTGTCGATGACAGTTACCTTTTTGTTGCGCTTCATCGCATACTCGTAGGCGAGCTTTACAATGCGCTCAATCTCCTCGCGTGAATATACGCAGGTGTCGTAAGCTACCTTGCCGTCCTCGCTGCGTCCCTGGGGGCGTCCGAAGTAGAGGCCGCCTGTGAGCTCGCGTATACACATAAAATCGGTGCCCTTTACAATGTCGGTGCGCAGGGGCGATTTGTCGATGAGTGCTTCAAATGTGGTTACGGGGCGCAGGTTGGCATAAAGACCGAGCTTCTTGCGCATTGCGAGGAGGCCCTGTTCGGGGCGCACCTTTGCGTTGGGGTTGTTGTCGAAGCGGAGGTCGCCCACTGCACCAAAAAGAATTGCGTCGCTCTGCATGCAAAGCTCGTGTGTCTCGTCGGGGTAGGGGTTGCCTGTTGCATCAATGGCACACGCTCCCACAAGGCCTGTCTTGTAGCTCATTGTGTGGCCGAATTTGTTGCAGATGGCCTTTGTAACCTCAAGCGCCTGTGCTATAATCTCCGGTCCTATACCGTCACCGGGCAATACTGCTATATTGAAATTCATAGTGTCTTTGTTGTTTGTGTGTTAATTGTTCTTTGCCTCCCAGCACTCAATCTTGTCCTTGTTGCTGAGCAAAAAGTCAATGTCGTCGAGTCCGTTCATAAGGCAGTGTTTCTTGTAGCCGTTAATCTCGAACTTCTCGCTTTTGCCTGTTGCGTTGTTGGTGATTGTCTGTTCGGGGAGGTTTACTGTTACCTGTGTTGCGGGGTTCTCGTCAATCGACGCGAAAAGCTCCTTCAAGAACTCCTCGCTCACAACAACGGGCAACACAAAGTTGTTGAGCTCGTTGTTCTTGTGAATGTCGGCGAAAAAGCTCGAAACAACCACGCGGAAGCCGTAGTCGGCAATGGCCCACGCGGCGTGCTCGCGGCTGCTGCCGCAACCGAAATTCTTGCCTGCTACCAGAATGCGGCCGCTGTATTTGGGGTTGTTCATTACAAAGGAGTCTATTTTGTTGCCCTCTTTGTCGAAACGCCAGTCGCGGAAGAGAAAGTCGCCGAATCCCTCGCGGGTGGTTGCTTTGAGGAAGCGGGCGGGTACAATCTGGTCGGTGTCAATGTTCTCCAGCGGCAGGGGTATGCAGCTGTCGGTGAGTATGTTGAATTTTTCTTTCTTCATAGTCTGTTGCTTTTTGTTGTGTTAAAGCATAGTGCGGGGGTCGGTAATAACTCCCGTTACGGCTGCGGCTGCGGCAACGTAGGGGCTTGCAAGAATTGTGTGCGAGCCGGGGCCCTGGCGGCCTTCGAAATTGCGGTTGCTTGTCGACACGCAATATTTTCCTGCGGGCACTTTGTCCTCGTTCATCGCAAGGCAGGCCGAACAGCCCGGTTCGCGTATCTCGAAACCGGCGTCGGCAAGAATCTTGTCAATACCTTCTGCCACAATTGCGCGTGCCACGCTCCACGAGCCGGGAACAATCCACGCAGTAACGTTGTCGGCCTTTTTCTTGCCCTTTACAATTTGTGCAAACGCACGGAAGTCCTCAATGCGGCCGTTTGTGCAGCTGCCCACGAATACATAATCAATGGGGTGCCCCAAGAGCTTCTCTCTGGGGTTGAATTTCATATATTCGAGCGATTTGAGGAACGATGCGCGGCCCGCCTCGTCTATAGTGTCGGCGGTGGGCACGGGCTCGGTGATACCAATTCCCATACCGGGGTTTGTACCATATGTTATGCGCGGCTCAATGTCCTCGGCACGGAATGTGTATTCCTTGTCGAACACAGCATCGCTGTCGCTCTTGAGTGTCTTCCAATAGGCAACGGCCTTTTCCCACTCCTCGCCTTTGGGTGCGTAGGGGCGTCCTTTAATGTATTCAAAGGTTATTTCGTCGGGGGCAACCATACCACCGCGCGCACCCATCTCAATAGAGAGGTTGCACAGTGTGAGACGGCTCTCCATGCTCAACGAGCGTATAGCCTCGCCGGCATACTCCACGAAATAGCCTGTTGCTCCGCTTGTTGTCATTTGCGACATAATGTAGAGCGCAACATCCTTTGCTGTAACGCCTTTGCCCAGCTTGCCCTCAACGCTTATGCGCATTGCTTTGGGCTTCTGTTGCAGAATGCACTGCGATGCCATAACCATACCCACTTCGCTTGTGCCGATACCGAATGCAATTGCACCCATAGCACCGTGGGTCGATGTGTGCGAGTCGCCGCACACAATGGTCATTCCCGGCAGGGTGAGTCCTTGCTCGGGGCCCACAACGTGAATGATACCGTTGTTGGGGTGTTTCATTCCCCAGTAGCTGAGCCCGAACTGCTCGGCATTCTTGGTGAGAGTGTCCACTTGGTTGCGCGACACGCTGTCCTCAATGGGCTTGTCCTGGTTCTTTGTGGGGATATTGTGGTCGGGCATACAGAAAATCTTTTCGGGGCGCAAACAGCCTATCCCGCGGCTGCGAAGCTCGTCGAAAGCCTGCGGCGAGGTTACCTCGTGGCAGTAGAGACGGTCAATGTAGAGCTGTGTGGGGCCGTCCTCCACCTTCTGCACAACGTGCTTGTCCCAGATTTTGTCGAAAAGTGTGTTCATCTTCTCCTGCTCCTAAGTTATTCGTTGAACTTGTTTATACAGTCGATGTAAGCCTCAACCGACGCACTGATAATGTCGGTGTTTGCACCGAATCCGTAGTACAGGCGGTCGTTGTACTCCACCTGCATGTGTACTTTACCCATGTCGTCGCTTCCCTTGCTGATAGCCTGGATGGTGAACTCCTTGAGAATCATCTCGCGGCGGATAATGGTCTTGAGGGCCTTGATGGCAGCGTCCACGGGGCCGTTACCTGTTGCGGCAGCCTCGAAGAGCTCGCCGGCAATGCGCACGCCGATGCTTGCAACGGGGCGTAAATTGAGGCCTGTGGTAACCTGCAAGTAGTCGAGCTTGATGCCCTTGTTGGTGCTGCGCTCGGCTCCTGCGAGAACCAGAATATCGTCGTCGTTAACCTCTTTTTTCTTGTCGGCAAGGCGCAGGAACTGCTCGTAAACCTCGTTCAAGCGGTCATCCTCAAGAGTAACACCGAGCACGCTCAAGCGGTATTTCAACGCTGCGCGTCCGCTGCGTGCGGTGAGCACGATTGAGTTGTCGTCTATTCCCACATCTTTGGGGTTCATAATCTCGTATGTGCTCACATCCTTCAACACACCATCCTGGTGAATACCCGACGAGTGGGCAAACGCGTTGCGTCCCACAATGGCTTTGTTGGCCTGAACGGGCATATTCATAAGGCTCGAAATCATTCGGCTTGTGGGGAATATCTTTTGTGTGTTGATGTTGGTCTCCACGTTGAGTGTGGGGTGGCACTTTGTAATCATCACAATCTCCTCGAGCGAGGTGTTACCCGCTCTCTCGCCGATACCGTTGATGGTAACCTCTACCTGGCGCGCACCGTTCATAACGCCCGAAAGGGTGTTTGCTGTTGCCATACCGAGGTCGTTGTGGCAGTGTGTCGAAATAATGGCCTTGTGTATGCCGTCGACGTGCTCCATAAGGTACTTTATCTTTGCTCCATACTCGCTGGGCAAGCAATATCCTGTGGTGTCGGGGATATTTACCACTGTGGCACCGGCCTTGATAACGGCCTCTACCACGCGGGCAAGATATTCGTTGTCGGTGCGGCCTGCATCCTCGGCATAGAACTCAATATCCTCGACATATTTCTTTGCATACTTTACCGCTGCAACGGCACGCTCTATAATCTCCTCGCGTGTCGAACGGAACTTGTACTGTATGTGAGAATCGGATGTACCTATACCTGTGTGTATACGCTTGTGCTTTGCGTAGCGCAGAGCATCCACTGCAACGTCGATGTCCTTTTCAACGCCGCGTGTGAGGGCGCATATTGTGGGCCACGTTACGGCTTTTGAAATTTCAATAACCGAGTTGAAGTCTCCCGGGCTCGAAATGGGGAAGCCCGCTTCAATGACATCAACACCCAACATCTCCAGCTGCTTTGCCACTTGAATTTTCTCAACGGTGTTCAGCTGGCAACCGGGAACCTGTTCTCCGTCGCGCAGGGTGGTGTCGAAAATAAATAATCTATCACTCATTGTTGTACTGTTTTTAAGGTTAATATTGCCGCGCCTTTCTTTGGGCTGCAGCGGGGCGTGCTATACGCCCATTCTAATCGGCAAAAATAATTATTTTATTTTATAAACGTAAAAATAAACAACATAATTCGCTCGCGCTCCGCTAAAAATATTAAAAAAGTGTCGAAAATGTGACAAAATGCTTTTGAATGCTGCTTAGATGATATTTTTTTGTAAATTCGCGTTCTCAACCACTTTATGTTTTTTATGAAAATCATTACTCTCATTGTAAGATACAGAGCCGAAGAAGATTGTTCAATGGAAATTCTATGCCGCCCCTCGCAGGGTGGGGAACTTGTTGTTCCTATGCGCCTCGAAGGTGGCGACAAGTGGCGCGCCACGTTTGAATTACCCGTTGAAACATCGTCGCTCTCTTATGGCTATCGCCTTGTGCGCGACGGCCGTGTGGCACGTGGCGAGTGGGCTGCAACGCCTCACACGCTCAATGTCAATTGCGTGAACAATAACTATATAGTGCACGATGTGTGGGTAGACTCACCAGTGGGGCACTACACACAAACCAACCTTTTCCGCTTTTTCGACAAGCAGGCACCCGTGGAGGCTGCCCCCGCTGTCAATTGGTACAACCGCAGCCTCACAATAACCGTTTATGCAACGGGCGTGAGCGAGGGCGAAACGCTTGCCGTTTGCGGCGAAGCTCCTGTGCTTGGCGGTTGGCAACCGTCGGCGGCAGCTGTAATGCAGCAGGTGGAGCCCAATTTGTGGAGCGTCACCGTCGATGCCGAAGATATTTACAACAGCTGCATCTATTTCAAGATAATAAAGGCCGGCCCCGCCGAAAATGTTGCGTGGGAAGAGGGTGAGAACCGCATAATAACCCTCCCGCCCTGCGACAATTCAACTGCGCACGTATATACATTAGGTGAAATCTCCTTCCCTGCCGAAAAGATACGCTTGGCAGGAACGGTTATCCCTCTCTTCTCAATGCGTTCGGGTAAGGGATGGGGCGTGGGCGATTTTGGCGATATAAAATCTATGGCCTCTTGGCTCGCCGCAACAGGGCAGAATATTCTGCAGTTGCTGCCCATAAACGACACCACAATCTTTGGTGGCGACGAGGACTCTTACCCCTATAACTGCGTTTCGGTGTATGCGCTCAACCCCATTTACATGGATATGTCGCAGTTGCCCCCTCTGCAGCGCGAAAAGAGCAACCGTTACTACGAGACTCACCGCACAAAGCTCAACGACGCTGCCGCAGTGCAGTACTCGCTTGTCTATGCGCTGAAAATGAAATATCTGCGCGAGCTTTTCAATGAGCAGGGTGGCGAGTTGCTTGCCTCCGAAGGCTGCCGTCGTTTCTTTGCCGAACAGAAAGGCTGGTTGCGCCCCTATGCCATATTCCGTTTCCTCACAGCCCGCCTGCACAGCTGCATATGGGAGTGGGGAAAATACCGCAATTACAACGAAAATACCGAAAAGGAACTTCTTACCGAATACCCCGAAGCTGCACGCGAAATTGATTTCTACTCTTGGGTGCAGTATGAGCTTTATACCCAGCTTTGCGCAGCTCACGAGTATGCCAATTCGGTGGGTGTTGCGCTCAAAGGCGATATTCCCATTGGCGTTGCTCCCAATGGAGTGGATGTGTGGTGCGAGCCCACCCAATTCAACCTGCAGGTGTCGGCCGGTGCACCGCCCGATATGTTTGCTGCCGATGGCCAGAACTGGGGCTTCCCCACATATAACTGGGATGTTATGCAGCTCGACGGCTACCGCTGGTGGCGCAGCCGCCTGCAATATATGTCGAAATTCTTCGACGCTTATCGCATAGACCACGTTCTTGGCTTCTTCCGCATTTGGGAAATTCCCCACACTGCGGTGAGCGGTCTTTCGGGCAGCTTCTCGCCCAACAAGCCCTACACCCGCGAGGAGCTTGCGGCAGCAGGCTTTGAATTGCAGGATTGCCACCTGTTGCCCTATATTACGGCCGATAAACTCAAGGAACTCTTCCCCCGCAGGGTAAAAACCCTTGTCGACCTTTTCTTCGACGAGCAGCCCGGCGAGACCTATCTTTTCAAAAAGCATATAACAGGCGCGTCGGCTCTTGCCTACGAGATATACGATAAATGCAGTGCAAAATTCCCCGAAAATTTGAAGAAGGCTCTTCTCGACCTCTACGGCAGCGTGCTCTTCTTGCCCGACAATAAAGAGCCCGGAAAATTCGTGCCACGCATCTTGGGAAGCGACACTGCGGCCTATGGCCGGTTGACCGAGCAGCAGCGCATAGCCTACGACGGCATCTATGAGCAATATTACTACCACCGCCACACAATGCAGTGGTTCGAGGAGGGAATGCGCAAGCTCGCTCCCGTTATAGGCTCCACTACAATGACCGCTTGCGGCGAAGACCTTGGAATGATTCCCGCCTGCGTGCCTTGGGTTATGAAAAACCTGCAAATCCTCTCGCTCGAAATCCAGCGTATGCCCAAGCTCTATGGCGAGGTGTTTGCCCGCCCCGAATGTTATCCCTATCTCTCGGTGGCAACCCCCTCGACCCACGATATGACCACCTTGCGTGGCTGGTGGAAAGAGGATGCGGCCCTGTCGACACATTTCTACAACTGCGTGCTTGGGCAGGGTGGCGATGCTCCCGCCGAAATGAGCGGCTCCATTGCGCGTGCCATCGTTGAACAGCACCTGCACTCGCCGTCGGCCTTTGCACTGTTTGCTTGGCAGGATATAATGGCAATGGACGAGCGTTTGCGCCTGCCCGATGCCGATGCCGAGCGCATAAACGTGCCCTCGAACCGCGACCACAAATGGAATTACCGTATGCACATCTCCATTGAGCAACTGTCTGCCGAGCGTGCCTTTAACGAGTCGCTTGCGGCGATGATTGCCGGTTCGGGCCGTGGCCGCCGTTGAAACGGACAGTAATTAATCGTTATATGCAAAAGAGGGTGACAAAAAAGTTACCCTCTTTTGCTTTTTGGTCACTCTTTTTTGGGTATCGATGGCCTTTTATATACGCGCGCCGATGCTGTTTATACAGCATACCGCCTTTTTGTAACATAATAAAATGGAAATATTTCGGCAATTTTCGTAATTTGTTTGTATCTTCGCACTGTATTTATGAAAACTTTGTTGCCGCGTGAAGTTTTTTGCGGGGCATAAACGGTTAAAACACAAAACAATTATAATATGACAGATGTAATCAGCGTTGCAAAAAAATGCTTTCAAGACGAGGCGGAGGCTATTCTCAACCTCATCCCCAATCTTGACGACAATTTTACAAGAGCAATAGAGATTATATACGAGAGTAAGGGAAAGCTCATTGTAACGGGCGTGGGAAAATCGGGCCACATTGGTGCAAAGATAGCGTCTACGCTTGCCAGCACCGGTACTCCTGCATTCTTTGTTAACCCCCTCGATGCCTTTCACGGCGACCTGGGAATGTTCACCGAGGGCGATGTTGTGCTTGCTATCTCGAATTCGGGCCAGACCGACGAACTGTTGCGTTTCATCCCAATGCTTACCGAGCGCAATATCCCCATTGTCTCAATGTCGGGTAACCCCAAATCGTTGCTTGCAACATATTCGGCCTGTCACCTTAACATTGCAGTGGAGCGCGAGGCCTGTCCTCTTAACCTTGCTCCCACATCGTCCACCACAGCTACGCTGGCTATGGGCGACGCAATTGCTTGCGCCCTTATGACCGTGCGCCGTTTCAAGGCTGCCGATTTTGCGCAGTTCCACCCCGGTGGCTCGCTCGGCCGTCGCTTGCTTGCACGTGTAAAGGACTATATGATTACAACCGACCTTCCCATTGTAACCCGCGCATCGAAGGTGAGCGACGCGTTGCTCAAAATAAGCAGCACGAAGATGGGGATAGCCATTGTGGTCGAGGAGGGTAAAATCCTTGGCGTTGTAACCGATGGTGATATACGCCGCGCAATGCAGTACCGCCAGGATATATTCTTCCAGCTCACAGTGGAGGAACTTATGAGCAAAAACCCCAAGACAATAAACGAAAATGCGAAACTCGCGACTGCCGAAAAAATTCTGCGCGAGCACAATATCCACTCGCTCATTGTGGTAAATTCCGACGGCGAGCTTGTGGGCGTAATCGATACCTTTAGTTGCATTTGATATGAAAGTGGTAGCTTTTGTGCCCATCCGCCTCAACAGCAAGAGAGTGGTGGGCAAGAACCTTAAACTCCTGGGCGGCAAGCCTATGATGTGTTACTTGCTTGAAACACTTGTGCAGGTTGAGCAGATAGACGAGGTCTATGTCTATTGCAGCAGCGACGAGGTACTCCCTTATCTTCCCGCGGGCGTGAAACTGCTCAAGCGTTCTACGGCGCTCGACAGCGACACTGCGCTTGGCGAGGAAATTTACGATGCTTTTGTGCGCGATGTAGAGGCCGATGTATATATGCTGGCCCACACAACATCTCCGTTCATAAAGCCCGAAACAATAGCTGCAGCTGTTGATGCAGTAAAGTCGGGGCGTTACGATTCGGCTTTCTCGGCGCAGAAAATTCAAACTTTCGCGTGGTACGAGGGCAAGCCGCTGAACTATTCGCCCACAAGCATCCCCCGCACGCAGACTATTGAACCTGTGTACGTTGAAACAAGTGCTTTCTATATTTTTGGCCGCGAAATGTGGCAGCGCGAGCATCGTCGTGTGGGTTATAATCCTTATATGGCTCTTGTTGGTCCTGTTGAGGGTGTTGATATTGATTATCCCGAGGATTTTGAGCTTGCCGCGCGCATTATGGGTGACAAGTGATTACAATTCCTTTTATATTATAAGGCGTCTCTTGCTGCAAGAGACGCTTTTTTTATTGCGTAAATGTGTGGTGTTGCTGATGTAAATGAGTAACGCGAGGTTTATTTGCTCTTTAATTTCTTGGTGGGTTGGGAGTATTTTAGCTCCGCCACTCTGTTTACAGAGGGGAGGTGTCACAAACGTAGTGCAGTGACGGAGGGGAGTGAACGTGCTTTCTATAAAGTTCTCGGTGCTATTTTGCGGCTATTCTCTCAATTAATTAAATTCTTTATTGCCCTTTTGCGCAGCAAAGCGCCGGCACAGAGATTCGCGATTCAAACAAAGCTTGCTAATAATATAGCAGTTGACCCATTTTTAGAAAACACTGCGTATGTGTCATATCGAACGTATGTGAGATATCT
>JAZTWX010000016.1:0-146341 GCA_045636125.1 Bacteroidaceae bacterium
TGTCGAAACGAGCAACGCATAAGCCCCACGCCGATATGTATAACACAACCTCTATACCAATAGTTACCATGTGGGGTACGGATACTCCAATGGCTGTACGGTATTTGGGGTATGTATATAACACACCTACGGGGCATCCACGTTGCTTTGTTTTTGACAGACAATTTGAAAGTTGCGAAGTTTCAGAACGTCAAAACCAAAGCGTAGTAAACGCCTTTTTCATATGTCTTGTCCCACCCTCCCGTTCTTCTCCATGGGAGATAGAACTATCGGCGTAGGACTTTGCGATAATTTAGCAAATGAGCAAATAAAAGTTTCTTTTTACTGACACAATTGCAATCAATAATCGCAAACTTTGTATGCAAATATAATAACAAATGAACGAGAAAATACTAAATAAACTTCGGTTTTTTTGCAACGATTGCAATTTATATTGGAGGTCTTCTTTTAATATTGTTAAAGGAGAGAGAATGTTTTATAAACGAGTGGATAAAAATATTTTTACACGCAATGGGAGTGAAATAATACAGAAGGTGAATTTTATGTCAATGTTTTTGTAGCGTATGTCTTATAGATTCTTTTAAATTTACTTGCATATTTTTGTGAAAATCTTTTTTCTTTTCGAAATGTATGATATATTTGCAAGTACATATTCTATGAAATATCAATTATGATAGTATAGTTTTTTCTTAGTTGTTTAGTAAATGTTGGGAGTGCTGCTTTGTGAAAAGCGGCATTTCTGTTTTTATGTGGGTGAGTTGCGTTGTTTGTGGTTTAATTATACTATCTTCGCGCTTGGAATAAAAAAGCCCTGTATGCAGGGAAATATTGATATGAAAAAGGTTCAGGAAATTGCAATTGCCGAATATGATTACCCGTTGCCCGACGAGAGAATAGCAAAATATCCTCTTGCGCAGCGCGACCAGTCGAAACTGTTGCTCTACAAGGGTGGGGCGGTGAGCGAGGATGTTTTCTCGTCGTTGCCCGAGCACATTCCCGCGGGTAGTCTTATGATTTTCAATAATACAAAGGTTATTCAGGCGCGTTTGCGTTTTAAGAAGGAGACGGGTGCCACAATAGAGATTTTTTGCCTGGAGCCTCACGCTCCTGCCGATTATCAGCTTATTTTCCAGCAGACGGGTGAGTGTGTGTGGCAGTGTCTTGTGGGTAATTCGGCGCGCTGGAAAAGTGGCGTGTTGTGCCAGAAGGTGGTTGTTGCCGGCGCTGAGGTTACTTTGTGCGTGGAGCGCGTGAGCGATGCTGCGGCCGTGAACCTTGTGCGTTTCTCGTGGGACGGTGGCTGCTCGTTTGCCGAAATTCTTGAGGCGGCGGGTGAGCTTCCCATTCCTCCCTATTTGAACCGTCGCACCGAGGAGAGTGACATTACAACCTACCAGACAGTGTATTCGAAGGTGAAGGGTTCGGTGGCTGCTCCCACTGCGGGATTGCATTTTACGCCTGCGGTTTTTGAGGCTCTGCGCGGTGCGGGAGTTTGCTGCGACGAGGTTACCTTGCACGTGGGTGCGGGTACTTTCAAGCCTGTGAAGAGCGAGGTGATTGCCGAGCACGAGATGCACGAAGAGTATATTGAGGTGCGTGTGGAGCTGCTCGAAAAACTCATAGCTGCCGGCTGTAATGCGGTGGCGGTGGGCACAACGTCGGTGCGCACGCTCGAAAGTCTCTATTTTATGGGTGAGGCGGTGCACAACAACCCGTTGATTGCTCCCGAGGAGTTGCACGTGGGGCAGTGGCAGCCTTACACCGGCGAGCACACTTTGCCGGCTGCCGATGCGTTGCAGGCGCTTGTCGATTATCTCAAGGCGCGCGAGTTGCCGGCGTTGCACGCGCACACGCAGATAATGATTGCGCCGGGGTATGAGTTCCGCATTGTAAAGGCTATTGTGACAAATTTCCACCAGCCCAAGAGCACGTTGCTGTTGCTTGTGTCGGCGTTTGTAAAGGGTAACTGGCGCGCAATATATGATTATGCCCTTGCCCACGATTTTCGCTTTCTGAGCTACGGCGACAGCTCATTGCTTGTTCCATAATTTACCGGTAAATAATATGATAATAAAAATAGACGGAATACCTTATTTGTTGAACGATGCCGATTGCATGGCTACGGTTACAAAGAACGATGTGCCCTTTGCGGGCGAGGTTGTTATCCCCGAAACGGTGATTGCTGGTGATACCACTTACCGCGTTACCGAAATTCTTGATGAGGCTTTTGCCGGGTGCGATGCGCTCACTGCGGTGAGGATTGGAGCGGCGGTGGAGAGCATTGGAATTTCGGCGTTCGAGGGTTGCACGGCGCTGCAGAGTGTGACGATGGGCGAAGCGGTGCACATTATAGGTATGCGTGCTTTCAAGGGTTGTTGCGCGCTTGCCGAGGTGCTGTTGCCTCACGGTGTAATTGTGGTGGGGCGCGAGGCTTTTGCCGCGTGCACGGCTTTGTGCAAGGTTTTTCTTTCCGACTCGCTGGTGAATATTGAACCTTCGCTTTTCGATGGTTGCAAGGCGTTGCGTTGCGTGTCGGTGGGGCCGAATGTAGACAGCATTGGTGAGTATGCCTTCTGTGGCTGCTCGTCGCTTGAAACAATTTCGTTGCCCGAAGGGTTGCTCTCTATCGAAGGGTGGGCGTTCCGCGACTGTTCGTCGCTTGCGGGCATTGAATTGCCGCAGTCGCTGGTGTCGCTCAAAAAAGGTGCTTTCTGGGGTTGTTCCTCGCTTGTTGCCTTTGAACTGCCTGCGGGTGTAAATATGCTCGACCAGGGAGTGCTTGCCGGTTGTACCTCGCTGCGAACGGTTACTTTGCCCGACGGCGTGCTGAACATTGGCTACGGGGCGTTCTATAATTGTTCGTCGATAGAGAGTATTACAATTCCTGCCGCAGTGGTGGGAGTGGGCGAGCAGGCGTTCCGCAGTTGTTCGTCGTTGCGCGAGCTGCACGTGAAGTGCGAGGCTGCGCCTATGTGTTCGGCCGACATTGCCGACGCACAAGTGTATGCTGCGGCGAAATTATTTGTGCCGTGTGGGTGCGTCGGAGAGTATGGTTTTGCACGAATTTGGGAAAAATTTGCTAATGTAGAGGAGGAAGTCTGAACAATTTGATACTTTCGGGTGTTCCTTATTATGGATTACGATAATGAGGATGGCTCGTTTGTTAATGATTATTGCAGTGTTGTTGCTACACTCTTGCCACCGCAGCGCGGGAGAGCGTGCAGCCGGCGAGCAGGAAATGCGCATTTCCAACATTTTGCCTTTTGCCGGGGAGGCGCGTCTGCCGGCCATAGGCAGCTTTGCTCCGTCGTATTACAACATTGAACTTATTGACAGCGATACTTTGCACCCGGTGATGAAGGTCACTTACAGCGTGAGGCGTTATACAGGTGATGCTTTCCAATGGGTGGATGCAGTGGAGCGCGTGCCCATAAGCGGCGAGCAGTGCCGCCGTTTGCGTCGCTTGCAGAATGATGTATTGTTGCAAACGTATGGCAATGATTGACAGATGTCCGACAATTGTTTTTGAATTTCAAAACAAATGATTATTTTTGTTCGATGATAGCCGGGAATATGTAACGGCCCGGTCTATTCTTTGGCAAAACGCGTTGGCGCAGTGTCTTTTTCAATTGATTATAAAAAACTAATTTCAAAACTATGAAAAAGGAGTATAAAATTGATCTTACCCTCCCTATTGTGGCTTGGCTGAGTGGTGGTGACCACGAACCCGGTGGCGACCGTTTGATATGCCGTAGCACTCTTTTGCACACACCCACCACCGGAATTGTTGAGGTGTTGCCCGGGCACACCGGTAATTTGGGTACAAACCTGGCTTATATTGAGTTCCAGGCTGAAATTATTACAGGTACCATTGAAAAGTTTACGGCAATACTGCTGAACTATCCTGTGGTTTGCGAGGATGACCGCGCAAAGTACGAAGAGGACATTCTGAAACCCGTGTCCCAGTGGTTTGCGGCATATATGAAATGGACAAAGGATGCTACCGACGAAATGAGCGAGCGGCTCAAAGCGGGTGAGGCGTAATCCTTTGCTATTCTGCCGGTGCAGTTCATTTAGGCTCAACAATTGTTGAGCCTTTTTTTGTGGATATTAAGTATTTCGCTTGTCTTTTTGCAATGAAATACAACACATAAACGTGGGTGGTGTCGAAAAAAAACATTTATTTGTTTAATTCTTGTGAAACAATATGAAAAAACAGATAATTTTAGTTACTTTTGTAACAAGGAAAACTGCGCTTGTGCCACATTTTGTGTGCTGTGACGGGTGGAGTGTATGTTAATGTCTTGTATTACAACATTGTGTCCGAATATTTCAAAAACGCGGTTGATGAGACTGGAAAGAAAATAATGTTAATATATTTATTTTATGGAGAACAAAATTCAAGAACTGACCGAAAAAATTTATGCCGAGGGCGTTGAAAAAGGCAATGCCGAGGCCGAACGCATTATTGCCGAGGCGCAGGCAAAAGCTGCAACTGTTATTGCCGAGGCGCAGGCAAAGGCCGACGCTATTGTGGCTGCTGCCGAAAAGAGCGCACGCGAGTTGGATGCGAACACCCGTTCGGAGTTGAAACTTTATGGTGCACAGGCTGTTGGAGCTCTCAAGTCGGAGGCTGCAACAATTGTAACCGACACTGTTGTTAAGGCTGCTGTTGGTGAGGCTGTTGCCGGTGATACACTCAAACTGCTCTTGGTGAAGATTGCCGAGCGCTGGAGCGCCAACGAGCCCGTTGTGATTTCGGCTGCCGAGGCTGCCGAGCTCAAGGCTTTCTTTGCAGCAAAGGCTAAGAACCTCCTTGACAAAGGTGTGGAGATTAAACAGGTGAACGGCGTGAAGACATCGTTTGCAATTGCTCCTGCCGATGGTTCTTACAAGGTTAATTTCGGTGCAGGCGAGTTCGAGTCGTTCTTCAAGGCTTTCTTGCGTCCCCAGATGGTTGAACTTTTATTCTCATAAGCAATGGCAAGCTATCACTGTTTAGTTGCAGGCTTGCCCGATATTGCTTTTGACGGCAGCAAGGTGGCTTACTCCATTGATAATTTCAAGGAGGACATCTACCCGTTGCTTGCGGCCGACGATGCGAAGTGCATCGACCTCTTTTTCCTTGCCTGGGATAACGAAAATATCATCAGGTTGCTGAAAGAGGGTAGCGAGGCGCCCATTGAACGCACAGGGTGCTACACGGCCGACGAGCTGCTTGCCATAATTGAGGCTGCAAAGAATGGCGATGCGCGCGACAAGAACGTGCCCGCTTATATATACGACTTCCTGGAGTATTACTTTGCAACCGAGCAGGCCGAGGGCATTATGTGGAGCGACATACTGAGCGCACGCTATTATGCCTATGCAACATCTTCGAAAAATAAATTCCTCGCAGAGTGGTTTACATTCAACCTCGACATCAACAACCTGCTTGTGGCCATTATGGCACGAAAATACAAAATGCCGGTTGCCGATGTTGTGGTGGGCGAGGGCGAGATTGCCGCAGCGTTGCGCACATCGGGTGCACGCGATTTTGGCCTCACAGGCACGTTTGAGTACCTTGAAACGGTGCAACGCCTTAGCGAGAATGATAAATTGCAGGAGCGTGAGCACCAGATTGACGAGCTTCGCTGGGCGTGGCTCGATGAAAATTCGGTATTCAACTACTTTACCGTTGAAAGGCTCTTTGTGTTCCTGCAAAAGCTCGACATTGTGGCTCGCTGGGCTGCGCTCGATGCCGAAAAGGGTATGCAACGATATACCGAACTCATTAACGATATTAAAGGTAGCGTTGAGCTGCCCGCTGTTTAGAAATAATTAAAAAATAAAATATGGCAACAAAAGGAAAAGTAACCGGTGTAATATCGAACATGGTGCTTCTGGCCGTTGACGGCCCCGTGGCACAGAATGAGATATGTTACATTAAGACCGGTGGCGACCGCTTGATGGCCGAGGTCATCAAGATTAACGGCGCAAAGGTGTACGTGCAGGTGTTCGAAAGTACACGACGTTTGAAAATTGGTGAAGAGGCGGAGTTTACCGGCCATATGTTGGAGGTTTCGCTCGCTCCCGGTATGCTGTCGAAAAACTACGACGGTTTGCAGAACGACCTCGACAAGATGGAGGGTGTGTTCCTGAAACGTGGCGATTACACCAACCCCCTCGACGAGGACAAGATATGGCACTTCGAGCCTCTTGTAAAGGCCGGCGACACTGTGGGTGCTGCAGGCTGGTTGGGTAGCGTGGAGGAGAACCACCAACCCTTGAAGATTATGGCTCCCTTCGGTCTCGAGGGTGAGTGGACAGTGAAAAAGATAGCTCCCGCCGGAGAGTACAAGATTACCGATACTATTGCGGTGATTGCAAACAAGGAGGGCGAGGAGAAAGAGCTCAATATGATTCAGAAGTGGCCTGTGCGTGTTGCTATGAGCGACTACAAGAACAAGCCCCGTCCCTTCAAATTGCTCGAGACAGGTGTGCGCACCATCGATACTCTCAACCCCATTGTAGAGGGTGGTACGGGCTTCATCCCCGGCCCCTTCGGTACAGGAAAGACTGTGTTGCAGCACGCTATTTCGAAGCAGGCCGAGGCCGACATCGTAATTATTGCTGCTTGTGGTGAGCGTGCCAACGAGGTTGTGGAAATCTTCACCGAGTTCCCCGAACTTGTAGACCCACACACCGGTCGCAAGCTTATGGAGCGTACAATCATTATCGCTAACACATCAAATATGCCCGTTGCTGCCCGTGAGGCTTCGGTTTACACCGCAATGACAATTGCCGAGTATTATCGTGCAATGGGTTTGCGCGTTCTTCTCATGGCCGACTCGACATCGCGTTGGGCACAGGCGTTGCGTGAGATGTCGAACCGTATGGAGGAGCTCCCCGGTCCCGATGCGTTCCCTATGGATATTTCGGCGATTATCGCAAACTTCTACAGCCGCGCAGGTTATGTGGTGCTGAACAACGACGAGATTGGTTCTATTACATTCATTGGAACGGTGTCGCCCGCGGGTGGTAACCTCAAGGAGCCTGTAACCGAGAATACAAAAAAGGTTGCACGTTGTTTCTATGCTCTTGAGCAGGAGCGCGCCGACAAGAAACGTTACCCTGCGGTGAACCCCATCGATTCATATTCTAAATATCTTGAATACCCCGAATTCGGCGAGTATATTTCTACTCTCATCGGTGGCGACTGGATTGAGATGGTGAACGAGGCTAAAACACGTCTGTTGCGCGGTAAGGAGATTGCCGAGCAGATTAACATTCTTGGTGACGACGGTGTGCCCGTGGAGTATCACGTTACATTCTGGAAGGCCGAGCTCATTGACTTTGTTGTGTTGCAGCAGGATGCTTTCGACGAGATTGACGCTGTTACACCCCTTGAGCGACAGAAGGCTATGCTCGATATTGTAACCGATATCTGCCGCTCGGAGTTCAATTTCGATAATTTCCAGCAGGTAACCGATTTCTTCAAAAAGGTTATCAACATCTGCAAGCAGATGAACTACTCGGAGTACAAGTCGGAAAAATACAGCAACTATGTGGCCGAGCTTGAAATGTTGTTGGAAACTCGCAAGGCTTAATGATTAAATAAACAGTATTATGGCAACAGAAGCATTTCAGAAAATATATACAAAGATAAACTCCATTACAAAGGCTACCTGCTCGCTCAAGGCAACAGGCGTCGGATATGACGAACTTGCCACCGTTAATGGAAAACTCGCCCAGGTGGTAAAGATTATGGGCGACGAGGTTACTTTGCAGGTGTTCGAGGGTACCGGTGGTATCCCCACTAATGCCGAGGTGGTGTTTATGGGCAAGGCTCCCTCGCTAAAGGTGAGTGACCAGCTTACCGGCCGTTTCTTCAATGCATACGGCGACCCCATTGACGGCGGCCCCGTGATTGAGGGTAAGGAGGTGGAGATTGGTGGTCCTTCGGTGAACCCTGTGCGTCGTAAACAGCCTTCGGAGCTCATTGCTACGGGTATTGCAGGTATCGACCTTAACAACACGCTTGTTACCGGCCAGAAGATTCCCTTCTTCGCCGACCCCGACCAGCCTTACAACCAGGTGATGGCCAACGTGGCAATGCGTGCCGAGACCGACAAGATTATTCTTGGTGGTATGGGTATGACCAACGACGACTACCTCTACTTCAAGAACCTCTTCTCGAACGCCGGCGCACTCGACCGCATCATCTGTTTTATGAACACAACAGAGGACCCCGCCGTTGAGCGTCTGCTTATCCCCGATATGGCACTTACGGCTGCCGAGTATTTTGCGGTGGAGAAGAATCAGAAGGTTCTTGTGCTGCTCACAGACATGACAATGTACGCCGATGCGCTTTCTATCGTGTCGAACCGTATGGACCAGATTCCTTCGAAGGACTCTATGCCCGGTTCGCTCTATAGTGACCTTGCGAAGATTTACGAGAAGGCAGTGCAGTTCCCTGCAGGCGGTTCAATAACCATTATTGCCGTAACAACATTGTCGGGTGGTGACATTACTCACGCTGTACCCGATAACACAGGTTATATTACCGAGGGTCAGCTCTTCTTGCGTCGCGACAGTGATATCGGTAAGGTGGTTGTCGATCCCTTCCGTTCGCTTTCACGTTTGAAACAGCTTGTTGCGGGTAAAAAGACCCGTAAGGACCACCCCCAGGTGATGAATGCTGCGGTGCGCCTCTATGCCGACGCGGCCAATGCAAAAACAAAAATGGAGAACGGTTTCGACCTTACCGACTACGATATGCGTACGCTGTCGTTTGCAAAGGAGTATTCCGACAAGTTGCTTGCCATAGACGTCAACCTCAACACCACCGAGATGCTCGACGTTACCTGGGGCCTCTTTGCCGAATATTTCAAGCCCGAGGAGGTTAACATCCGCCAGGAACTTGTGGATACTTATTGGAAGAAATAAACCCAAGAAAAACGCTAAATGATTGCATTTCAATATAACAAAACTTCGCTTCAACATCTCGAAAAGCAGCTGAAGATGCGTGTGCGCACACTGCCTATCATAAAGAACAAGGAGAGTGCGTTGCGCATTGAGGTGAAGGCGTGTAAGACTGAAATGATGAAGCACGACGAGGAGTATGCAAGGCAGCTCGAACAGTATCGTGCCCTTTTTGCACTGTGGAACGAATTCGATGCCTCTCTTGTGAAGATTGGCGATGTTTCCATAACCCTGCAGAAGGTGGCCGGTGTGAGAGTGCCTATATTGCAGCACGCCGACTTCGTGGTTGCTCCATACAGTCTTTTCAACTCGCCCAAATGGTTTGCCGACGGAATTGAACTATTGAAGCAGATGGCAATGACGGCCATTCGCCGTGAATTGCTCAACCGCAAGCTGGTGTTGCTTGAAATTGCACGTAAAAAGACCACCCAAAAGGTGAACCTCTTTGAAAAGGTGCAGATTCCGGGCTACCAGGATGCGATAAGAAAGATTAAACGATTTATGGAGGACGAGGAGAACCTGTCGAAGTCGTCGCAGAAGATTCTCAAGTCGTTGCTCGAACAGAGAGAGGAGGCCGAGAATGATAACTAAGATGAACAAAGTTACGCTTCTTATATATTATAAGGAGTATGAGGAGTTCCTTTCGCGTCTGCGCAGCGTGGGCGTTGTGCACGTTGAAGAGCGTGCCGGCGGTGCTGCCGAGGATGCCGAGGTTCAGAAGATGGTTGCTCTTTCGGCGCGTTACAAACGCACTCTCAAACGCTTGGAAAGATATTCTTGTGAAAGCGCAGCAACTGCTGTGGCGGGTGATGCTTTGCAATTGCTCGACAAGGCCGATGCACTTTTTGCCGAGGTGGAGCAGCTGAAGGTTGCTTTGCAGGTGGTTGAAAAGGATATTGCGACAATTGCTCCCTGGGGCGATTTCGATTTTTCGTTGCTCGAAAAGCTGTCGGCTGCAGGCTATGATATAAAATTCTTTATCACAAGCCCCAAAGGATTCAAGCAGGAGTGGTGCGAGCAGTACAACGCAATGCAGGTTGCTTCACAGGGTGCAAAACTCTATTTTGTAACCGTTACCAAGGGTGGCGAAATGGTAGATATTGATGCCGAGGTTGCAAAATTGCCCACCGCATCGTTGTCGGCCCTCAAAGAGGAGGCGCAGAGTATTATGCGCGAGATTGAAGAGAAAGAGGCTGCCATTGAGAAATTTGCCTGCGCGAATAAAGCGGCTGTCGAGGCCGGCCTTGCAGCGCTCGGCCATAAAATGGAGTTTTCTAACGTGGCTTTGAGCGGCGAAAAGGTGTCGGGCGACAAATTGCTGTTGTTGCAGGGATGGGTTCCCGAGGACGAAAAGCAGGCTCTTGTGGATATGCTCGAAAAGGAGAGTGTCTTCTATGAGATTACAAAGCCTAAATTGGGCGACAACGTACCTGTGAAATTCAAGAACAACTCGTTTACACGCATGTACGAGATGCTCACGAAAATGTATGGTATGCCCAGTGGAACCGACTTCGATCCCACTCCCATTGTGGCTCCTTTCTTCTCGTTGTTCTTCGCCTTCTGTATGGGTGATGCCGGTTACGGTCTCATTCTTATTCTCCTGGGCTTCTTGCTGAAGAGCAAGCTCGGAAAGGATATGGCGGGAATGATGAACCTTGTGATAACGCTCGGTATCTTCACCACCGTTATCGGTGCTGTGCTCGGAACATTCTTTGGAATAAGTCTCATTGACTCAAATATTCCCCAGGCGTTGAAGGAGTTCATCATTTCGGGTAAGGTGGAGTTGTTTGGTTCGGAGTATGACAAGCAGATGATTCTTGCGCTTGCAATTGGTGTGGTGCACATCTCTATCGCTATGACAGTGAAGGCTATAAACAGCACAGTGTTCTACGGCATAAAGGAGTCGTTGAGCGTGTGGGGCTGGTGGCTTGTTGTTGTGGGCGGTACCATTGTGGGCACGCTCTCGCTGCTGAGTGTAATTCCTGCCGAAGTATCGAAATGGGCACTCATAGCGGTTGGAGGCATCGGTGCAGTGGGCATCTATCTGCTCAATAACCTGCGCCGCAATGTATTTGCCAACGTGGGTGCCGGTCTTTGGGATACATACAATATGGCATCGGGTTTGTTGGGAGATATTCTCTCGTACATTCGCCTGTTTGCTCTTGGCCTTGCCGGCGGTATGTTGGGACAGACATTCAACAGCCTTGCTCTTATGCTTGTTGAGGGGCAGGAGGGTGCCGCTGCGGTGTTCGGCTGGATAGGCTTTGGTCTTATAATACTCATTGGTCACACATTGAACATTGCAATGTCGTGCCTGAGTGCTTTTGTGCATCCTTTGCGTCTTACATTCGTGGAGTATTTCAAGAATGCCGGTTACGACGGAAAGGGCGTTGAATATAAACCTTTCAAGAATAAATAATAAATTAATAACAATAAACAAAACACAATTATGAACGAATTATTAGGTTATTTGGGAATGGGTCTTATGTTGGGACTCGCTGGTATTGGTAGCTGCTATGGTACAACAATTGCCGGTAATGCTGCCGAGGGTGCATTGAAGAAGGATGCTTCAAAATCGGCCGGTTACATGATTTTGTCGGCTTTGCCCGCTACACAGGGTCTTTATGGTTTCTTGGCTTTCTTGCTTCACTTTGGCAAGGTTAACGCCGAGACCGGTACTTTGTGGTTCGGTGTAGGTATCGGCGTGGGTTTGGTTTGCTTGTTCTCTGCTATCCGTCAGGGACAGGTTTGTGCCAACGGTATCGTGGGTATCTCACAGGGACACGATGTACAGACCAACACGATGATTTACGCTGCGTTCCCCGAGTTCTATGCAATTCTTGCGCTCGTGGCTACATTCCTTGTGTAAGGAAAAATAGTGAATTTGTATAAAAATAGCGGTTCTTTGCAAAGAACCGCTATTTTTTGATATTTAATTCGTTGTATTGCTGAATATTTATTTTTGAATATCAAAAAATAATATTACTTTTGTGGCCCATATAGAGAGAAAGTACCCCTTTCTCCCTATTTTTGTTATTATTATATGTAAGGTATTTCCCTGTGACTTACCTGCTTTTTTGAAACATTATTGTCTTATATGAAAAATGAACTTATGCTTCCCGAATATCTTTTCGAGATAAGCTGGGAGGTTTGTAATAAAGTTGGAGGCATTTACACTGTGGTTTCTACAAAGGCCCGCACTCTTTCTCAGATGGAGGGGTTGAATGCGATCTACATCGGTCCCGACTTGTGGAAACAGAAGGAGAACCCTCTCTTCACCGAGGACAAACGCTTGTGGAGTGCCTGGAGAAAATCTGTTGCCGGCGAGAAATTTACCGTGCGTTGCGGTTACTGGGAAATTCCCGGTCGTCCCAAAGTAATTCTGGTAGACTATTCGGGCTATATGGAGGACAAGGATGCCATATACGGTGAGTGGTGGAACGATTTTGGTCTCGATTCATTGCACGGATACGGTGACTACGACGACTCTATGGTCTTCGGCTACTCTGTTGGCCGCGTGATAGAGAGTTTCTATAATAAGGTGGTGAAAAAAGGCAATGTTGTTGTTCAGGCCCACGAGTGGCAGAGTGGTGGTGCGGCATTGTATGTGAAGAAACATCTTCCTGCAGCCGGAACCATATTCACAACCCACGCAACAAGCATCGGCCGCTCAATCGCTTCGAACGGCAAGCCTCTTTACGACTATTTCGAGGGTTACAACGGCGACCAGATGGCCGACGAGCTTAATGTTCAGTCGAAGCACTCGGTTGAGCGTGTGAGCGCTGCCAATGTCGACTGTTTCACCACTGTGAGCGAGATTACTGCCCGTGAGTGCAAGCAGCTTATTGAGCGTGAAATTGATGTTATCCTTGAAAACGGTTTCGAGAAAGACTTTGTGCCTGCAGGTAAGGAGTTTGCAGCGAAACGTGCTGCAGCCCGTGCTGCACGATTGCGCGTTGCCGAGGCTCTTACCGGCGATAAGATAGCCGACGATGCACTTATCATTGGTATCGGTGGCCGTATGGAGATGCGTAACAAGGGTATTGATATGTTCATTGAGGTTATGTCGCGCTTGAACAATTGCGCCGACCTCGACCGCGACGTTGTTGCGTTTATCGATGTTCCCGCGTGGTCGGGTGTTGCTCGCGAGGACTTGTGCCACCGCCTTACATCGGGCGAAACAGAGTGGCATTCACCTCTGCCCAACCCTTACCTCACACACGAATTGCACAATTTCTACGACGATGCCATTGCAAGCACCATTCGTAACCACTTCCTCGATAACCGCAGCGGCAAGAACCGCGTGAAGGTTATCTACGTTCCCTGCTACCTCAAAGGTAATGACGGAATTTTCAATATGGATTACTACGATGTGCTCATTGGTAACGACCTTAACGTATATCCCTCGTACTACGAGCCTTGGGGTTACACTCCGCTCGAGAGTGCAGCGTTCCACATTCCCACAATAACAACCAACCTCACAGGCTTTGGTTTGTGGGCGAACTCGGAGCTTGGCCACACAGGCACGCTGGCCGACGGTGTAGCTGTTGTGAGCAGAAATGACAGCAACTATTTCGATGCAGCCGAGGAAATTACGAAAACAATTTGTATCTTTGCAAAAATTTCTGATAAAGAGGTAGAAAGCTATCGCAAAAAGGCTGCAAAAATGGCCGAAAAAGCGCTTTGGAAGCATTTCGTGAAAAATTACCTCGAAGCCTACGACTTTGCATTGAAGGCTGCTGAAATAAGAACTAAAAAGTAAATAAACACTTAATTAAATTAATATGATAGCAATTAGTAACACAAACCAACCCGCTTGGAAAACTGTTAATGTTAAATCTTACATCCCCGAGGCTCTTAAGCCCATCGAGGAGATAGCTCACAATCTTTGGTGGGTATGGAACGAGGAGGCTCGCGAACTCTTCTCTATGCTCGACGCAAAACTCTTCGATGCTTGCGGCGGTAACCCCGTTCTCTTGCTCGAGAAATTGGGCGTTGAAAAACTCGACGAACTTTCAAAAGACAAAGCAATTCTCGACAAATTGGCTGCTGTATATGCCAATTTCCGCAAATATATGGATGTTAAGCCCAACGCAGAGCGTCCCTCTGTTGCATATTTCTGTATGGAGTATGGCTTGACAAGCGTTCTCAAAATCTACTCAGGTGGTCTCGGTATCTTGGCCGGTGACTATTTGAAAGAGGCTTCTGACTCTAACGTAGATATGTGTGCTGTTGGTTTCTTGTATCGTTATGGTTATTTCACACAGTCACTTTCAATGGACGGTGCGCAGATTGCCAACTACGAGGCACAGAACTTCAACCAGTTGCCCCTTGAGCGCGTTTACGAGGCTGACGGCGTAACTCCCCTTGTAATTCAGGTTCCCTACATCGACTACTATGTTCACGCTAACGTGTGGAAGGTAAATGTTGGTCGTGTAGCTCTCTACTTGCTCGACACCGACTTCGAGGCTAACAGCGAGTACGATCGTCCTATCACTCACAAACTCTATGGTGGTGACTGGGAAAACCGCTTGAAACAGGAGATTCTCTTGGGTATCGGTGGTATGATCGCTCTCGAGAAGATGGGTATCAAGAAAGATATCTACCACTGCAACGAGGGTCACGCAGCTCTTTGCAACCTCTACCGTCTTTCACAGTACATCAAGAGCGGTTACACATACGAGGAGGCTTTGGAGATTGTTCGTGCAAGCAGCCTTTACACTGTTCACACTCCCGTTCCCGCAGGTCACGACTACTTCGACGAGGGCTTGTTCGGTAAATATATGCGTGGCTATGCAAGCCAGTTGAACATCACTTGGGACGACCTTATGAACCTTGGTCGTGAGAACGCCGGTGACAAGAATGAGCGTTTCTGTATGTCAATCTTCGCTTGCAACACTTGCCAGGAGATCAACGGTGTTAGCCGCCTCCACGGTGCAGTTTCAAAATCAATGTTCGCTGGTATCTGGAAGGGTTACTATCCCTCGGAGAACCACGTTGGTTATGTAACTAACGGTGTTCACTATCCTACATGGGTGGCTCCCGAGTGGGACGAGCTCTACAAGAAGAACTTCGATCCCAGCTTTATCGGCGACCAGTCTAACGAGTCTATCTGGCACGCTATCGACAAGGTTTCTAACGATGTTATCTGGAAAACTCGTGTAACACGCAAAAAGAAACTTATCGAGTACATCCGTCAGGCATTCAAAGAGGATTGGTTGAAGAACCAGGGCGATCCTATGCGCATTGTTGATGTTGTAAACAAAATCAACCCCGATGCTCTTGTAATTGGTTTTGCTCGTCGTTTCGCAACATACAAACGTGCTCACTTGCTCTTCACCGACCTCGACCGTTTGGCTAAATTGCTCAACAACCCCGAGCGTCCCATCCAGTTCCTCTTCGCAGGTAAGGCTCACCCCCACGATGGTGCAGGCCAGGGCTTGATCAAGCGTATCATTGAGGTTTCTCGTCGTCCCGAGTTCATCGGCAAGATCATCTTCTTGGAGAACTATGATATGGACCTCGCTAAGTTGCTCGTTTCAGGTGTTGATATCTGGATGAATACTCCTACTCGTCCTCTCGAGGCTTCAGGTACATCGGGTGAGAAGGCTTTGATGAACGGTGTTCTCAACTTCTCGGTACTCGATGGTTGGTGGTGTGAGGGTTACAAACCCGGTGCAGGATGGGCGCTCAAAGAGCAGCGTACATACCAGAACCAGGAGTTCCAGGACCAGCTCGATGCTGCAACAATCTACTCTCTCTTGGAGAACGAGATTCTTCCTCTCTACTACAACCGTGGCGAGAAAGAGTATTCAGACGAGTGGGTTGAGTGCATCAAGCGTTCAATCTCACAGATTGCTCCTCACTTTACAATGAAACGTCAGCTCGACGACTACTATAGCAAGTTCTACTGCAAACAGGCTGAGCGCTACCACCGCTTGATTGCCAACGATTCTAAGATCGCTCGCGAGCTCGCAGCTTGGAAAGAGTCGGTTGCTGCAAAATGGCACGCTATCGAGGTTCTCTCTATCGAGACCGAGAACGACTTTGCTACAGGCAACATGGCAGCCGGTGCCGACTACAGCGTAACTATCAAGGTAGACGAGAAGGGCTTGGACAATGCAGTTGGTATTGAGCTCGTTGTTCTCTCTCCCGATGCTAACGGTAACGATTCTGTATTTGCTGTATACCCCTTGGAAGTTACAAAGCGCGAGGGTAACATCTTTACTTTCCACGCCGATATCACTCCCAGCAACGCAGGTGCCTTCAAATTGGCTTACCGTATGTATCCCAAACACGAGGAGCTTGCTCACCGTCAGTCATTCGCTTACATTAAGTGGTTCGCTTAATAGCAATTCACGATTGACTATAAAAAACAGAGCTTTGCGCATTGCAAAGCTCTGTTTTTGTTTAATATTTCTTCTCTTTTCCTAATTTTTTATAATTAATTATGTGCCGATATTATGTTTTTGTACTTTTATTGCAATTGAAAAAAATATAATATACATTTGCACACAAAGGGTGGGTTTGTGCAAAAATGCGTAGGTTATTTTGCAACGCCCGTGCAGTTGAACGGTAAATATTGAAATTATGGAAAACGTAAAAGACAAGAACAAGAGATATACAAAAGAGGAGGAGCGTATTAACGCAATATCGCACGCCTTTGGTATTTTGGGTGGCATTGTGGTGGGCGCGCTCTTTTTGTGCAAGGGTAGCGAGGTGCAGCTCGACGGTTGGGGGATGGCAAGCATTTGGCTATACATTTTTGGAATGTTGAGCTCATATGTTTTTTCAACATCGTATCACGCCTGCCCGCCCGACTCGCCGTGGCGTCCACGTTTGCGTAAGCTCGACCACTCGGCAATCTATTGGCACATTGCGGGCAGCTATTCGCCCATTATGCTCATAGCGTTGCGCGATGTGGGCTATTGGGGGTGGGGTATCTTCATCTTTTGCTGGTTGTGTGCAATTGCGGGGACAACGGTGAGCTTGTGTGGGCTTAAGAAGCACAGCAAGCTCGAAACGGTTTGCTACGTGCTTATGGGGCTCACAATTGTTGTTGCAATGAAACAATTCTGGGATGCTGTGAGCCTCGGGGTGTTCCTGTGGGTGCTTGGCGAGGGTGTTGCCTACATTATAGGTGCTGTCTTCTACAGTTTCCACAAAGTGAAATATGTTCACGCGGTGTTCCACTTTTTTGTTTTGCTTGGAACGGCCTGTCATATGCTTGCAGTGTGGCTCATACTGCAGTCGTTGGCCTAATAAATATGCGGCTCTCCTCGCGGGGAGCCGTTGTTTTTTTTATTCTTTTGCTCCACAAATTGCATATATGAATGGAAAAGGGTAATTTCGCAGATGGTAGCCGCTGCTGCCTTAAAAAAGAATTATATGATTAAAGAATATATATCCTATCCTTTGTTGGGTCACAATACTTTCGGCATTGATGTTAAAGCCGCACGTTTCGTGGAATTTTCGTCGGAAGAGGAGCTTGCAATGTTGCTTAAAAATGGCGTTGAAGCGCCGCTGTTGGTTATTGGCGGTGGCAGCAACCTGCTCTTTGTGGGCGATTTTGCGGGCACTGTGCTTCATTCGGCAATAGATGGAATGTCTGTTGTTGAGGAGAGTGACAGCGATGTGCTCTTGCGCGTGGGCAGTGGCGTGAACTGGGATTCTTTGGTGGAATATACAGTGAATAATGGCTGGCAGGGGCTTGAGAACCTTTCGGCTATTCCCGGAGAAGTGGGCGCAAGTGCTGTGCAGAATGTGGGTGCTTACGGCGTTGAAGCGGGTGAACTTATTCATTCGGTGGAGGCTCTTGCGGTGAATGGTGTCGGTAAGCGCGTTTTTACGCAGGACGATTGCCGTTTCGCCTACCGTCGCAGCATATTCAAAGAGGAGGAGAAGGGAAAGAATGTAATAACATACGTTACCTTTCGTCTTAAGAAGCAGGGTGTGCCCACACTCACTTATGGTAACATAAAAGAGCGTGTCGATGCTCTTGGCGGCGCAACGCTTGCTAACGTGCGTCGTGTGGTGTGCGAAACGCGTGCCGAAAAATTGCCCGACCCTGCAGTTATGGGTAGCGCAGGCAGCTTTTTTATGAACCCTGTTGTGAGTGAGGAGAAGGCCGCGCTGTTGCTGGCTCTTTATCCGCAGATGCCGCAATACAAGGTGCCCGATGGCGTGAAATTGTCGGCCGGTTGGCTCATTGAACAGTGTGGCTGGAAGGAAAAGCCCCACGAACGTGTGGGCGTGTACAAGCATCAGGCGTTGGTTGTTGTGAACCGTGGTGGCGCTACAGGTGCCGACATTGTGAAGTTTGCAACTGAGGTTTGCCACTCGGTGCAGGAGTGTTTTGGCGTGGAGCTTAAAATGGAGGTAAACGTAATAGGGTAGCACAATGAAACTCACTTTTCTTGGTACCGGAACATCGACCGGTGTTCCCGAAATTGGATGTTCGTGCGAGGTATGCTGTTCTACCGACAGCCGCGACGCGCGTTTGCGTTGTTCGGCAATGTTGCAGGCAGGCGATTCTAATATTCTCATTGATTGCGGCCCCGATTTCCGCACACAAATGTTGCGCAACCCTTTCCCGAAAATAGATGCGGTGTTGCTCACGCACAAGCATTACGACCACACGGGCGGTATTGACGACTTGCGTCCCTTTACACGTGCCGGCGAGCTTCCTATTTTTGCCGACCGTGAAACTGAAATGCAGGTGCGTTCGATGTTTCCATACTGTTTTGCGACAAAGAAATACCCCGGTGTGCCCAATGTGGCGTTGCGCACAATAGATGCTCTTGAACCCTTCTCCGTTGCGGGAGTAGATGTGATGCCGGTGAGGGTTTTCCACGGGATGTATCCCATAATGGGTTTCCGTTTCGGCAAGCTTGCCTATATTACCGATATGAGCTATATTGAACCCGCGCAGCTCGATAAATTGCGTGGAGTGGAGGTGCTTGTGATAAACGCCCTGCGCTTTTCGAAGCCGCACTGCACGCACCAGACTGTGTTGGAGGCTTTGTCAATTGTGCAGCAGATTGCGCCGCGTGAAACTTATTTCACCCATATGATGCACCACATTGGCCTGCACGCGAAAATAGAAAAGTGCCTGCCCGATAATGTTCATTTGGCTTATGATGGGTTGGAGATAGAGATTTAGAATCTCTTGAAAACAACCTTGATTACACTTGTTGTATTTAATTTGTCTGCACGAATTTACGGTGTTATGCTTGTCTTAAAACCTCATTTGCGTTTAGTGAACCGCGGCTTTTTAGACAAATAGCCTTTTAATACACTCTGATAAACAAGAAACGAGAATGAACAGTCATTCTCGTTTCTTGTTTATATGCTGGCCTCGCTCACAATGCGTGTGCGGCTGTGCCCCCTGTTTTCTGTTGCCACGCGGTGAGGCAGCGGGTGGTTGTAACATGTCCACACAAGGATGGCAGTTGCCATCACACGGTCGTCGTGGTTGCCCTCGACGGCGCCCATTTCACGGCCGTTCTCTTTTAGTTCGTAGAGGTCGAGCTCGTATGTGGTTTCTATGCAGCGTTCAATGTAGAGCCCGTCGCGCAGTGCTTTCACAAGGAAATTTATTACCATTGGTTTTGTCGATGGGTTGGTGTGGAAGCCCCAGCGACGGGGGCGGCCTTGCCTTATCTCCTGTTGCGAGGTGCGGCAGTAGAGGTTGCTGTAATGCCCTGCAATTTCGCTCAAAATGTATTCGAAATTGTCGCCCTCGGTGCCCTCGGTTTCGAGTGTGTTGCTCTCTATCACAAGAAGGGCGTTGTTGTAGGCGCGGGCAATCTCCACGGCTTTCCACGCGAGCTTGTCGTGCTCAATGTGTCCGTGCCAGCAGGCTGCAATTTCGGGTACTCCGCCGTCGAGCATGGCAAGGCGGTCGGCTACAAGAATGCAGGAGTAATCGGCCTTGTCGCTTGTGCCACCAACATCCACTGTTACTATGTAGCGGTCGCGCAAGGGTGGCTCGTTGTCGGGCATAAGCCACACGCTCAAGTAATTGCTATCGTTGCTCTCGCCCGGTGCAAGCGGAACGAAACGGTATGTCTCCTCGCTTTTGCTTTTTGTGCCGGTTGTCTTTGCGTTGCTCACAATATCGCCCTTGAAGGGTGGTGGCAGGCAGCTGCGGCGTATGTTGTTTACATAAGAGAGGCGGAAGACGCGGCGGCCGGTGCTTTGGAAGGCCTCGGCTGCAGTGGACGGGAATTCCGAAAAGAGACGCCACTCGTCGGGCATTTCAAGGCGTTTGTCGCGGTACCAGGCTATTGCTTCCAGTGTAGCTCCAAGCTCAAAGAGCTGTCGTTCGTACTCGTTCAGGCTGTCGATGAGGGCGGGGTAGTCCTTGCTGTCAATGTCTTTGCTGTAGAGGTCTATGGTGTACCACGGAATAAATACCGGGGTGAAATTGTTGCGTCCCTCTTGTGCCTCAATCCAGGTGCGGTGGAAGAAGTTACCCACTCCTTTTGCAGTTGATTCGAGTACCTTCATTGTGTAAGAGCCGCTGGCTATTGAACCGAAGATTGACTGTACAAGGTCTTCGGGTTTGCGGCCTTGCGTGGCTTTCCACAAACCCACTTCGGTGAGGTGAGCCATGCTTATATCCTCGCTACGCAGCGAGTCGGGCTTTTGCGACGAGCCTAATGAATAGCGGCTGTTGCTCCAGCTTATGACGCGGGTTTTCTGCGCTCCCTGGTAGGGGCTGGTGGTGAGCTGCCTGCCGCCTGTTGCCCAGCGTGGGTAGCGGCTAATTACTTTTGAGAGCATTCCTGCAACAATGGATGATTGTTTTTCAATGTCGCCGCAGATGACACTGTTCCAGTTGCGGCGGTGCACAAGCTGTATCCACAGCATATAGAGCTGTGTGAGTGTGCTTCCGCCCCATTGGCGTGCTTTGCACAGGATTATGTCTATGGGTCTTTCGGCGAGGCGCAGTTTCTCCATTGCGCTCAAATATATGCGTTGCGGACGGTTGAGGGTGAATGGAATGTCGCGCCCTTTTCCTTTGTCGGAAATTGTGGTCATTGTCCTTGCCCAGTATTCAAAGTCGTGCTTTATGCGGGTGAGGCAGAAGTTGAGCCACAGTGTGAGTACCTGCTTGCTTGTGGTTGCTGTCCCTTTTATGTCGCGCAGATAGCCGGCTGCTCCTTTTTCAATGAGCTGCACAATCTCCTCGTCGCCGAGCATTGTCTGCGGGAGGTTTAAGTGTTGTATGGGGAACCCCTCAATCTCCACCCATTCGCGGGGAACGGCTGTTGAGCCTTCGCCTGTTATGGGATTGTAAACGGCTGAGATTGCTCCCAGCCGTTCGATGTTTTTTGCTATTATTTCTTCTTTTTTCACGTTATATGCCTGCTAAATTTGTAGAACGTCGGCGTACCGGTGTGCTGTTGTAGAATTTTGCAAAGAGGTGCTGAACATTGCTCTCCAGGCTCTGCCGCATTATCATATAAGGTTGAGCCATAATGGGCTGTCGAATCTGTAGCCACTGCATAAGTGTTTCGTTGACAAGGTAGTCGGTTATTGCCTGTTTGAGCAGTGGAAGCAGGTGAGCGCGCCCCTCGTTGGCTGTTTCGAAAGTGAGCTCTATGTACTCATTTTCAATTGTGTAGGTGATAGAAGAGAAACGAAGAGCAACAGCAGTGACAAGTTCGTTCAATGCTCTTGTTATGAACATAACGAAAAGCTCTCTTTCATCGTTGCTGCTTTGCAGGGTGTCGGCGTCGGCGTCTTTTCGCTTCGCCGCATCGCCCAAATAATAGTTTTTCAGGTCTATCTGCTGTTGCAGCTCGTCTCTCTTTATAAGTATAGTGTTTGTCATAGTGTAGTTACAGGTTTATGTTGCCGCTGCTGTTTGTGCGCTTTATCTGTGGCCTTGAACGCAGAGTGAGCAGTTCGCGCAAGTGAACCATTGCTGTTTGTGCTTCGGCTGCTTGCAAGGCTGCCTCCTCGGGGCGGTGTTGCACGAACCACTGTTGCAGCGTGCGGTGCACAAGAAAGTTCTCTATGCTCTTTTCTACGTTCGCTGTGGCGGAGGTGGGGAAAAGCTCGGGTGCTGCAATGGTGAATGTGTACTCTTTGCTCTCTTCGCTGTTCTCTTCACCATTCTGGCCGGCGAGGAATTGTGCAAAGTAGCGCGAGAGGATTGTACCCGTTTCGTTCAATGCGTTTTCAATGTGGTCGCCCATTTGAGTGGCGTCGTCGGCAGATGCTTGCATTGATGCCGCCTGTTTGTCGGGCAGGCCTGCGTTGCGTCGTGCTTCGCCTGTGTAGTGCGTGTATAGCTTTATGCGGTCGACAATGTTCTTGTGTCTTATGCTGAATGTAATATCCTTCATCTTTGCTTTTATTATGCTGTTGCGCGGCTGCGTTCGCGCAATGTCTTGTACACAATACCTCGGAAAGTATCTACATCGAGGTAGAACGACGGCGCGGGTTCTTCTATTATGCGCTCGAGGATGAGGTAACGATAGTGGTTCTTCGACTCCTTTATGCGGTTTATGTACCTTTTGTAAATCTCCTTGTACATTTCGAGCTTATTGGCGTTCACAATGGGAATTTTCTTTTTGCGTGCCATAAGTGAAACGTAGCGGCGTGCGTTTTCAAATGTTACGTAAAAACGTGGCGCGCAGCTCTTCACTGCAAGTTCAATTACCTCGTTCTGTGTCACAAGCGGATTCTCTTTGCGAACCTCTCTCATTGTCTCGAAGAATGCATTTGTCACATCCTCCTTACGCATTTTGCGTACTGATTGATTTTCCTTCTCTTTCATAGTGCTTTTGTGTTTGTGTTGCAAAGATAATAGCCAAATGTGGCTAAAAGGTTGCCATTTTGCCAATTATTGCATAGTTGTGCAGTTTTTGGAATATATGCGATGTGAGCTGAGTAATATGGTTGTTGGTTTGTTGGCGGAAAGCGGTTCTTGTAGCATAATGCACCTGCGTGTGCACTCCTTTTATATAATAGGGCAGTGCTGTGCTTTTTGGTATTATAGCAAGTTGAGATTTGTATTTTGACAACCTTGTACCTCTCTTTTGATATTTCCTTTGCCGACGGAAATAATTCACTCTTAATTAACACAAATTACTGTATGAAAAAGAATTTTGAAAATGTGATTGAACCTGCTGCCCTTGACGGTGAGAATGGGGCGGAGCAGGCTGTTGCGGTTTCTCCCGGCGGGGCACAATATGAGGCTTTGGAGCTGGGCCTGAAGAATTTCTTTGGCGAAGGTTTCGATATCAACGACAAACTCTCGCAGGAGCTTCTTTTGGAACATCTGTTTATGAACCGTGAACAGAATGAGCGCTTGGCCGAGGTGTTGGGCAATGACCCTCGTCTTGCGCAGATGCTTGCCGATATGGTAGATGGAAAGAGAAACGCTCACTCGGCAATGGCACGTTATTTCGGTAGCTCAATGATGACGGTTGACGAGGGCTCTCCCGAATTCGAGGAGATGATGCAGGCCGATGAGGAGCGCCGAGAAGAGGTGTTGCGCATTGCCAATGACCGTCGTGAGTACGAACAGAATCTCGAGGCGAGCCGTGGTGTCATAGAACAGTTCTGCAAGGAGCGTGGCTACGAGCCTGCCGAGTTTATGGACAGCGTGTGGGAAAAGATTGTAATGCCCATCCTTTCGGGCAGTTACTCGCACGATGTGTGCGTGGCTCTGGAACACGCTATGAATTACGATCGCGATGTGGAGGATGCCTTTGCTGCGGGCGACATTAAAGGGCGTAACACCAATATACAACGCCTGCGCCAGGATTTTGGCGATGGAATGCCCAAGGGAATGAGCAGTGCTGCTCCCGACACTGCCCGTCGCCGTCGCCGAAACTCTTTGATAGAGGATGCTTTGAATGCTTAACTTTTTTAATATCTAATTTTTTTACACAATGAAAAAAATCTTTGTTTTTTGCAAGAAGAACCCATTGTTTGTTCTTCTTTCGTTAGTAGCTGTTGCTCTTGCGCTTTTTGCCGATGAGCAGGCGGGGTTGTCGTTGGCTATGGCCACAGTGGTTGCTCCCGGTAAGGTGAAGCCTTCGAGGGGTATAGGTGGCTTGCCTACACAGGGTATAGGCGACGCAACAACAGTGTCGAATGCGTCGGAGTTGAGCCCCAACCTCATCGACGCCGAGGTTGACGAGCAGATTGTGTCAATTGCCAGCGACGAGAGCGTTATCGACACCATTAAAAGAAAGGTGCGCAGGCAGGTGCGCGTGACATCGTTCGAGGTCGATCATTACCTCATTGACGACAAACGCTCAAAGGCCTACACCAACGAGGTGTACAATGGTATGAATGCCACCCGCGCCGAAATCCCTTTTGCCACCACAGGCGAGAGAAAAATTTTCCAGGAGTATTTTACCGCAATCTGTAAGGGCGTGAACGGTTACGATTCAACCGGACAAATAGAGATGCCCGGAGTTGACCTTATGCTCTTCTTTGTTGGAAAGAACAGCACCACTGAGGCTCCCATTGCGATGGCTGTAAATGGTCCCAAACAGAATGCAACCGACGATTATTGCGTGGTTCCCACAATCCCTGCCGGCACCGAAGTTATTCTGCTCTCATCGGCAGCCTATGAGACACAGAAATTCATTGCTCCCAGCACCATTGTTCCTGTGCCCGAGCGTATGTATTTGCAGAAACAGCTGTGCAACAGCATTGTGAGCGACTATTTCATTGCACAGAAGAAACGAACCAATTTCAACAAGGCACAGATTGCCGAGGCTATCTTGCGTCAGTTCCGTTTGGAAAGCTGCCGTACCGCTTGGGTGGGACAGCCCGGTAAGTTCAAGGTGCAGGCAATGGATGCGTCGATGGGCTACCAGTGGGACTATTTCTCTAAGGGTATACGTTGGCAGTTCAAGCGTCAGTATGACCTTGCCTCTAAAATTACCTTTGCCGACCTCATCAACCTCTCGATGGTGAAATTTACCGGCTTCAATTGTACCAAAAAGGCTATATGGTTGCTTGGCAAGCAGTTGCTCAACGATATTCAGAAGATTGACCTCACGCTGCACAAGAATATCAGCGTTACAAACGGTAACACTTTCGGCATTGAGTGCACGCGCATACACACTGTGTTCGGTGAGATTGATCTTGTTCACGACCCCACACTTGATGCTCTTGGCTATTCCAATTGCGGTGGCTTGATTGATGCCAACGGCCTTGTGCGTTACTATATGAAGAACGAGGATGCAAAGACCGAAAATGTGGAGGGCGAGGAGGCAAGCCGCCAGGTGGTGATGACTATCGACTGCCTCTGCCTCAAAGGCTACAGCCACATTTGGGTGAACGGCTCGGCCAGCGAGAGTGATATCCCCGGAACATCGCGTGTGGTGAGCTCGGCAACATTGCCCGAATCGCCCAATACAAACGACGTGGTTGTGCTCACAGCCGATGTCACACGTGTGGTTAACGGCGAGCAGAAATTGTGGTTCTCGGCGGGTTGTGTGGTTACTTACAATGGCTCTACTTGGGTGGAATATACCGGTGAAATTGTTGCAGCCTGATGTTTTTAATGTGCGGTGCGCCCAGTGGCGCACCGCCTGAAAAAGAATAAATTATATGGGAAAAAAAGTTACATACGAAATTCACGGACAGGTCGAAAGGAATAGTTTTTTCAGAGTGGGCAAGGCTCTTATAAGAGTGGAATTTACCGGTGGTATGATAAACTCCACTGGCTCTTACCCCGCGCAGTATTCAACCGATAACCCTCTCTACCAGCAGGCAATTGAGGCCAGCGAGGCTTTCCGCAGGGGTGAGATTAAACGTGGAAAGGTGGAGAATACAGTATCAGTTGCCGAGCAGGCTAAAGATACGACTCCCTACACTGACGTTGTTAATCTGCAGCAGGCCCGTTCGGTACTCATTGCCGAACCTTATAATTGCTCGCTTTCCGTATTGCAGAACAAGGCTGCAGTGAAGGCTGTTGCCGACGAGAAGGGCGTCTCTTTTCCTAATTGGTTATGATTACTACTGACGAGTTGGTTAAAAAAGTGCGCCTGCTTGTGAACGAGCCCGACGACGATGCTGCACTTAATCTATTGAGCGAGGATACTCGCTCGATAGATTCCACAATAAGGGGGTTATTGGGTGATGCGGTGCTTTTTGTTCAGCAGCATAAGGAGCAGGGTGCAGTGAACCCTAAAGATTATGCCCCCGCCGATGGTGCTTTGACGGACAACGGTGACGGAACGGGAGAAATTCTCCTGCCCGCCGATTTTGTGGAGTTACTGCAGGTGCAGTTGAAGGGGTGGGAACGCCCTTGCACGCAGCTCTTCCCCGCATCCTCGGCTGTGGCTCTTGCGCAGGGCAATGTAAATACCCGTGGCGGTTGTTCGCGTCCGGTGTGTGTCGAGGGGATGAACGCCGAAGCCTCACCCGTGATGTGTTACTATTCTCTGCCGGCGGGTACGGCTCCCGTGGTGCAGAGCTTTGTGTACGAGGCTGCCTTTGATGAGGCTGTGGGGCTGAACACGCGCCCGTCCAACCCTCTGGTGCAGGCGGTGGTGTATGAGTGTGCGGCGTTGCTTTATAATGTGTTTGAAAAGAGTGCGGCGGCAAACAATTTTATGGCGCTTGCGCTGTCGTGGTGTAAAAAAGAGAGAAACGGTTAATTGCTATGGCTATTGTAAGTTTGAATTTTGTGAAGAACGGGAATTGCTGGGAAACGGAGCCTTTGGTGTGCAAGGGTGGTGATGTGAGGGTGAGAGTGCACAAGAAAGGCCCTTATCCGGTGAGCCTGCTGGTGAGTATCGACGGCGAGGAAGAATATATAAAACACGACGATTTCGGGCTCGATGAGCAGAAGTGTGAAATAACAATCGAGGGTGCTATCAAGGGACAATATATAATGTTCGGCTCGCGCAGTGAATTCACTCTCGTGAAATGTCTTGAACAATAAAATGTGGAAAAATGGACACTGTGAAATTGGTTGCAGCTTCGCTTTTTGCTAATATCGCGGGCCTGCTCTTTCCAATAAAGAACGACATTTTCGGTCTTGTGCTGCTCTTTACTCTGAATTTTGCCGTGGGGCTTTTTGCCGACCTTTGCAATCACCGCGACTGGAGTTTTCGCAAGGCTTTCTGCTTCTTCCGCGATGCTGCGGTATATTTTGTAATGGTTGCCTCGATATACCTTCTTGGCCATTTGAAAGGCGAGGAGCAGGCGGCGGTGCATTGCGTGTCGTTCATGATATATGTGGCAATATATTTCTACGGGACAAACATTCTGCGCAATGCTCGTATGGTTACAAACGAGCGCAGCACCCTGTTTCGTGTACTCGACTTTTTGTATTACATATTCAGCTTGAAAGTGCTTGAAAAGAGTGGTTGGCTCAGAGAATATTTTGAAATGTATGAGAGTGGCAAGAGTGGTGGCGCTGTTTAGCGTGTTGTTGCTGCTGTCGGCTTGCGCGGCAATAGAGAATGCTGCAGTGGAACACCGTTCGGTGAACAGCCGTGTGAAGAGTGTTCTGCGCGACAGCATTTTTGTGCACGACAGTATTTTTGTTGAAAAGAAGGCCGACACCATTATACGTGAGCGCGTGCGTACTCTCTATCGTGAACGGGTGCGGGTCGATACTTTTCTGCTACGTGACACGCTTGTGACTGAGCGTGTGGAGACGGTGGAAAAAGTTGTGCGCCGCCCCTTCTCTTTTTGGTGGTTGTTGCTTGTTGCAGCTCTTCTCCTTCTTGTGCGACGGGGTGGGTTATAACAGGTGAAATAAAGTATTTATTATGCAGAAAAATTTTTCATTCAAAGGTTTGACAAGGAGCGGCGACAACCTGTCGGCTGCCGATGGCGAGTGTATGGAACTTGTCAATTTAAGGGTGGCCGACGGGTGTTTGTCGCCTATCCCTGTTCAGTTCGCCGAGACGTCGCTCGCTGCCGGTTATTCCGATATATTTTGGCACGTGGGGCCCGAAAAACTGTTGTGTATAACAAACGACGGGAAGGGTGCTGTGCACATATACGACAAGGATTATTCTCTTGTGAAGAACAGCTCAAACGGCAGTGCCGAACTCTACCCGCAGTTGTCGGGTGTGAAAAAGATAGAGTTTATAGGCAATATCGCAGCCTGTATCACTGCCGAAACTATCTATTACTTGATATTCGATTCGTCGAGGTACCGCTTACTTGGCGAAAGGCCCCCGATGCCGGAATTTTCGATAACATATGAGTCGAAGGTACACTCCATTGTGTCGGACGAGGAGTACTCCCTGACTGTTTCATTGGGCGAGAGCAACAGTGGCGAGATTGGGTGGGGCGAAGCCTCCAAAGGTTATTTCGACCAATGTGTCGACTATCTTCACAGTAACGGGTATTATATCGACAGGACATTGTTCAGATACGCGTTGCGCCTGTTCGATGGCAGTTACATTTGCCACTCTCCAATAATGTGCGTTACCGACAACAAAACTATGAGCGGGCTGGGGCGCGACGGCAGCAATTTTGCCTACGAGGCAGTGAGCAGCGGTGCAGGTGTTTCGAGCAGCAAATACAAGGTGAGCGTTCAGGGTTTCTTGCCCTCTTTCACATTCAGAAAAGTGGATCTTGGTGTGTGGAAGAATATTATTGTAGGTATTGATGTTTTTACAACCGGTTCCATATGTGGGCACAAGGTTTCCAATGCCGGCAAGACATCTCGCGGAGTTGACACCACAGGTGTGGAACGCTATGTGAAGAAGAGTGCAAAAGAGATTATGAACGAGGTGAGCAGTGCTTCGCTCTTTTATCGTATTGCCGAATTCGATATAAACGGAAAGCTTGTCGATTCGCTAAAGAATGTCTCCTTGTCGAGCATAGCCCTGTCGCCTGCTCTTGGTGACGATGCGGGTTCGCTTATGATGCGTGGCGCAAATTACAGTTATGTCTTTAACAGCAGGTTGCACCTTGCCGGTGTAAACGAGACCTTCTTCAAGGGATACGAAGGGAGTTTCTTCCTTGTTCCCGGTATGGTTGAAGACAAGGCCGAATATGCACTCGTTGCAACCACATTGCGCACCGACAAAGGCGAGGTGGTTGTCAAGAGGGAGTATAGCAGGACTTTCCTTCTTTCGGCCGACGATGATGGCCGTTATCTTACGCCCTACATTATGTACCCCGACTCGCGTGCCGTGGAGATGTTGTTCGTTATACAGGTGGGCAACGATATCTACCGAAAAGCATTTGCTCTGAAACAGCATCCCGGGCTCAATATTGCCACGTACATAAACGCTTACGGCAGCGGAGCTACGGTGCGCATTGAGGGTGCGTTGAGCAATGGAACGGAGCCGACGGTCTATTCTGCTGAAAACGTGAAGTACTATTTCTCTTCCGTTCCCGGGCGTTATACTATTGTTTACAAAGGTGGCAAGGGGTGGTATTTTGGCGATGTTGAATTCAAGCTCACCGAGGGCCCCGATGGAACGGGTTATCACCACCTTATCAATAGCTTGAACCCCGCCGACGGCGACACGGTTACAATTGTCATTGAAGCCGGGGATGCGACAGAAGATATTGTGGATATTTCAAATATTGCGCTTGACGATTCTTGGGAGAAGCTCACGGAAAGAGAGACTGTGGAGGAGCGTAATGTGTGCGAGCGACGCGGTAATGTGCTGCGTGTGTCGGCTGTCGATTTGCCGTTTAATTTCCCGGCAAAGAACACTTACACTCCCTCGCAAGAGGATATTGTGGCTGTGTGCAGCAACACAATGGCGCTTTCGCATGGGCAGTTCGGCCAGCACCCGCTGTTGCTCTTCTGTAAGGATGGTATTTGGGCCTTGTCGAGTGACGCGTCGGGCAGTGTAACATATTCGGCTGCGCACCCTCTCTCGCGCGAAACTTGCTTGAACGCAAGGGCTGTGTGTGCGGTGGACGCCGGTGTCGCTTTTGTGGGGCATCGCGGGCTTATGCTCCTGCGTGGCAGCTCTTTGCAGGAACTCTCGTTGCCTCTCGACTCTCCCTCGCACTTGATGCAAAGCCTCAAGGATGAGAAGATTTTTTGCAAAATTGCAAAAATATCGGGCGTGGAGTTGTCGCCTTGCGATGCAAGTTTCAAGGAGTACGCAGCCGGGGCAGTAGTGGGCTATATGGCCGATGAAAATGAAATTTGCGTGTCGAACAGCTCCTATGGCTATTCGTTCATCTATTCGCTCGCGCAGCGTACGTGGACAAAAATGAACCATAGCTTTCTCTCTTTCACCAACCGTTATCCCCACCTGCTTGCGCTCTCCCTTACCGGTGTTGTGGTGTTGCACCGCGACTATGCTTCGCCCGCAGTGCCCGTGCTGCTAATTACCCGCCCGCAATTGTGGGGCGGCAAATTGCCGAAGAGAATTCTGCAGTTTATGTTGCACGCGGCAGTGAAGGTGCCCGACGGGGGAAAGGGACTGGGCTGTTACATACTTTGCAGCAACGACGGCGTACACTTCAAACTACTTGGCGGGTGCGAGCGTGTGAGGGATTTCAACGATATTGTGTTACCTTTTTTACCCACACAGGCATATAAATATTTTGTGGTGGCTCTTTCGGGAACCGTTTCGGCCGACAGCCGTATAGTGGGAGCGGAATTGTCGATGGTTACCTCGTGGGAAAATCGTTTACGTTAATTATTTATGGAAGAGATTATAATTGAAAAACAGGAAATAGTAGATAAACTGCACAAGTTGTCGGCTCACATTGGAATGAAAGTTTCGGCTCCCGAAATGCTTGCATCCACTGCCGACGATGAGGCTAAAATAGATATAATGTTCGATGCTGCAACGGTTGAATTGTTGAACGTTCTCCTGCCATACGCATCGGTTCTTAAGAGTGGTGGCAGAGTGGTGTACTCGCTCGATATGCCGGTAAATTGGAAACGTGCGCAGCTGCCCGCTCTGCAAGGCTTCTGCAACGATTTTCTCTTGCACTCGTTGCTAGCCCGCTGGTTCGATTTCTTGAAAAATGACAGCGCCGGGCTCTACCGTGCATTGAACAAAGAAAATGCTGCGGCAATCATCCACCTGTTGCAGTTGCGTGAGAAACCGGCACGATGAGGTGTCGCTATAAACAAGAAAGAAGTAAAGCCGGCGGCTTTACTTCTTTTTTGTTTCTGTTTCTAGCTTTCAGTTCCTTGTTGACTCCCGCTCGAAGTAACGGTTGTTCTCCCTTATGATTCTTTTTTCGTTACGCTCGATATATATGCTGCACGCGGCAAATATTATGAACGCGGTAACGAATAGTATGCTCGGCAGTGTCTTTTCCAGCATATTGTCGGCACAGCCCACTATGAGCGCAAGGCTCACAAGTTGTATTGTCATAAGTGTTGTTGCTCTCATTGTAATTTCCTTTTTTTATGTTATTTGTTGAATTTCCAGTAAATTATCTTCTCTTCTCCGTCGCACTCTTTTGTACAGAGCGTCGCTCTTGCAATCTCTTTCCTTTTTCGGCTTAAAATAGCTTCGCCTATAGCTGTTTTTGCAGCATCTTTTGGCTTTTCGGTAATTTTTAGCTCAAAATGGCAATGGTGCAACTGCATTTTCCTGTTGGCAAGAAAGGTTTTCACAAACTCCTCGTTGCTGTACTCCCTGTAAACAATATACCTTTCGGTGAGGTTGCTTTTCCACTCGTCTTTCTTCTTTAATAAGTGCAAAAGATGGTTTACAAAGCGTTTCAAATACCCGATAATTCTGCCGATTAATGGTTCTCCCCTGCTAATTTCTCTACTTTCCATCTTATTTTCCCCGTTTTTCTTTTGTGTTTTATTCTATTTTTGTATGTTTGTATCTCAAAAGCGGTGTTAGCCTGTTTTTGCTTCTTTAGCTCCATTTTTTTTTGGTTAATGTGTTTGTGTTAGCCGTTATCGGCTGCAAATATAGTGATATAAAAGAAATAAAGGTTGCGAAATTGAATAAATTAGCAAAAAACGGCTAATTTGTAATTAATCTAAACAAAGGTGTCCGTTGCAAGGTGTTTTATTTTGCAGGGATTCAATGAATTCGTATGGAACGTACAATCAAAGAGAGAATATTGAGTGTTTTCAAGTATAAGAAAATTAATGTAAACAGGGCCAGCAAGATTTTGGGTATCCCGCAAAGAACGTTGAACCGTCAGGTGAACGAGGATGGCAAGGTGGGGATGGAACTTGTCTATTCGCTGTTGAGCACTTTCCCCGATGTCTCACCCGGTTGGTTGCTTATGGGGCAGGGCGATATGTTGCTGGACGACGACGATACGCCCACATTGTGCGAGGCTGCTCCTTTTTATAATAACCTCCCCGTTTCGGCGGGTTTGCGCGATGTGTTCGACCCGGCAAACGAAAAGCCCACCGGTTATATATCGGTGCCCAATTGGTCGGCTCAGTTCTATTTTCCCGTGTCGGGAACATCAATGGAGCCCGAAATTCATTCGGGAGATATTGTGGGCGTGAACAAGGTGGAGTCGTTGCGCGAAATTGACCCCGACAAGATTTATATGATTGTGACAAACGAGTCGCGTATGATAAAGCGTTGTCACTCCGACGAGAATGACGATTCTGTTATGTGGTGCGTGTCGCCCAACTATCCGCCGTTCAAAATAAAGAAGAACGATATTTGTGCGATGTTCCACGTTGTCAATAGAATAGAACGGCTTTAGTTCTCTTCGCGCTCTTGTTACATATTGCGCTTGCTTTCAAAGTTCTTGTTTGTGCTTTACGAGCGCAGTTTGAAATGTGCACGAACCATTAATTTTGCATTTTATTAAATCTCAATCTATGATGGTGGCTTTTGTAGCCACCATCTTTTTCTTTGCCATATGTGTCCTTTTTGACGATGTCAGAACACTGTGGCGACAATTTATTAGGATTTTTCAAAATATTTACTATCTTTGCATAATTGCGAAGGTTTTGCCCTGCTCGCTGCAATGTGTAAAAGCGGACTTTGTTGTGGTCGGCATCATTGCGCAAAGGCAATGCAACATTGCAAAATGTTTATTTGTTATACCGATATTAATTAATTGACATAATATAGTATTTATGCCAGAAACTACCGGATATATAGCTCAGGTTATTGGAGCTGTTGTAGATATTACTTTTGTTGTAAAGGATGCTTCGGGAAAAACCGTTCTTCCGGCAATTCACGAGGCGCTCACGGTTACTTGCCGCGACGGCAGGGAGCTTGTTCTTGAGGTGCAGCAGCACATTGGCGACGACACAGTGCGTGCTGTTGCTATGGACCGCACATCGGGTCTTTCGCGCAATATGCCGGTGAAGGCAACCGGCTCGCCCATAACAATGCCCATAGGTGAGCAGATAAAAGGACGTATGATGAACGTGGTGGGCGCGTCGATTGACGGAATGAAGGAGCTCGATAAAAATGGGGCTTATCCCATCCATCGCGAACCCCCTAAATTTGACGAGCTTTCAACTGTGCAAGAGGTTCTCTACACCGGTATTAAGGTAATTGACCTGCTCGAACCTTACTGCAAAGGAGGAAAAATTGGGCTCTTCGGTGGTGCGGGAGTGGGCAAGACCGTGCTCATTATGGAGCTTATAAACAACATTGCCAAGGGACACGACGGCTACTCGGTTTTTGCCGGAGTGGGCGAGCGCACCCGCGAGGGTAACGACCTCCTGCGTGAGATGATAGAGTCGAACGTGGTGCGTTACGGCGATGAGTTCAAGAAAGCAATGGAGAAAGGCGAGTGGGACTTGTCGAAGATAGATTATAACGAGGTTGCAAAGTCGCAGGCTACGCTTGTGTATGGACAGATGAACGAACCTCCCGGAGCGCGAGCTTCAGTGGCTCTTTCGGGCCTCACGGTGGCCGAGTCGTTCCGCGATGCAGGTGCAGCCGACGGCAAGAGCAACGATATTCTTTTCTTCATTGATAATATTTTCCGTTTCACACAGGCAGGTTCCGAGGTTTCGGCTCTGCTTGGTCGTATGCCCGGCTCGGTAGGTTACCAGCCCACGCTTGCCAGTGAAATGGGTGCAATGCAGGAACGAATAGCATCGACCATCCACGGCTCAATCACGTCGGTGCAGGCTGTGTATGTCCCCGCCGACGACCTTACCGACCCTGCGCCTGCAACCACCTTTACCCACCTCGATGCAACCACCGTGCTCAGCCGCAAGATTGCCGAGCTTGGAATATACCCTGCGGTGGACCCGCTCGATTCAACCTCGCGCATTCTCGATGCAAACATCGTGGGTGCCGACCATTATGAAACAGCGCAGCGCGTGAAACAGATACTGCAGCGCAACAAGGAGTTGCAGGACATTATCTCCATCCTTGGTATGGAGGAGCTTTCCGACGAGGACAAGGTTACCGTTAACCGAGCCCGCCGCGTGCAGCGTTTCCTCTCGCAGCCCTTCACTGTTGCCGAACAGTTTACCGGTGTCAAGGGTGTGATGGTGTCGATAGAGGATACCATCAAGGGCTTCAATATGATTCTCAATGGCGATGTTGATTATCTCCCCGAACAGGCGTTCCTTAACGTGGGTACAATTGAAGAGGCTATTGAGAAGGGCGAAAAGATGCTTCAACAAATAAAGTAACACCCCGCAATGAACAAACTGACGTTAGAACTCAATATTCTCTCTCCCGAAAAGACAATCTTCCACGGCGAGGTTACAAAGGTTGCGCTCCCCGGCACAGCCGCGCCTTTCACGGTGCTGCGCAACCACGCTCCGCTGGTGTCGTCGCTGCAAAAGGGGTTCATTCGCTGGCAGGCCGGCGCTCCCGGCGAAATTGCCATTAAGGATGGTTTTGTGGAGGTAAAGAACAACGTTGTTACCGCTTGTGTGGAATTAGAGCAATAGATTTTATGACAATAACAAAAACACGCACACTCCTGTACCTCACCGCGTCGTTGTTTTTTATAGCTGCGGCTGTGGAGCTTGTCTTTGAGCTGTTTCTCCCTGAATGCAGGTTCAAGGGTTACTGGGGCGTGCCTGTCTTCTTTTGGATATTCTATGCCTGTGCGTTGCTTGCAATGCCGCGCAAAATGAATAATATGGATTTTGTGAAATTCAACCTTGGCATCAAGGCGGTGAAAATGTTCACCTCGCTCTGCTTTGCCACTGTTGCCGCGTTCTTTATGCGTGAACACACTGTTGCCATATTGTTCAATTTCATTGTTTATTACCTGCTCCTCCTGGTGCCCGAGTGTTTGTATTTCATATATGTGAAAAAACATATTAACCGATAACTTGCCCGATGATACATTTAAGGAATATATTGCTTTTTCTTTTCTTGCTGGCGACACCTGTAGCGGCGCCTGCGGCATCATCGTCGGGCAGCGGGGGGTTCAATGCGACAAAGGTGATATTCGACCACCTGAAGGACTCCTATGAGTGGCACATAACAACCATTGGCGACAAGCACATTACCATAGACCTGCCCGTAATACTATACAGCGACAGGGTGGGGTGGCAGCTCTTTTCGTCGGGCGTTTTTCATCATTCGCCCGAATATAACGGCTTCCACATTGCTACCGGCGGAGCCTACGAGGGCAAAATTACCGAGTACGACGAGCAGGGCAACGAGCAGCGTCCGGTGCTCGATATTTCCATTACAAAGAACGTGCTTGCGGTGTTTGTGAACGCTCTCCTCCTGGTAATAATAGTGCTGTGCGTGTCGCGCTGGTACAAAAAACACACGCTCGACGATGGTGCCCCCAAAGGCTTTGTGGGTGCTATGGAGGCTGTCGTGTGCATGATAATAGACGATGTTATAAAACCCAATATAGGCGACCAGTCGGCCCGTTTCACCCCATACCTGCTCACGGTGTTCTTCTATATACTCCTGAGCAACCTTATGGGCCTTGTTCCCATATTTCCCGGTGGCGCCAACGTAACGGGTAACATTGCCGTTACGCTTGCTCTTGCGCTGTGCACATTTGTTGCGGTGAACGTTTTCGGTAACCGCGAATATTGGAAAGAGATTCTCTGGCCCGATGTTCCTATGTGGCTTAAGGTGCCTCTGCCACTTATGCCGTTCATAGAGATTTTCGGCTTGTTTGTAAAGCCTTTTGCGCTCACCGTGCGACTTTTTGCAAACATCTTTGCCGGTCACACAGCCTTGCTGGTTTTTGTGTGTCTCATATTCATAACCGTGGGCGTGAACAAGTATCTTGGTGGTGCAATGAGTGTAATATCGGTCTTTTTCACGGTATTTATGAATATATTGGAACTGTTGGTGGCGTTCATACAGGCATTTGTGTTTACAATGCTGTCGGCGGTGTTCATAGGCCTTGCACAGCCCTCTCACCATCACAAGGAAGAAGAAAAATAATTATTAACTTAAAAATATTAGATTTATGTTTTTGACAATTTTGTTACAGGCGGTAATTGCAAAATCGGCAGCAGTGTTTGCTGCAAGTGTAGTTGTTATTGGTGCAGCATTCGGTATCAGCCGCATTGCATCTACTGCGTTGGAGTCTATGGCCCGTCAGCCCGAAGTATCGGGTGATATCCGTTCGAGTATGATTTTGGCAGCAGCGCTCATTGAGGGTGTTTCTATGTTTGCCATTCTTGTGTCGGTTCTTGTTGTGTTGTTGTAAAAACCATTCAAGGGAATGTCAATTTTATTACCCGATGCAGGATTGTTGTTCTGGATGCTTGTTGCGTTCGGGATAGTATTCTTCATCCTTGCAAAATTCGGTTTTCCGGCAATCACCTCAATGGTGGAGCAGCGTAAGCGCCTCATCGATGAATCGCTCGAAAATGCCAAGGCGGCCAACGCTCGCCTTGACTCTATCAAGGCCGAGGGTGAAGCTCTGCTGAAAGAGGCGCAGGAGGAGCAGACAAAGCTCCTGCGCGAAGCTGTTGCCACAAGGGAACAGCTGCTGAAAGAGGCGCGCGAAAAGGCCGAGGAAGAGGGTAAGAGAATGCTTGCCGAGGCAAGGCGTGTCATTGAGCGTGAGAAGGAGGAGGCGTTGCGCGATATACGCAACAGCGTGGCCGAAATCTCGCTCAGTGTAGCCGAAAAAATTCTGCGTAACTCACTCACGCAGGAGGCTTCGCAACAAGCCTACATAAACAAGCTTGTCGACGAAGCAATAACAAAAAAGGAGCCTGAAAAATGAACACGGGAACAATAGCGACACGTTACGCAAAGGCTCTTTACCGCTATGCAAGCGAGCAGGGAGCCGAAACGGCCGTGTACCAAAATATGTTGCAGTTAAAGGATGTGCTGCGCCGTCAGAAGGGGCTGCCCGTTCTTCTTAAAGACCCTTCGCTGTCGCTTGTCGACAAGGTGAGGAGTGTTTGCGACAAGGTGCAGGCTTCGCCGCTATTCGAGAATTTCATAACCCTTGTGCTCAAAGCGCAGCGTGGGGAATTGTTGCTCTATATGGCCTATTCCTACATCGACCTTTACCGCAAGGAAAAGCGTGTGGTGAATTTCAAGATAACGACAGCCGTGCCTCTCCCGCCCGAAACTGAAAAGCGCATTGCCGAAACAATTTCCGGGAAAGGTGATTTCACACCGGAATTCAACAACGTGGTCGACCCCTCTATAATAGGCGGCTTTGTGTGTGTGGCAGGCAATACGCGGTTAGATGCAAGCGTGAGCACCCAGCTTTCTGAAATAAGAAAACAATTAGTTAAAGAAACAAGAAATTTAGTGTAATGAACATAAGACCAAGCGAAGTTTCCGATGTGTTGCTTCAGCAGCTGAAAGGCATTGACAACAGTGCGAAATATGACGAAGTGGGCACTGTGCTGCAAGTGAGCGACGGTGTTGTGCGCATATACGGCTTGCTCAATGCCGAGGCCGATGAGTTGTTGGAATTCGACAACGGTGTGAAGGCTATTGTAATGAACCTCGAGGAGGACAACGTGGGTGCCATTCTGTTGGGCTCTACCGAAAAGATTAAGGAGGGAATGACCGTGAAACGCACCGGCCGCATTGCATCTATCGATGTGAGCGAGCAGATGCTCGGGCGAGTGATTACTCCGCTGGGCGAGCCTCTCGACGGAAAGGGCGAAATTGGTGGTGAAAAGTTTGAAATGCCGCTCGACCGCAAGGCGCCCGGTGTCATTTTCCGCCAGCCTGTAAACGAGCCTTTGCAAACAGGCCTCAAGTCTATCGACTCAATGATACCCATCGGCCGCGGACAGCGTGAGCTCATCATCGGCGACCGCCAGACAGGAAAGACCGCCATTGCTATTGACACAATAATTAACCAGCGTGCCAACTACGAGGCAGGCAAGCCTGTCTACTGTATATATGTTGCTGTGGGGCAGAAGGGTTCTACTGTGGCATCCATTGTGAATACTTTGCGCCAGCACGGTGCGCTCGACTACACAATTGTGGTTGTTGCCACAGCGTCGGACACTGCGGCAATGCAGTATTATGCTCCTATGGCAGGCGCTGCAATAGGTGAGTATTTCCGCGATACGGGCCGTCACGCTCTTGTGGTGTACGACGACCTTTCGAAACAGGCTGTGGCCTACCGCGAGGTGTCGCTCATTCTGCGTCGCCCTTCGGGTCGCGAGGCTTATCCCGGTGATGTCTTCTACCTCCACTCGCGTCTTTTGGAACGTGCTGCAAAAATAATAAACCAGCAAGAGGTTGCCGAAAAGATGAACGACCTCCCCCCCTCGCTCGTGGGCAAGGTGAAAGGTGGCGGCTCGTTGACTGCGTTGCCCATCATCGAAACGCAGGCGGGCGATGTGTCGGCCTATATTCCCACCAACGTAATTTCAATTACCGATGGACAGATATACCTCGAAAGTGACCTCTTCAACCAAGGTTTCCGCCCCGCGGTAAATGTGGGTATTTCGGTGTCGCGTGTGGGTGGCAACGCTCAAATAAAGTCTATGAAAAAGGTTGCCGGAACACTCAAGATTGACCAGGCGCAGTTCCGCGAGCTCGAAGCCTTTGCAAAGTTCGGCAGTGATATGGACCCCGTTACAATGATGGTTATTGAGCGCGGCCGCCGCAACAACGCTCTGCTTGTGCAGAAACAGTATTCTCCCGTTCCTGTGGCCGAGCAGATAGCCGTTATATATTGTGGAGTGAACAACCTGCTTGCCGAAATTCCAATTGGCAAGGTGCAGGAGTTCGAAACAATGTTCCTCGATGTTATGCGCACCCGCCACCGCGAGGATGTGCTCGATGTTCTCTCGTCGGGTGTCATAAACGAAGATGTAACAACTATAATAGAGAGCGTGGCACGCGAAATTACTGCAACAATTAAATAATTGAGGGTGAGCCTATGAACCTGAAAGAGGTGAAATTGAGGATACAGTCGGTGAAGAATACACAAAAGATAACATCGGCTATGAAACTGGTGTCGGCGGCAAAATTGCGTCGTGCGCAGAACGCCATTGAGGGTATGCGCCCCTACAAGGAGAAACTCGATGAGATTCTCGCAGCCTTTCTTGGCTCGCTCTCATTGGTGGACACTCCGTGGGCGGTGCAGCGCGAGGCTAAAAAGGTAGTTGTGGTAGCCGTTTCATCCTCGTCGAGCCTTTGCGGCAGTTTCAATTCCAATATAATACGCGAGGCAAAGGCGGTGGTCGAAAAATATATCGCCGCAGGTGCCGCTGTTGAAATATACCCGGTTGGAAAGAAAATCTTCGAGGCGTTTAAGAAGAGCGGTTACGAGCAGGACACCATTCTGCTGGAGCAGGCTGCAAAAGTCACTTACGCGCAGGTTGCCGCAGTTGCCGCCACCCTTATGGAGCGCTTTGCAACGGGTGACATCGACAGGGTGGAACTTGTATACACCCACTATCACTCGGCTGCGCGTCAGGTGCCTGTGAACGAGGCTCTTTTGCCCGTAGACATAACGGCTGTCGCAGGCAGTGAAACGGTAGATTTTATTATCGAGCCCGGCCGCAGAGAACTCTTGCACACCCTCCTGCCCAAAGTCATTACCTTACGCCTTTTTACCGCCTTGCTCGATTCGGCAACTGCCGAGCACGCCGCACGTATGCTTGCAATGCAGATAGCTACCGACAATGCCGACGAACTGATAGCCGAGCTTGTGCGCGAGTATAACAAAGGCCGTCAGCAGGCAATTACAAATGAGTTGCTCGACATTGTTTCGGGCAGTGCCAATTAACCTTGTTATAATGAAAAAGATACTTCTTATATTATTCTTTCCTCTTGCCTTCTTTTGTGCCTGCAACAGCAATAATGTGCGTGTCGATGGAATGGTACATTCGGGAATTACAAACGGCGACAGCATTTTTCTCATAGCAAACACCCCGTCGGGTAACAGGGAGATTGTCGACCGTGCAGTTGTGGCCGGTGGGGGATTCACCCTGCAGGCGAGCGTGGAGCTGCCCGCAATATGTAGTGTAGTTACATTTACTCCCGCATTAACTACAAAGACAAAGCACGACTTTATAGCCGAGGGCTCGCCCGTAACGTTGCAGATAAGCAGCGAGAGAGCAGTGGTGAGCGGCTCGCCGTTGAACAGCGAACTGCAGAGTTTCAACGACTCTCTTTTTATGGCGAAAAAAATCTATTTCCGCTATTTCGAAAAGAGAAACGACTCCATAGGCCTTTCCAATATGGGAAAAAAGGAGGCCGATGATATTATGGCTGTTACAGCGCAATTCAGCAAAAATGTGCTCTATAATGTTCTGCAAGAGAACAAGGATAATATGCTGGCTGTGTATCTCATAAAGAACTATTACTCCCTCATAGACCCCGCCGATGGCTTGCGTTTCATTAATGAGCTGCCGCAGAGTGCTCAAAAGGATAATGTAATACGCTACATGGCAAAAATTTTCAGGGGAAGGGACAATGCTACTGTCGGCAAGCCTTTTGTGAATTTTTTGCAGAATAACGTAAAAGGTGAACCCGTTCAGCTCTCGTCGGTTGCAGGCAAGGGCGTGCCCGTGGCTCTCTGTTTCTGGTCGTCGGGCAATGCTGCGTCTGTTGCGGCGCACGAGCGGCTTTCGGCCATTGCACGCAGTGGAGGTGAGGCTCTTCAGCTTGTCGGTGTTTCAATAGACGACAATTACCGCAGGTGGAACGCCTCGCTGGCAAAGAATGGTTTTGCCGGCATTCAGCTTGCCGATATGCGTGGGTGGAACAACGACGCTCTCTCGCTCTATGGCATAGACACTTGCCCGTTCTTTGTTCTCATTGGCAAGGACGGCACCATAACCCACCGCACGGGCTCGGTAGCGGAGTTTGAAAATGCAATAAAAAGCGTGCTTGGTAAATAAACTATAATATTAGAGAAACCAAAAAGATAGGCTGTCCAAAATTTTGGACAGCCTATCTTTTTCATTTTACCCGCCAATGCCTTTGAGCGTCTGCTGCAAAAGCGTGCCAAGCTCGTCGTCGCCTTGCTCGCGTTCCTTGTTCAGTTTCACAAGAAAGTCGGCAGTGGTTTTGAGGGCTTGGTTAATGGTACCCGGGTCTTCGCAATTGACGGTGAGCTTTTCGAGCCGCTGTATGAGGCTGTGAAAGAGCGAGAGTGTCTCGTTGTGAACATCGTCCATTGTAATACAACTGTTTTTCTTGCATTTTACCATTGGTTCAGTCTTTATTTGCGAATATACAGCACTCCCCGCCGTTTGAGGTTGTTGAAATGATAAAAAACTCAAAAACAGAACATTATGTCATTTTAGCAACCTTGTGGCTGTGTTTCGGTGTTTCTTTTGCGGCAAAAAAAAGCTTATGAGTGTATTTGGTTTTATGACAGGTGTGAATGGGGCGCTTGGGCTCTATTCGGGTATCAAGGGTATGTTCGACGCCCGCAAGGCGAAGCGCGACCAGGAGAGGGTTATGCGTAATATGGCGGCGCAGGAGAACAGCTGGTACAGGAGAAATTATTATGGCGACTATTTGAACAGTTCGGCTGCGCGTGCCGCCATAAAAAGGGTGGAAAAGACTATGAAACAGCAGAACGAGCAGAACAGGGCGCGTGCTGCAATAACCGGTGCAACGCCCGAGTATTCAATTGCCCGCAACGAACAGAACCTTAATGCTATGGATAATTTAATGAGCAGCCTTGCTGCGCAGGACGATGCAAGGAAACGCAGCGTGGATGCTGCTCACCTGCAGAACAGGCAACGCATTGCGGCGCAGGAGTATGCAAACCTCTCGCTCGATGAGAAAATGGCGGCACAGAGTGCAACCAATGGGCTGAATCTTTTTCAGGATGCTTTGATGGGACTTAATTGGGGAAACGAGACAGATGAATGATTGGGGTGAATTGTACAGTAGTTACATAGAAAATGACAGCAAGGAGATGCTGCAAAAGTCTCTCGACTATGAGAAGAAGAGGTTGGAGCGCGCAAAGCGCCAGCGCGACCTTTCGTCGGTAGCTGCCTTGGTGTCGAATGTGCTGGCTTTTGCAGGCAATAATATGGGCGGTCGCTACAATATCGCTCCCAAAAAAGTGCAGGCTGTGGCGGGGCTGAAGTATGCTGCTGCGCAGGAGCGTTACCGCAAGGCTATGAGAGACTATCAAGGCCGCATCGCCAAAAGCTACATTGGTAACTGCACTGTAGGACAGCAGGGAACAGACCGTGTGCCTGCGCCTCTTATGTTGCAGAAAAGCACTCCAGCGTCCGTCGGCAGGTTGCGTAGCGAGGACTTTGTAACAAAAATTAAAGAATTAAAGAAACCGGTGTGGTATCAAAACAACAAATAATATGGTAAACAACAAAAATGTGAACGGATTGTTGGGATATGATAATTCCCGACACAAGAAGATTAAGGACTCTTTGTACAAGAGTTTCGACGAGAGTTATTCGCCAATGCTCTCCAACGACGAGCGTGAGAAGATGTTGGGCGAAATGAATGACCTGAAGGCTTCGCTTTCGGGCGAGATTGAGAATGTGATGGCGCCCTTGTCGTTGAGTGACGAGGAGCGCGAGAGGGAGTATCGTGCTGCGGCGCGCGACTTTCTTGTGCCCGAGGACAATGAGCTGCGTCGCCGCAGGCAGTGGGTTCTTTCACCCCGCACCACAAGTGAGCTTGCGGGCAGCGTGTACGACAACTCGGTAAAGGGTATTTGGGGCGAAGAGCGTGCTGCCGCCGAGGCCGATGCTGCTGAGCAGTACAGGAAATATGCCACTGTGCCCGGCGCCAACCCTTTTACGGCGCTTGGAGCAATGCATAACGCTAGCGACGCGCAAAAGGTTATCGGTCGCACAATGCAGCGCGCGGCAGGCAATGGGGTAGACAGCCTCACAACGGCCTATGCCAATTATGCGCGCATCTCCCCCGCCGATTATAACAAACACGCAGTGGAGCCCCGTCTAAGGGAGATGATGATGGGTGAGTACATTGCCGAGGCTACCCCCAAAAGCAGCGCCGAATATATTGCGCGCAGCGCGTGGGACAACTCGCTCACGGGCAAGATGTCGTCGCTCGCCATGCAGGGTTACTCGCAAAGCGGCACGCACGACAAGATTAACCGTGCCGGCCTTGAGGCCTACAATGCGGGTCGTCTCGAAAATCTTGCAGCGGGTATAGGCTCGCTCTTGGTTGATGCTCCTGCTTTTGCAGGGCTTGGTGCCGGGGCGTCGAGTGCGGTGAAATTCGCAACCCCAAAGGTTACAAAGGGGCTTTCACGCGTGTTGCTTGCGAAGTATGCACCCAAAGGTATGACAGCGGGCCAGGCCGAAAAACTTGTGGAAAAGGCCTTTGTAAGTAATTTGAGCGGCAAGATAGCGCAGAGCTCGGCAGCGCAGGGATTGACTTTGGGTGGCTACGATGCTGCAAACTCTGTTACCGAAGACCTTTTGTATAACGACGGCATCGACATTGGCAAGGCAGTGGACAGCTTTGCCCACGGAGCGGCAACGGGTGCATTGCTCGGTGTTGTGGGAACGCCTTTGAAGGAGGCTGCCCGCGGCCTTACGGGTGGCAGGAAACTTGCTGCCGGCGCGGGTATCCTGAGTGCCGAGTCGGGAGTATTTACTATGGGTACAGAATTTGAAAAGGCTCGCGCAGGTGTGGAGATTGCACCGCTCGATATCCTGTACGATTTTGGCGAGAGTGCCGCAACGCTTGCTGCTATGAGGCTTTCTCATTGGAGGCCCAAAAACAGCAACAAGAAACTCGATGTAACAGGGCGTTTGAGGAGAGAATTGCAATTCACTGCGCCCGAACGTGCCGAAATAAGAAACGCAGGCCTTAACCCCACTGAATTTATAAAGAGCATTGAAAATTCACTTAATGGCGAGGGTGGTAACGCCCACGTGAAGCGCGCTATAAACCATTATGTGAAGCTGGTGGGCGACGACAGACTCTCGCTTGCAACGCGTGCAAAATTGCTCTATCTTTTTGAGGATAAAATTCCGGCAGCTTCGCCTGCAGCTGTGGAGTACAAGGTAAACCGCTCAGCTAATGGAATGAGCGATGTTACCCTCTACGACAAGCACGGCAATCGCATAATGACCAGCCTGTTCTCCAACGCCGACGACCTCAACGACTACATATCGCGTGAGAGAGGAACGTGGCGCCGCAACCGCATTGCCGGGCTCGAGGAGACTCTTCTGGGCAAGCACGACAGTGAGAGCTTCTATCGTCAGATGGGGCAGATATCGCGTACAACGGGCATTGGCGTGGATAAACTTGCCCGTATGCTCTACAAACAGGCCAACAATATGCCGTTGAAGGTTGACGAAAAGATTGTTCTCGACGCAGTGAACCGCCACACAACTTATGGCGACAAGAATGTGGGTATAATGCTGCACGATATCCGTCGTGGGGTGGAAAACCGTTTCGGCCTCCCCGAGGGTGCGCTGCTTTCGGCCATTGAGCGCGGTTCAAACGATTGCACCACAAGAGAGAACAGGGCGCTCGACCAGTATGTCGATATTATGCAGCAGGAGGTTGATGCAATAAAGAATGGAACAAACGAAGCGCGCCGCAGGAAAATTCAGGAACGTAGCGCCCGTTACCCTTATTACGAGGAGTGGAGCAACAGCGATATTAAAGCCGACGAGGCGAAAGCCTATAGTAACCTTTTTGCGCAGCGCAGTGACGCGCCTCTGCTCGAAAGCGGGCACATTGCAGTGCCGCAGGAGTGGTCGCAGCCCTATGCCTGGAGCTATCTTGGTCGCAAGAACAGCGTTGCCGATATGGAACGTTACCGCCGATACGCCGACAAAATGGCCCGACGCTTGGGTTTCAACGTGAATTTCATACACGATGAGCGTGAACTGCCCCTCACCGCCAACAGTGGCGAATATAACAAGATGCTGAAGTCGCAAGGATGGGTAGACGGTTCCACCGGTGAGGTGTATGTGAACCTCCCGAACGTGTCTAATATGGTAGACCTTGAAAGAACAATGCTGCACGAGGTTGTGGGACACGGTGGCCTTTCGAAACTCTTTGGCGAGTATCTGTACGACTTTTACGACGATGTCTATTCAAAAGCCGACAACGAACTTCGTGGCCGCATACACGCTGTGAAGCGAATGAACAAGCTCACCAGTAGCTACGATGCCATTGAGGAGTACCTTGCTATGATTGCCGAAAAGAGCCACCCCACAACGGGCGAACGCAATTTGCTCAACCGCTTCAAGGGTTACATCGGTAATCTGTTGCAGCGCAATAACATTCTCACAGGCAAGAATTCAACCGTTTCAAAAGCCGACCTTGAAGCGCTTATGAACCGCCACTACGCTGCTATGCTCAACCGCACTGCGCCCGACAGCTACCGCAGCGAGGTGTTTGGAGCCTTCCCCTCGGCCACACGCGGCGGCAACTATTACGATGCCGAAAACTATTACGACTACCTGCAGCAAAAGTATGGCGGCGAGAATGCTTTGCGTGACACACCCCGTTTCCTTATGAAAGACCGCAGGGAGCGTATGGTAAACGCTCGTGGCGACCACGAAAGGAGAAAGAACAGGAACACCTACCGTTTTATTGGCGAAAAGGGTGCCTACAATATGTCGAAAGCAGGCGGTGGCGACAGCTATGATAAACTGGCCCTTGCAAAAGAAATGGAGACGCTGAAATATGGTGCCAACAGCATTTGGGAAAAGACCGGCTGGGAAAAAGGTGCCGACGGCGAGTGGCGTTTTGAAATTCCGTACGACAAAATTCAGGTGAAGGATGGAATATACCAGAGTTTCAGCCGTGTGAACCCGGAGCGTGCAAGGCGTTACAAAGAACTTGTTTCCACCAATATCTGGAAATTGTCGGTCGATGATATAAAGGAACTTGCTGCATTGCAGAAAGAGAGCGACCTCTACACGCGCAATCTTAAATTAAAGGATGTTGTAACCGACAGGGCTCTCTTTTCGGCTTATCCCGAACTGAAAAATATCCCTGTGAAATATGTTATCGACATTAACGAAAAGAGTTATTACGATGCAAAAAGCCAGACACTCTTTATAGATAAACAGGCTTCTGCCTCGCCCGAAAATATGCGCGGTGAAATTGTGAAGTCCCTGCAGCAGATGATACAGCATTATGAGGGATTCTCGCGTGCAATATCCCTTTACAAGGCCGACACCGAAAATCGTTTCGCCGAGGAATATAACCTGGCGATGAAGGAGATTGAGGCAATTGCGCAACTGAAGAAAAAGGAACGTAATCCCTTGTTGCGCGAGGCTCTTGTCTCTGAGTTTAGGAAAAAGTACAATACCACTCCCGATGATTTCCACCAAGCCTATCCCTCGCTCAATGAATATATAGTGGGGCGCATATACAACGGTAAAAATACTCTTGCCGGCAATATGGAACTCAATAACGTGCTGAAGCGCTCGAAATTGACACCCGAAATACGTGCCGCTTTCCCCGGCTCTCTCACAGCTGGGTTCGACAACGAGAATGTTGTGCCGCTCAAGAGTGTAAAGGAACTTAAAAAGCACCTGCAGGGCCCGCTTGACATTATCTACAAAAATCTGGAGAAAATGTACCCCGACAATGCCTTCGATAAAAATATTAAGGGCGTTGCACTTGGCAGCGAGCAGCAGAACCCCACGGGTAGCTACGAGGGCAGGCTTTACAATGAATGGCTCGACCGCTCGAAGAAAGGCGATCCTGAACACGTGATAGAGGAGAACAAAGATGTGATTGATGAAGTAAACAAGGCAATAGAGATTGACAAAAACCGTGACGAGGATGTAGAATATTACGACTACGACGAAGACCCCATAGAACTGGGCCGCCTCGACGAGAACAGCGTTGAAGATGAAAAATACTGGCGCAACTATTTCGAAAGCTATCTGAACGGCGAAGTGGATGTAAACGAAAAGGTTCCGCCACAGAGAGATATTCCCGTTGCAGAAGAAGATTTCAGAATAGAGCATCCTAATGTGAGAATAAGACAGAGTGAGATTGAAAAGGTTCTTGATGAGTATAAGGATAACCCGGATGTTCAGGCGGTGCTCCATATTATGGGGGAGGCTCGCAGCGAAGATGGTGCGATTGATTTAGAAAAACTCAAACAGACCGAAAACCTGGACGATGTTTTCAAACGTTTCTTCGACAGCGGCTTTATGGGACGAATGGTCGAGGCTGAACATAATGAGATGAGAAAACACTATCCTTTGAGTATCTTCAATGGCCGTATGAATGCCCAGCAGTATGAAAAGAAAATCAAGGAGCTTATGGCAGAAAATGATATAAATCCCGATGACCTTTCAACTCAACTTCCCGGTCGTATGGAAAGGTTCAGAAAGGCATTGAGCGATTTTCACGCAAGGGAGAGCCGCAGATCGGATATGAACTACGATGCCTACACCGTGGATGCCGACTGGCTCGGACACTCTTACGATGGCAAGAACAGCGCCGTGGACGAGAAATATTGGTCGACACTTTATGTTCCTATTGGTGAGTGGGAAAAGAACTTTGAAACCCTTCTTCTGGAGTATGAAAAGAATAAGAAGAACAATAAGGCGTGGCAAAAGTTGCAGGAGATACTCGACGAGGACGGCGAAGTTGATGCCGACAAGATAGACGACTCTCCCGAGTGGGATATATTCGACGAACACGTTGAAAACGATCCCTTTATGAAGCGTCTTACCGAAGAACTTAAAAAGAAGAAAAAGTAGACCGAAACAGAAGCAAAATAATAGTTCGTTATGAATAAATTCCTTAATAGAAAGGTACGCCCCCAATCATCGGTGCGCAGTGGAGTAACTGCGCCCGAGGGGGGCGCTGCCCTTGATTTTCTTGCCGAGTGCGCTGCCTGCTGGAACGCCCTCGAAGAGGCTCGCCGCAAGATGCGGCGCAGCCTTCTCTATGCATACGGCGACCAGTGGGGAGACTATGTTCTCGACCCCGACACGCAAACGTATATAACCGAGGGCGAGCTCATAAAAAAGAACGGCAAGGTGCCTTTGAAGAATAATATGATATCTCCCATATTGAGCAATATCGACGGACAGTTGCGTCAGAATCTCTTGCGCCCGGTGTGCGTCGCACGCGACCAGAGCGAGAGCCGCGTGGGGGAAATGATGTCAATAGCCATTGAGTATGTACACGATATAAATGAGATGGAGGAGGTTGATTCCGACTCTATGCGTATGCTGCTTAACGGTGGGATGCTCGCGCAAAGAGTGGAGTATGGAGTGAACCCTGCAAAGGGGCAAAAGGATGTGTGGGTATATGGAGTAAATCCCTCGCGTCTTTTCTTCAACACCAACCTCGAGGATGTACGTATGTGGGACATAAACTGTGTGGGCGAGCTTTTTGATATGCCGCTTGAACAGGTACTTGCCCATTTTGGCCACACTCCCGCAAGCAAGGAACGCATTAAAAACCTTTATGCCGATGTTGCTGCAAACTCCTTTGTCTCGAACAATGCAATGCAGGGCGACGAGAACTCGTCGATAACCTTTTATGCTCCCTCGCGCAGCGACCTTTGCCGCGTTATTCTGGGGTGGAAACTGGAGTCGCGCGACGCCTATTTGTGGAACGACAATATGAAAGGAACGTGGGGCTATCTGCCTTTTGACGATGAATCAAAAAAAGCGCTCGAGGCCGAAAATGCGCGACGCATAAAAGAGGCTGCGGCGCAGGGCATTGAAGAGGAAGATGTCCTGCTTGTTGAATACTCCTTTGCCACGGAACGCTACTGGTATTACCGCTATATGACACCCACGGGCGATGTCCTGCAAGAGGGCCGCAGCCCCTATTGGCACGGTGAACACAATTATGTCCTTCACCTTTATCCTCTTGTGCAAGGTAAACTGGGTAATTTTGTGGAGCAGTTCATCGACCAGCAGCGAGCCATAAACCGCACCGCCACGCTCATCGACTTTATACGCGGTACATCGTCGAAGGGTGTGCTTGTGGTGGACGATGAGGCTTTTGAGAGTATGACACGCGAGGAGGTGATAGATGAATATGTGCGTTACAACGGCGTGCTTTTCGTGAAATTGAAACCGGGACAGAGCATCGATGGAGTGGTGCGCCAGTATAACAGCGGTGCCTCGGTGGCAGGCGATTTTGAGCTGCTTAACCTGCAGTTGCGTCTCATAAACGAAATATCGGGCGTGAACAGCGCGATGCAGGGACAATCTCCCCGTGCAGGTACTCCTGCAAGCCTCTATGCGCAACAGGTGCACAATTCCTCGCTCAACCTCAAAGGCCTTTTCGACAGTTTTCGTACCTTCCGCCGCAGGCGCGACATAAAGTTGATGAAAACAATTCAGCAGTATTACACCGACGTGCGTTACATCGATCTTGCGGGTAATGATTACAGTGTAGAGTCTAAATGGTACAATCCCGACAAGGTGCAGAATGCCGAAATTGACCTTACCATTGCCGAAGGCTACAACACCCCGGCCTATCAGATGCTGGCAAATGACTTTCTTATGGAACTTTTCCGTGCAAACGCAGTTGATGTGAAGACTATGCTCGAAAATAGTTCCTATCCCTTTGCCACCCGCATACTTGAAGCCATAAAACGCAACGAGGAACAGATGCAGCAAGGTGCACCGATGAGCGGAATTCCGCCCGAGCTTTTTGTGCAGTTGCAGCAGGGTGTGCAGCCACAGGGTGTGCAAGAGGCTGTGGAGTTGCCGCCCGACGTGCAAATGCAGTAAAGCGTGGGCTGCTAAATTGTGAAAAGGGTGTATAGGGTAAATTTTTCAAGGAAATTTAATAAGGTTTTTAACTAATTATAGTATCTTCGCGCTTTGTAACAGCAAGGCGTGAAATATTAATCAAAATTAAATAGATTCTTATGAAAAAACTTTTTATCCTTTCGCTTGTATCTGCAATGTTCGTTGCTGTTTTGACTACATCGTGCAGTATGCAGAGTATGACATTCAAGAACTTGGAGAAGAAGGGCTACATTGTGGGCCAGTTGACTCCCGCACAGCAGTTGGAGATTGCACCTCTTATGTCGTCGTTCCCTGCTCTTAACCTCACAGCCGAGGCTTATATCGCTTCTACATACACTATAACATATATGTACGAGGCAACATCGGCCGACTGGGCTACATATGGCACAGCATTGAAAGAGGCTGGTTTTTCGGCTGCAGGCAACGGCTATTTGAAGGCCGACAAGAATGCCGGAGTTTCTTATAGCGTATCGGCAAAAACCGCTGAACTCTCGAGCAAAACTTATCTCATTGTAACCTTTACAAGCAAGGCAATGTAATAAGTGCTGTAAATGAATATCGAAGGCTGCTCTTTTAACGGAGCGGCCTTTGTGTTTTTTACTGAAAAATCAGTATCTTTGCAATTCTCTGTAACGGAGAGATTTTGTGTAAACCCGAAATAACTTGAACATACAATGAGTAACCAGGAACGTATATTGGAACTTCGCAAGCAACTGCACGAACATAATCACAATTATTATGTTCTTTCCTCTCCCACAATAAGTGACCAGGAATTTGATGCGCTCTTGCGCGAGTTGCAGGAACTCGAAGAGGCGCACCCCGAATTCTACGACCCTTCTTCGCCCACACAGCGAGTGGGTAGCGACCTTACAAAAGGGTTCGTGCAGGTGGCTCACAAATACCCTATGCTCTCTCTCTCCAATACATATTCCAAAGCCGAGGTTGCCGATTTCTACGACCGTGTGAAACGTGCCTTGAACGAGGATTTTGAAATATGTTGCGAACTTAAATTCGACGGCTCTTCAATTTCGCTCACATACAAGGACGGCAAGCTTGTGCAGGCCGTTACCCGTGGTGACGGCGAGAAAGGCGACGACGTTACCCGCAATGTAAAGACCATACGTTCGGTGCCTCTTGTCCTAAGCGGTGGCGACTATCCTGCCGAGTTTGAGATACGTGGCGAGGTTCTTATGCCTTGGGCTGTGTTCGACAGTCTCAATGCAGCGCGCGAACGCACGGGTGAGCCGCTTTTTGCCAACCCGCGCAACGCAGCTTCGGGTACGTTGAAATTGCAGACACCGGCCGAGGTGGCTTCGCGTAATCTCGATGCTTATCTCTATTATATGTTGGGCGAGAATCTCCCAGCCGAAGGTCATTATGAAAATCTTGTAAAGGCGCGCGAGTGGGGCTTCAAAATATCGGATACCACACGCAAATGTAAAACGCTCGAAGAGGTTTTTGCATTTATCGACCACTTTGATGTTGCCCGCAAGGAACTTCCTGTGGCAACCGATGGCATTGTGCTCAAAGTTAACTCCCTGCGCCAGCAAAAGAACTTGGGCTACACCGCAAAATCGCCCCGTTGGGCAATCGCATACAAGTTCCAGGCCGAGCGCGCGCTTACCCGTCTCAACGAGGTAACCTATCAGGTGGGCCGCACGGGAGTGGTAACCCCTGTTGCCAACCTCGACCCGGTTCAGTTGTCGGGAACAGTGGTTAAACGTGCCTCGTTGCACAACGCCGACATTATAGAAAAGTTCGACCTTCACATAGGTGATATGGTCTACATTGAAAAGGGTGGTGAAATTATCCCCAAAATAACAGGGGTTGATGTTGATGCCCGTTTTATGCTTGGCGAAAAGGTGCGCTTCGTTACCAAATGCCCCGTTTGTGGCACCCCTCTTGTGCGTGCCGATGGCGAAGCTGCACACTATTGTCCCAACCGCGAGGGTTGCGCTCCGCAAATGCGTGCACGCATAGACCATTTTGTGTCGCGCGAAGCAATGAACATTGAATGTATAGGCCCCGAAACAGTGGAGCTTCTCTTCAATTACGGCCTTATAAAAGATATTACAAGCCTCTACACCCTGCAGCCCGAAGACCTCTTCCTCCTCCCGCGCATAGGTGCAAAATCGGCCGATAATATGATACAGGCAATAAAAGAGTCGCAGAACGTGCCTTTTGAGCGTGTGCTCTTTGCTTTGGGAATACGTTATGTTGGTGCAACCGTTGCAAAGCGTCTGGCACGTGCGTTCAACAATATTGACGCCCTTATGGCTGCATCGCTGCAGGAACTTATGGCGGTAGACGAAATCGGTGAGCGAATAGCCTCGGCTGTAAGGCAATTCTTCGACACTCCTGCCAACGTGGAAACCGTGGAAAAACTGCGCGCTGCAGGGCTTAAAATGGAAATTGAGGAGGAGGTGCTGCAAAGCCGCACAACCATACTCGCAGGCAAGAGCATTGTGATAAGCGGAGTGTTTGTTCACCATTCGCGCGACGAGTACAAGGAAATGATTGAGCAGAATGGTGGAAAAAGTGTCGGAAGTGTGAGTAAATCAACATCTTTCATACTCGCAGGCGATAATATGGGCCCGAGTAAGCTCGAGAAGGCTAACAAACTGAATATTAGTATTATAAGTGAAGATGAGTTCTTGCAGATGTTGCAGGACGGCGCAAAGTGAAAGAAAAAGCGAAAGAATTGTAAAAAAAAATAATGTAGTTGGCATTTTTTAATGTAAATTTGTCACCGAAAAAGAATATTGTAGTATATGATGCAAAAGAAGATAGCCGGAGCCGGTGTTGCAATTATAACACCTTTTACCCCGGCAGGCGAAATAGATTATCCCGCGCTTGAGAAGTTGGTGCAGATGCATATTGATTGCGGCACCGATTTTCTTTGTGTACACGGCACAACAGGTGAAACCCCCACACTCACTGTGGAGGAGAAGCGCGAGAGCAGAAAACGTATAATTGAGCAGGTGGCCGGCAGGCTTCCCATAATGCTCGGCCTTGGCGGTAACAACACCCAGGCTGTGGTGAACGAGTTGCGTAACGAGGACCTCACAGGTATCGACGCAATTCTCTCAATTGTGCCTTACTACAACAAACCTAACCAGGAGGGAATGTACCAGCATTTCAAGGCTATTGCTGCTGCAACCGAGCTCCCCATATACCTCTACAACGTACCTGGCCGCACAGGAGTGAATATGCTCCCCGAAACAACAGTGCGTTTGGCACAGGATTGTAAAAATATTGTAGGCCTCAAAGCCGCGTCGGGCAATTTGCAGCAAATTTCGCATCTTATCGACATTATGCCCAAGGGCTTTTCAGTTCTCTCGGGCGACGATGCGCTCACAATGGATATAATGAAATTGGGTGGCGAGGGAGTAATTTCGGTGTTTGCAAATGCCTTTCCTGCACAACTCAAAAAACTTATCGATTTTGCCGCTGCAGGCAAATACGACGAGGCTCGCCGCCTCAACAACAAATACAGCGAGCTCTATCGCCTGCTCTTTGTCGACGGTAACCCCGCCGGTGCAAAGGCTGTGTTGAGTATTATGGGCAAGTGCCACAATGTACTCCGTCTGCCCCTTGTGCCCGCCAATGAAGGCGTTATGGCCGAAATGGCAAAGGCAATAGAGGCTATGGAAGAGTAATTCCTCCTTTATGGAAAAACTTAAAATGTTGCTCGACGAAAAGGTCGCGCAATACAACAACAAGGAATTTATAAAAAACGACCCTGTGCAGTTCCCTCACCTGTTCAGCGACCGTCGCGATATTGAAATATCGGCGTTGCTTGCAGCCACAATAGCGTGGGGCAACAGGACAATGATTATAAAGTCGTGCAACAAAATGTTGTTCGGCATTATGGGTGGAAAGCCATACGACTACGTAATGAAAGGCGAGTGGGGCACCCTTGCCGAACGCGAGAATATTCACCGCACGTTTTTTGCAGGAGACCTTAAATACCTGTGTGCCGGGCTCAGGAATATATACGAAAAGTACGGTTCAATGGAACCGCTCTTTACCGGCAACGATATGTGGAGCGGAATTGAGGCCTTGCGCGAAGAACTTTCGGCTGCAAACGCCGGCGCAACAACAAGGCACGTGTCGAACCCCACTGCGGCGAAAGGCAAGCCTGCATCGGCCTGCAAAAGATTGCATATGATGCTACGCTGGCTGTCGCGCAACGATGGTATTGTCGACCTTGGAATATGGCCCGATGTGAGCCCGTCGCAATTGATGATACCGCTCGACGTGCACGTTGCCCGCACCGCACGCAGCCTAGGGCTTGTAACCCGCAAGCAGAACGACAGAAAAACCGTGGAGGAGCTCACTGCCCGTCTGCGCGAATTTTCACCCGACGACCCCGTGCGTTACGACTTTGCACTCTTTGGAGTGGGAGTGAGTAGCGACACAATATAATGAATAAGATAATAAAATAGGTGCCCGTAGTCGGCACCGCAGCAACTAAACAATATGGCAAAAATAAGTAAAGAAGATGCTTTGAACTACCACGAGGGCTATCGTCCCGGAAAAATTGAGGTAGTTCCCACAAAACCCTATTTCACACAGGCCGACCTTTGCTTGGCCTACTCACCCGGTGTAGCAGAACCCTGCCTTGAGATTCAGAAGGATCCCCAGAATGCATATAAATATACCGATAAAGGTAACCTCGTAGCTGTAATATCAAACGGTACAGCAGTGCTCGGCCTCGGCGACATAGGTGCGTTGAGCGGTAAGCCTGTAATGGAGGGAAAAGGTTTGCTTTTCAAGATATATGCAGGTATCGACGTATTCGATATTGAGGTAGACGAGAGCGACCCCGACAAGTTTATCGAGGCAGTGAAGGCGATTTCGCCCACATTCGGTGGTATAAACCTCGAAGATATCAAAGCCCCCGAGTGCTTCGAAATTGAGCGCCGTCTTAAAGAGGAACTGCAAATCCCCGTTATGCACGACGACCAGCACGGAACAGCCATTATTTCGGCAGCCGGTCTTTTGAATGCTCTCGAGGTGAACGGCAAAAATATATCGGAGGTGAAAGTTGTAGTTAACGGCGCAGGTGCAGCTGCAATCTCTTGTACCAAGCTCTACATAGCCCTTGGTGTAAAGAAAGAGAATGTGGTAATGCTCGACAGCCGTGGTGTAATAAACAGCACACGCACCAACCTCACTCCCGAAAAGCTCGAGTTTGTAACCTCTCGCACCGACATTTCAACCCTCGAAGAGGCCATCAAGGGCGCCGATGTATTCCTCGGCCTTTCAAAGGGAAATGTATTGTCGAAGGATATGGTACGCTCAATGGCAAAAGACCCCATTGTGTTTGCCCTTGCCAACCCCACTCCCGAAATAACATACGAGGATGCAATGGAGTCGCGCCCCGATGTACTTATTAGTACCGGCCGTTCCGACTACCCTAACCAGATAAACAACGTTATCGGTTTCCCCTACATATTCAGAGGTGCACTCGACACTGCAGCCGTTGCAATTAACGAGGAGATGAAGCTCGCTGCCGTTCGTGCAATTGCGAACCTCGCAAAACAGCCTGTTCCCGAAATTGTGAACAAGGTTTACCACGTGAACAAGCTTACATTCGGCCGTGACTACTTTATTCCCAAACCCGTAGATCCCCGTCTGCTCGTCGAGGTTTCTACTGCTGTTGCAAAAGCTGCTATCGAGAGTGGAGTGGCACGCAAGAAGATCACCGATTGGGAGGCTTACAAAGAGCACCTGCTCGAGTTTATGGGCCGCGAGTCGAAGCTTACTCAGCAGATATATGAAATGGCACGCACCTCTCCTAAACGCGTTGTTTTTGCCGAGGGTGCACATCCTTCAATGATGAAAGCCGCTGTAAAGGCAAAAGAAGAGGGTATTTGCCATCCTATTCTTTTGGGTAACGACGAGATTATTGCAAAACTCGCTGCCGAGCTCAATTTGAGCCTCGACGGAATTGAGGTCGTTAACCTGCGTCACCCCAACGAACTCGAGCGCCGCGAGCGTTACGCACGCATCCTTGCCGAAAAACGCCAGCGTAAGGGTTATACCTTTGACGAGGCCAACGACAAGATGTTCGAGCGCAACTACTTTGGTATGATGATGGTGGAAACAGGCGACGCCGACGCATTCATTACCGGCCTCTACACAAAATATTCGAACACAATTAAGGTGGCGAAGGAGGTTATTGGAATGCAGCCCGGATACGACCACTTTGCAACATTGCACATCCTCAACTCTAAAAAGGGTACCTACTTTGTTGCCGACACACTCATTAACCGCGCTCCCAAAACCGAAACTCTTGTCGACATTGCACGCCTTGTTGAAAAGACTGTACGTTTCTTCAACCACGAACCTGTAATGGCAATGGTTTCTTACTCTAACTTTGGAACCGACAAGGGTGGTAGCGCCGAAAATGTGCAGAACGCGGTTGCGCAGTTGCACAGCACATACCCCGACTGGAAACTCGACGGTGAGATGCAGGTGAACGTTGCAATGAATCGCGAATTGCGTGACAACAAATATCCCTTCAACAAGCTCAAAGGACACGATGTGAACACTCTCATCTTCCCCAACCTTAACTCGGCTAACTCTTCGTACAAGATGTTGCAGGCGTTGAGCTCGGATACCGAGATTATCGGCCCCTTGCAGATGGGATTGAACAAACCCATTCACTTTATCGATTTCGAGAGCTCTGTTCAGGATATTCTCAATGTAACAGCAGTTGCAGTAATCGATGCAATGGTAAACAATAAATAAGAATTAATAGCATTGCTATAAACAATATCAGGCAGCCGATTGGCTGCCTGATATTGTTTTATTCTACCATTGGGAGGCTGCGTTTCCACCGTTCGGCATAAGAGTCGAGGATGTTTCTCACGCTCTTGCCTATAACCTCGTAGTCCTTTTCGTTAAGGTTGGCAAGCGACACGCGTATGCTCCACTCGGGAGCGTCGAAGCCGCCGCCGTTAAGCACCACAAGCGCAGTTTCGGTTGCAAGGCGGAATACAACATTGAGCGGGCTGTAATTAAGGCGCAGATAGTCGGCAAAGTCGTTGCCATAGAACTTGCGCGCCCACACAAGCAGGTCAATCTCGGAATAATAGCCTGCGCGCAGCTTGTCGTCGGGCAGGGTGAAGCCTGTGCTGCGCCACAGTGTGTGCAGGCGGCTGTCAATGATTTCCAGCATCTTTCTGTGAAAATTGTCACCTTCGCGCTTGTCTATGAGCGAGTAGAGTGCAAATAGTGTCATCTGCATCTGCTGCGGTAGCGACAACCCCGCTGTGTGGTTCAGCGCAACCTGTCGGCTGTCGGCCACCATGCGGTCGATGAACCGCATATTCTCGACATCGCGGCGTATTGTGCCGTAACGCACAGCAAGCTCGCCGGTGCGTTTGCGCGGCAGGCGTTTTATGAGGTTGTCGAAAACATTGTCCCTGTGCAGTGCGGCAACTGCAAGGCGCCAGCCTGTTGCTCCAAAATATTTAGAAAACGAGTATACACACATTGTGTTGTGGGGCAGCAGTGCGGCAAGCGACTGAAAACCTTCGACATATGTTGCGTAAACATCGTCGGTAACAATCATGAGGTTGGGGTTCCATCTCTCCACAATGTCCACAATCATTGCTGCTGTTTTGCTGTCGAGTGCGTAGCTTGGCGGGTTGCTGGGGTTCACTATAAAGAGAGCCTTGCACTCCGGGTCGCGCAGCTTGTTAATGTCGTTTTCATTGTATTGCCACGTGTGCAGCCCGTCGGCACTCATTCGGTCGGCTCTTATGTGGGTTACGTTGTAACGGTAGCGGCGCAGTTGCGGAATTTCAAGGTAGGGGGTGAACACCGGTGTCATAAGCGCAATAGTGTCGCCATTTTGCAGCAGATAATTCTGTTGCAGGCTGTCGAAAATGTAGCACATTGCCGCAGTGCCGCCCTCGGTGGCAAAAAGGTCGAATTCTCCCTGCGGTGGACGGCCGTTGCACAGCTCTTGCGCAATATAATCGCGCACGGCAATTTCGCAATGTTTCAATATGCGGTCGGGCACGGGATACTGGTTGCCCACAGCTCCCTCGGCCCACTCGTGAACAAGCTCGTCGGCATCGGCCTTGTGTTCGTCAATCATATAATTGAAACACTTTTCGAGGAACTGCGCAGCCTTGTTCTTTTCTCTTTCTTTTATGAAACTTTTGAAACGCGCAGCAATGCCGCTCTTTTGCGGTGTGCCCGCAAAGCCCTCCTCGCACTCCCAGTTGAGTTTACACTCGTTAATGGCAAATTCTCCCAGCAGGAAAAAAGCCTCGCGCGGCAGGGTTGCCACCCAGTTGGGGTTTCCGCGCCCTGCGTTGAGCATTGTATGTGCCATCTTGCGTATACTCTCGTCGGCAAGCTCAATAAGGCGGTTCTTCAGCTCGAATGGGCTAATCTTTTCCATCTCCTTATCAAAGGATACTCCCTCGTTCTTGTAATTAAGTAGTTTATTCATAACAGTATAGCTTTTTTGTTATTGACACAATAATACAATGAACACTCCCCACAGAATGAGTAACGTGTTGCCCACCGCATAGGTTACCGTGTAGCCCAGAGCGGGCGTGTCGCTGCCTATGGTCTCCTGCAATGCACCAAGCGCTGCTGTGGTTGTGCGCGAGCCTGCGCAGCAGCCGAGAGCAATCGCAGGGTGAAACTTGAACCAGTGAATTGCAATGTAGAGCCCGAACAGCAAGGGTAGTGCGCTTGCAAAAATGCCCGCAACGAACAGCGAGAACCCCACCTCTTTGAAGCCATCTATAAAACCGGGGCCGGCTGTAATTCCAACTATTGCAATAAATATATTAAGGCCGAGGTTGTTGAATACCCACAAAGCGGCTTCGGGAACTGCGCCTATAGAGGGCTGTCGAGAGTGCCACCACCCAAAGAACAGGCCTGCCAACAACACACCTCCGCTGCTGCTCAGGCTCAGTGGAACACCGTTTATGTGCAGTGCGAGGCTGCCCACAATAGCACCAATGAAAATACCTATTGCAACGAACACTATGTCGGTTACGTTTGTGGCGGGGTCGGGGTAACCGATGTCTTTTGCCGCCGGCTCAACATCATATTTCTTTCCAACAAGCTCCACAATGTCGCCTGCATTCAATTTTGTTTCGGGGAACACCGGCACGGCCACTCCCATACGAGTGATTTTTTGTATGCTCACTCCGTGCATAAAGGGTTGTGCGCGCAGCACGCGAATGCTCTTTCCGCTGAAACATAATGGGTGTCTTTTTCTCTTTCCCGCAACCTTTGTCCTTATGGTCAGAACCGGAAACTCCAGAATCGCATCGTCGTCGACCTCGCAGCCTATCCATGTCTCCTCGCCGATGGTGAACTCACGGCGGCCGCTCAAGACAACCTCGTCGCCCTGGTACATCTTTTCGTTGGGTGTTATCTTGTCGGTTATTTTCCCGCTTTTCCTTATGCGCTCCACAAAAAGGCGCTTGCCCTGCGAATAAAGGTACATTTCAAGCTCCTCCACGGTGCGCCCTCCACGGAACCACACATTTTCAATTCTATAAGCACGGAATTCCACTTGTCGCAGCGCTTCGGAAAAGCCCGGTTGCTCGCTCTCGTTGCTGCCCATACTGCTTTCCAGTTCCTTGCACGCGCTTCTCACTTTTGCGAAACCTCCCATAAGTCTCGGGCCCAGCCTCGCAATAATCCACGCCGAACCTGCCGTGCCGAAAATATATGTCACGGCATAAGCCACGGGAATAATGTTTGTCATCTTCTCCTGTGCAGCAGCATCAATGCCGAGCCCCTTTATTGTGTCACCAGCAACGCCTATAACAGCGCTTATCGTCTGCGAGCCGGCGAGTAGCCCCGCAGCTTCGCCGGGGCCGTAACCCATAATCATTGCAATGATGGTGGTCGACAGCAGAATGAAGAGGCACATGAGCACGGCAAAATATACCTGCGGCAGTCCCTCCTTTTTTAGTCCTGCGAAAAACTGCGGCCCCACCTTGTAGCCTATTGCAAAAAGGAAGAGCAGAAAGGCCATAGGCTTCAGGGTGCCGCCCACGGGAATGTGCAGTTGCCCAATGATTACTCCACACAGCAGCACGCTCGACACTATGCCGAGCCCGAATCCTTTAATCTTTATTTTACCAATTAGAAACCCCAGCGCAATTGTCAGATAGATGGCAATTTCGGGGTGCGAACGCATAAGCTCTATTATCCATTTCATAAAACAATATTTTATGAAAGAATAACAGCGCCGCGTTATTATTGTTTATCTGTAGCTGGGGTAGTGTTGTGTTTTTTTAGAGAATAAGGTCGCGTAGCAGAAGAATTTCATTTTCTCCCACACCACGTTCTTTCAGAGTAGCGCAATCCTTTGTAAAATTGGTGGCAAAGAGCTTCTCGTCGCCACACATCTCTTTTGCTTTGTGGTACAATTCAACGGCTTGCGCATTGTTGTGCATTGTCCACTCGACGTGTGCCGCGTTCAAGTAATCGTTGAACGAAGCTCTGCCCGTGTCCATTATCTTTTTGTAATAATTCTGCGCCTGCTCGTCTTTTGCAGTGAGGAAAGAGCACCAGGCAATTGCGCGTGCAGCGCGCAGCGACTGCGGGTTGTTGTACTCTACCTTAAAGAAACGTGCAAAGGCTTCGCTGTAACGCCCAACAGTGGCAAGGCATTCGCCGGTTTGCAACAGCAGTGAATTGTTGTCGGGTGCAATCTCTTCGGCAAGGAGGTAGTAGCTTGCTGCCTTTTCGTTTTCTCCGGTCAAGCGGTAGCATTGTGCAATGTGTTTCAGTGTCCACAATGAGTCGGGTCTAATAATATCGGCGCGTGTGTAATAATCGATTGCTGTTGCATAATTCTTCTCTTTCTGCAAGCAATAGCCCATCTCCTGACAGAATTGTTCTTCGGGGGTGCTGTTCGCTTCAAAAACCTTGCCCACAGCAATAGCTTCGCTATAATACCCCTTGTCCATCAGGTGGGCAAATGTGCGGCGTGCCGCACGTTCGTTGTTCACAAGGCAGGCAAGGCTGCTACACTCGAAAAGGTTTAGTGGCAGTGAGAAAATGTCGGGAACCTCTTTGCCGAACTGCGATAGCTTGAAGAAACGGTAAAGGTCCTGAATATATTGGTTGCCCGTGTGCTCGGCCTCATTCTCCTGTGGAGCGGTGGTGATGGTGTCGGGCGCGTCGGCTGCAATGTCGTCGCCGCCTGCAATCTGTTGCATTAGCATATTGCGCTGCTCCTGCGGTACCTGTTTGAATGTGAGGCAGAATGAATATTTGTCGCTGTTGCAGAATACACGTGATGCGCATATAGCACCCAGGAGGGTGTTTCTTATGGCTTTGTTGCCCGGGAGAATGTCGGCAATAGCGGGAGTGTTCTTGTCGAAGGGACGCAACCAATTCTTCACGCTGTTGAAAAAGGGGTACTTTTTCAGCTGTGAAAAGGTGCTCATATAAACATCGGCGCCTTCAGTCTGCCATTTGGCCATCTCTTCGAGCTTGTCCTTTATCTCGTCCTTTTCAACCCACTCCTTCCACTCGGGGTTTTTGTCGTCGCCCTCCTCGTTCTCAATTTCGCGCATAATGTCAATACCCATCTTCTCGCTGTTTATGTGCGGGTTCTTCATCATTGCGGGGATAATCTCCTCGCGCATCTTGCGGTCAATCTCTTTTGTCTCGCGGCAACGCAGAAGCTGAATCTGCACTGTTTCGGCGCGTGAAAGAATGCGCGGGTTCTCGCACATTGCGTTGATGGCCTCCTGCAGAGCAGGGTAGTAGGCCACACGTTTGCTATATTGAAGCGTGGCAACAATTACTCCAATGAGTGCACGTATTGAAATTCCTGTCTCATTGCGCTCGGCTGCCTTTATAAGCGCAATGGCTTTTGCTGGCTCAAAGCTTTTCAACAGGCTCAGTGTGGCAGCGCTCACGCACAGCTCGCGGTCGTGTACGGGTATCTCCTCGTCGGCAATCAGAGCTTCGAACTTTTCGGCGTCGCCTTTGCTCCACGCGGTGCTGCACCACAGTGTGGCAAAAAGCTCGTCGAGCGTGCTCTCGTGTCTCAATGCAATCTTTGCAAGGGGGCTTTTGTCGTCATCATCGGGCAACAGGCGGGCTATAGCCGCGTCGGCTGCATCGCCACGCAATTCGTCAATATAATCGTCTATTGCTGCAAAATTGTTGTGGTGTCTCCTGGCACAGGTGTAGTGCGACAAGGATTTTTCACTCTCGTGGGTGAGAGCAATAATATCGTTGAGCATATAACACTCGCCCATAAGGTTGCGGTGCATACTCTCGCGCCCGGGGTCGGGCGTTCCGTTACGCAGGTATTCGAGCAAGTAGTCGTATGCTGTCTGCATCTGGGTGAAACGTGTACGCAGCGACCAGTCCTGCAGCTCGTCAATGCTCTCGGCAAGAACTGCAATGGCATCTTTCAGCCTCTCCTCCTCGAGCAGGGCTGTAACCTTTTCTCTAATTTCTGCAATACGTTTCTCTTCCATAAGCTTTTTTATAAACATAAACAGCGCGGCGAACCACGCTGTTTATGAAATTATTTATCGAATAAATTATTATTCGCCTTTGATAGCTGCAACGCCGGGAAGTACCTTGCCCTCGATTGCCTCGAGAAGAGCACCACCACCTGTTGAGATGTAAGATACCTTGTCGGCCATGTTGAACTTGTTTACACAAGCAACAGAGTCGCCACCACCAACGAGTGAGAAAGCACCGTTTGCAGTTGCAGTTGCAATAGCCTCGGCAATAGCGAGTGAACCACCGATGAAGTTGTCGAACTCGAACACGCCTGCGGGGCCGTTCCAGAGGATAGTCTTTGCGTTCTCAATTGCAGCGGCAAAAGCCTTGCGAGCCTCGGGACCTGCATCCAAGCCTTCCCAGCCCTCGGGAATATCTTTAACCGATACAACCTGTGTGTTGGCATCGTTTGAGAAGTCATCGGCTGCAACGCAGTCGGTAGCGAGCACAAGGTTTACACCCTTTGCCTTAGCCTGCTCAATGATGTCGAGCGCAAGCTGCAATTTGTCGTCCTCAACAATTGAGTTACCAACCTTGCCACCCTGAGCCTTTGCAAAAGTATATGTCATACCACCGCAGAGGATGAGGTTGTCTACCTTGTCCATAAGGTTCTCGATGATACCGATCTTTGTAGAAACCTTTGAACCACCCATGATAGCGGTGAAGGGGCGTTTGATGTCCTTGAGGATGTTGTCAACAGCCTGAACCTCTTTCTCCATCAAGTAACCGAGCATCTTGTTGTCGGCGTCGAAGTAGTCTGCGATAACAGCTGTAGAAGCGTGGCGACGGTGAGCTGTACCGAACGCGTCGTTGATGTAGCAGTCGGCGTAAGAAGCGAGGGTCTTTGAGAACTCTTTCTGTGACTCCTTCATAGCCTTCTTTGCGTCGTTGTATGCGGGATCCTCTTTGTCAATGCCAACAGGCTTGCCCTCCTCTTCGGGGTAGAAACGGAGGTTTTCGAGCATAAGAACCTCGCCGGGTTTCAACGCAGCAGCAGCCTCGGCAGCTTTAGCGCAGTCGGGAGCGAACTGAACAGCAACACCCAACTTCTCGGATACTGCATCAACAATCTGGCTCAAAGAGTATTTTGCATTAACCTTGCCTTTGGGCTTGCCCATATGCGACATAATGATGAGCGCGCCACCATCGGCCAATACTTTCTTGAGTGTGGGGAGTGCACCGCGGATACGTGTATCGTCGGTGATTTTACCCTCTTCGTTCAAAGGTACGTTGAAGTCAACGCGAACAATTGCCTTCTTACCGGCAAACTGGAAATTGTCAATAGTCATAATTACTTTTGTTTATATGATTAATGTTACTAATTGTTTTCTTTTCAAAAAACCGCTCAGCGCTTCTCCGGTGCCGGAAAATCTCCAAAAAACGGCTTTTTCAAAGAGCATTATGCTCGAAATTCGGGCATACTATGCAAATGTAATGTTTTATATATATAATGTGATAATATTTTCTAAATATTTACACTCTTTTTTATACTTTTCCCATATTCTTTGCAAAAATCGCGCAATCCGCACTCTGCGCACAGCGGAGTGCGTGCTTTGCACACATATCGCCCGTGCAAAATGAGCCAGTGGTGGGCCTTGGGCACAATGTCGGCGGGAATATGTTTCATAAGCTCTTTTTCCACGCTGTATGGGGTGGTGCAACGCTCGCTCACCAGCCCTATCCTGCGGCTTACCCTGAAAACGTGGGTGTCTACCGCCATAGCTGCTTTCCGGTATGCGACGGCCTGTATCACGTTGGCTGTCTTGCGCCCAACGCCGGGCAGGCGCACAAGCTCTTCGAGCGTGCCGGGAACCTCGCCTCCAAAGTCGCTGCACAACATTTGTGCCATACCCACAAGATGCTTTGCCTTGTTGTTGGGGTAGGAGATGCTTTTAATGTAGTTGAATACCTCGTCGGGGTGTGCGGCTGCAAGCTCCTGTGGAGTGTCGTATCGCGCAAAGAGGTCGGGTGTAACCATATTAACCCTCTTGTCGGTACATTGCGCCGAAAGTATTACTGCCACAAGCAGCTCGAACGGGGTAGAGTAGTTCAGCTCTGTTTCGGCCACGGGCATTGCCACCTCAAAGTATTCAATTACCTTTTTATATAGCTCGGCTTTTTTAATAGCTTTCATAGCCGGGGTTCTGTGTTATATTGTAGTTGTTTCGTATTTTACTGTTGGTGATAGGCTTCAGCAACAGTATTCTTTTAATAGTGGGCGGGTAAAATAATTATGGTTGCCCGCAAGCAACCATAATATTAGTGTTATACAGTGAATTCCCTTATCTCGCAGTTGCCCATAAGGGTAACATCGCGGTGTGTAACACCCTCAATCTCCGCTTGCAGAATGCGGCAGAAGAAACCGTGGCTGAATGCCAACACGCGCTTGCCGTCGTACTCCTTTTTCACCTTTTCAATGAAAAGGCGCGCGCGTTCCTGCATCGATTCCTCGCTCTCCACAGTGTCGTTGTACACCGCGCCTTTTATGGGTGTTCCGGCAAGGTTGCCCAGGTCGCGCTCACGCAACAACGGCTCTTTAATGAACATACACTCAATACCCTCGAGTGCAATCTCGGCTGTGTCGAGGCAACGTTTGAGGTCGCTGCACAGCACCACGTCGAACTGCATGGCTGCAAGGCGGGGACGCAATCCCAGTGCCTCCTCTTTTCCTTTGTCCGACAGGTGTCCGGGTGTTTGTCCTTGGAAAAGTCCTTTTGAATTCTCAATTGTTTCGCCGTGGCGAGTCATATAAATTGTTGTAGGCATAGTAGTGTGTCTGTTTGAAAAAGGGCGGCCATCTTTTTCTCGATGCCGCCCTTTGTTTGTTGTTTTTAGTTCGCGCTCTCGAACAGCTTTAAGAAACGAACATCGTTCTCGCTGAACAGACGCAGGTCTTTTACCTGGTATTTAAGGTTGGTTATACGCTCGATACCCATACCGAATGCGTAACCCGAATACTCTTTGCTGTCTATGCCGCAAAGCTCGAGCACGTTGGGGTCTACCATACCGCAACCAAGAATCTCCACCCATCCGGTGCCTTTGCAGAAGGGGCAACCCTTGCCGCCGCAAATGTTACAGCTTATGTCCATTTCGGCACTGGGCTCGGTGAAGGGGAAGTATGAGGGGCGCAGACGAATCTTTGTGTCCTTGCCGAACATCTCCTGCGCAAAAAGCAAGAGCACCTGTTTTAGGTCGGTGAACGACACGTTCTTGTCTACATACAAACCCTCAAGCTGGTGGAAGAAGCAGTGAGCGCGGTAGCTGATAGCCTCGTTACGGTATACGCGGCCCGGAGCGATAATGCGGATAGGGGGCTTGCTTGTCTCCATTGTGCGGCTCTGCACGCTGCTGGTGTGTGTGCGCAGAATAATGTCGGGGTGAGCCTCAATGAAGAATGTGTCCTGCATGTCGCGTGCGGGGTGGTCGTCGGCAAAGTTCATCGACGAGAATACGTGCCAGTCGTCCTCAACCTCAGGGCCGTTTGCAATAGAAAAACCGAGGCGGGCAAAAATGTCCACAATCTCGTTCTTTACGATTGAAAGCGGGTGGCGTGTGCCAAGAGTGGTGGGGTACGAGGGGCGTGTGAGGTCAATTTCGCACTGCTCGTCGTCGTTTGTCTCCAAGCTCTCTTTCAACGCGTTTATGTGCTCCTGTACCGCATTCTTGAGCTCGTTGAGCTTAACTCCCACCTCTCTTTTCTGCTCGGCGGGAACCTCGCGGAACTGTGCCATAAGGCCGTTGATAATACCTTTTTTACTCAAATATTTCAAACGCAGAGCCTCGAGCTCTTCGGCGTTTGCAGCTGTTGTTCCTTTAATTTCCTGGAGCAACAAATTTATTTGTTCTATCATATATGTTTCTTACAATTATTTTCTAAAAGTCTTCTTCCTTAACTGCGGCCGGCTTGCTTGATTGTTTAACAGCGAGCGCCGCCTATTTTCGCGACCGTAGTGCAAAGATAGTGCCAACGAGCTAAACTCAAGCTTGCTTGTTTGTTTAACAGCGAGCGCCGCCTATTTTCGCGACTGCAGTGCAAAGATAGTGCCAACGAGCTAAACTCAAGCTTGCTTGTTTGTTTAACAGCGAGTGCAGCCTATTTTCGCAGCCGTAGGCTGCAAAGTTACAAAATTAAGTCGACAAAGTGAAGCCCCGTGCACTAAATTTTTGCCTCGCACACCCCACAGCCGCTATTTTTTGAAAAAAACACTCATTAAAATGTAAAAATCGTTTGCACATTAATAAATTTTCACCATTTTCGCACTGTGATAGACGCTGAACGTGGCGCCTGCAAAAAGTTTCTTAATAAAAGAGGAAAAGAACTATGGAATACAAGGAAATAGACAAAGGGGTTGATGATTTGCTGGTGACACTCTCCCGCCGAATGTCGAACGAAGATATTTTGCGCATAAAAGACGCTTACGAGCTTGCCAAAGAGGCCCACAAGGAGCAGCGTCGCAAGTCGGGCGAGCCCTACATTATTCACCCCATTGCGGTGGCGCGAATAGTGGCCGAAGAGCTCCGTTTGGGCGCAAACCCCATAATTGCCGCCTTCCTGCACGATGTTGTCGAGGATACCCCGTGGACGGTCGAAGATATCCGCGAGCGTTTCGGCGACGACGTAGCCTTCCTTGTAAATGTGGTGACAAAGAAAAAGAAGCTGCACTACGAGTCGTCGAAGCAGATAGACAACTACAAGCAGATGCTCGACTCCATTCACTACGATATCCGCGCACTGCTCATAAAACTATCCGACCGCTTGCACAATATGCGCACCCTCAACAGCATGCGCCCCGACAAGCAGATGAAAATCGCAGGAGAAACCGACTATTTCTACGCTCCGCTTGCCCACCGTCTGGGCCTCTATCACATTAAGCGCGAGCTCGAAAACCTCTCGTTCCGCTACCGTTGCCCCCGCGAGTATGCAATACTCGAAAAATCACTCCTCGAAGAGCAACAGCAAAGAGAAGAGTCGCTCCGCCCATTTTTGCAGACAATAGAGCAGATGTTAGAAAAGTGCGGTATCTATATGGGCCGCACCGAAATTTGTTGCCGTGGCCCGTATAACACCTGGAAAAAGATGCACGCCGCCGGTTGCGATTTCAAACACATCGAAGGAAAATTCTACACACGCATAATATACCCCAACACCCACGACTACTCCGAAAAGGATATGAGCTTGAAAATATACTCAATGCTCACCGACAAGTTCAAGGAGAAGCCTGGCTCGGTTGCCAATTTCATCGACTCACCCAAGGAGAACGGCTACCAGAGTTTCCACGTAAAGCTCCTCACCGACCACGGAAAGTGGGAAGAGGTTCACATTTCGTCGGAGCGTATGGTGCGTAAGTCGCAGTTCGGTTGTGTTGCCGAAAGCACCGAAACAACCATCACCAACTGGCTCGAAAAATTCAAGCTCCTCTTGCAGGATATTGCATCGCACGGAAAAGAGGTTGAGTATATGGAGGGAGTAACCTCATCGTTCTACAACGACGATATTATGGTCTTCACCCCCAAAGGTAATTGCGTGATACTTCCCACAGGAGCCACCGCGCTCGACTTTGCATTCGAAATACACAGCGAGCTTGGAGCCCACGCCCAGTATGCACGTGTCAACGGAACGCTGTGCTCCATAAAAACTGTGCTCAAGCGTGGCGACTGTGTAGAGATTGGTCACAACCCTGCAGTGTCGCCCAAACACGACTGGTTGCAGCACGTTTCCACCTACAAGGCAAAAACCCATTTGAGCCGCATACTCAACAAACAGCGCAAGCTCGTGTACCAGCGATGCGAGAACTGCCACCCGCTGCCCGGTGACGAGGTAATAGGCTTCAAGAACGACGACGACAGAATAATTGTCCATCGCAGGGATTGTAAGTCGGCCATACGACTCGCTTCGCAACGCGGCGACGATATTGTTCCCGTTGTGTTCGAGGAGGACCAGGAATTCCTCTATCCCGTGAAGATAGATATTGTGGCGGTGGACCGCTATCACCTGCTCATCGACCTTGTCGACTGCATTACCAACCGTATGAAGCTCTCTCTCACCCACATTCACTCCGAGAGCCACGACGAGATAGTAACCTGTTCGGCAATCTTCACCGTACACTCATCGGCCGAGCTGCAAGAGGTTATTTCTAGTATCTCCGAAATTGAAGGTGTCGACGAGGTTAACCAGACGATAGAGTAAAAAACGATGTAATACCGTTGCAAAATACAGCATTGCAACTCGTTGAAAAAGACAAGAATATTGAATCCTGAGAGAAAAGTAATATTTTAATCTGCATTTTACATAATACACTACAAGGCGCTACCGCGCCTTGTAGTGTATTTATAGTATATGTCCTTTATGTAAGCGGACAGTTCTTCTTATCCGTTCCATATTTCCCACGAGGCAAGTGCCTGCAGGTACCACATTTCGTAACCGCTTTTTGTGGCCGCACCCATAGCTGCGCCTTTTTGCAGGAAAAGGGTGTTTTCGGGGTTATACACAATGTCGTAAAGCAGGTGGTTGCTGTTGAGTTGCTCGTATGGGATAGGGGGGCACTGGTCCACGCCGTGGCCCACCATACCGAGCGGGGTGCAGTTTATTATGAGTGTGTGGGTGCTCATAATATCGGCAGTGAGTTGCTCGTATGCGATGGCAGTGTCGCTTGCTTTGCGCGACACGAAAATGTACTCTATTCCCATTTGTTTGAGCGAGTAGGCCACAGCCTTCGACACGCCACCGGTGCCAAGAATGAGTGCCTTGGAGTGCTTGCCTTTTGTCAGGGGTTCAAGCGAGCGCGAAAAACCAATTATGTCGCTGTTGTAACCGTGCAAGTGGGGTTTTCCGTCGGCGTTGCGCAATACCTTTACTACATTTACAGCCTGCACGCCTTGTGCAGCATCGCTCATTCCCTCCAAATAGTTCATTACCTGTAATTTGTAAGGAATTGTAACGTTGAAGCCACACAACTGCGGGTGCTTTTCGAGTATTGCGGGCAGTTGCTCAATGCTCTCTATCTCAAAAGGAATATATTCGGCGTTAATGCCTTCTGTGGCGAATTTCTTGTTGAAAAACGCGGGTGAGGCCGATTGCCCAAGAGGGTAGCCTATAATTCCAAACTCCTTTTTCTCCATTGCTGGTCTATAATTTTGTTGCAATGTAGAGCGTGCAAACGCCCCCTGTCATACGTCTGAAAGATACTTCTCCGAACCCAGCCTTCTCCAGTGCCTTTTGCATAACTTCGCCTTGCGGGAAGGCCTCAATTGATGCCGGCAGGTAGTCGAACGCTTTTGAGTCCTTGAGCAGCAGGCGGCCGAAAAGCGGCATAATGCAGCGTTCGTAAATTGAGTAGAGCTGCTTCATTGGGAATCTTACGGGGCGCGATAGCTCCAATATCACAAGGTGGCCGCCGTTGCGCAGCACGCGCAGGCATTCGCCGAGGCTCTTGTCGAGGTGCTCGAAATTGCGCACGCCAAACGATATTGTAACAGCATCGAAGCTCTTTGCGGCGTATGTGAGCGCGGCACAGTCCTGTCGCTCGAATGTGATATTTTCAACACCGCGTTGCTTGCATTTGGCTTTTGCAACATCCATCATCCCCTGCGAAAGGTCGCAGCCTGTAATGTGGTCGGGGGCGAGCAACTTGTTTGTCATTAGCGCAAAGTCGCCCGTTCCCGTAGCAATATCGAGAATTTCACGGGGAGTATACTGCTTTAACGACAATATGGCGCGTTTGCGCCATATTGTGTCTATGCTTAACGAAAGTAAATGGTTGAACCGGTCGTAATGCGGAGCAATGTTGTTGAACATTTCTGTTATCTGCTTGCTCTTGCTTTCCTGTTGGTTGTAGGGCTTTACCGTTTCGTGTCTGTAATTCATTTTAGCAACCGAGATAATCCTTTATATTCTGTTTTATGCGGTCGTCGATGTGGTCGGTCTCTCCCTTAACGAAAGGTTTGCCCACAATGTGCTCGTAGAGCTCAATGTAACGCTCCGACACGCTGTTTACATATTCGTCGGTCATTTCGGGTACCTGCTCACCCTCGCGGCCCATAAAGCCGTTCTCAATGAGCCACTGGCGAACAAACTCCTTTGATAGCTGTTTCTGGGGCTCGCCCTTCTCGAACTTCTCCTCGTAACCCTCGGCGTAGAAATAGCGCGAAGAGTCGGGGGTGTGAATTTCGTCGATGAGGTATATTTTGCCGTCGCGTTTGCCGAACTCATATTTTGTGTCAACGAGAATGAGGCCTTTCTCTGCAGCCATCTGGCTTCCTCTCTCAAAAAGTGCGTATGTGTACTTTTCGAGTTGCTCGTAGTCCTCTTTGCTCACAATACCCTGTGCAATGATTTCCTCTTTTGAAATGTTCTCATCGTGTCCCTCATCGGCCTTTGTTGTGGGGGTGATGATGGGAGTGGGGAACTTCTCGTTCTCTCTCATACCATCGGGCAGTGTAACGCCGCAGAGCGAACGGCAACCGTTCTTGTACTCTCTCCAAGCGCTGCCGGTGAGGTAACCGCGAATAATCATCTCCACGCGGAAGCCTTCGCATTTAAGTCCCACGGTAACCATAGGGTCGGGAGTCGCGAGTTTCCAGTTGGGAACAATGTCGGCTGTTGCGTCGAGGAATGTCGAAGCAATCTGGTTGAGTACCTGTCCTTTGAAGGGGATACCCTTGGGCAATACAACGTCGAAAGCCGAAATGCGGTCGGTAGCAACCATCACAAGCTTGTCGTCGCCAATATTGTATACATCACGCACTTTACCGTGGTAAACGCTCTTCTGTTTCTTGAAATGAAATTCGGTGTTTGTCAATGCTTTTGCCATAACTATTCTTTTTTATCTTTGTTCTCTTTTATTGTCTTTTCGTAGCTCTCGTATGCCTCAACTATGCGTGTTACAAGTTTGTGGCGTACGATGTCCTTTTTTGTCAGCGTCACGAATCCAATGCCCTTTACATCCTTGAGAATGCGTGTGGCGTGTATAAGTCCCGAATTCTGGTGTTGCGGGAGGTCTATCTGGGTGAGGTCGCCGGTGATAATCATTTTTGTGTTGCTACCCATGCGGGTGAGGAACATCTTTATCTGCTGCGGGGTGGTGTTCTGCGCCTCGTCGAGTATCACAATGGCGTCGTTCAGCGTGCGCCCGCGCATAAAGGCAAGCGGCGCAATTTGAATGACATTCATTTCCATATACTCCTTGAGCTTCGCCATAGGCACCATATCCTCCAATGCGTCGTAGAGCGGTTGCAGGTATGGGTCTATCTTGTCGCGCATATCACCGGGCAGGAAACCGAGCTTTTCACCGGCTTCAACCGCAGGGCGGCTCAGAATAATCTTTCTTATCTCTTTGTTCTTCAACGCTCTCACTGCGAGGGCTATTGCCGTGTAGGTCTTTCCTGTTCCGGCGGGGCCCACTGCAAAGAGCATATCGTTCTTCTTGAACTCCTCGACAAGGCGGCACTGGTTCTCGTTGCGGGGGTAGATGGGCTTTCCGTTAATGTTATACACAATAACGTTGCTGTCGCTCCCTTTGTCACTTTTCTTGCCGTTTACCGCGTCAATAATGGCCTCTTCGCTCAGGCTGTTGTATTTTGTGCAGTAGTCGACAAGCAGTTCAATAACCTTGTTGAACTTTTCGAGCTCCTCCTCGTCACCTATTGCTTTTATTACATTGTCGCGTGCAACTATTCGCAGCTTGGAGTGTAGTCTTTTTAGCATCTGCAAATGGGCGTTGCCTGCTCCGTAGAAGCCAACAAGGTCCACTCCGTCGAGTATTATGGTGCGTTCAATCATTTAAGAGCTGTTCCTCCTTATTTATTATTTACGTTTAACCTCAGCATCGAATCGTCTGCTGGCCTCGCCACCTTCGCTGCAAGAGCAGGGGCCTGTGATGCAACCGCCGGGGCACGACATTACCTCCACAATCTTGGTGGGGCACTTGCCGGTCTTTGCGTATGCACGCAAGAGTGCGATGTTCTTTTTGTTGAGGTCGGCAATGACTGTTCCTTCGAGGTTCGCCTCTCCAATGTAATTCTTCACAGCTGTGAATACACCTGTTGTCTTTGCAAAATTGTGTGCATCCTTGCTTGCCGACTCTTCGGGTGTGTAGGGGATAGATGTTTCAATGTCAATTCCCATTCCCTGAATAACGGCTTCGAGCTCGCGGAAAGTCCACACAAAGTCAACTGTGGGGTGGTCTAGTCCTTCGGCTTTCTTCGAAGCACAGGGAGCTACAAACACAGTGAGGCAGTCGGGGTATTTCTTCTTTGCATAGTCGGCTGTGTAGCACATGGGCGACAGTGTGTGCGATACATATTTCACAAGGTCGGGGATGTGCTTTTTCGCAAGGTTTACATAAGCGGGGCAGCAGCTTGTTGTCATAAAAGCAGCTCCTTCCTCAATTTTCTCTTTGAGTTCATCGCCCTCGCGACGGATAGTCTCCTCGGCACCATATGCAACCTCAATCACATCGGCAAAGCCAACAGCTTTGAGTGCACCGTATACCTGCTCAATGGGCTGGCCGAATTGTGCAAGAACCGCAGGGGCTACCATTGCAACCACCTTTTCGCCGGCGCGCATACGTTTGAGAACATCGAATACCTCGCACTTGTCGAAGATTGCTCCAAAGGGGCAGGCGTTCAGACATTTTCCGCAATAGATGCACTTTTCGGAGTCGATGTGCTCAACACCATACTCGTCCTTTGAAATAGCCTTCACGGGGCAAGCCTCTTCGCAGGGAACGGGCATATAAATGATGGCGTGGTAGGGGCACACCTGGTGACATTTACCGCAGCTGATACACTTGTTGTGGTCGATGTGTGCCTTGCCGTCGTTGTCGTAAGTGATAGCGTCTTTGGGGCAATTGGTGTAGCAGGGGCGTGCGGCGCAACCGCGACAGAGGTTCGATACCTCGTAGTTTGTTTTGATACACGAAGAGCAGGCCTCGTCCATCACGTGAAGAATGTTGCGGTCCTGCGAAATGTTCTCGCGATTAATCATACGCTCGGCGTATGTGCGCAAAGAATCGATTTCGTCCACCTCGTCCTCCATTGTAAAGCCGAGCATAGCCATTGTCTTGTACTTGGTAACTGCGCGCTCCTTGTGAACACAGCATCGTCCCTGAGGCTTTTGGTTACGTGGATGCAATTCATATGGCAGACGGTCGATATTTTCGACCAATTCGTCACTCTTCCACATAGCCACAAGTTCTGCCAAAAGTTTATATCTGACAAACATTACATTATTATTATATGCCATAGGTTTTGTAATTTTGCTGTAAAAGTAATTAAAAAAAAAATCTTTCTTGTATTTTTGCGATAATGTTTCGCAAAAAATGTAAAATAATGGAAAAAAAAGAGCTTTTACCCCTAATCGACCGCCTTGTTTCGGGCGAAAATGTGTCGCGCGAGGAGTGGAAGGCTCTGCTCACACTGCAAGGCGACGAAGAAAAAGCTTTGCTTGCCGAAAGGGCCCGTTCCGTTGCGCAACATTATTTTGGTAACGGTGTTTTTGTGCGCGGTCTTGTGGAGATAAGCTCTTTTTGCCGCAACAACTGTTACTACTGCGGGCTGCGTGCCGCCAACAGGCTTGCAGCGCGTTACCGCCTCACAAAAGAAGAAATTCTTGCCTGTTGCCGCGAGGGCGATGCTCTTGGTTTCAATACATTTGTTCTGCAGGGTGGCGAAGATGTGCAGCAGAACGACGAATTCATAACTTCGGTTGTCGCTGCCATTCACCATGAATTCCCAGCAAAGGCAATAACACTCTCGGTGGGCGAGCGTAGCCGTGAGGCTTATGCCGCCTTTCGCAATGCGGGCGCCGTGCGCTACCTTCTGCGCCACGAAACGGCCACGCCAGCACATTATTCCCACTTGCACCCGGCGGCAATGGATTTCGAGTCGCGAATAGCTTCGCTGTGTGCGCTCAAGGAACTTGGTTACCAGGTTGGTAGCGGAATGATGGTGGGCTCCCCGGGGCAAACGGTGGACAACCTGGTCGATGATATTCTGCTGCTTGAATCCATAGAGCCGCAAATGATAGGCATAGGGCCGTTTATTCCTGCTGCAAACACCCCGTTCGCCGGTGAAAATCCCGGCAGTGTGGAGCTGACTTTGCTGCTGCTTTCCATCCTTCGCTTGCGCTTCCCCCGCGCGTTGATTCCAGCTACAACAGCGCTTGCAACCCTCCTGCCCGACGGGGTGGAGCAGGGTGTTCTTGCCGGGGCAAATGTTGTAATGCCCAACCTCTCACCCCTTGCCGTGCGTGCAAAATATTCAATCTACAATAACAAGAAAAGCCGCGGCAGCGAGTCGGCGCAGCAGCTTGCGCAGTTGCAGGAACGTTTGCGGGCAATAGGCTACTGCATCGACTACTCACGTGGCGATTATCCCGCGCTGAGTGAATAAAAAAGTTCTATAATTTGCCCTTGTTGCAAAAAAAACGTAACTTGCGCTGTTTTTCGTGAAAAGCTGTTCACGCACCCTTTGCGTGGGGCTTTTTTATAGGGGATAAACAAAAAAGAGTTGATTATGTACAATGTAAAATCGGCCAAGGCCGAAGAATTCATTAATGATGTTGAGATACGTGAGACAATGGCCTACGCCGCTGCTCACTCGGGCGACAGGGAGTTGATAGAGAAAATAATTGAGAAGGCGCGTGCCTTCAAAGGAATTACACACCGCGAAGCGGCTGTTCTTTTGGAGTGTACAGAGCCCGACCTCCTCGAAGAGATATTCGCTCTTGCCCGCGAAATAAAACACAAATTCTATGGCAACCGCATAGTGATGTTTGCGCCGCTCTACCTTTCGAACTACTGCGTGAACGGCTGTGTCTATTGCCCTTACCACGCAAAGAACAAGACCATACGTCGCAAAAAGCTCTCGCAGGAGGAGATACGCGCCGAGGTTATTGCATTGCAGGATATGGGACACAAGCGCCTCGCCCTCGAAGCCGGTGAGCACCCGCTGATGAACCCCATTGAGTATATTCTCGAAAGTATAAAGACCATATACAGCATAAAGCACAAGAACGGTGCCATACGCCGCGTGAACGTTAATATTGCGGCAACTACTGTTGAAAATTACCGCCGCCTGAAGGATGCCGGTATAGGCACTTATATACTCTTTCAGGAGACATACAACAAGGCGAATTACGAACTGCTTCACCCCACAGGCCCCAAAAAGGACTACGCTTATCACACCGAGGCTATGGACCGTGCAATGCAGGGCGGCATAGACGATGTTGGTATAGGAGTGCTCTTCGGGCTCGAAACTTTCCGTTACGATTTTGTGGGCCTTCTTATGCACGCCGAGCACCTGGAGGCAACATATGGAGTGGGCCCACATACAATAAGTGTTCCGCGCCTTTGTATGGCCGACGATATTGACACTGCCGATTTCAAGAACGCAGTGCCCGACGATGTTTTCCAGCGCATTGTGGCTGTTATTCGCATTGCAGTGCCCTATACTGGAATGATTATATCGACCCGCGAGAGTGTGAAGAGCCGCGAAAAGCTGCTCGAGCTTGGAATATCGCAGATAAGCGGCGGCTCGCGCACAAGCGTGGGCGGCTACGTTACCGAGGAGAGTGCCGAAGATAATTCGGCGCAATTCGATATTGCCGACCACCGCACTCTCGACGAGGTTGTGGGCTGGTTGCTCGACCTCGACCACATTCCCTCTTTCTGCACCGCCTGCTATCGCGAAGGGCGCACCGGCGACCGCTTTATGACCTTGCTCAAAAACGGGCAAATATCGAACTGCTGCCTGCCCAACGCGCTGTTCACCCTTAAAGAGTATCTCAAAGATTACGCCTCGCCTGCCACACGCGAAAAGGGCGAAGCTATGATAAAACGCCTGCTCGAGACAATACCCAACGAAAAGGCACGCGCAGTGGCAAAAAATAACATAGTGGCAATAGAGGAGGGCAAACGCGATTTTCATTTTTAGTATGACAACAACTGCACGTTCCAACCGTTACCACATAGCAATATTCGGGCGCCGCAACGCCGGAAAGTCGAGCCTCATAAATGCAATTGCAGGGCAGGATGTTTCCATTGTGAGCGATGTTCCGGGTACCACCACCGACGTTGTGTGGAAAAACATAGAACTCCCATCGGTGGGAGCAGCGGTCATAGGCGACACGGCCGGATACGACGACACAGGCACGCTGGGCGAACAGCGCGTCGCAAGCACCCGCAAGGCCATTGCCCGCATAGACCTTGCAATAATGCTGCTCTGCGGTTCACCCACCGATTCTGCTCTCGAAAAAGAGTGGCAGGCACAGCTGGTGGCCGCGCAGATACCTGTTATTTACGCCCTTTCAAAGAGCGAAACGCACCCCGATACATTGTTGCAGCAGTGGAACGAGACGCTCGGGTGCAACGCAATTGCAGTGTCGGCTGTGAGCGGCAACGGTATTCCTCAGCTGCTCGAAACAATTGCAGCCTTCTATAAAAAAGACGATAATATTGACGATATTACCCACTCGCTTGTGAAGAGCGGCGATGTTGTGCTGCTTGTTATGCCGCAGGACGCTCAGGCCCCGCAGGGCCGTCTTATAATGCCCCAGGTGCAGACACTGCGCAACCTTCTCGACAAGCACTGCCTGCCTGTGTGTTGCGCTCCCGAGGAGCTGTCGCAAATGCTTGCGGCGCTTAAAAATCCACCCTCGCTTGTGATAACCGACTCGCAGGTATTTTCGCAGGTGGAAAAGGCCATTCCCCCGCAGTGCCGCCTCACCTCCTTCTCGGTGCTTATGGCGCGTCACAAGGGCGACATTGCCACCTTCCGTGCCGGAGCCGATGCGCTCCTTGCTCTCCCCGGCAACGCCCGCATTCTCATTGCCGAGGCCTGTTCCCACATACCGCAGAACGAGGACATCGGGCGTGTGAAATTGCCGCGTCTGCTGCGCAAACATTTTGGTGAGGAACTGCAGATAGACATAGTGTCGGGCAACGATTTTCCCGCCGACCTCACCCCGTATAACCTTATAATCCACTGCGGAGCCTGTATGTTCACCCGCCGCCACGTAATGAGCCGTTTGCGCTCGGCCCGTGCGCAGGGAGTGCCCGTCACAAATTACGGCATTGCCATCGCTGCTCTCACAGGAATATTAAAAAAAGTAGTATATTGAAAAATGAGAATAGTAATAGACACCGATATAATTAAAGCGCAAATAAAAACAGCTACTCTGCGTGCCTGCGCCTATGTGAAAATCATCAGCGAGCGCTATCCGCGTCCTTTCTATGCAACAATAGCCGTTGCGCTTTTTGTGGTGGCACTCCTTTGCATTCTCCCCCGTAGCTGCGATGGTGACGGCGAGGTTGCCGGCGAAAAAGTGCAGCATCGCGCGCGTGTTGAGCGCCCCGAAAGCCCCCGTCGTTTGCAATATGTTAAGTTCAAGCGCGAATTCAACGATATGAACGACACGCATCTTTCGGCAGCCGAAAAAATAGGAATCAATCCCCTCGCGAGCCGCGACGGCATTGCAAACGCTTCGCGCAAGTTGGTGAAGATAGGCAGTTGCAGTTCATATATAGTAGACAAGCTCACACACTCTTCGCCTTACCTTGTTCCCGAGGCTGCCGCGCTTTTGAAAGAGATAGGCGAGAGTTTCCAGGATTCTTTGGTTGTTCACCACTATTCGCCTTATAAAGTGATTGTTTCGTCGGTACTGCGCACCGATGCCGATGTCAAGAGCCTTTCGCGCCGCAATGTAAACGCCTCAAAGCGTTCGGTCCACTGTTACGGAACCACGGTGGATATTACCTACAAACGCTTCCATCGCGTGGACGAGAGTGCACCCGAAGTCTCACAAGCCAAGCTGAAAGCCGTTCTTGGCGAGGTGTTGCGCGACCTTAAAAAACAAGGGCGTTGCTATGTGAAGCACGAGGTGAAACAGGCCTGTTTCCACATAACTGCTCGCAAATAATCTTTGCTTCTTTTGAGTAAGAACAACATTGGCGCACCCGTAAAAAGGTGCGCCAATGTTGTTTTATAAAAGCGTAAATTACATAATAACTTTTTTGCCATTTACAATGTAGATGCCCGGCTTTGTAAGTTCTATAATGCGGTTACCACGTAAGTCGTAAATTATATTATCTTCTGTGGGTGAGTCGATAATGTCGTCAATACTTGTAGTGTCAATTTCAACAATATTAATAAACTCGTTCCATCCATCAGTGGTTGCATATATGTCTTTTGAACCTAACGGAACGTACAGAGTACACTCGTTTTTATTCACCCCTTCAAACACGCTGTAATCGTTTATTTCAAAAAGTTTGTCGCCGGGGATATATGATGTAATACTTTTGGTATTAGAGCTGCAATTGAAATCATAATCATTTAGCGTAGTAACCTTTTCGCCAATTGTAATAGATTCCAATGTTGAGAATGACCATAATGAGCTACCGGTTACGTTGCGTCCTAAATATAAAGTTTTTAATGCGGTATAACAGAAAGCGGAAGCTTCATAAGATGCACCACCAAAAGTTCCATCTAATGATAGTGCAATATCGCTATCCTCTATATACACATTCCTTAAATTACAACAATCTTCAAAAACTCCATATTCAATACTTGTTACACTGCCGGGGATTTTAAGACTTGTTAACCCGGTGCAACCGCCGAATGCATATTCTGCAATTTCTGTTGTTCCTTCCTTAACAATGAATGATGTGTTGTCCGGCATTGTACCGATGTAGTCATAAAGTACCTTACCCACATACATAGCTCCATCGGGTTGTGCATTATACCACGCTGTACCGTAGAACGCGCTGCTTCCAATGCTTGTTACGCTATTTGGGATAGTAATGCTTTCAAGGCCGCTGCAAACATAGAACGCATAATCTCCAATGCTTGTTACGCTGTTGGGAATTGTGATGCTTGTGAGGCCGGTGCAACCACGGAACGCATATCCTGCAATTTCTGTTGTTCCTTCTTTAACAATAAATGATGTATTGTCCGGCATTCTACCTTTGTAGCCATAAAGAACCTTACCCACATACATAGCTCCGTCGGGTTGTGCATTATACCACGCTGTACCGTAGAATGCGCTGCTTCCAATGCTTGTTACGCTGTTTGGGATAGTAATGCTTGTGAGGCCGGTGCAATCCTCGAACGCGTAGCTTCCAATGCTTGTTACGCTATTGGGGATAGTAATGCTTGTGAGGCCGGTGCAACGAGCGAACGCAGAATATCCAATGCTTGTTACGCTATTGGGTATTTTTGTGTTTTTGCAGCCTGCTATAAGTGTATTGGTTGCTGTTTCTATTATTGCATTGCAATTGTTGCGACTGTCATAGACTCTATTTCTGTCATCAACAACAATGCTTGCAAGGCCGGTGCAACCATTGAACGCGCTGCTTCCAATGCTTATTACGCTGTTGGGAATTGTGATGCTTGTGAGGCCGGTGCAAGCATTGAACGCGCCGCTTCCAATGCTTGTTACGCTGTTGGGTATAGTAATGCTTGCAAGGCTGCTGCAATTATAGAACGCGTAATCTTCAATGCTTGTTACGCTGTTGGGAATTGTGATGCTTGCAAGGCCGCTGCAAGCAAAGAACGCATCTTCTCCTATGCTTGTTACGCCTTCTTCTATTATAACCTTTTTAATATAGTTTTTGCAATCACTCCACGGACTCCCATAATAATAATCAAAATTCGTCATTGCTCCTGTTCCACTAATAGTGAGAGCGCCGTTTGCATACTCCCATATTAGGTTTTCTCCACAATCGCCGCCAAATCTTGCAAATATTTTCCAACCTTCGCTGTTCATATATTCAGCAAAATGATTATTGGGAAGATACAGCAGAGCGTTGTTTGCAATGTATTTAAAGGCTTCTGTGCCTAAAGTGGGTGGAACGGTAGATAATGTGGTGACTTTTGCTAAATTGGTGCAACCATTAAAGGCGTAGCCTCCAATACTTTGTACATTATATGGAATGGTTATTTCTTCCAATTTAGTACACCCGCGAAAAGCCCTTTCTTTAATGTCGGTTATGCTGCTTGGTAATTCAACATTCTGAATTTCGGTTTGTTTATAAAATGCGTATTTACCAACAGTGGTGACACCTTCGCGGATTATTACTTTGTTTATATAACTACTGAATTTGGTCCAGGGAACGGGGTTGGCGCTGTTGTAATCGTACATCTCTCCTGTACCTTCAATTATGAGCGTGTTGCCGTCGAATCCCCAGTTTACCGATGCACCGCATTCTCCGTGTGGTTCTTCGATGTTCGTAAAAGCGTTCCAAACATCAGTTGTTGAATATGCATCAAGAGCGTTTAGCGGAATGTGAAGCACTGCATCGTTAGCAATATCTCTGAACGCGTTTTCTCCGGCCACGGGTGGGGTAGCAGATATTACTGTTACGTGGCGCAATTTGCTGCAACCGTCGAACGCATAAGCTCCTATTGATGTTACTCCTTCGCCAATTACCACTTGTTCAAGCGCTTCACAATAGTCGAATGCATAATAGCCAATGCTTTTAACACTGCTGGGAATAATTATGCTTTTGAAATTACAGTGCGACAGCGCTGCGCGTCCAATATTTTCGGTACTTTCGGGAATTGTGAATTCAGTTAAAGATGTGCAGTATTGGAATGCGTAGTCCCCAAAACTTGTGATGTTGTTACCCACTTTAATATCGACCAACTTTTCGCAACGATAGAAAGCTTTGTTTCCTATCGTTGTTACACTGTTTTGAATTTCAACGCTTGCGAGGCTGGGCATAAAAGAAAAGATATTTTCACCTATAGCGGTAATTCCCTCCTCTATTTTTACCGATTCAATATAACTCTCTAACGCATTCCAAGGTGCTAGGCTTGTGCTGAATTCCACCACGCCTGTACCTTTAATAAAAAGTGTGCTGTCTTTTAACTCCCACGTTGCGTTGCTGCCACAAGTGCCGTATGTTTCAATAATGTTTGTAAACTCTTTCCAGCCGTTTGCTGCTGAATAGGCTGCTGTTGCACCGGCCGGTACGTATAGGATGGGGTTACGGTTTACAACATATTCAAATACCGATGCATCTATGTCAAAAATATTTTCACCGGGTATACGAGATAGTATAAATGTCAATTTGTAGCATCCGAAGAAAGCGTCATGCCCAATTTGTGTTACTGTGCTTGGAATTTCAATACTTTTCAGTTCGCTACATCCACTGAACGCGCTCTCACCAATTGCTGTTATGCCGGAGGGGATTGTACTGCTCTTGCAGCCAACTACAAGTGTGTTGCTCTTTGTTTCTATTATTGCGTTGCATCCTTCTCGGCTGTCGTAAGTTGTGTTGCCGTTTTCAACAACAATTTCAGTCAAACTTTTGCAATCCTGGAATGCGCTGCTTTCGATATTAATTACACTTGCTGGAATTGTGATACTTTCGAGTGAGCTGCATTTGTCGAATGCTGTATATAAAATACTTTCAACACCATTAGGGATTGTTACGTTAACTAGTCCGACGCAAGCTGAAAATGCGTTTTCATTAATACTTTTAACATTGTCGCCAATGATTATTTCGGTGAGGCCACCGCAATACCAGAACGCACTATACCCAATTTCTGTTACATTGTAAGTCTTTCCTTTGTATTTGACGGTCGATGGTATTACTACCGAACCGCTGTACTCGTCGTCATATTCTATTTGGTTTTTCCCTTTGTATGTTACTGCGACGCTATTTTTGTCCTCGTCGGTTATCTTGTAAAATATTCCACCCACCTCAAAGTCGTGAGCAAGGGAACTTGTACTGCATAACAGCATAAACGCTGTAAGCAGATTAAAAAAACTAATGTTTTTCATAATTGTTAATCTGTTTTCTTCTTCTTATTCGCACTTGTTGCACCAGCAGAACATACCGGGGAAGAGTTCTTTTATTGTTTCCACATTTTGTTCTTCTTTGAAAATTCCAAAGAACGAGGAACCCGAACCTGACATTGATGCGTATACGGCGCCCATCGAATAGAGCTTTTCTTTTATGGCTTCGCACGATGGATGCTTTGCAAAAACACTCTTTTCAAAATCGTTTTTCATAGCTCCGCACCACTCTTCGGCGGGTTGTGCGGCAATTGTGGTGAGCGGTGTTTGGGGTGCGGCGGGTACCACAAGCGAGTAGGCCTCTTTTGTGGAAATGTGAATGTCGGGCTTCACGAGCACCAGGTGGTAGCCGGCAAGCGAACAGGGGGTGGGCGAGAGAATGTTGCCTATTCCTGTGGCGTATGCGGGTGTGTTTTTGATGAAAAATGCGCAGTCGGCTCCCAAGCGTGCAGCGTAGGCCTCGAGTTGCTCATCGCTTAGTGCGAGCTCTGCAATTTCGTTAAGCATCTTAAGGGCAAAAGCCGCGTCGGCCGAACCTCCGCCCAACCCTGCACCGGTGGGTATGTGCTTGTAAAGCGAAATTTCCACTTTTGGCATCTTGTGGTCGGCTGCAAGAATCTTATAGGCCTTTACCACGAGGTTGTCGTCGTCGCTGCCGTCGAACTGCGCGTTGAACATCTTGAATGTGTACTGCGGCGCATCGTCGTCGGTGGCGAGGGTAATTTCCAGAATATCCTGCAAAGGGATGGGGTAGAAGATTGTTTCGAGGTTGTGGTAGCCGTCGGGGCGTTTCTCAACAACATCGAGCCCGAGGTTTATTTTTGCGTTAGGAAATGTTATCATACTGCTTTTTTCTTTTCCCGCGAAAATACAAGAATTCTTTTTAATGGTCAACACTCGCGGGGCATTTTTATACAAAACATCTGTATTAAAAAATATCGTCTTTCACATATCTCCACGTGGGTACGTATCCCTCGGTTGTGTCGCGCAGAATAAAAAAGCTGTTTTTCTTTTCCAAGTGGAACTTTGCGTTGTTTCGCGTGCGTTTGATTATATTCTTTCTTGTGCCGAAGAATACTCCTTTCTCTTTTTCGCTTGCCATTTCAAGGTTTATGCAGTGCACAATTTTCCGGTCTTTCAAAAAAAGTAACCCCTCGCTACCATACTGAATATTATGGCTTTTTGCATACTTCACAAGTTCTGCATCTTCTTGCTTCGTGAATGGTTTGTAATGGTTGAAATAGACAAGCGTGTCCCACTCGACAGGAATGTAATTGGCAAAATCCATTATGCATTTTGTCGTGTCTCTATGGCTGTTTTTCCATTCTTGCCAGCGTGACTCGGCTGCGCTGTCCAGTTTGTCTTTTTCTGTTATGGAGCCGGCTTCCAGAAAGAATAGTGTTGCTTCTGTGCAAAAATCGGCAACATAGTCACAGCATTCTTTCGTCGTGAATCCATTGACTCTTTTCAGCTCAAAAAATATATAGCCGAAGCATATGAATATTGCTGTTAATGTATATAGTATCTTTCTTTTCATTTTCCGTTGTTGTATGTGTTTATATTTAACGTTTTGTACAACTGATTATTGTGGATTGTGAAGAATGGCTCATTGCAAGCAACTGATTTTTCTTCTCGGTTTATAATTTAATGTAAATTGTTGATAAGCGGGGAGCAAGATTGTTTGTGCAGACGGCGAAAAGAGTGTATCTTCGCAGTCGCTTACAAAAATTAACAGGAAAACGACGCCGTGCGCGCTTTTGCACGGCTATGTGATATGATGGAAACAACAAATACACCGAAGAGAAACACACGCACCCGACAGGCGGCAACGCCTCTTTTGAGTGAGTATGGACACGTTCAGCCGCAGGCGCTTGAACTGGAAGAGGCTGTTCTTGGCGCGCTTATGATTGATAGCGATGCCATTGGTCGTTTGGGTAATATATTGAAGCCTGAATCGTTCTACGACAAACGCCACCAGCTGCTCTTTAAGGCCATTCAGGAGATGGACCTTAACGACCGTCCCATAGATATTCTCACCGTTAACGAGTATCTGCGCAGCAAGGGCGACCTAGAAGAGGTTGGCGGCCCGGTGTATATTGCACAGCTCACAAGCCGTGTGGTTTCGTCGGTGAATATTGAGTATCACGCCAATATTATTGCGCAAAAGAAACTTGCGCGCGACCTCATTAAGTTTACAAGCAAGACACAGGTGCAGGCCTTCGACGAGACACAGGATGTCGACGAGCTTATGCAGCAGGCCGAGGCGGAGCTCTTTGAAATTTCGCGCCACAATATGAAGCGCGATTTTACCCCTGTGAGCGGAGTTATAAAGGATGCCTATGATGCAATTCAGAAGGCGTCGCAGAATACCAGCGGTATCAGCGGCTTGAGCACCGGTTTTACCGACCTCGACAAAATGACATCGGGTTGGCAGAATACCGACCTTATTATTCTTGCGGCCCGTCCTGCTATGGGAAAGACCGCGTTTGCCCTTTCGCTCATACGTAATATGGCGGTCGACCTCGGAATTCCTGTGGGAATGTTCTCGCTCGAGATGGGTAATGTGCAGCTTGTGAACCGTCTCATCTGTAACGTGTGCCAGATTCCCGGTGACAAGATAAAGAGCGGTAAACTCGAAAAGTATGAGTGGGGACAGCTCGACAGCAAGATTGTGGCGCTCGAAAATGCACCCATTTATGTCGACGATACTCCGCAGCTGTCGGTGTTCGAGTTGCGCTCGAAAGCGCGCCGTATGGTGCGCGAGCACGGCGTTAAGATGCTCTTTATAGACTATTTGCAGCTTATGACAGCCAACGTGGGCAAGGGTAGCCGCCAGGAGGAGATTTCAACAATCTCGCGTTCGCTCAAAGGCCTTGCCAAGGAGTTGAATATTCCCATTATGGCGCTCAGCCAGCTCAACCGTAACCTCGAAGGCCGTGAGGGTGTCGAGGGCAAACGCCCGCAGTTGAGCGACTTGCGTGAGTCGGGAGCCATTGAGCAGGATGCTGATATTGTACTCTTTGTGAACCGTCCCGAATATTTCCACATATACAAGGACGGCGATTTCGACTGGCGCAACAAGGCCGAAATTATCATTGCAAAGCACCGTAACGGTGGAACGGGCGAGGTGCGTCTTACCTTCCGCAAGGAGTATGCCCGCTTTATGAATATGGACGACGAGTCGCTGGGTAATCTCATCCCCTCGGACATTCCTGTGATGCGTGCATCGAAAATGAATGTAGGTATTGAGCCAGAGTCGCTCCCCGAAATGCCTTCGTATGTGGAGCAGGGAGGTATGCCTCCCGTCGACTTTATTGGTGGCGGTGACGTTCCTTTTTAACGACACATTGAGTAAAAAGGCGCGGATATTCTTTTTGTGGAATATTTTTACTATCTTCGCGCTGCATTAAATAAAAAGAATAAAATGAGCAAAATAATACTTACCGGCGACCGCCCCACAGGTCGCCTTCACTTGGGACACTACGTGGGTTCTCTGCGCCGTCGCGTGGAGCTTCAGAATTCGGGAGAATTTGAGAAAATCTTCATTATGATTGCCGATGCGCAGGCGCTCACCGACAATGCCGATAATCCCGAAAAGGTGCGTCAGAACATCATCGAGGTTGCGCTCGACTACCTTTCGGTAGGTATCGACCCCTCGCAGTGTACAATCTTCATTCAGTCGCAGGTGCCCGAATTGTGCGAGCTCGCCTTCTACTATATGAACCTTGTTACAGTGTCGCGCCTGCAGCGTAACCCCACAGTGAAGACCGAGATTCAGATGCGTAATTTCGAAACAAGCATCCCCGTGGGCTTCTTCACTTACCCCATAAGCCAGGCGTCCGACATCACAGCCTTCCGCGCAACAACAGTGCCCGCTGGCGAGGACCAGCAGCCTATGATTGAGCAGGCCCGCGAAATTGCACGCCGCTTCAATGGAATTTACGGCGACACTCTTGTGGAACCCGAAATTCTCCTCCCCACAAACGCAGCCTGCCTGCGCTTGCCGGGAACCGACGGAAAAGCCAAAATGAGCAAGTCGCTCGGTAACTGCATCTATCTTTCCGACACAGCCGAAGAGCTCCGCCAGCACGTTATGGGTATGTATACCGACCCCGACCACTTGCGCGTTCAAGACCCCGGAAAGGTTGAGGGTAACACCGTGTTCACATATCTCGACGCATTCTGCAAGCCCGAGCATTTTGAAAAATACCTCCCCGATTATCCCTCGCTCGACGAGCTCAAAGCTCACTACCGCCGCGGAGGATTGGGCGATGTAAAGGTGAAGAAATTCCTCATTGCCATATTGGAAGAGGAACTCGCGCCCATACGCGCACGCCGCAAGGAGTGGGAACAGAATATCCCTGCCGTGTACCGTTTGCTCGAAGAGGGTTGCGCAGCTGCCCGCGCCGTTGCTTCTGATACTCTTGCCGATGTTCGCCGTGCAATGAAGATAAACTATTTCGAGGACAAAGAACTCATTGAGGAGCAGGCACGCCGTTTCCACGGAGAGTAATGTTCTCTTGTAAACATAGAAACAGCACACCCTGTACGCTGTGAGCGTGCAGGGTGTGCTGTTCTTATGTAGTCTTTGAACGCTGCGGTTGTTGCGGGTAATTCCAGGAGCGCTTGCGGTGTCTGAAAAAAAAATGCGCAGGCCGTGTGGCCTGCGCATTTATTGTGGGTAACGGGTTTGTTATTCCTCGAAACCGTTGGGGTTGTTCTTTTGCCAGTTCCAGCTGTCGCGGCACATCTCCTCAATACCGAACTGAGCCTTCCAGCCGAGCTCTGCCTCTGCTTTCGCAGGGTTGCAGTAGCAAGTAGCGATGTCTCCCGGGCGGCGGGGTTTGATAGAGTAGGGAACGGGAACACCGTTGGCCTTCTCGAATGCCTTTACAACATCCAATACCGAGTAGCCGTGGCCTGTACCGATGTTGTAGATAGCAATACCTTTCTTCTCGACGATAGCCTTCAATGCTGCAACGTGAGCGCGGGCAAGGTCAACTACGTGAATGTAGTCGCGTACGCCTGTACCGTCGTGTGTGTCGTAGTCGTCGCCGAACACGCCGAGCTCTGCACGCTTGCCCACAGCTGTCTGTGTGATGTAGGGCATAAGGTTGTTGGGTATACCGTTGGGGTTCTCACCAATTGTACCGCTCTTGTGTGCACCAATGGGGTTGAAGTAACGGAGAAGAACGATGTTCCACTCGTTGTCGGCCTTCTGAATATCCATAAGAACCTCCTCGAGCATCGATTTTGTCTGTCCGTAGGGATTTGTGCAGTGGCCTTTGGGGCACTCCTCGGTGATGGGGATGATAGCGGGGTCGCCATAAACGGTTGCGCTAGAAGAGAAAATCATATTCTTGCAACCGTTCTTGCGCATAACATCGGCAAGAACGAAAGTACCGTTCATGTTGTTCTCGTAGTACTCGAGGGGTTTTGCGCAGCTCTCACCCACAGCCTTCAAGCCGGCAAAGTGGATACAAGCGTCGAACTTGTGCTCGTCGAATACTTTCTGCAAGCCTTCGCGGTCGCGGATGTCCACCTTGTAGAAGGGAACCTCTTTGCCGATAATTTTTGCAACGCGTTTGAGTGAAATGGGAGACGAGTTGTCAAGGTTGTCAACTACTACAGCCTCGTGGCCGGCCTCTGTGAGTTCAATCAAGGTGTGGCTTCCAATGAAGCCTGCACCACCAGTTAACAGGATTTTCATTTTGTTGATTGTTTTTTGTTGTGAACGCGGCTTTTGGCCGAATTCTTGTTTAGTTATAATGTTCTGTTTTTTTATCGCTTTTTGCAGCAGTTTTCGGGGCGCTTTCTGCAGCGCCTGCAAGAAATCGCATTATCCCAAAATGCTTGCATCGCAAAGTTAAATATTCTTTTCAAGAATACAAATTCTTTCTCTTTTTTTTATAATGAAAGTGAATGTTTTTGATAACTCCCCCTTCGATATTTACACGGTTAGTTATTCGATTTATTTTGCGAGTTTTTGCGCTAATGTATAAAAATGTTACTTTTGCGCAAAATACTTTTATGGAAGCAAATGATTAAACTATTTATATATGAGTAAGTATTTTCTCAAAATTTTGTTGGCAATGCTTGTGCTTGCGAGCAGTGCTGTTTATGCTCACGATGTGGAGGTCGATGGCATATTTTACTACCTGAATCGCGACAAAAAAACAGCCTCTGTAACCTATAAAGGCACGAGCTACAGTGCATATTCCAACGAATATGCAGGCTCTGTTGTTATTCCCGAAAAAATAACCGTGGGAATTTATGTCTACGATGTTACCAGTATTAGCAATGATGCTTTTCGTGGTTGTGGTGAATTGACATCTATAACAATTCCCAAAAGCCTGACAGGGTGTTATTCCGGCGCCTTTGAGGATTGTGAAAATTTGAAAGCGGTGCATATAAGTGACCTTGCTGCTTGGTGTAAAATAGATTTTTACATTGATACACCTTTGAAATATGCAACCCTTTACCTCAACGGCGAGGTATTGACAAGCGTGGAAATTCCCGAAGAAATTACCGAAATAAAAGATTACACATTTTGTCATTGCTCCACTCTCACCAGTGTGAAAATGCATAAAGGTATAACCTCGATAGGCTTTGCTGCATTCTATCAGACGGGCCTTACCACCCTGGAAATTCCTGAAAATGTGACATATATTGGTACTTGCGCATTTCAGGATTGCGCCAACCTTTCGGGCGAAATTGTAATCCCAGGCAAAGTAACGCGCTTGGAAAGTACCGCGTTTGCGGGATGTGAAGAAATTGTCTCTGTGAAAATTTCCGAAAGTGTAAAGTACCTGGGGAGTGGTGCATTTGAAAGTTGTAAGTCTCTGGAAAAAATAGAGCTACACGATAAATTGGAATATATAGGCTGGGATTGTTTTTATAAAACAGCTTGGTATGAAGCCTTGCCCGACGGCGCAGTGTATGTTGGCAAAATTTTTTATACCTACAAGGGCAGAACACTTGAAAATACACATTTGGACATAAAGGAGGGGACAATTGGGCTTACAAGTGTTGGTGATTGGTGCGCAGGAATTACAAGCATTAACTTCCCCAATAGTCTAATAAGCATAAATTCCGGTGCTGGATTGAATTATACTGCGTGGTATGAAAAGCAACCCGATGGCCCTGTGTACGCCGGTAAAGTTCTTTATGGGTACAAAGGAGATATGCCCGCGAATACCGAAATTGTGATAAAAGAGGGAACAAGGGGTATTGCCGGCCAAGCGTTTTTCCTTGAAGAAGGGCTGGTGAGCGTGACGCTGCCCGAGAGCTTGGAAGCTATCGGTTACCAGGCTTTTTATGGTTGCAGCAACCTGTCCGGCGCTATGATACTGCCAGGTGGGGTTACATTTGTTGACGATGAAGCCTTTTCTGGTTGCAAATCTCTCGACAAAATTATAAACCTTTCGAGTATGGAATTGAATTACGCCTATGTGAAAAATATCCCGGGTGGTGTAATCCAGGGCGACTATGTATTTTCCAATGTCGACGACGAACCATCCTTGGAGGAGTATATTGGCAAAGAGAATTGGAATGTTGTGCTGCCCAATAGCTTCAATGGCAGGGACTATGTGCTTTCAACAGCATTCAAAGGCCGGGAGGATATATACAATGTAACCATAAGCGATGGAGTAACGCACATTGCCGATAGGGCGTTCGAGGGTTGTCCCAACCTGTCGTATGTGGAATTCCCATATAGTGTACGAACCATTGGCGAAGAGGCTTTCAAGGACTGTACATCTCTTTATTCAATTACCTTTTCGTGGGGCTTGGAAAATATTGGAAAAGGAGCTTTCTTTGGCTGTTATAATATACAATCGATTTGCATCGACGACCTTTACAGTTGGTGCAATATTAAGTTCGAAGATGAACTTTCGAATCCTATGATGTATTCATATTCTGGGCAATTGTATATAAATAATATGCCTGTTACATATTTGGAGATACCTTACGGAGTTACCGAAATTAAGCCATACTCATTTGCGGGGTGTAGCAATGTATCCTCTATATCAATCCCCGAAACGGTGACCACCATAGGCGATTATTCGTTTGAGTGTAGTGGCTTTTCTTATGTTCAAATACCCAATAGCGTAGTTAATATTGGCAAGAGAGCATTTGAAAACTGCTGGCAACTAACATATGTAATGATACCCAACTCGGTGAAACACATTGGCGAAGGTGCATTTCACGGCTGCCAAGGCTTGACCGATGTACTCTACCTCCCCGAAGGCCTTGAAACCATCGAAGACTATACTTTTGAAGCCTGTACCCAGTTGACAGAGGTTGTAATACCAAGTTCGGTTAAGCATATAGGCCGGTGGGCATTCAGCAATTGTTTTGGGCTTGAAAAACTTGTTGTTCCCGAAAGCCTGGAAACCGTGGGGGAGAGCGCTTTTGCCGGCGCGGGCAATGGGGGCGACTACTACTACAATAGTCGTATAAACGAGGTCTTTATAAACGATTTTTCTGCATGGTGCAATATCGGTTTTGAAAATGAAAATTCCAATCCCTTGCAAAATTCTATCTTTTTGAATGGCGAGTATGACGCAAATGTAATTATCCCCGATGGTGTCCAGGAGATAAAAAAAATGCTTTTTATATTTGCTCGCCCCTTGTGAGCGTGAAAATCCCGCAAAGCGTTGCAAAGATAGGCGATTATGCTTTTTGGAAATGTGAACGTTTGGGAGAGATATATTGCGAGAGCGATGAGCCTGCAGCAATTAGTGATAAGGTGTTTAATGATTATTCGGCAACGCTCTACGTGCCATTGGGCTCTAAAGAAAAATACCAAGCAGCCGACAATTGGAGTAATTTCGAAAATATTGCCGAGATGGATTTCACGGGTATCGATTGTATAGATGCCGCTGAGCATAATTATCCCACCCTGTACTACGATTTGAAAGGTCGTGCCGTGGAGAATCCATCGAATGGAATATATATAAAGAACGGTAAAAAGGTATTTGTAAAGTAAGTCCAAATTTTTGGGAAAATTTTGCAGTGTGCGCCCCGGCCGGGCGCACACTTTTTTGTGTTTTATAATATTTGATTTCTGCTCTTTGTTATATTGCACACTCTGTTTTTGGCGCTGTTTGCTGTTCCCACCGCTTGTGCTATTAAATTTCATTTAATAATCGCTGGAATGTTTCTTTAATTCGTAAAAAAAGTGTAATTTCGCAGTCGCTTGCGCGACTGCAGGCACAGGGGTAAAAATAAACAAATTTTATATATGAATATTTCTTATAATTGGCTTAAAGAGTATGTCGCTTGCGACCTTACTCCCGAAGAAGTTTCGGCAGCTCTCACCTCTATTGGTTTGGAGACCGACGGTGTTGAAGAGGTGCAGACAATTAAAGGCGGTCTCGAGGGACTTGTTATTGGTGAGGTTCTCACCTGTATCGATCACCCCGACAGCGACCACCTTCACATTACAACAGTGGACCTCGGCGATGGTAACCCCACACAGATTGTGTGCGGTGCGCCCAACGTTGCGGCCGGTCAGAAAGTGGTTGTTGCTACAATAGGTACAAAATTGTATAGCGGCGACGAGTGTTTCACTATCAAGAAAGGAAAGATACGCGGCGTTGAGTCGTTCGGTATGATATGTGCCGAGGACGAGATTGGCGTGGGCACAAGCCACGACGGTATTATCGTTCTTCCCGCCGATGCTGTTGCAGGAACACCCGCAAAAGAGTACTACAACATAAAGAGCGATTACCTCATTGGTGTTGACATTACTCCCAACCGCGCCGACGCCTGCTCGCACTACGGTGTTGCACGCGACCTTTACGCTTACCTTACACAGAACAAGGGTGGCAGCGCCATTCAGCGCCCCTCTTGCGATGCGTTCCAGGTAGACAATAACGAACTCCCCATTGATATTGTTGTTGAGAACAGCGAGGCCTGCTTGCGTTACGCAGGCGTGAGCATCAAGGGTGTGACCGTTAAAGAGAGCCCCGATTGGTTGAAGAACAAACTGCAGATAATAGGCCTCCGTCCCATAAACAACATTGTGGATATTACAAACTACATTCTCCACGCCTATGGCCAGCCTATGCACTGTTTCGACGCCGACAAAATCAAAGGCGGCAAAGTGGTTGTGCGCACCTTCCCCGAAGGTACTCCCTTTGTAACCCTCGATGGCGTAGAGCGCAAGCTTTCGGAGCGCGACCTTATGATTTGCAACGCCGAGGAGCCTATGTGTATTGCCGGAGTATTCGGCGGTTTTGAATCGGGTACAACCGAGGAGACAAAGAATGTCTTCCTTGAGAGCGCATATTTCCATCCTACTTGGGTGAGAAAGACAGCCCGTCGCCACGGCCTTCAAACAGACGCTTCGTTCCGTTACGAGCGTGGTACCGACCCCAACAACGTAATCTACGCATTGAAACAGGCTGCGTTGCTCATTAAAGAGCTTGCCGGTGGAACAATATCTATGGATATCAAGGATGTCTATCCCGCGCCTGTTGCACACTTCAATGTCGACCTCGAATACAAATACGTAAACAACCTCATTGGTGCCGAGCTTGCTCCCGAAACAATTAAGAGCATCGTGACCTCGCTCGAAATGAACATTACAAACGAGACAGCCGAGGGTATAAGCCTGCAGGTGCCTCCTTATCGTGTCGATGTTCAGCGTCCCTGCGACGTTGTAGAGGATATTCTCCGCATATATGGTTATAACAATGTTGCGATAGACACCACATTGCACTCGTCAATCATTACAAAGGGTGCCGAGGACAAGTCTCACAAAATGCAGAACATCATTTCGGAGCAGCTTGTGGGTTGCGGGTTCAACGAAATTATGAACAACTCGCTCACAGCCGCGTCGTATTACGACGAGCTCGAAACATACAAGAGCGAGAATCTCGTGCGCCTGATGAACCCTTTGAGCAACGACCTCAACGTTCTTCGTCAGACACTCCTCTTCGGTGGTTTGGAAAGCCTGCAACGTAACATCAGCCGCAAGTATACCGACCTTAGTTTCTTTGAATTCGGTAACAGCTACCGTTTCGACGCCGACAAGCGCACCGAGGAGAAAATACTGAGCCCCTACAGCGAGAGCTATCATTTGTGCTTGTGGCAGACAGGTAACAATGTCGCAGCGTCGTGGATAGAGCAGGGCCGTGCCCTTTCGGTATACGACCTTAAAGCGCAGGTCGAGCACATTTTCGACCGCCTCGGCTTTAAGCCCGCAATGCGCATCGTAACCACATTCAACAACGACATCTTTGCTGCAGGCCTTCAGGTTCAGGCTGCCAACAGCAAGAAGGTTGTTGCCGAGCTTGGTATCCTGCGCAAGAAGGTAACCAAGCGTTTCGACATCGATGCCGAGGTCCTTTATGCCGACATCAACTGGACCGAGCTTATGAAGGCTGTGAAGAACGCAAAGATAGGTTACGCCGAAATAAGCAAGTACCCCGCAGTTAAGCGCGACCTTGCATTGCTCATCGACAAGCAGGTGACATTTGCACAGATTGAGCAGGTGGCACGCGAGACCGAAAAGAAACTCTTGAAAGCCGTTACATTGTTCGACGTTTACGAGGGCAAGAACCTCGAAGAGGGCAAGAAGAGCTACGCTGTCAGCTTCATTCTCCAGGACGACAACCAGACACTCAACGACAAGGTGATTGAAAAGACAATGGCACGCCTTATGGAGAATTTCCAGAAGCGCTTGGGTGCAATACAACGATAAATAATAACTTAAAATAATAAAAACAGACTATGGGAAGAGCTTTTGAATATCGTAAAGCTGCGAAACTGAAAAGATGGGGTAATATGGCTCGTACATTTACCCGTGTGGGCAAACAAATTGCAATTGCCGTAAAGGCCGGCGGTCCCGACCCCGATACCAACTCACACTTGCGTGCGATTATCGCCAACGCAAAGCGCGAGAATATGCCCAAGGACAACATTGAGCGCGCAATCAAGAACGCACTCGGTAAAGACCAGAAAGACTACAAGGAGGTAACATACGAGGGATACGGCCCCTACGGTATTGCAATCTTCGTTGATGCTGCAACCGACAACACCACCCGCACCGTTGCCAACGTACGTTCGGTGTTCAACAAATTCGGCGGTACACTCGGAACATCGGGCAGCCTCGACTTTATGTTCACACACAAGTGCGTGTTCACATTCACAAAGAAAGACGGCCTTGATATGGACGAGCTTGTACTCGAACTTATCGACTTTGGAGTGGAGGATGAGTACGATGAGGAGGAGAACGAGATAACAATCTACGGCGATCCCAAATCATTCGGCGCAATTCAGAAATTCCTCGAGGAGAAGGGCTACGAGATTACAGGTAGCGAGTTTACACGCATCCCCAACGACCAGAAAGAGGTTACCGAGGAACAGCGTGCTACAATCGACAGGATTGTTGAGCGCCTCGAAGAGGACGACGATGTGCAGAATGTTTACACAAACATGATGCCTTTGGAATAATTTCTCTTTATATATATAATAAGGAGTAAGTGAGCGGCTAAAATATGTGTTAAGGCCTGCACAAAGCCTTGAACTTGGTTTTTTAACCACTCTCTGCAAAATAAGATGACTCAGTGAGTCATCTTATTTTTTTTATGGCACAAATCCCGGAGGCCCGCCGGGACTGTTGTTCGTGGGTGGCCTTATTGTGCCGCCGGGTGGACGCATAGGTGGTCGTGGTCTCACAGGTGGCCTTGAAAAGGGTGGTGGCGGCCCGGGGAAGAACGGCGAGCTTGGCGGTGACCACCAGAAATTTATTCTTGCACCGGTCAGTCAGTAGTTGGGCGTGCCCTCGAACACCCCTGCGGTGTCATAAGGGTAAAGCTCTCCCTGCATACTCATATTGCGCCCGCTGAAATTGGGGCTTATGTAGGCCGTTGCGTTGTTGCTGTTGGCTGTCAAGGTTATGTTTACCGTTGCCGAAATATCGGCTCCTTGTATTCCGTAGCTGTAATAGACATTGCCCTCTTTGTCGCGGCTCATCTGCGCGCCTGTAATATTTCCCTCGAGTGTTATTCCGCCGAGCCCGTTGGGGGAGTAGGCGTTGGTGTTGTCGAACGCCGTTTGCACCACACCCGTTCCGTCGTTAATCGATACGAAATTTGTACTCTGCGTTACATACTGTGTGTAACCGTTGCTGAATGTGATGCTCGATGCCTCGAGTGCCCATCGCCCATTCTGCAACGCTTGCACTGCCTGTACAAACTCAATTGAATCCTCGCGTGCTTCACGCGCTCTTTCGGCCTCGCGCTTTTTCAGTCTTTCGGCTTTCCACGCAGCTTCACGTTCCTTCTTTGTCATCTTTTTGTTCTCTTGTGCAAGGCTCGCAATGCACAATACAAAAATTATTCCTGCAAAAACAATCACCAACTTTTTCATAATTCGGCATAGTTTGATTAATTCGAATAGAATAACAAAAATGCGGCGCGTGCGAGCGCCCGAAAACGTGTAATAAAACTAAAATCCTGTGCCAAGCCTCTTGTTTTTCTCCATAAAAAATGCCCCGAAAACAATTATTCGTTATTTTATTTGTTAAAGCGACAATGTTTATATAAATTTGCTTATCTTTACAATGAAACTATATTACAAGGTGAGAAAGGTTGCATTTGTATATCTTCTGCTGTTGTTTGTGCTCGCTTCGTGCGGCAACAGGCAGAACAACGCTTGGGTTCTTGCTCCGCCTGCGGGTGTGGCAGTGAGCACCGTGGCGGTAGATACAATGGACCTGCGCAACCCCTTTGTGGTGTACGACAAACGTAGCGACAGCTATATAATGACAGGTGACGGCGGCCATTTGTGGCGCAGCAACAACTTGCGTGTGTGGGAAGGCCCATATTCCATACTTTTGCCCCAGGCAAACACTTGGATGGGTGAAAATCCCATAGTGCAGTCGCCCGAAATTCACGCATACAAGGGAAAGTACTATTTTATGGCAACCTTCACCAACCCCGCAGCGGTAATTGTAACCGAGAACGGCGACACGTTACCCCGCACGGCCTGCGAGGTATTTGAGAGCGACAGCCTTTGCGGTCCTTACAAACCGCTTACCGACAGCGTGCCTCTCCTTGCTGCCAACGAGTATGCCGAGCATCCTACATTCTGCACCGACGAGCTCAATGTGGGCTATATGATATATAACAACAGCGCCAAGCAGACAGGCGATGCAACGGTGCAGATAGTGCGATTGGGCAAGAAACTGACGGTGAGAGTGGGCGAGCCATTTATAATGTTCCGTGCATCGGGAAACCCCTGGTCGGGCAGCAGCGAAATGTCGGCGCCTTTCCTTTTCGACACGCGCGGGCGTGAGCTTGGCATCCTCTTCTCCACAAAAGTGGGTGACGGGGAGGTGATAGGCGTTGCGTACACCGAAAAAGACCACGGCCTCAGCGGCCCCTGGCACATAGAGCCGCAGCCATTGCTTGCAGGCAATGTTGGCAGCCCGATGCTCTTTAACGACTACGACGGCACAACCATAATGGTGGTGCACAAGGATACAACGGTGAACGGAAAGGCAAAAAGCGTTCCGCAGTTCATAAAAGCCGACAGACAATTTGACAAACTAAAACTTAACGGACACTATAAATTTTAAGTATTATGCGTTTAATTATCGAACCTAACTATCAGCAACTTTCTTGCTGGGCTGCATCTTATGTAGCAAAGAAAATCAACGAGTTCAAACCCACAGAGGAGAAACCTTTCGTTCTTGGTCTTCCCACCGGTGGCACACCCCTCGGCACTTACAGAGAGCTCATCAACCTTTATAACAAAGGTCTTGTAAGCTTCAAGAATGTTGTAACATTCAACATGGACGAGTATGTGGGCCTTCCCGAGGAGCACCCCGAGAGCTACCACTCATTCATGTGGAACAACTTCTTCAGCCACGTTGACGTGAAGAAAGAGAACGTGAATATCCTCAACGGTAACGCCGAGAACCTTGTTGCCGAGTGCGCTCGCTACGAGGAGAAAATCAAGTCTTACGGCGGTATCGACCTCTTCCTCGGCGGTATCGGTCCCGACGGCCACATCGCGTTCAACGAGCCCGGTTCTTCACTTGCTTCACGCACACGTATCAAAACCCTTACAACCGACACCATCATTGCGAATTCTCGTTTCTTCGACAACGACATCAACAAGGTTCCCAAGACAGCTGTAACAGTGGGTGTAGGCACTGTAATGGATGCAAAAGAGGTTCTCATCCTCGTTAACGGCCACAACAAGGCTCAGGCTCTCTATCACGCAGTTGAGGGTAACATCACACAGATGTGGACCATCAGCGTATTGCAGATGCACCCCCGCGGAATCATCGTTTGCGACGACGCTGCTACAGCCGAGCTCAAAGTGGGTACAGTAAACTATTTCAAAGATATCGAGCGCGAGAATCTCGACCCCGCTTCTAACTTGAAATAATTCCCGCTATCAATAAATGACAAAAGCCTGCAATTCTGCAGGCTTTTGTTCGATAAAATAGTTCCTCCCTTTTTTATATATTATAAAAATCGAGCATAATATAGTCGCCCGTGCATTGTTCGCGGTAGCGGGCGTTGAAAGCCTTTGCGTGGCGCAAGGGTAGCGGCAGGCGGTCGATTATATTGCGTGCCTGCGTTCTTGCCCACGCTTTTGTCCAGTAATTTTCGCGCTTGTCAATCTTCTTTTCGTCCTTGTGAGGGTAAATGTCGGTGCCCTCAATCCACGCGCTTAACATTGTGAGACAAGGCGTGCAGAAATCTTTTTTCACCCTCTCAACAAACTCTGTAAACTCTTTGCGCGCCTGCCCACAGAAGAAATTCCGGTCGAGGTAGAGCTGGAAATATATGGGCGAGAGCACTGTGGCTGTTGCTCGCATAAGTTCCAACGCATCCTCAACACGCTCCTTGTATATGCACAGTCCGTGGCTGAAATGCCAGTGCCCGCGGTAAAGTGTTATCTGCAGGTTGAAAAGCCTCACTCCGTCGTGCAGTTGCCGTGCAATGCTTTTGTCCTGGCAACGGCTCGTTGCGTGCAGTATGGGTGCGAACGGGTGCAGCCACCACACAAGCTCCCCGCCTGTACCACTGTTGTGTGTTCCCTGTATCATCCCATTCTCTTTAATAATGCTGTTGTAAATTCAATCCACTCATCCTTGTACGGGGCAATTGTCTCTTTTGTCGGGTTCAGTTCTATCATCTTCTTTACAAGCTGCGAATAACCCAGCCCAAAAGGGATGGTTTTTATGTACTCCGCGTCGTGTTTTTCGAAAAACGCCACAAGCTCCTCAACGCACAGCAGGCGGAACAGCGTGTATTTGAACGGTGACGCTGTGTGCGTGAGGCTGCCCTCCTGCATCCGGTAATTGTATCCGGGGTGGTCTACATAGGCCACCTTATTGGCAAAATATAGTTGTGGAATTATTGTGGGCGTGTCCTCAATGAAGCGACGCTCGCAGTATGGCACAAGTTCGTGCAGCCTGCGGTGAATGAGTTTGTTGTTCATAAAAACTATCTTCTCGCCCCAGAAGCGTGTAACCTTTTCCATCCCATCGGTAACACAATTCCCATAGGAACAAGCCTCCCACGCGCCGTCGTCGTGAACAACTTTTATACCGCCGCTCACAATCTCGGCGCCCGTCTCCACTGCTTTTTTGTGGAGCGTGGCTATAAAATCCTCTTCAATCCAATCGTCGCCGTCGAGCAGTAGAATATACTCTCCCTTTGCTGCGGAAATACCTTTTCGGCGCGATGCTCCTGCTCCCTCGTTCTTTCCGTTGGTTATTACTCTTATCCTTTTATCCTCTGCGGCCAGTCGCTCTATTATTGCCAATGTGCTGTCGGTGGAACAGTCGTTCACAATAATACATTCAATATCCTTGTGTGTCTGCCCGGTTGCCGACCGCACCGCCTGCTCTATATATTTTTCAACATTATAGGCAGTAATTACAATGCTCACCATTTTGTTTTATTGGTTGAATACAACACCAAGCGATTTTAGAAAATTTTTGAACTTCTCGCTGTCCATAAGCAACCCGTTGCCGTTGGTTGCAATGCCGCAATCGACACCCGGTAGCTTGTCGACTACCGCAGTGCCCACTGCAAACTGCAGCTTGCCCTGCGCGTCGTAGCTAAGGCAAGCACCCAAGTTCAGGCTGATGCCTTTTTTCTCGTCAATTGCAATTCCGCTTCCAATGCTCACGGTAATGTCGCCATCTTTGTTTGTCAACCCTGTACCAAGTCGCGGGACAATGTCGTAGCTCACCCCGCCAACGTTAATCTTGTTAATTTCTGCCATAGTTAAAATAGTTTTTTGTTTGTGCCCCAAAAGTAATATGCGGGGTGGGGCGCAAGGTTGTCATATCGATAAATAGAGCACTGCGGGCTGCCGTTTTTGCACTGCCGGCGCTCCCTGCCTGCGCTTTCCGAAAACAATTGTTCCATTTTTGCGCTCGCTCTAAAAATAGAAAGCCAAAAGTTTTTTTTGTTACATTATTTATATATCTTTGAAGTGACCTCGAATAACTGACCAATGACATACGTTGCACTCTCCACCGATGCAACCTTCCCTTTGCCCTTCTACCTGGCAATGGAGGAGTACATAGCGCGCACATTCCCTGCACGCGACTATTTCTTTATGTGGCAGGTGGAGCCCACCGTTATTTTCGGCCGCAACCAATTGGTTGACAGTGAGGTCGATGTCGCCTATTGCCGCGCCCATAACATATCGTTCTATCGTCGCAAGAGCGGTGGCGGCTGCGTGTATGCCGACAAGGGCAACATAATGCTCTCTTATATTACCCCCGACACAAACGTGAATTTCACCTTCAACCGCTATATGCTTATGGTGGAAAATCTTCTGCAGAAGCTAGGGGTGGATGCACGCACCACAGGCCGTAACGACATTCTCATAGGTGGCAAAAAGGTATCGGGCAACGCATTCTATCACATACCCGGCCGCAGCATAGTACACGGAACAATGCTCTACGACACCGATGTCGAAAATATGGCGCGTTCCACAACTCCATCGGCTGGTAAGTTGCAGAGTAAGGGGGTGGAGTCGGTGCGGCAGTATGTAACAACCCTCAAAGAACACATAACAGCAAGCATCGAAGAGTTCAAGGAGTATGTCCGCACAAATCTCTGCGACAATGAAATAACCCTCACTGCGGCCGACATTGAAAAGATTGAGGCCATAGCACGCGATTATTCCACCCACGAATTCATTTACGGCCACAACCCGGCATACAGCATCACCGTAAACCGTCGCATCGAGGGTGTGGGCGAGTTTGCTGCTCAAATAGAAATTAAAGAAAACATTATAAAAAAAGTGAACCTCACGGGCGACTTTTTCGTTACAGGCGACATTGACAGTGAGTTGCTCACGCCCTTGCGCGGGGCAAGGTACGAGCCCGCAGCCGTGCTTGCAGCCCTGCAACAGGCCGATGTTGAAAATACCATCCACAAGCTAACCAAAGAAAAACTTATAACAATATTATTCAACTGATTATGGAAAATAAAAGAACCTGTCTCTACGACAAGCACGTTGCATTGGGTGCGCTCATAAGCCCGTTCGGCGGCTTCGATATGCCCATTCAATACACCAATATAGTTGAGGAACACAACGCAGTGCGTCACGCCTGCGGAATATTCGATGTATCGCACATGGGCGAGGTGCTTGTTACCGGCCCCGAAAGCGAAGCGTTTGTAAACTACATTTTCACAAACGATATTTCCAATGCCCCCGACGGCAAAATATACTATGGTATGATGTGTCACCCCACAGGCGGGGTGGTGGACGACCTTCTTGTATACAAGATGGCACCCTCGCGCTATTTCCTTGTAATAAACGCATCGAATATCGACAAGGATGTTGCGTGGATAATGGAACACGCAGCAAAGTTCAACGTAGTTGTGGAGCACCAGAGCGAAAAGTATGGCGAGGTGGCAGTGCAAGGCCCTGCAACCGAGGCTATAATAGAGAAAGTCCTTGGAATCCCCTGCAGCGAAATGCTTTTCTACACCTGTAAGGAGGTTGAATACAACGGCGAAACGATAATAATCTCCCGCACGGGTTACACCGGCGAGGATGGTTTCGAGCTTTACGGCTCGCACGCCTTTACTAACGAGGTTTGGGATAAGCTGCTTGCAAGCGGCGAGGTTACTCCCTGTGGCCTCGGCTGCCGCGACACTCTCCGTTTCGAGGTGGGCCTTCCCCTTTACGGCGACGAGCTTACCGACGAAATTACTCCGTTGGAAGCCGGTCTTGGAATATTCGTTAAGCTCGAAAAGGAGAATTTCATCGGCCGTGAGGCGCTTGCAGCGCAAAAAGCCGAAGGCCTCAAACGCAAGATTGTGGGCATTGAATTATACGACAAGGCTATTCCCCGCCACGGCTACGATGTAGAGGCCGACGGCAAGGTAATAGGCACGGTAACAACAGGTTACAACTCAATATCCACAGGCAGGAGCGTTTGTATGGCACTAATCGACACCGCATACTCAAAAATTGACACCGAAGTCGCAGTGCGCATACGCAAAAAGGTTTTTGCGGGCAAGGTCACCAAGAAACGTTTCTACGACAAGAATTACAAAAAATAAACCATATAACTTATAACAACCAAAAAAAAACAACTATGAGCAAGATTATTGAAGGACTTTTCTATGCAGAGTCACACGAGTATGTAAAAGTAGAAGGCGAGTACGGTTACATAGGTATCACCGATTATGCACAGCACGAGCTTGGCAACGTGGTATATGTCGATATGCCCGAGGCCGGCGACGAGGTAACCGCAGGCGAGGATTTTGGTGCAGTGGAGAGCGTTAAGGCTGCCAGCGACCTCATTTCACCCGTCAGCGGCGAGGTCGTAGAGGTTAACGAGGCTCTTGCCGACAGCCCCGAACTCATCAACAGCGATCCCTATGAAAACTGGATCATCAAGGTGAAAATTTCCGACGCATCGGAGCTCGACTCACTTATGGATGCAGCGGCATACAAGTCACAAATAAACGAATAGTGCAATGAAATATTTTCCCCACACAAAGGAAGATATTGAACAGATGCTGGCGGTTGCGGGCTTGAAGTCGATGGACGACCTCTTTGTCGAAATACCGCAACAGCTGCTGTTCAATAAGGAATTTGCCCTCCCCGAGGCAATGTCCGAGGCCGAGGTGCGCAAATTTTTCGAAGAGCTTGGCAAGAAAAACAGGCAATACGCCTGTTTTGCCGGCGCGGGGGTGGAGGACCATTATTCACCCTCGGTAATAAACGCCATCATTCAGCGCGGCGAGTTTCTCACAGCTTACACTCCTTACCAGCCCGAAATATCGCAAGGTACTCTGCAATATATATTCGAGTACCAGTCGATGATAACCGAGCTCACGGGAATGGACGTAACCAACGCCTCAATGTACGACGGCACAACAGCCACTGCCGAGGCTATGATGATGACCATTGCCGCAGCCAAGAAACGCAACAAGGTTCTCATCTCGGCAACGGTTAATCCCAAGGTGCGTCGCGTGGTGGAAACATACGCAAAATACCAGGGAGTAGCCCTTGAAACAATTGCCCAAGAGGGTGGCGTAACCTCAATCGACGACCTGCAGAACAAGCTCGCAGGCGACGATGTTGCAGGAGTAATACTTGCGCAGCCCAACTTCTACGGCATTGTAGAGGATTACACAGGCGTTGCCGACATTTGCCACGCGAAAAAGGCTCTTCTTGTGATGAACGCCAACCCATCGACACTCGCCGTTCTTAAAACTCCGGCCGAGTGGGGCGCCGACATTGCTTGCGGCGACGGTCAGCCGCTCGGTATACCAATGAACTACGGTGGCCCGTATGTGGGCTACCTTGCAACCACAAACGCCCTTGTGCGCAAGCTCCCCGGCCGCATTGTGGGTGCAACAACCGATGTCGACGGCAAGCGCGCTTTTGTGCTCACGCTGCAAGCCCGCGAGCAGCACATACGCCGCGAAAAGGCCAACAGCAACATCTGTTCCAACCAGTCGCTTATGGCGCTCTACGTTACAATATACCTTTCTATAATGGGTGCCAAAGGCCTTAAAGAGGTAAACGAGGCATCATACGGCGGTGCGCACTATCTTGCCGACAGGTTGATTGCAACAGGCAAGTGCAGTATGGCCTTCGACAAGCCCTTTATGAACGAATTTGCGGTAAAGACAACAATTCCCGCAAAAAACATTCAGGAGGCTCTGCTCGCCGAAGGTATTCTGGGCGGTGTACGCATAGCCGACGACTGCATCCTTTTCTGCGTGACCGAACAGCGTACAAAGGCCGAAATTGACAAGCTTGTGGAAATAGTAAACAAACTATAATAAGGAGGAATATCTATGATACGCAATTACGATAAACTTATATTTGAACTCTCAAAAGAGGGGCGCAAAGGATACTCACTCCCTAAAAACGAGTTTAAGGAGCAATATTGCCCCTGCCAGCTTCCCGCAGCGTTGAAGCGCGAGAGCACCCCTCTGTTGCCGCAGGTAACCGAGTTCGATGTTGTACGTCACTACACCAACCTCTCGAACAAGAACTTCGGTGTCGACACAGGCTTCTATCCTCTGGGTAGCTGTACAATGAAATACAACCCCCGCATAAACGAGGAGATAAGTTCGCTGCCGGCGTTTAACATCCACCCCGAAACACCCGTTTCTGCAGCTCAAGGAGCATTGGAGGTATATTACAACCTCGCAGCCTCACTGGCCGAAATCAGCGGCCTTGCAGCCTTCACCCTCAACCCCTACGCGGGTGCCCACGGCGAGCTCACCGGCCTTATGATAATGCGCTCCTATCACCTGCAACGCGGTGACACAAAACGTACAAAAGTTATTGTACCCGACAGCGCCCACGGAACCAACCCCGCAAGTGCAGCTGTGTGCGGTCTTGAGATTGTGGAGGTAAAATCGACCGCCAACGGCACCGTCGATGTCGAGGACCTCAAGCCCTTGCTCGACGATACCATCGCCGGTATAATGATGACCAACCCCAATACTCTGGGAATTTTTGAAACGGAAATCCCCGAAATCGCACGCCTTGTGCACGATGCGGGAGGCCTTCTCTACTACGACGGAGCCAACCTCAATGCAGTGCTTGGAAAGTGCCGTCCCGGTGATATGGGATTCGACATTATGCACATAAACGTACACAAGACATTCTCCACACCCCACGGAGGCGGTGGCCCCGGCAACGGTCCTGTGGGCGTGCGGGCTGGTCTCGAACACCTCTTGCCCTCGCCGCAGGTGAAAAAGAGTGCCGACGGAACTTTCTTCATCGACAGCGACGAGCAATCATCGGGCTACGTGTCGCAGTTCCTTGGTAATTTCGGCGTTTCAATGCGCGCCTACACATACATTCTCACCCTCGGCCGCGAGAACGTGAAAATGGTGGGCCCGCTTGCAGTGCTCAATGCCAACTATGTGAAAGAGTCGCTCAAGGACCTCTATTACCTTCCCATTGAGGGAGTGTGCAAACACGAATTTGTGTTCGATGGCCTTGCCGACAAGTCGACCGGTGTAACCACGCTCGACATTGCAAAGCGTCTGCTCGACTACGGTTACCACGCACCCACAATCTATTTCCCGCTGCTCTTCCACCAAAGCATAATGATTGAACCAACCGAAACAGAGAGCAAGGAGACGCTCGACGAGTTCATAGCAGTAATGCGCAAAGTGGCAGCCGAGGCAATAGAGAACCCCGACATTGTGAAAAGCGCACCCCATTCAACACCCGTGCGCAGGCTCGACGAAACTACTGCAGCGCGCCAGCCACGAACAACCTACAAACAGTTGATAACAGGCTGACATCCATAAATAAAAAATACTCCCATTCGGGGCCTATCCATTAGAGGGTGACCCAAAAGTCATTTTGCAAAGAGAACAAACCCTGCCAGAGCACATTCTGACAGGGTTTGCTTGTTCTTAAACGGGGCTTTTGAGCCAACCCCTTGTTATTTTATAAGCTTGTTATTTTGTAACGGTGCTCGGGGCAACCTTCTATTCCTTATTGTTCTGCTTGTTTATTCGTTGAACAATCTTGCTTTTTTCTCTTCAATCTCTCTGAATTTAGCCTCGCGTGCAGCATCAAGCTCGTTCATCTTGGCCTCCACCTCGTCGGCATATTTCTGGCGTTTGGCATCTTCGCCTTCCACGAATTTTTCCCACTTGCTCTTGGGTGCAGCCTCTTCAACTACAGGCTCCTCTTGCTCGGGGAAATTATATTCAACACTCTCTTCGGGGTAGCTTACTGCATCCTCTACAACTGTTTCAAAATTTTGAGCCTCGGGAGCTTCTTCCTCAATCTCCTTTTGGGTATTGTTGAACCACGCTACAATCATTTCAATCTTTTCGTTGAAGTCGTTTTTCATAGCATCAAAATCAACGCTTCCGGTTGTTTTGTCATAGTAGCAAGCTCCAAGTATGGCAGCTACAATAATAAGTAATAAAACAAAATTCTTCATAGTAATCTTTTAATTGTTGTTATTTCCTGCAAATATACTTTATTATTTGTGTATAGTGAAAGGGAACGTATAAAATTCTCAATTTTTGTGCTTCTTCTGTTATTTTGTGTTAAAGGATTGTGACTGTTCTCATTCCTGTTCGTCTTATAAATAAGAATGTGCGAAAATTTAAAAATTTTTTGTTATAGTTGTAACAAAATGGGTGCTTGCTTCGTCTAATGAGTGTAAAAGGGCAGGAAAGAGCCTTGTACAAGTTGAAAAGGAGAATGACACACACAGAATTCAAACAGAAATTTATGCCGCTGCAACCTATGCTCTTCAGCGAGGCCTGCAGGATGCTCTGTGACCGCTTTGAGGCCGAGGATGCGGTGCAGAATCTCTATTTGAAACTGTGGGAGCAGAAAGATTCTCTTCCCCGCCTTCTTGCCCCCGAGGCTTACTGCCGCACGATGCTGCGTAATATATGCATCGACCGCTGGAGGGGGTTGAAAAGGGATTACGACCTCTTTACCATCGAAGAACCGCAAGTGTCCGATGCTGTAACCACCCCCTTTGAGCATAGCGACGAGAAGGAGTGCGTGAAACTTTATCTCGACGGCTTGCCGCAACTGCAGCGCCGCGTGGTGCAAATGCGAATGAGCGGATACAGCAACGACGAGATAGAGGAGATAACAGGAATTTCGAGGGTGAACATTAGAGTAATAATATCCCGTTTAAGGAAAAAGTTCCGACAGTATTACAACGACAAATAAACACAATTATGGATACCGGCAAACTCATTGAACAATTTTTCGAAGGCACTCTCACTGTGGAAGAGGAGCAGGCTCTCTGCACTTTTTTGCGTGAGAATGAGGTCCCGGCCTCTATGCAGCGCGACAAAGAGGCTGTGCTTGCAATGTGTGACTATACGTTCGATAATTCACTCCCCGCAGGGGCTGCTCAACGTTTGGAGGCAATGCTCGACGAACTCGATAGCAACTCCTCACCCGCCTGCACCGAAGAACGCTTGCCCGCCGCTCCCGTGCGGAGAGCAAGGAAAATACCCATTTTAGTGCGTCGCGTGGCTGCGGTTGCCGCCGTTCTTGTAGCGTTGTTTCTTGTGGTGCGCCACGGCACACACAGCACCTACAATACCGGTGATTGGGTAGCGCAGGAACGCGACACATACTCATCGCCCGAGGAAGCGCGTGCTTGCGTGCAAAAAGCATTCGGTGAGCTTGCCATAGCAATGAACGCTACTCGTGTGAGTACAAAATCAATAGAACGCACGCTCGAGACAACAGCTGCTCTCCACGGCGTCAACGGGCGATAGAATAACCTAAACAGCAGATAGCTATGAAAAAGATAATATTAATGGGTCTTCTGTTTCTTGCAATTGCAACTGGTGCAACTGCACAGCAGGCAACGGGCGCGGCAAAGCAAAAGAGCGAAGTGGAACAGTTCATACGCAGTGTGGCGAAAATAAAGTCGCCGGAAATTGATTACGCTTATATATCGTTCAACACCCTCCGCAGCCTTTTCGCCCCGCTTGTGGAAATGATAGACTGCGAAGAAACAGTGGAAATATTTTCGTCGATAAAGAGTATGCGCCGCTTTTCGAGCACCGGCAGCATTGGACACAAGCAGCTTGCATCGGTAATGGAACCCTTTACAAGCGAGGAGGAGACGGTGATGGGGATGGAAATTATGAGCTATACACGTTCCGATGGGCTTACATCGGTAATCTATTGCGACGACAATAGCGTGCTTGTGGTTAACGACGACGGCTCATCCATTGTGGTGGTCTTTGTGTCGGGCCTTTCGCGCAACTCGTTAAAAAAACTCATCGACGGAGCTTTTGATGTAAACTTCATAAACCTCGAATTCAATCAGCAATAAACAGATAGCATAAAATGAAAAGATACCTTATAATATTAGTTGCACTATTTCTTGCAATAACAGCTGTGCGGGCGCAAAAGAGCGAGCTGGAAACTTTCCGCAAACAACTGGCCGCCCTTGCCGGCGACGGTGTGGAGTACGAAGAGAACGGTGCCGATTGGGTGAAAAACCAGCTGCTCGTACAGTTGAGTGACCAAATGGACGACAGTGCCAGAAATGTTTTTACCTCCATTTTCTCCGATACCGTGCAGTGGCGCATAAGCACGCTTACAACAACCGACGAGGAAGGCTACAAGCGCGTGTGTGCATTTGTCGATAAGTATGAAATTGACTCGGAAGAGGAACTCTTTGGCGTGCCTCTTATGGTTAGCAATAGGGAGGATGGTGCTCAGACAGTGCTTTATGCCGACGATAACAATACTTTGGTCTTTGAGAATGATGCCGACGAGGAGACATACTCCATTTTTATGGCCGACTGCAATATCATTGAGTTTCTGCAACAGACCTTGTTAGGTGTGTTGGATGCAATGGGTGGCGCTATGGTAAGTTTCGGTGACAATGTAAGCTATTCGCTTAATATGGGTGGTAGTAAACTTATTGATTTTACAAATATTTCCGGTGAATCGCATTGCGAGGACGAAAAAGAGGCCGTGCCGGCCAAAAAGCAGGGGCTGGTAGAGTGCGACAGCATAAAATATCCCTCTTTTGTGCAGCGCGACGGCAAGCGTCTTGTTGCTATTCCCACAGTGAGCGAGGAATTCAAGCAAGCTCTTGCGCCTTACGTGGCAAAGGGCATTTACGACTGGATAAACAACACCGGCTTTGGAAACGGAACCTCGCAGGTGTGTGATATAATAACCCCTAACAGCGTGGTTGAAAAATACATAGCCGAAAACCCCTCCACCACAATAGAATACCCGGCAGAGAGTCTCAAAGCGTTTGTTGCCACAGAGTATCAGGGTGGTGTGCCGGCTGTGCTGTGCCGTAGATCCACCTCGCCCGACGGTTACAAGGAGATGCTCGCCTCGCTTTCTCACTTTTTCGCTCTCAAAGTGGGCGAGCGATACGAGAATCTCAAAGTTACAAACCGCATTACAACCCCCGACGGCAAACGCTTCGTGCAGCTGTATGGCGATCGCGAAATTCTTGCGTGCATTTACGATTCTCCTGCCGACAGCTGTTGCTTTATGAATATAACAATTGGCCACGATTCTGCTTTTGAGGCCTTCCTCAACGCATTTACTTTCGATGGAGAAAACAAACTTGCTGCAAAACACAATATTGTGATAAACGAGGATGGCTTGCAAATTACCCCGGCATTAGAGTCAAAGGGTGGTGTAAGCTACCGGTGGAAATATCTCAAAGAACTTAATATTCAGTAATTAACCATAATAAATAATTGATCTTATGAAAAAGAAAATGTTATTCGCTCTTGCGCTTTTTATGTTAATAGTGTGCAGCGCCGGGGCACAGACAACAGCGCTTGTACCCTATGAGGGTGGCTATTTTGTGAAGAGCGGCGACAAATGGGAGGAATATCGCCCCGCCGACAAGGCCGGTTTGTGGTCGAGCTATAAACAGTATCGCGAGGACGACACCTTCTTCTATATAAAAAACAAAAAGTGCAACCTGGCAATACCCAAGGTGAAAAAGGACAAAATATTCATTGACCGTGAAAAGAAAGGCAAATGGGAAATTGTATACAATACAATTGATATTCACGCAATGTGCCCCAACAAGGACGGCCTTTTCTGGTGCTACTCCGACGGACGCGGCGACTGGCACAACGGCTATTTTGTGAGAAACAACGCCAATTGGCGCGAGTATGCCCCCGGCAAGCAGCGCACCCTTTGGGCCGACTACAAGCAGACCGGCGAGGACGACGATTATTTCTACATCGAGAGCACAAAGAACAAAGTATCGGTTCCCAAGCGCGCCGACCGCAATTTTGTGATAACCCTCATCGGCAACAACAGCTGGCGCGGCGGTTACACAACAAAAGCAATATACGACCGCTCGGCAGCCTACGACTATAATTTCTATTTCAACAACGTACGCATTAAAGGCAAGGACAACGGCAAGAAGGCACGTGTGAGTTTCAACCGCAGCGGTAACATTCAAATTGCATACAACGACAAGCACTACGACCTCGAGTACAGTTCAATTAAACTTGTCGACTACAACGGCCGCGATGCAATTGAAATAGCGATTGACAAGAAAAACAACCTTCTCCTCACCCCCGACGGAAAATGCGATGCAAAGTGCAAGAGTGTGGGAAAGGATATGCTTTTTGCCGGTGGAGAGAACGCCTCGAACATTGCCGAGGTTATTACCTTGCTCAAGAACAAGTCGTTCTATCTCTATAAATAACTCCCCCCGAAACTCATTGACGTAAAATAAATAAAAGGAAAAAACAGTTGCTCTTTTGCGTAAAGGGCAACTGTTTTTTTCTTCAGCACACTGCAGCCTGCTTGTCCTCAATTACAACCCTGCAAGCGTCGTATGCGTTCATTCCGAGTTTTTTTACAATGTACTTTATGGCTTTTTGTGCGCGCACCGAATTTCCGGCCTTGTCTATTGGCGGCGCGAACGCGGCGATACCCATTGTGCCGGGAAGTACACCTATGATACCGCCGCCCACGCCTGTTTTTGCCGGCAGACCGGTGGAGAACATCCAGTCGCCGCTATATTCGTAAAAGCCCACAGTGGCCATCATTGAAACTATTTTCGGTGCCAGGCGAGCGGGGAACACCTCGCGCCCGGTTACAGGGTTTATACCGCCGCCGGCTATGGTGCCTGCAAAAACCGCAAGCTCGCGTGTTGTCACTCCCAAAGAGCATTGGCGCGTGTAAAGGTCGAGCGAAACATCGGGCTCATCGTATATGCGGTTATAGCTTTTCAGTAGCCACGCGATTGCACGGTTGTTGTGGTTGGTCACGCTCTCCGACTTGTATAACTCGTCTATGAGAGGCAGGCTGCCGGCGCACAGCTCGTTGATGTTCTGCTGTATTGCTTGCCATTTTGCCTGCTTGTCGCCCACCGGCCGCACCAAGCTGACGGCGGATATTGCCCCTGCGTTTACCAATGGAGAAGAAGGGTGGTCCTTTTCCAGGAGTATAGCCATTATAGAATTGAACGGAAGGCCTGTGGCGTCGGCACCAATCAAGTCCATTATGGTGTTTGCTCCATAATCCTTGAGCACCAAAAGTGCTGTGGCTACTTTGGAAACAGACTCAATACCAAAGCGGTAGCTGCAATCGCCGGCCTCAATAACATCGCCACCGGGCAGGCTTATGGCTATTGCGAACAGGTTGCTGTCTACGTTTGCGAGGTAGGGGATATAGTCGGCATTGTGGCCTCCCTTGTCGTCGCGGTAGCGCTCGTAAGCCTCTTTTACAATGGCTTGCAGCTCATCTTTTGTAATCCTTCTCTCCATATTGTTTTTATTCTTTTTTGTTATCCTTTACCGGTGTGGGTGTACACTGTTCCTTTTATCTTTATATTGCTCTCGAGCGAAATGCGCGAGGGTGTGGGGTACTGCAACTTTTCGAGCTCTGTAACGGCTGCCTGAATATCGGCGAGAAGCTGGTCGGCCATATCGCGGCTGAAGCCGTTGCGCACCACAAGACGCATAACAATTGTCTCTTCGAGCTTTGCAGGGAGGGTGTATGCAGGTACCATCCAACCATTCTGCTTGAGTTTGTCCTGCAAATCGTAAAGTGTCCATTTACATTTCTTTACGCACTCTTCCTTCATCTCCCAGATGAAGAGCGGGTTGCTCACCTCCTCGCTGTAATTGCGGAAAGGCTTCATCTTTCCAATCTGCTCGTGCAGGTAGCGCGCAATCTCCAGTGAGTTCTTCTGTATCGATTTATAACCCTCGAATCCCAAACGTATGAACTGGTAATACTGTCCCAGAATCTGTGCTGCGGGGCGCGAGAAGTTCAAGCCCACCTGCGTAACATCGGCGCCAAGGTAGTTTACGCTGAACGACATTGAGTCGGGGAGGTATTTCTTGTCTTTCCACACAACCCAGCCGAGTCCCGGGTACACAAGGCCGTACTTGTGGCCGCTGGTGCTTATTGAAAGTACCCATTTGAGGCGGAAGTCCCACTCTTTTTCGGGCTCGAGGAAGGGGAGTATGAAACCGCCCGATGCTGCGTCAACGTGTATGGGAATTTCGTAGCCGGTCTTTTTGTTGTACTCGTCGAGCGCTTCGTTGAGAGCCTTCACATCGTCGTTGAGTCCTGTCCACGTTACTCCTTGAATGGGCACCACGCATATTGTGTTCTCGTCGCACATTGCAATGGCCTCTTTGGGGCAGAGGGTGGGCTTTTCGGCTGTAATGGGCACGGTGCGCATCTCAATTTGCCATAGTTGCGCAAACTTTTCCCACACCACCTGGTAGGCCGACGAAATTACAAAATTCGGTTTGTCGCAGGGCTTGCCCTCGGCCTGTCGGCGTTTTTTCCAGCGCTGCCAAGCTGCCACGCCACCAAGCATACAGGCCTCGCTCGAGCCTATTCCCAGTGCGCCGGCTTTCCATTTTGCCTGTTCGGGGGTGTTCCACAGGTTGGCTATAATGTTTATACATTTTGCACACATTACAGCTATGCGGGGGTACTCGGTCTCGTCGATGTAATTTATTGCAATCGCATCGTTCATAAGCTTTGTGGCGTATTCATCCATATAGGTGGTTACAAAGGTTGCGAGGTTCAAACGCGGCTGTGTCTGGGCGTATGTCTCGTCTTTCACCATCTGATAGGCAATTTCGGGGGTGGTGGACTTTTGTGGAATCTTGTCGGTAGGTGCCGACTTCAACATCTCCTGCGAACCGAATACGGCGGTTGTAACTCCCGTTTCGTTGTAATCTTCTTTCTGTTTCATCTTTGGTTAAGTTTAGGTTGGTGAATTTTGTTCTACACCATTCTAAACGGCGGTGGTGGCAGCAGGGTTCGCCCGTTTATCTTTTTTATGATTATACCCCCTTTGCTAACAGTTTTTTGCAGCCCTGCGAACTTTTGTGGCCGGTGGAGTGTTTGCCTTTTGTGTTTCTAAAATATTTGCCTTATGAAGATATATACAGGAAAAGGATACATTTCGTTGTGGGTGTTGCTGGGAATATGGTCGGTGTCGGCGTTGACATCGTTGCCGGGGCTGGCCGTTTCGCCCATCTTGGGCGATTTGTCGACAATCTTCAAACACGCCACGGAGTTTGATATTCAAATGCTCACCTCTTTGCCATCGTTACTCATAATTCCTTTTATATTATTGGCCGGAAAATTGAGCGACAAGGTGGGGATGATTCCTTTGCTCCATTGGGGGCTATGGCTTTTTCTCTTGTGTGGGGTGCTCTATTTCTTTTGCGAGACTATTACCGAGCTCATTGTTGTGAGTGCGTTGCTTGGAGTGGGTGCGGGAATTATAACCCCCTTGTCCACAGCGCTTGTATCGCGTTTTTTTGTGGGCGAGCAGCGTACAAAGCAGTTCGGTTACAGCTCGGCCATAAATAATTTGGCACTCGTGGTGGCCACGGCCGTTACCGGTTATTTGGCCGATGTGCAGTGGCGTCTTCCTTTCCTCGTATACCTTCTGCCGGCAGTGTCGCTCTTGCTTGTGAGGCCGGTTGCAGCCGCTGAAAAAGCGGGCCCGGCTGTTGCTGACGAGCCGAAAAAAGGTGTCGACCTTTCGCAGGGAGGAATAGATTACAGCAGGCTTGCAGGCTATATGCTCTACTATTTTCTAATCACTTTTATGGTGATGGTGGTGAGCGTGAATCTCCCGTTCCTTTTGTCGGAGGCGGGGCACGACAGCGGCGTTGCGGGCCTTGTGATTTCGCTCTTTTTTCTGTGCATAATGCTGCCGGGCTTTTTTATAAACGGCATTATCTCTTTTCTTGGAAAGTGTGTTGCCGAGGTGTCGTTGCTTGCCATTGTTTGCGGCCTTGCCATTGTGTTCTTCAATAGCAGCATTGCTGCAATTGTGTGCGGTGTGGTTATTGCCGGAGTGGGATACGGCGTGGCGCAACCTTTTGTGTATGACCGCACTGCGTCGGTGGCGTCGGCGGGAAAGGTTACTTTTGCTCTTGCGCTTGTGATGACAATGAATTATGTTGCTGTGGTTGCCTGCCCGCCTGTGGTCGACTCGGTGCAGTCTATGGCCGGGTCAAAGAGTGCTTCGTTCGCATTCGGGCTTAACGCCGCTATTGGCCTTGCTGCGTTTGTTGTGCTGATGCTCCGTTGGTTGTTCGTAAAATACAGGTACAATGGATAACTCTTTGAAAGGAATTCTTTCACTTGTGGTCTCGCGCATAACCGCGGGACTCAATGTGAATTGTGCTAAATATCTTATTCCTTTGTGGATAGCTCCAATGAGCCTTGTGTCGCTGCGTGTCTTTTTCGGTTGCATTTTCTTTTGGCTGCTTGCCATCTTCGACAAACCCGACACCTCTTCGTTTGCCGACAAAGTAAAACTCTTTCTCCTGGGAGCGGTTGCAGTGTTCGGTTATATGTCGCTTGCGGCACTTGCAATTTCATATACCACGCCTGTTAATTTTGTAATCTTCAACGCGACGCAGCCTTTGTGGGTATTTATGCTGTCGGTGTTTGCGGGGCGCGAAAAGGTCACCTTTGTAAAGGTAGCTGGTATTGTGCTGGGCTTTGCAGGGGTGGTGGCCACCGCCTTTTCGGGCTCGGCAGCGAGCGTCGCGTCGCACCCGTTACTTGGTAACACGCTTGCGATGTGTGGTGCACTGGTTTATGCGGTGTATCTCATTACGGCAGCCTCGCTCCTTAAACGCGTCTCTAACCTTGTGATGCTGCGCTACACCTTTTTGGGCGCGGCCCTGTCGGCTGCAATAGCGCTTGCATTCAATGGATTCGAAGCTCCGCTCTTTACGGCGCAGGTAGGGTGGAAGGTTATTGCCGTTCTTGTGTTTATACTGCTGTTTCCCACCGTGTTAAGCTATATTCTCATTCCCATAGGCATTAAATATCTCAAAGCAACGCTTGTGGCGGTTTACGGCTACGTTACACTTTTTGTTGCCACTGTGGTGTCGCTTGTGTTGGGGCAGGACCGTTTCGATGCAATGCTTGCAGCAGCCCTTTTGCTCATATGCGTGGGAATTTTTATGGTCAATATAGCCGAAAAAGGTGATATTTCATAATATATTATAGTATAAATATAAGATATATTTTATACCTTTGTAACAATATTGACACTTTTGAAAAGCACAGACACAAAATATGAGAAAATTACTTTTTCTTCTTGTAATATTCTGCCTCTCGGTGGCGGCTTTTGCCGTTCCCGCAAACAGGGTTCCTGTATCTTACAGGCAGTCGGACGGCACGCTGCTCTATGTTTACCTCACCGGTGACGAGTCGTTCCATTATTATGCTACATTGGATGGCGTGCCTGTGGTAAAGACAGCTGCGGGGGACTACTGCTATGCAGTGCTCGACGAGAGCGACAATTTTGTCTCCACAGGTTACATTGCCCACAATAAGGGCGAGCGCAATTTAGAGGAGCAGAACATTGTAGATGCCAACGAATTTTCGGGTATAAAGTCCGATATAGGGGATATTGCCGTTCAACGCGCAATGCAGTACACGTCTGTTTCAAGGGCTGCTGCAGGGAAAAAGTTCGAGGGAGTGATGAACGTTCCCGTTATACTTGTGGAGTATGCCGATGTTAAATTCTCTTTCTCTAAAGAGGTAGTTTCCACTATTCTCAACAAAAAAGATTACGAGGGTTACGACAATCCCATAGCAAGGAGTATTGGCAGTGCGAAGGATTATTTCCTTGCGCAATCGGGTGGCGCTTTTGAACCCAATTTCATTGTTACCGACATTGTTACCTTGCCCAACAATATGGCCTATTATGGCGCAAACTCTAATGGCAAAGATATACGCCGTGGCCAAATGATTCGCGACGGCCTGCTTGCAGCCGATGAAAATTTCGATTTTTCAATCTTCGACAACGACGGTGACGGTGACGCCGAATTTCTCTATTGCATATACGCCGGTTATGCCGAATCTGTTAGCGGAAACGATGCCAACACAGTATGGCCCCACGCGTGGACACTCTCCTCGTCGGTGGGTGCAAAGAGGCTCGATGGTGTGCGTTTCGATGCCTATGCCTGCTCGCAAGAGCTTGCCGGAACCCCTGCTGTAACAGAATATTATGGCGGTCCACTGCTTTCGGGAATTGGAACATTGTGTCACGAGTTCTCGCACACTTTGGGGCTTATGGATGTGTATAATGTTAAACTGAATAAGAGCGAAACATTTGGTTATTGGGACCTGATGGATTCAGGAAACTACGTTGCCGAGGGTTACGTCCCTGTCAATTACAGCGCCTATGAACGTGAGCTTGTGGGATGGGATAAAATTGAGGAATTGAGCGAAGCGGGTTGCTACTCGTTGGAGTCAATCTCGAAAGGTCGTAAGGCTTATAAAATAGTAAACGATGCCAATGCCGACGAGTATTATGTGCTCGAAAACCGTCAGCAGGACGGTTGGGATTCTTACCTTTTCGGTACAGGTCTTATGATTACCCACATCGACTACGATAAGGATGTATGGAGCAGTAAAAAAGTGAATACCGATTCTTCTCACCAGCGCATAGCACTTGTTCCTGCCGACAATGAAATTGTTATTTATAATGGTCTTAATGCGTCGCAGTTCAAGGCAAGTGTAACGGGTGATCTCTGGCCCGGAACAAGCAAAAACAAGGCCTTTACAAGCACTTCTGTTCCTGCTGCAACACTCTTTACCGGCGGTCTTTTGGACAAACCGTTAACCAATATAACCGAGCGTAACGGGGTGGTGTCGTTCCACTATCTGAATTTTGAATTGGAGACTCCTGCCGTTGCAGCAGCAACAGCTGTTACCACCGATGCTTTCTGCGCAAACTGGGTTGCAGTCAACGGCGCAATTGAATATATTCTGGTGCTTATGGACGGCGAAGGAAACGAACTCAACCGCGTTACAACAGCCGATGCAAGCTACCTGTATACAGCCCTTGAAGCAGATGCAGTGTACAGCTACAAGGTGGCTGCAAAAGATATTTGCGGCTGCACCACAGAGTTCTCGCAAAGCGAGTCGGTAGCTTTGTTGCCCACATCGATTAACGGCGTAGAAGCTGTTGAAAATGGCCGTTGCAGCATATATACCGCAGGGGGTAAACACGTTTATACAGGTCTCTTCGAAAGCGCTCCTGTGCTGCCTGCAGGTGTGTATATTATTACCGATGCAAACGGCAGCAGCAAGAAGTTTGTAGTGAAATAACAAAGCGTTTTTAGCGACATTAGGCAGCCTTCACGGCGAGCTCTCGCCGGTTGCCGTAGTTTGGTTGAGTTGCGCGAATATATCTCATAAAATCCGGTTCATTGCGAGCCGGATTTTTTGTTTCTTTTCGGTAAATCGTTTCTTGTAGTGGGGAATGTTGCGTCAATTCATTATTAGGTGCACCGCTTTTGCTTTTGCTATGGGGGGCTGCAGGCCTTGCAGTTGGTTTGCGTTGTAACAGCTCTTGCAGTGGGGCAGGCTCATCTTCTGTTGTGTGTCTTCAAATTCCTTTTATCATCCTCTCTTTGAAAAGCTACTGCTCATTTTTAATGGTAGCGGCTGTGTGTGTGATTGTTGTTGTGTAAAAACTGCGTTGCACGTAATATATAGGCGCAGTTTACAACCTTTAATTTCATTATTTTCTCTTTTGTGAAATTCTATCACTATGAAAATGGGGCGTAATGCGCTGTGTTGTAATATATTACATTAAAAGAAACCCCTTGAGAGTTGAATATTTCCCTTTCTCCTGTACAAAGGGTTGTTTTACGCAATTTATTCCTTAATTTTCATCTTCTCGCGTCGGGCATTGTGTTGATTTTTATAAATATACATATTTCCCGAGTGGGAGAGTTTACTTTTTGGCAAAATGTTGTTGTAACAAATGTAATATTATTGCGATATAAATGTGTATTATTTGTAAATCTTTTGACAGCAGTGAAAAATGTAAATAGCGTGTTGTATACAATAAACACATCTGAGGTATCGTTTGGTCAAAGGTTATTAACAGGGTGGTGTGCCCCTTGTTGATAACGCGAAAACGTGATATACGTAAAATATGCAGAATGAATATTGTATGCGTAAATATTGAAAACCCAATAAGTTAGATGCGTTTTGTTATTCTTTTGCATTAGTATATTTGTTGCTGTTTGCGTCTTTTGTCTAAAAACTGCATAAATAGCGTTGTTTTGTTGTTGTAAATGGTGGAATATCAGCTGTTTGTATAAAATGAATAATCTTTTTTATAGCCTATATTCTTTTCCCTGGTTTTTTGCAGCTTGAGGGCTCTGTGGTAAAGTGTGAGCGCTCAGCCTTTGCTGTTTTACATTTTGTAAATATCGCACCTTGTGTATAAATGTAAATTGCATAAGCTTTTGCCGTGCTTGCTTTGGAAAATTTCTTGTTTTGTTGTTTGAAAAAATAGTATTACATTTGTATTGTGCATTGCGCTAATCTTGTAAACAACTATAAAACTGCATATTTTATGAACGAGAGAGAAAGACTGGAATTGATAATGCGATGTTATAATCTCACCCCTTCGCAATTTGCCGACAAAACCGGCATACAGCGTGCATCGGTTTCCCATATTTTGAGCGGGAGAAACAAGGCGAGCCTTGAGGTTATGCTCAAGATATACGATGCTTTTCCTTCGCTTGATATGAAATGGCTGATGACCGGCAACGGAGATGCTCCTGTTGCGGGTGCGCGTCCTGTTGTGGAAACGCCCGTAGTGCAGGGGGCGAGCGTTCTCTTTCCGCCCGAAACGGTTGAAGAGCCATTTGTGCCGCAAGTGGTGGAACAACAGCCTGTCAAGCAGCAAAAGGTTGCACAGCAACCTCGTGTGGCAACCGAGCGCGTGCAGCGCCGTGTCCCCCAGCGTGCCGAAAAACAACCCGCCCAGGCTACGCAGCGTACGATAAAAGAGATACGCATCTATTATTCCGATGGAACATTTGAAATAATGTTGCCCGAAAAGTAGTTTTTAATTTATTTGCGCGTGGAGTTATTTTATCTTATCTTCGCCCTAAATAAATGTTAATTCATATGAAAAAGGTACTTGTCGATTTGACAATAAAGGATGTTCAGCAGCTCAATGCCAACTGCGTGCTGTTGATAATGAGCGGTGAAGAGCCGCTTCCGCTTGCGCGCCCCGGTCAATTTGCCGAATTGCGCATCGATGGAACCCCCACAGTGATGTTGCGTCGCCCCATCTCCATCCACAGCTTCGATGCTGCAAAGAACGAGATTGGTTTTCTTGTGCAGCTTGTGGGCGACGGCACCCGTTGGTTGGGTGGCTTGAAGGTGGGTGACAAAGTGAACACCTTGCTCCCTTTGGGCAACGGCTTTACAATGCCTGCCGACAAAAATGCACGCCTGCTGCTCGTTGGCGGTGGTGTGGGAAGTGCTCCGCTCTATTATCTGGCCGAAGAACTCAAACGCCGGGGCTACGATTTTACATTGCTCATTGGTGCTCGCGCGGCAAAGGACTTGTATCGCCGCGAGGCATACGAAGCGCTCGGTAGAGTGGAATATACCACCGAGGATGGCTCGTTGGGCGAGAAAGGCTTTGTTACCAACCACTCGGTTCTTGGTGAAAAATTTACCCAGATTTACACCTGTGGTCCCAAGCCTATGATGCTGTCGGTTGCAAAATATGCCTGCGAGAACAATATTCCCTGCGAAGTGTCGCTCGAAAACAAGATGGCTTGCGGCCTTGGTGCCTGTCTCTGCTGTGTAGAGGATACAAAAGAGGGTCACAAGTGTGTGTGTACAGATGGTCCGGTATTTTCAATAGATGAACTAAAATGGTAAAGACTGATGTAAATATAGGAGGATTGAGGTTGAAGAACCCGGTTCTCACCGCTTCGGGAACATTCGGCTACGGTATTGAATTTTCCGATTTTGTCGACTTGAACAAGTTGGGTGGTTTTATTGTAAAAGGTACCACTCTTAACCACCGCGAGGGCAACCCTTACCCCCGTAGCGCCGAAACCCCTATGGGTATGCTCAACGCTGTGGGCTTGCAGAACAAGGGTGTTGACTATTTTGCGGCCAACATCTACCCGCAGTTGAAAGACCTCGACACAAATGTTATTGTGAACGTTTCGGGAGCTTGTATAGAGGATTATGTAGCTTGTGCCGAAAAGGTTGCTGCGCTCGATAAGATCCCCGCAATTGAGCTTAATATTTCGTGCCCCAACGTAAAACAGGGTGGAATGGCGTTCGGCGTTCAGGCAGCTTCGGCAGCCGAGGTTGTGCAGGCTGTGCGCAAGGTCTATCCTAAAACGCTTATCGTAAAGCTCTCTCCCAATGTAACCGATATTACCGAGATTGCCCGTGCTGTAGAGGGTGCCGGTGCCGACAGTGTGTCGCTCATCAACACCTTGCTGGGAATGGCAATAGATTCGGAAAAGCGCCGCCCCTTGCTCTCTACAATTACAGGCGGTATGAGCGGCCCTGCAGTTAAGCCCATTGCTTTGCGTATGGTGTGGCAGGTTGCTAAAGCCGTTAAAATACCCGTTGTGGGCATTGGTGGTATTACCACAGGAAGTGATGCTGTTGAGTTCTTGCTTGCCGGAGCATCGGCAATAGAGGTTGGAACGGCCAACTTTATGAACCCCGCTGTAACAGGTGAGATTGTCGATTATATTCAGGACTATCTTGTGCGCCACAAAATGAACTCTATCGACGAACTCATCGGTGCATTGGAGATTTAATATTCTGCAGAATATAGCATTGGAATTTTGCCGCAACAGAGCGGAGATGATACAAAAATAAACAGTCGAAATCGGCTGTTTATTTTTGTATATACAATTGTAATTGTACGTAATTTTCTTATTTATCCAAGAGGTCGGGGCGCAGGCGCTTTGTGCGTTCGAGTGACTGCTCAAACTCCCACTGGCGTATCTTTGCCTCGTGTCCCGATAGCAGAACATCGGGTACTTTCCATCCGTTGTACTCTGCGGGGCGTGTGTAGACGGGTGGAGCGAGCAAATTATCCTGGAAAGAGTCGGAAAGAGCCGATGTTTCGTCGGAAATAACCCCCGGAACAAGGCGAATAACCGCGTCGCAAATTACTTCGACTGCCAATTCGCCACCAGTTAGAACGTAATCTCCAATACTTATTTCTTTGGTAATCAAGTGCTCGCGTATGCGGTGGTCGATTCCCTTGTAGTGTCCGCACAAAAATATGAGATTTTGCTTCATTGAGAGGGAATTTGCCATTGGTTGGTCAAAAACCTGGCCGTCGGGCGAGGTATAAATGACCTCATCGTAGTCGCGTTGCGCTTTCAGCTGCTTTATACAGTTGTCAATGGGTTCAATTTTCATAACAAGCCCTGCGCAGCCGCCAAAAGGGTAATCATCGGTGCGGCGATGCTTGTCTGTTGTGTAATCCCGTAAATTATGTAAACAAATTTCGGCATAACCGTTGCGTTGTGCACGCCCCATAATGGAGGTGTTGAAAAAGCTCTCCATCATCTCGGGAAAGGTTGTAATAATGTCTACGCGCATAGTTTGTATATAATTGTAAATTGTAAATTCACTGTTTTTCTCTCTGTGGGTTGCGTTGTTGCAACCGTTTTTCGACAGGTTTTGCAAAAATAAGATTTTTATTTGAAATTACCATTATTCTCGTTTCGTTCTGTGAGATTGTGTCAATTCCGTAACTTCGATATTTATCACGGATTTTATTTTTGCAGCAAAAAATGAAAATGTCACGAGGTTTAAGAAACAACAATCCGCTTAACATCCGGCGTAACGCAACACGTTGGGAAGGGCTCGCTGCCGAGCAGAAGGATTCGGCCTTCTTCTCTTTCGTTGCTCCCTGTTGGGGCTACCGTGCAGCGTTCATCACTTTGAAGAACTACAAAAGACTCCACGGCCTTGCAACGCTTGCCGAATGGGTTGCACGCTGGGCGCCGCCGGTGGAAAACGACACGCAGGCCTACACTGCGTTTGTGAGTAAAAAGGCTGCTCTTGCAGCCGATGCCCACATAGACACTGCCGATAAAGAGCTAATGTGCCGCATTGTGGCTGCAATGTCGCAGATGGAGAACGGCGTGCCGGCTGTTGCTGCAGATGTGGAGAAGGGGTGGAGCTTGTCGTGCAGCGCAAAATAGAGACGCTGTATTTGCCCCGTAAAACCGCTTTTAAGAGCTTTTTGCCCTTAAATGCGGTTTTATGCGTTTTTAGGGCTTAATAAAAATTAAAAATTTTGTGCGTTTCGGTAATTTTGAGTAATTTTACAGAGTTTTATTATATATAAGGTATATAAAAGAGAATAATAACAGAAACATTAATCAATAAACAATTTTTTCAATGATTGACAACGACAGAATTATAAAGGTCAATGTGGAAGAGGAGATGCGTTCCTCTTATATCGACTACTCAATGTCGGTAATTGTGGCCCGTGCGTTGCCCGATGTCCGCGACGGTCTGAAGCCTGTTCACCGCCGTATCGTATACGGTATGATGGAGGGTGGATATACATCGGACAAACCCTATAAGAAATCGGCAAAGACGGTCGGTGATGTACTCGGTAGCTACCACCCCCACGGCGACTCATCGGTTTACGGTGCGTTGGTGCGTATGGCACAGCCCTGGGTGATGCGTTACCCCCTTGTAGACGGCCAGGGAAACTTCGGTTCTATCGACGGTGACTCGGCTGCTGCGATGCGTTACACCGAGGCCCGTTTGCAGAAACTCGGTGAGGACATGGCACAGGACCTCTACAAGGAGACTGTAGATTTCCAGCCCAACTACGCCAACGATAAGGTTGAGCCCACTGTAATGCCCACCCGCATCCCCAATCTCCTGGTTAACGGTGCAACAGGTATTGCGGTAGGTATGGCCACAAATATCCCCACTCACAACCTGAGCGAGGTTATTGATGCCTGCGTGGCTTATATCGACAATCCCGACATTGACACCGACGGCCTTATGGAGCACGTTAAAGCTCCCGATTTTCCCACCGGTTGCGATATTTTGGGCGTGAGTGGTGTGCGCGAGGCTTACGAAACAGGTCGCGGCCGCGTCATTATGCGTGCCGTTTCCGAAATTGAGCAGACTGCAACCCACGAGAAGATTATTGTAACAGCAATCCCCTACAACGTACTCAAAGAGGAACTTATAAAGGACATCGCCTCAATGGTCAACGAGAAGAAGATTGAGGGTATTTCAAATGTCAACGACGAGTCGGACCAGTCGGGTATGCGCATCGTTATCGATGTGAAGCGCGATGCCAATGCCAACGTTGTGCTCAACAAGCTCTACAAGATGTCGGCATTGCAGACCTCTTTCAGCGTAAACTGTATCGCCCTTGTTCACGGCCGTCCCAAATTGCTGTCGCTCAAAGACTGCATTGCCAACTTTGTTGAGCACCGTCACGACGTGGTTATCCGCCGCACAAAATTCGAGCTTCGCAAGGCGCAGGAGCGTGCACACATCATCGAAGGTCTTATAATTGCGTCGGACAACATCGACGAGGTAGTGCGCATAATAAAAGCAGCAAGCTCTCCTTCCGATGCACGCGAGTCGTTGATGCAGCGCTTCTCATTGAGCGAGGTACAGGCTAACGCCATCGTAGAGATGCGTTTGGGCCAGCTTACCGGTATCAACCAGGACAAGTTGCATGCCGAATTCGACGAGTTGCAGCGCAAGATAGAGTACTACAACGAGATTCTCACCAACGACGAGCTCTGCAAAACAGTTATCAAGGAAGAGCTCATCGAGATTAAGGAGAAATATGGCGATGCACGCCGTTGCCGTATCGACTACTCGGCTTCTAACGATTTCAACCCCGAAGATTTCTACGCCGACGACGAAATGGTTATCACCATTTCTCATATGGGTTACATAAAGCGTACACCCCTTACCGAGTACCGTAGCCAGAACCGTGGTGGAGTGGGCTCAAAGGGAAGCGACACACGCGACTCCGACTTTATCGAGTACATCTACACTGCAACAATGCACAACACAATGCTGTTCTTTACACAGCGCGGTAAGTGTTACTGGCTCAAAGTCTATGAAATACCCGAGGGTAACAAGAACTCGAAGGGCCGTGCAATACAGAATATGCTCAATATCGAGTCGGACGATGCAGTCAACGCATTCGTACGCGTGAAGACTCTTGCCGACAAGAATTTCATAGAGAGCCACAACATTATATTCTGTACAAAGCAGGGTATAATCAAAAAGACCTCTCTCGAGCAGTACTCACGCCCCCGTGCCAACGGTATCAACGCCATTACAATACGCGAGGACGACAAGGTAATCTCTGTTGCGCTCACCGACGGTAACAGCGACATCATCCTTGCCAACAGAACCGGACGCGCCGTTCGTTTCAACGAAACAACAGTGCGTGCAATGGGACGTACAGCTACCGGTGTCAAGGGTATGGCTATCGACGAGAACGACGAGGTAATCGGAATGATTGTGTTGCCCCAGGAGACCGGCGACGACCACAGCATCCTTGTACTTTCGGAGCAGGGCTACGGCAAGCGCTCGAAAACCGAGGACTATCCCACTGTGGGCCGTGGTTGCAAGGGTGTGAAGACCTTGAAGGTAACCGAAAAGACCGGTGAGCTTGTTGCCATTATGGACGTCAACAACGAGAACGACCTTATGATTATCAACAAGTCCGGTATTACAATACGCACCGCTGTCGACCAGATTCCCGTTATCGGCCGCGCAACACAGGGCGTTAAGGTGATTAACCTCGGCAAGAAGAACGACTGCATCGGTTCGGTATGTAAGGTTAACCGCGAAGAGGTAGAGGAGCTTGGCGAAGAGAACATCGAGCAGGTAGAAAACACCGATACCGTTGAAAACACCGAAACAAATAATTAATCAATAAAATCTTAAAGAGATGAAGAAACTAGTATTATCTTTAACATTGGCACTGTCGGTTTCTGCAGCGTTTGCTCAGCAGCTGACAAAGGAAGAGATAAAGGCGCAGAAGCGTCAGGCAAAATCTCTTATGGTAGTAGCAAAGGATGCTGAAAAGCTCATTGTCAACGACCCCGCAACAGCACTCAACAATGTGAAAATGTGTATCGAGAGTCCTTTGGTGAACAACGACCCCTATGTGTGGTACATCAGTTCAAAGGCTCGCCGCGCAATTGTAGACCGCGACAACCACGCACGCTCACAGGGAGCAAGCATCGACCTTGTAAAATTCTACAACGACTGCAGCACTCTCATTTATGAGCTTGAGGTTTGCGATTCGCTCGACAATACACCCAATGCAAAGGGCAAGGTTACTCCCAAGTTTACCGACTACATAAAAACCGGTCTCTACGAGAACCGTAACCAGATGTACAACGGTGGTTCATATTTCTACAACAAAGGTAACTACAGCGAAGCTTACAACCAGTTTGCCAAGTTCATCGACCTTTCACAGCACAAGTATCTGAAGGAACTTATGCAGCCCAACGAGAAAGTATACAATGTGGGCGCAGCATACAACGCAGTGCTTTGCGCTATGCGTATGGAGGATTACGGCAAGGTGCTCAAGTATGCCGACTATGCAATGCAGGACGAGTCAAAGGCAAAGAACCTCTATCGTTACAAAGCAACAGCATACGCTGCTTATGGCGACACAGTGCAGTGGATCGGCATCCTCAAAGAGGGTGTTGTAAAATTCCCCGAGGATCCTTTCTTCTATCAGACCCTTATCCAGCACTACGACAAGGCCGGTGACAAAGAGGCGCTCAACAAGCTTGCCGACGACCTTATCGCATCGGACACTGCAAACCCCTTGTTCGTATACTTGAAGGGTTATATTGCACAGCAGCAGAACGACCTCGACGTTGCTATCGAGTGGTACAAGAAGACATTGGAGATTGATGAAAACTACCAGAATGCACTTACCAACCTCGGTCGCAGCTACATTGCAAAAGCTCAGGACTACAGCAGCAAGCAGGCAACAGTGAACATTACCGACCGTGCACGCCTCAAAAAGGACAAGGAGATTATCAACGGTTATTTCAAAGAGGCTCTCCCTTACTTTGAGAAACTCCGCGAGAGTGCTCCCGACCGTCAGGATTTGTGGATGAACGGCCTTTCACAGTGCTACTACAACCTCAATATGCAGGCAAAACTCAAAGAGATTGAAGCTCTTGCAAAATAAAAAGCCTTCTACATAAGGCATAAAAAATTAGAACCGCCAAATTGGCGGTTCTAATTTTTTTATATAATCTTCAGCTCGCTCTGCACTTGCAGCGTTATTAAAGCTGCTGCAGAATCTCTTCAATTACGTGGGGAAAATGCTCATACTCCAGTGCGTGTACCTTTGCTGCAACATCGTCGGGGGTGTCGGTGGGGAGCACAGGGCATTTTGCCTGAAAGAAAGTGGTGCCCTTGTCGTAGTCGGCATCTATGAGGTGAATTGTAATTCCGCTCTCGGTGTCACCGCTTTCAACAACAGCCTTGTGTACTCTGTCGCCATACATACCCTTTCCTCCGTGCTTGGGAAGCAGGGCAGGGTGAATGTTCACAATGCGCGAGGGGTAAGCGTCAATCAGTTTCTGGGGCACGAGCAACAGGAAACCTGCAAGAACAATAAAATCTATTTTGTATTCCTGCATCATTGCTACAATGCTGTCGGCTGCCATAAATTCGGCCTTTGTTACCACTTGTGAAGGGATGCCGAGCTTCTTGGCACGTTCAAGCACGTATGCCTGCGGGTTATTGGCTACTATAAGTGAAATTTCCACACTCTCCGAGCCTTTGAAATAGTTGGCAATGTTTTCGGCGTTAGAGCCACTGCCCGATGCGAATATTGCTATTCTTTTCATATTGTGTTTTTTGTGTGTAGGGGTTACGATATTGGTACAAGGCGGCGCAATACCTGCTCGCCATAAGTCTTTGAAATGGGAATTTCCTTTACGTTGGGCACGCCAAGCTCAAGAAAAAGATTCTCCTTCTCGCGGCGCATAACCTTTACAAGGTCGAGGTTTACCATATAAGAGCGGTGGCAACGTACAATGTTGGTGTCGGCCAGCTGCTCGTTTATCTCCTTCATTGTTATGCGCATAAGCTGTTTTTTCAGTTGCTCGTTCTTTGTATACCAAATGCAGATGTAGTTGTCGGCCGATTCAATGTACAGCAGGTTCTCTTTTGCAATCGATAGCTGCAGCACACCGCGCGAGTCGCGAATTGAAATTAGCGAGCTCGACTTGAAACCTATATTCTCGTTCATAAGCTCCTTGAGCTTTGCCGAACGCTCCTGATAAGAAAAGAAGAGGATACAGAGAATGTAGGGTATACAAAGAATGAATATTGTATTTTCGAATGCGTGCTTATATATCTCCACAGGGTCCTGAATGGGACCGGTCTTTGTGAGGAGGGCAAGCAGAGTGAAGGCTCCCGACAGGAGCAGCACCTCAACAAACACCCACAGGATATATTGCAGATAGTTTATTAATTTGCCAAGGTATTGCGAGTAGTAGTACATAATGAGTCGGCTCACGGCAACCACCGCCATCCCGATTGTTACCAAGAGGGTAGACCACGCAAGGTACAACGACGCCGACATTCCATTGTGTATCCAATTTATTGAACCAAAAGGCTTGAATACGTTAATAAAGCCGATGGCAAAAATGGATACAAAAAGTACCATAATAATCTGGTTCCTTTTTTCAACAAGATATTTAGGGACTCTCTTAAAGAGAACTGATGTATATTCGGCCATTTTGCTGTTATTTCATTGTGCGAAGATAGGGATTTTTTTTTACATAATTTGTTTATTGAAGTTAAACTTGCGGGCTCTTTTGCTTTATTTTGCGCTCTCTTGTCCTTTTTGTTTGGTATGGCATATTTTTTCTTCCATAAAACAATATATTATGAAAAATCTCTGTATTTTTGCATAATATGTTGTATTGTGTGTACAGCACGCAACCCATTAACCGCAGAAATATGGCAATTGTAAAGTACAAGAACGTAGACATTCATTTAGATTCTAATATAATTCTCGAAGGCGCCACATTCACCCTCGAAGAGGGCGAGTTCGCATACATTGTGGGTGCAGTAGGTTCGGGAAAGTCGTCGTTGCTGAAAACAATTTACGGCGAGGTCGACATAACAAACGGCGAGGCTACGCTCTTCGATGAATTTGAATTGAAAGGTCTGCGTCGCAGCAAGTTGCAGGCATTGCGCAAACGCATAGGAATTGTATTCCAGGATTTTCAGCTCCTCACCGACCGCAATATCCACGACAACCTCGACTTTGTATTGCGCTGCACGGGCTGGAAAGACAAAAAAGAGCGTGCCAACCGCATACGCGAGGTGCTTGAGCTTGTAGGTCTCCCGCAGAAGGGCTATAAGATGCCCCACGAGCTGTCGGGTGGTGAGCAGCAGCGCATTGTAATTGCCCGCGCAATACTCAACAAGCCGGCACTAATACTGGCCGACGAGCCCACGGGTAATCTCGACAACGAGACAGGAAACTACATAATGAAACTGTTGCACGGCATCTGTCGCGAAGAAAAAAGCGCAGTTCTTATGATTACGCACAACGAACAGTGGCTCACCCAATATCCCGGCACCGAGTATCGTCTGTCGGCAGGCAAAATGCAACTTATAAAGAGCGCAACCAACCCCCAAGAGGCAGAGGCAACTGCGCCCGAAACTATAGAGAATTAAAAACACATTACAGATAATAATCAAATAATATAAAAGGTATGAAAGTTCTAAAATTCGGAGGAACATCTGTAGGCTCGGCCGAGCGTATGCAGAATGTTGTCAATCTCATTTCCGACGGCGAGACAAAAATTGTTGTACTCTCGGCAATGTCGGGCACCACAAACTCACTCATTGAGTTTACAAACTATTTGCGTAACGGAAACCCCAACGGTGCTTGTGAGCACGCAAACGCGTTGCAGGACAAGTATCGCCAGACAATAAAAAGCCTCTACACAACAGCCGAGGCAGCCGATGCTGCAACAGCAAAGGTGAACGAAATATTCAACCACTTGCGTTCACTCGCATACAAGCCCCTCGACACCAATCTCGAAAAGGAGATTGTAGCGCAGGGTGAAATAATCTCTACCAATATGGTAACCTTGTATATGCGCGAGAAGGGCCTCGATGTCGAGCTACTCAACTCACTCGAATTTATGCGTCTGGCAGCCAACGGTGAGCCCGACCTCGCATATATCCGTTCGCACATCGAGCCTTTGATCGACACCACTGCAGCCGGCAAAATATACATTGCACAAGGCTTCATCTGCATGAACGACGAGGGCTTCATCGACAACCTCCAGCGTGGTGGTAGCGACTACACTGCAACCCTCATCGGTGCAGCAGTGAACGCAAGCGAGGTTCAGATATGGACAGACATCGACGGTATGCACAACAACGACCCCCGTATTGTTGAAAACACATCACCCGTGCATCACCTCCATTTCGAGGAGAGCGCCGAGCTCGCATATTTCGGTGCAAAAATTCTGCACCCCACCTGCATCCTCCCCGCAAAGCTCACAGGCACCCCCGTGCGTTTGCTCAACACAATGGACCCCTCGGCCGAAGGTACACTCATCGACAATAACCTCACCTGCCCCGGCGAGATAAAGGCCATTGCTGCAAAAGAGAATATCACAGCCATAAAAATAAAATCGGGCCGAATGTTGCTCGCTTATGGTTTCTTGCGCAAGGTATTCGAGATTTTCGAGACCTACAAGACCTCTATCGATATGATATGTACATCGGAGGTGGGTGTATCTGTGTCAATAGACGACAGCAAGAACCTCGATTCCATTGTTGACGAGCTGCAGAAATACGGCACAGTAACAGTGGACAAGAATATGTGTATCATTTGTGTTGTGGGCGACCTCGACTGGGAGAACATCGGTTTTGAGGCACGCGCAATGGAGGCAATGAAGGATATCCCCGTGCGTATGGTTTCTTACGGCGGCAGCAACTACAATATCTCGTTCCTTGTGCGCGAAGAGGACAAGGTGAGAGCATTGCGTTCGTTGAGCAACACAATCTTCAATTCAAAAAAGGATTGATTGTAAAATGGCAATGAATTTTCCTGTAAAGGCGTTCTCCAATATAGAGACGCCTTTCTATTACTACGATGTTGAACTTTTGCAGGAGACTTTGCGCACAATCAAGAGTGAGGCTGCAAAGTACGAAGGCTTTCACGTTCACTATGCCGTAAAGGCCAATTTCAACCCCCGTATTCTGCAAATTATAGGCAACGAGGGATTCGGTGCCGACTGTGTGAGCGGTGGTGAGGTGGCTGCAGCTCTTGCAGCAGGCATCCCTGCCGAAAAGATAGTGTTTGCAGGCGTGGGAAAGACCGACAAGGAGATTGCCCTCTCGCTCGACGCGGGTATATTTTGCTTCAACGTTGAGTCGGTACCCGAAATTGAGGCCATCGAGGCTCTTGCAGCGCAGCGTGGAGTAGTGGCCGAGGTGGCAATAAGAATCAACCCCAATGTGGGCGCGCACACTCACGCCAACATTACAACCGGCCTTGCCGAAAATAAATTCGGTATTAATTTCGAGCAGATAGACGAGGTAATCGACAGCATTGAGTCTATGCCGCACATAAAGCTCATAGGCCTGCATTTCCACATAGGCTCGCAAATACTTGTGATGGACGACTTCATTACTCTTTGCGGCCGCGTGAACGAATTGCAGACAATGCTCAAGGAGACAAGGGGGCTTGTGCTCCCCCATATCAACGTGGGTGGTGGTCTCGGCATACGTTACGACGCTCCCGACAAATACCCAGTGCCCGATTTTGCGCTCTATTTTGCCAACTACGCTCAGAATTTGCAGTTGCAGCCCGGGCAGCAGCTCCATTTCGAGCTTGGCCGCAGCATTGTGGCACAGTGTGGCTCGCTCATCACCCGTGCAACCTACATTAAACGTGGCACTTGCAAGCAGTTTGTAATTGTCGATGCAGGAATGAACGACCTTGTGCGCCCCGCTCTCTACGACGCTTATCACCGTATAGAGAACCTCACCTCGCAAGCGCCCGACGAGGTCTACGATGTTGTAGGCCCCATTTGTGAGTCGTCCGATGTGTTCTGCAAGGACCGAAAGATACCAGGAACGGTGCGTGGCGATATTCTCGCCATACGTTCGGCCGGAGCTTACGGCGAAGCAATGGCGTTCGGCTACAATTGCCGCGAACTGCCCAAGAGCTATTTTTCTACCGACATTTAAGTCCCTTTATAAAGCAAAAAGCGCTCCAACGGAGCGCTTTTTACTTTATTCGAACTTTATAACTTTCACCGGTTCTATTTTTGAAATGAGCACCGACGGCAGCACAAGCATTGCAACTGCAACAACGAATATTGCTACGTTCATCGGCAGCAGCAACCACGTGAATTCAATGGGTACTTTTTCCATATAGTACATAGTGGGGTCCAGTGCCGCAATGCCGGTGGCCTTCTGCAACAGGCACAGCGTAAAGGCTATAATGTTGCCGTAAAGCATACCTTTTACAATAATGAAGCAGGCGTAGTAGATGAAAACTTTTCTCACCGAATAGTTCTGCGCGCCAATGGCTTTGAGAATACCAATGAGGTTGCTCTTTTCGAGAATTAGAATGAGCAGCCCCGATATTATGGTAAACACAGCAATGCCCAGCACAAGCACCAGAATTATCCACACAGTGTTGTCGAGCGCTGCAAGCCAGGCAAACATTGCCGGCTGCGCCTCTTCAATGGTCTGCACATAAAGCTTCGCGGGAGTGTGGTGTGCAATGCTCCTTGCAATGTCGGTAACAGCAGCGCGGGTATCTTCGAGCTTTTCATAGTCGGCGGTAATTTCAATGCCGCTTGCCTCGCCCGGTTCCCAGCCGTTGAGCTTGCGCAGAGTCTCAATGTCGCACAGCGCAAGAATGTTGTCCATCTCACTCATGTGTGTGTCGAAAATACCTTTCACGCGCATGCGACGGGCTTTAATGCCCCCTTGCATAAAGTAGATGTTTATCTTCTCGTCGGCCTTGCAGTTGAGTTTTTTCGCAATGTTCTTCGAAAGAACTATCCACGGCTCTTTAATGGAGTCGGTAGGGGATGGGAAGCCCCCCTCTGTTATGTGCGATGCAAAAAACCGGTTGTCGTATCCCTCGCCTATGCCTTTGAGCATTATACCCTCGAACTCGTCGTTCGCGGCCAGCAGCCCCGGCTTTTGGATATACTGCTGCACTGCAGCTACTCCCGGGCAGTTTTTCAAGAGCTCAATCTCCTCGTTTGTGGCCCTTACACCTTGCTCCTCGCCTTGAAAAGCCTGGCCGGTGACAATCTGTATGTGCCCTCCGAAGCCCGCAATCCTGTTGCGTATCTCCTGCTTGAAGCCAACAATTATAGCCACCGAAATTGTCATAACAACAAGGCCTATAGCCACTCCCCACTGGGCTATGGTTACCGCCGGACGCGATATGTGCCCTTTTCCCTTGGGGGCTTTGTAGAGCCTGCGTGCTATGAATAGTTCCACACTCATTGCTGCAATGTTATTTCCATTCCCAATCGTAACGCTCAATATCCTCCTCAACAAGAGTGTCGCCTGTCTGCACCTCAATGAATTCAAGGTCGGTTATTGCGCGCACTGCGTGCAACTGTCCTTTCTTAATGTGAACAACGCTACCACGGCCCACCTCGGTTATTTCGCCGTCAATAACAAGCAATCCCTTGCCGTTGACAAAAGTCCACACCTCGTCGCGGTGACGGTGAATCTGGTAGCTTATGTTGCAGCCGGCGTTCAGCTTAAGCTCCTTTGTGAGAGTGCAGAAACCGTCGCTGTATTTTGTAGTGTTTATCACCTTGTATGTTCCCCAGCGGCGCTCCTCGAACATGGGGCGGGTAGTAACCTTTTCGACATACTGCTTTATGTCCTCCGACGCCTTTTTGCTGCACACAAGCACGCCTTCGTATCCCGCCACAATTACGGCATCCTTTATTCCGTCGCACACAATGGGCAACTCGAGCTCGTTTATTATGGTGGTGTTTTCGGTGTTGTCGCCTGTAATCACGTTGCCAATTTGCTTGTTGGGGAGCTCGCTCGAGAGTGTGTTCCAGTTGGCAAGGTCCTTCCATTTGTTGTCATACGACACAATAGCTATGGGGGCGCTCTTTTCGGCTACCTCATTGTCGAAACTTGTCTGCGGCAGCTTGCTGTACTCCTTCTGTATATTGGCAAAAGTAGTATCCTGTATGTAAGGCTTAACGAATTGCTCCATAAACCCAAGCTTGAATGCAAATGCGCCCGCGTTCCACAGCGCGCCCTCGGCAATAAGCTCTTCGGCTTTTGCTCTTGTGGGTTTTTCCACAAAGCGGCTGCCGTCGGGGAAAATGTAACCGAATTTTGTGCTAGGTCCGGTGGGTTTTACGCCAATGAGCGCAAGGCCTGTGCCGTTGCCCTCAACAGCGCTTGCAAGTTCCTTTATTTTGTCGAAATAGTCCATTTCGGCATATGTGTCGCAGGGGATTACCACTACAATCTCGTCGTTGCTGCAATGCTCGTTGTAGGCGAGGTGGGCGGTGGCAAGCGCAATTGCGGGGAATGTGCCACGGCGCTCGGGCTCGGCAACTATTGTCACGTTATTGCCCAGTTGGGTGGTTATTGAGTCGCGCTGTGCTGCGCTTGTTGCAATTATAATGGAGTCGGCAAGGGCTGTTGCGCTAACTTGTCGGTACACGCGTTGCAGCATCGACTCGCTTGCGCCGTCGGCAGTGGGCAACAGTCTCAAGAATTGCTTTGAACGGGTACTGTTGGAGAGTGGCCACAATCGTGTGCCGCTACCTCCCGAAAGTAATATTATTTTCATAATCAACTAATTATCTTGTGTGTTCTAAAATTTTCTGAATCGTATTTTTGCGCTTTTCGAACGCAGGGTCATTCTTTTGTCGGTAAGTTGTTCAATGGCATAACGCTCGTCGGCATTGTTGTATACGCCGTAGGCTTTAAGGTCTTTGTCATGCCCCGCCGCCTTTATAAAGAGCGAGTCGCCTGTGTTCCTGAAACGGTAATAATATGCAGTCAATGGCGCGGTTCTTATTTCGAGCAAATCGAGCTGAATGCCCCAAAAACGGTCATCCTGCGTTGCATCGGTTACAGTGGCGCTTGCAAAATCGTCTATCTGTACAATTTTCCAATAACCGCCCAGCTTGCCGTTGTCGTCCTCTTTCTGGCAGGCTGCAAGGGTGAGCAGTGCAATTATTGCTGTTATATATAGTCGTTTCATTTCTTCTTGTCAATATTCAGTAGGCCCTTTTTGCTTATGCAGAACATTATGCTGCGGTTGTTGCCGAGCAGTGTCCCGTTGTCGAAAGCATAGGACGCGGTAAAGTTCCACCCGCCAATCTGCGACGGTTTGTATGTAAATTCCACCATCCCGGCGGTGTTGCCTTTTATTGTGGTAAAGGGGTTTTTGTATGTTCCCCAGTTGTGGGAGTGGGTCAATAGCAAACGGTAGCCTATACAGCTTGCAGGCTCTCCCTCAACGCCCAAGTGGAACGCTTCCACACGGTTGTTGTAACATATTATAGCCCTGTCGCTATTGTATATGGGCGAGGTGGCAAGTGGTGTGCCTATGGTGAGTCCGTAGTTGAACCACCCGGTATAAATCTCGTGGTTGTAGTTGTTGTCGCGGCAGCTTATCTGGTCGGGAATTTCATTTGTGGTGTCGTGGTACACCGGGCCGCTTTGGTTTTTAAGGTTGTAATATTCCACGGCAATGTTTTTTACCCATCGCCCCTCTTTCAGCGTGAGCTCTACGCCCACAAGCTGTTCTGTCCACAGCCCATACTCGAGGAACATTTGTGAGTGGTCGTCGAACATATGTTCGTAATATGCTCTTGCGCTCCATTTAGTGTCGTCCCAGGTTAGAGCGGCGTGCCAGCTGCCAAGCTGGTTGCCTGCAACGTTCAATCTGTCGGTGCCGGTATATTTGCTGTCGCCCTTCAGCGGAATTAATGCCGTGAAATAATCTTTCACGCGGCTTGGGTTGTGGATATATTTGCCAGGCTTGTTATTCGCATTGTATGCGGTGCCTCCGAATTGCGCCACCATTTGAAGCCCGAATTCATATGTGAGCGGGAAGCGCTCCTCTTTGCCAATTTTGAAGAACACGGCTTTCGAGTGGTAGCGCACGCCCGTTGTGTGGCTTTTGCCTGTTGCAACCCAATCCTTTTGCCACTCACCGTCGGTGAACCATCCATATGCAAGGTGACCGCGCAAAGTGAACCACCCGCCAGTGTTGAAAAAGTCGTAGTAACGCGGAACCTCGATGCGCACTTGGGGAATAGGGCGGGCGTTGCCGCTCTCGGTGAGCCCGCCTGTTGAAAGGCGGCAGTTCTTCAGCTCGCCCCAGCGCTCCTTTTGCCCGAGCGAGAGAGTGAACATCTTCCAGTTAATGTCGGCAAAAGCCTGTTGGAAATATATTGTCGATGTGAGGCCGTCGCCGGCAATAATATCGGCGCCCCAGTCAATACCGAAATTACCAATGTTGAACCCTGTACCTGCAATGCCCGCACGGGTGTAGCTAAACTGTGCCTCACAACCGGCGACGCCCTGCCTGTTCGACAAATGCCAGGTGGGTGGGGTGTCGTTGTTGGCTGCCGTGGTGGCGCTTTCAATGCGATACCCAATCTCTTGCGCGCTTGCCGTTGCAAAGGTTGCTGCCAAAAGTGCGGTAATTATATATTTCAGCTTCGTTGCAGGCATAATCTATCGGTTATATTTCTTTCTCCAAAAATAGTGCCATATTCTAAAAGGCTGCGCGGCCAATATCTCACTGGGGTAGCTGCGGGCAAAAATCATATTGTGGGTAGTGCGCGCAAAGGCACGTTGCAGTAGGTTGCCGTTCATCTCGGCCTCGTAACGTTGGCTGTATTTACCGAAATTACCACCCGCAAGTATCTCTTTCAACAAAAATTCTCCCTCTTTTTCCAGTGGGGTAGTCAGGAAATATTTTTCATCCATTGCAAACACCTTTTTCAGCACGTGCATTACAGCACCCGCAAAACGCACCATTTTAAGCTCTTTGAGCTGTTGCAGGGTTGCTGCTTTTTCCTGCTCGGTGAAGCCTTGCTGCAGCACATAATAGTAGTCGAGCAATTGTCGCAGGCCTATGCCTTCCTCGAACAAGTGACGGTAAATGTGCAGGAGTATAAAAATGCGGTTGAACGAGCTTGTGGGCACGTTTATGCACCCGGTGCAGCCGTGTAGCACAATGCTGTTTGTGAATTGCGCCTCTTTCTCGCTTGCAAAATATTCAAGCAGTTTGCGGTTGGTGAAATAGTTGTACATCCACGACGGCATAAAATGAATTTCTATTTCAATATCGGGGAATACGGGGAAATCGACATGGTGATAGACGGGCTTGCAGCCGGGGATTATCTTTTTAACGTAAGATATAATTTCGTCTCTCTCTCCATCGAGCCATATATCAATGTCGCCGGGTGTGCGGCGCAAGGGATTGTCGTATATTGTGGCAAGGCCTTGCCCTTTGATTATAGCGTTGCGGAAGCCCTCGGCGAGGAACTTTTCGGCAACTGCCGTTGCTTGTTTGTTCAGTTTCTCGTTTGCAGCCTCAATGTGCTTGCAGTAGTTGTACCACATAAGCAACGTGCCTTTGGGCGGGCGTTGCCCGTCGGGCAGTTTCTCAATACCGGTGAAGGTGATTCCCAAAAGAGCCTGCTTTTTCGACAACTCAAGCAACTCCTCCCACTCCTGTGCGGTGGGTGCGGTGCTCAATCCTTTGCCGGTGCCTATAGCTGTGCGTATAAGCTCGAAAAACAGTTCTATTATGGGTACTTTTTCCATTAACGCGGTTTTCTTGTATAAATGCAAAGATATAATTTAATTGTAATATATACCTTGTTTTTTGCTCTTTTTTACAGCAGAGTAGGGCGCTATATTCCCGCCGCAAGAGCATTGTTCACTGCCTGCACGAATTTTTCGGCTGTGCCGGCCTTCAGTATCGCCTTTTTAAGGCGTTTTTCCATTTGCGGTAGTAGATATTCCCAATAGGGTCTCAGCTTACTAAGTATTTGTGTATTACCTTGTAAGCGACCGGAAAGGGCTGCGTATAATTCGTCATGCATTCTTTGCACAAAGTCGCACATTTCACGGCCCGTTAGCTCGCTGCCACGCTCGTGCTCAAGCCCTATGGCAGGGTTTGCGAGCAGCCCGCGGCCAACCATAATTGCGTGCAGTGCGGGGAAGGCTTTCTCAATCCTTTCAATGTCGGCCAGCGTGCACACATCGCCATTATAAACAACCGGGTGCTTGCACTCTTCGTAAAAGGCAGCAAAGGAGAGTGTGTCGGCAGGGAATTTGTAAGCCTCGCGGCCCAGTCGGGGGTGCATTGTAACGTGTGAGAGAGGCGTGTCGTTGAGAATGGGAATAATCTCTTTCCATTCGTCCTTGTTTTCCCATCCGAGGCGCATTTTTACCGAAAAGGTAAGCTCGGGGTGCATTTTCACCTCGTTCATAAGGTCGGTCACCAGCTGCGGGTGAGGCAGAATTCCGGCGCCGCGTTTCTGCCGTGCCTGCAAGGGAAAAGAGCAACCCATATTAATGTCCACGTTCTTGTAGCCCTCGGCTTTAATCAGTTGTAACAGAGGCTGCATCTCGGCCGGTGTCGATGCAATGAGCTGCGGAACAAGGTTCTTCACGCTGTTGTTTTTCTTTTCAATGTCGCGAATGTCCTTGTTGCGTATTTCGCCGTGCTCATATCGTATGAACGGTGTAAAATATGTATCAATGCCACCAAAAACCTTTTCGTGAATATTTCTCCACACTGCCTCGGTGAATCCTTGCAATGGTGCAGCCTGTATTTTCATTTTTCTGTCTGTTTCAACGTTAAAATTGCGATTATGCAAATATAACCTTAATATTTCAATTTTTAACTCCAAAAATGCAATAGTGGGAATATCTCCAAATTATATTAAACATAATATTTATTATCATCGAATAGTGGAGGGAGTGCGGGAGAGTGGTTTTTTGCTCAAATTGTGGGAATATATGGAATTTTTTAATACATTTGCGCGCTAAAAATTATTAGAATAAAATTATATGCCCAATTTATCGGAAAGAGCTATACTTATGCCTTCGTCGCCAATCAGAAAGTTGGCGCCTTTTGCCAATGATGCAAAAGCCCGCGGCATTAAAGTATATCATCTTAATATCGGTCAGCCCGACTTGGATTCTCCTCAAGTGGCCATCGATGCAATAAAGAAAATCGATCGCAAGATTCTCGAATACAGCCCCAGTGACGGCTTTTTGTCTCTGCGCGAAAAACTTGTCGGATATTACGACCAATATCAGATTAAGCTTAAAGCCGACGATATTATTGTTACATCAGGTGGCTCCGAGGCTGTACTCTTCGCATTTATGACCTGCTTGAACCCCGGTGACGAAATTATTGTTCCCGAGCCCGCTTATGCCAACTATATGGCCTTTGCAATTTCGGCCGGCGCGGTTATACGCCCCATACGCTCAACCATTGAAGAGTCTTTCGCCTTGCCTCCTATGGAGCGTTTCGAGGAACTTATAAACGAGCGCACACGCGGTATTCTCATTTGTAACCCCAACAACCCCACGGGCTACCTTTACACACGCAGCGAGATGAACCGCATACGCGACCTTGTTAAAAAGCACAACCTGTTCCTTTTCTCCGACGAGGTTTACCGCGAATTCATCTACACCGGCTCGCCCTATATTTCGGCTTGCCACTTGGAGGGAATTGAAGAAAATGTCGTGTTAATCGACTCTGTGTCAAAGCGTTATTCTGAGTGTGGCTTGCGCATCGGTGCCCTTATCACAAAGAACAAGGCTGTGCGTCAGGCAGTTATGAAATTCTGTCAGGCACGTTTGAGCCCTCCGCTTTTGGGACAGATTGCAGCCGAAGCATCGCTCGACGCTCCACGTTCTTATGCTATAAACACCTACGAAAAATACATAGAGCGCCGCAACTGCCTCATCGACGAGCTCAATAAATTGCCGGGCGTCTACTCCCCCATCCCCATGGGCGCATTCTACACCGTGGCACGCCTGCCCATCGACGACAGCGACAAGTTCTGCGAGTGGTGTCTCACCGATTTTTCATACGAGGGCGAGACAATTATGATGGCTCCCGCATCGGGCTTCTACTCCGACGAGGGATATGGCAAGAACGAGGTGCGTATAGCCTACGCTATTGACAAGGCCGACCTTAAACGTGCCATTTTCATTCTTGGCAAGGCGCTTGAGCAATACCCCGGCCGTGTAGATGTAAAATAATCGAACTTATTGCAATAAAGCGACAAAGGCTGCCTGCGGGCAGCCTTTGTCGTATATACTCTTTAGGTTGTAGAATTTACTCTCCCTCCCCTATCTTCAAATGCTTTATGCGTGAAATTATAGCCCCGCGCTTGCGCTGAAAATGGTCGGCAATTTCGTCGAAAGAGAGCTGTTCGGCAACAAAATTGCGCAGTGCGGTGTCCTCGGCCTCTTCCCACTGTTTGTAGGCGTTGGGGTATTCGGCCTTTGTAGCCTCTTGCGAGTACACGGGCTCGTCTTTCAGGCGCTTGTATGCTTTAAGGTAACGTTTCAAGCGTTTTACATCTTTGTCCGACAGGTAAGGCAAGCGGCGTATGTCCATATTGTCGCTCAAGTCGTTCAGCTTCACGGCTGTGGCAAGCGGGTTCTTCTTTACACGCGCAATGAACTTTTCGTAAGTCTCGTCGGGCAAGTGTGTTATGTGGCGCAAAGCATTTATTATGTGCGCGGGAAATCCCTCGGCGGCAAGAGCTTCAAATGTCCACTCGCTGTCCTCAATTACGTCGTGCAGCACACCCACAATCTTTTCGTCGGTGGTGCTTCCGGCTGCCATCACACGCAGCGGGTGGTCAATGTAAGGTGCTCCGGCCTTGTCGAGCTGTCCGCTGTGGGCTGCGGTTGCAATATCTATCGCTTTTTGCAAAAGTTCTTCGTTCATATTTCCTTTTTTATCCAACGGGAATGTTCACCTTTTCATATTTGTAGCCCAAGCGCAGCAACTCAAGCCCGGCACCTATGCGGAAAATGCAGTTTATTGCCTTTGTGTATGCGTAGAAGGCTGTGGGGCTCTGCGGCTCAATATTCTCGCGGCGAATGAGCGTGAGAGCCTGTTGCGCTAGCCTGCGCATTGTACCCTCAATGGCCTGCGCCTCCTGTGAGTCGAGCGCAATGCCCAAATAGTTCTCCACAATGTTCTCGTCCATATCGTCGAAGCCTTGCGCGCCATAAAAATCCTTGTAAGGGCGCTCCTTCAACTGCTCCCAGGCGGTGTCCCAGTCGTGGGCAACGGCCATCCCCAAATATCCCGCCCAAGCGAGCGAAACTGTGGGGTACGACGCAATTTGTGGTACAGCGTCGGCCATATATTCGGGCAGCAGCACGTTCCAGCGCTCCTCAACGTCGCCGGCTTGTGGAAGGGCCTCACCCGGTGCAATATATTGCGTGCAGAGTTTCAGGAGCTCGGTGTAGAGCTTCTCTTCGAACGACTGCAAATATTCGTTTAATACGTTGTTACTCATTTTAGTTGTCTCTTTTAGTGACATTCGTGGTGGTTGCAGCTCTCGCCCGAGTCGCTTATTTCACCTGCAAGGTATCTTTGCACAAGCTCGTCGATGTTACCGCTCTGCCCGCGCACCACCTTAATGTCGTTTGTCTCCAAAACGTTGCGTGCACCCTCGCCCATATTGCCGGCGAGCATCACGCTCACACCCTTCTGTCGAAGCACGTAAACAATGCCCGACTTGCAGCCGCAACCTTGCGGCGAGGGGAGAATCTCCTTCATCTTCACCACTCCGTCGTTAACGGTGAAAATTGTATAATGGTCACAGTGGCCAAAGTGGTTGTCGACCATATTGTCGCGTGTGGGAACTGCTATTTTCATACTCTGTTGTTCAAAATTATCAATGCTGCAATAACACCCGGAACCCAGCCGCATGCGGTTAGCAGAAAAACTATAAGCACCGAACCGCAACCCTTGTCTATAACTGCAAGAGGCGGGAAGAAAATTGCAAGAATTACTCTTATAAGTGACATTTTGTGCCGTATTTTCAAATTACTCCGTAAAGTTAGGAATTATATTGCAAACTGCAAAATTTACCCCTGCTTGCGTGCCGCACGGCTGTAATTGACAAGTATTACACCCGCAAAAACTGTAATTGCCGCAATCACCTTTTGGGGGCCCAATGTATCCATCCCTATGCATATGCTTATGGTTGTTGCCACAATGGGCTGCATATAAGAGTACATACTCACAAGCGTGGGACGCAACAGCTTTTGCCCTATGGGGATTAGAAAATATGTTACAAATGTAGAGAATACAACGGCAAACGCAACCTCGGCAACAAAGCGCGGTGGCAGGTTTGTGCAGTCGAGCGCAAGAAGCTCGCCACCCGAAAACGGCAGCGACATAAGTGACGAGAAAAGGAATATCCATTTCATAAAAGTAACGGCCGAATATCGCATAATGAGAGGCTTGAATACTCCCAAATAGACCGAAAAACAGAAACCGTTCAGGAACATAAGAAACACGCCTATAGGCTTCGTCTCGGCCGCTCCACCGCCCGATGAAACACTGTTTGCAATAAGAAATACGACGCCGGCAAAGCTCAGCAATACTCCACCCGCCTTTTTCAGCGTTATGGGTTCCTTAATGGCTATAGCCGCAACGAACATTGTGTATATGGGCGACAGTGCAGTCATTATGGAACAGTCCATAGGCGTGATGCTGCTTATACCCATAAGAAAGGTTATTTGTGTTAAGAAAAATCCCAACAACGATGCAGCGAAAATGCGCAAATAATCGGCCGGCGCAACCTTCTCGCGCGGCAGCATAAGCGACACGAGCCAAAAGAGCGCGCCTGCTCCCATTGAACGCAACGAAAAGAGCGCAAGCGGCGATATAATGGCAGGTGCCATAATATCCTTTGTTACAATTATGTTGAGCCCGAAAATTACGTATGCCGTAAAACAGGCGAGGTGTCCCTTTATGTCGTCAAAAGAAAATCCCATTTCCTTATTAATTCGCTTTTAGATGCAAAGATAGTGCAAAGAAACGGTATTAAATCACCTGCAGGGCATAATTAAGGTGCAATTTATGCAAAATAACATCAACGGTAAAAGGTTAATTTGTTATCTTCGCGTGTTAAATATTGTATATATGAAAAAAGCACAACTCTTGTTGACTATTTTTATCACACTCTTTGCTGCGCGTGCAGTGGCCGACGATGCTCTGTTGTCATCGCCCACAAAGGTTGAAATTACGGCGGAGAGTAGCTCGGCTGAATTTGCAAAAATAGCACAGACGGGAATGGACACAAATTCCCTCAACCTCGAAATAGGGCTTAGCAAACTGCGCCTTTTCGGTTACGGGCAAATGTGGTTCGACTACAAAAACAGCGCAGGCGAAACAGCCAACGGCGCCGATGTGAAACGCATAATACTTATGGCCGATGCGCAGATAACAAAGGAGATAAGTTTCTTCCTTATGTACGATGCCGTGGAGTCGGAGTTGCACGAATATTATGCACAGTACACGTTCAAGCCGTGGCTGCAGGCGCGCGCAGGCCAGTTCAAGCAGCCTTTCACGCTGGAGAGCCTTTACTCCCCCACCTTTATGAGCACCATCCTTTACGACCCCTCGGTCCTCTATCTTGCAGGAATTGCAACCGACCCTCTTATGGGTAACAACGTTGCGCGCGACACAGGAGTTATGCTCACCGGCGATTTCTTGAAAAACTCAAAAGGGCGTTACCTCTTTAATTATAGCTTGGGAGTATTCAACGGCCCGGGTATGAACCAGAGCGAGAACAACAGCCAAAAAGATGTTGCGGGTATGCTCAAATATATGCCCACAGAAGGGTTGCTGCTTGCCGGTTCGTTCCTTGTGGGAACGGGCAATGCACAAAGCGCCTCGCCTTATGGTCGTGTTGCTGCGGGCGAGAACTATTCGCGCCACCGCTGGAGTGCAGGCCTCGAGATAAAGAGCGAGCCTTTCTATTTGCGTAGCGAGTATATACAGGGAAGCGACGCAGGCATACAATCGCGTGGCGGTTATGTGAATTTTATCTATACACCAGTAAAGAAATTCGATATTGTCCTCAACTGGGATTACTTGAACAAAAACACTGCGCTCGGTAAGAGCGAGCAAGGCAATTACAATTGCGTAACCGAGCAGAATACCTACACCGTGGGCGCCCAATACTGGATGTACAAGCGTTGCCGTTTCTCGGCACAATATGTCTACACAAAACCGCGTGTGGGCAATATAAGCCGTGAATTTATATCGCAGTTGCAGTTGTCGTTCTAAAATGTGAACACTCATAGTAACAAAAAAACGGGTTCCTGAAGAACCCGTTTTTTTGTTGGGAGTGAAATAAGAAGCAAGGCCGTGTTATCGAAATTTGCTTTTTAGTAACTCCTTTTTATTGTAGCGGAACCGAGAAGAACACCCTCTTTCCGGCAGCATTTACTCCCGAGATGAAGAGCACCGGCTCACTCGATGCATTGGCCTGTTTCACCACCTTCTGCAGGTCTTCAATTGTGCGCATTGCAGTGCCATTTACCTTTTGCACAACAACACCCTTCTTTACTCCGTGTTTTGCGAAAAGTCCGTCTCCGGTGCTTGTGACTTTCAGTCCGTAAGGAATCTTGAAGAAGTTCTTCTCCTTCTCGTCAATGGGCTTGAACTCTGCTCCCAGAATATCGAGGTCGACATTCTTTACAACCGCTGTATTGCCCTGCACGTTGGTGAGCGTAACATCTATCGTCTTTTCCTTTTTGTCGCGCAACACCTTCACCTTAATCTCTGCGCCGGGAACGCATTTTGCAAGCGCCTCCTGCAGCTCGGCCATAGTCTTTATGTTCTTGCCGTTGAGCCCGATAATTACATCGCCTTTCTCAATGCCCGCTTTCTGCGCAGCACCATCCTCGGTAACCTCCTGAACATAAACACCATCAACGGTGCCAAGCTCCTCCTTGTCGTTCAGCTCACTTGTCACAGTACCGCCCATAATGCCAAGCACTGCGCGCTGCACGGTACCGAACTCTTTAAGGTCCGAAACAACCTTTGTCATAATGGACGAGGGTATTGCAAAGCCGTATCCGGCGTATGAACCGGTGGGCGACGACAGCACTGCGTTAATGCCCACAAGTTCGCCCTGTGCGTTCACAAGCGCGCCACCGCTGTTGCCCTGGTTTATGGCAGCGTCGGTCTGTATGAACGACTCTATGCCGCCGTTGTATACCCCAAGCGAACGTGCCTTTGCGCTCACAATGCCCGCTGTGACGGTCGATGTGAGGTTAAAGGGGTTGCCCACAGCAAGCACCCACTCGCCCACTTTCAAATTGTCGCTGTCGCCCACAGTGAGGAAAGGCAGCTTGTCGTCGGTCTCAATTTTTATGAGCGCAAGGTCGGTATTTTCGTCGTTGCCCACAAGGCGAGCGGGGAATGTGCGGTTGTCGTTGAGGGTAACGGAAATTTCATCGGCACCGTCAATTACGTGGTTGTTTGTTACAATGTAACCGTCGGAGCTCAAAATAACTCCCGACCCGAATCCCACCTTCGGCTGTGTCTGCACGCGCTGTTCGCGTCCCATCCCATCGCCAAAGAAAAAGTCATAAATGTCGGGCGCGCGGCGAATAACCGCAGTCTTTCCCTTTGCGGTCGATTTTATGTGCACCACCGCGTGAATCGATTTGTCGGCCGCGTCGGTGAGGTCGGTGCGTTGCAAGCCGTCGGGTAACGTTCCCGGCATTGATGCTTTTGTAACGAATGTGCCTGTCTGCTCGTCGGCAACAGCCGGAACAGTTACTCCGCTCGATACATTATATGCTGTATATGTAGCTACCGCTCCGCTCACTGCCACAACCGTTGCTCCTAAAAGCAAATTCTTGAATACTTTTTTCATAATCTCAAAAAACTATATTGTTAATTTATTGTGTAGTTGTTAACGCCTTGTTTTTTTCTCAAAAGGGATAATCAGTAGCCCTTCTTGCACGCAAATATAGCGCTGCAAACCTTATAAACAATAGCGCAGCTCTCTTTTTTGGTTCAAATTAACAATAGAAACAATCTCTTAACAATTGTTTAATTTCGGAGACCTCTTTTTAGCATTTGTTAAACGCTACCTTTTACTAATATTGTACACCCACATAGCATCTTTATAATCTACATACAGCTGCTTTGTGCCGTCTAACTGCACCCTTATCCTTATGTTGCAGCGCAGCCCATCTTCATCGACACATAAAAAGCGTATGGAGTCGCCATCTTTTTCGTCGCTTTCCGTGCCAAGAACCTCCACAATGTCATACTCTTGCGGAGTTTTACTGTATATTTCAATCCTCTCTTTCTCCAAATTCAGCACAATTAAAATTTTCACAGGTTCCCACTCGCTCCACTCGCCCCAATAGCCTCTTTCTGCAACACGCACCGAGAACTCTGTTGCATTGTATTTATAAACTTGTGAGTGGGCAAACAGCGAAGAGAAAAGCAAGGCAATAAATAAAAATCTTCTCATAACAATTAAAATAAGCGGCTTGCAGTTCCCTTGCTAGGCCATAAAAAACAGGTGTGGGAACCTATTGTTACATCCTTCACTCAGGCCTTCGCACGCCCAGAAACAGAATAAACAACAGCCCACACCTGTCGTTTATATCGTCAATAATATAAACAACCGATGTGGTGCCATTGCTATCATCTTCCGTTTCTACAAAGTTGCGAAGTTTGAGTGAAGAAGATAATGTCAATAACACCTATAAAATTCTAGGATTCCTCAGAACCCTATACAAAAGTAGTAAATAATTTATAATGGTATAAAAAATGGGTGAAAAAAAAATAATTTGGCAAAGTTTCATTACCTTTGCAGGCAGAAACAGAATAACACAGTCGACCGGTCTGTCGCTGTTGCCGTATGAGGCAAAAGAGGAAAGTCCGGGCAGCACAGAGCATTCCACTTCCTAACAGAAAGCCGTTCGCGAGGATGGAGTAATGCAGAAGAAAATAACCGCCCGCAAGGGTAAGGGTGAGAAGGCGGGGTAAGAGCCCACCAGCCGTGCAGCGATGTACGGGCTGTGCGTCTTGGAAGCTGCAAGTTCAAGTATACCGGTGTTTGAGGGTTGCTCGCCCAAGCCGGAGGGTAGAACGCTTTAATATTGTGGTGACACAATATATAGATGAATGACAGGCGCCCCTTTCGGGGTACAGAACCCGGCTTATAGGTCGGCTGTGTACACTAACAAAGGCACTCTGCGGAGTGCCTTTGTTAGTTTTATGTTGTATATTGTATTTTTATTCTTCGGTGGCGCACGGATCAACGTAAAAAGTTGAGGGATTTGTATTCGCCCGAAGGATCTTGACTTACTACAAAGTTCTCGGTGTTATTTTGCGGATATTGAACTATAAATATGCGCTTTAATTCCTCGGTGGTCCGGGAGCTTTTCTTGCTTTAATGGCAGTGTCTGTTTGTACTTTTTTGTAAAAAAGTACTCAAAAAACTTGGGCTGTCGTCTTGCCGGTCGCCACTTGCTTTGCTCACAAGTCGCAGGCGACATTCTTCGGTCGCTTCGTGGCTTGCCGCTCGCTGTTTGTCGCAAGTGCTTGGGCCGTCAACGACTCGCTTCGCTCAAACATGTCTCCGGCTTTCCGGCGCATTGCTCGACATGCTCTCTGCGGCGGCGTAACGCAG
>JAZTWX010000017.1:0-156829 GCA_045636125.1 Bacteroidaceae bacterium
AGATTTGTGGTTGACACAAAATCAATTAGCGGAGATATATCAGACAACACAGCAAAATATTGCTTTGCATATTAAAAATATATATGCCGATGGCGAGCTGAATGATTCAACTCACAAGGATTTCTTGTTAGTTCGTCAGGAGGGCAATCGCCAAGTACAGCGTAATATTGTTCACTACAATCTTGATATGATTATCGCCTTAGGTTATCGTGTGCAGTCGCAGGTGGCTACCCGGTTCCGTCGTTGGGCTACCCAACGACTACATGAGTATATCCAAAAGGGCTTTGCTATGGATGACGAGCGTTTGAAGCAGGGTGGCAACCGTTATTTCCGCGAGTTGTTACAGCGCATAAGGGATATCCGTAGCAGTGAGCGTAATTTCTATCAGCAGGTAACAGACATATATGCAACAGCAACTGACTATGACCCCCGTAGTGAAACGACAAAGATGTTCTTTGCCACGGTGCAGAACAAGTTGCACTATGCAGTTCACGAGAACACCGCTGCTGAGGTTATTTACAATCGCGTTGATAATGAAAAGCCATTTGTGGGTATGACAAACTTCAAAGGCGATTATATTACTAAGGACGATGTAAAGATAGCAAAGAACTACCTTTCTGAGATAGAATTACAACGCTTGAACCTGCTCGTTTCTGGCTTCTTGGATTTTGCCGAGTTCCAAGCATTGGAGATGAATCCGATGACAATGAAAGATTGGATTGAGGCTCTTGATGGTCAGATTATCGCCCACAAACGCAAAGTTTTGATTGGCAAAGGCAATGTTTCGCACCAACAAGCAATAGCCAAAGCAGAAAAAGAGTTTGAGATATACCGCAAGCGAGAAATGGATTTACTCGAAAGCGATTTTGATAGGGAAATAAAGAAGTTGAAAGAAAAGTAGAAGTTTACTCAACCTATCATATAATATGTAAAAACCGTACTTTTTCTATGTTTTATGATAGGTTATGATTATGAACCATTTTAGTAATACGGTTAGATATGAATAATTCTGTAATAGATGTTGCTTTTATTGCAGCAAAGGTAGCCGCAATAAGGGATGAAAAGGCAAGGATGATTGTTGGTGGAGCATCATTAGTATATAATGTAGCTCAAATTGCTCGTTTTCGTTCAATGATTGTAGAACTGTCTCAAATATGCAATTACATTGTATCCAAAGCTCAGATTATAGGCTCTTATACGATAGAAGAATATAATCTTGCTGTCGAGTGCCAACGACAAATTGAGGAGTGTCATCAGCAGATAGCCAAACACGGAACAATGACAGTTATAGATGGTATTTCGTTGTTAATTGATGCGTTTAACAATCTTAACAGAAGATAGGAATAGGGATTTCGAACTGAGGTGGAGCGACATTTTAGTGCATCCATTGCTGTTTCAAATATTTTCACTACTTTGGCTTCGCCGAAGGTAGGCGGCGCCTCGGATGAAAAAATAAACTCATTTATTTTGTTCTTCTCTCGGCTTGCACTACCTTTGCGTCAAAGTAGGAACTCGACTCTGCAAGACACTGCAAAATGGTGCAGAATTTAGGTGGAGCAATAGCGGGAGATTACGTTTGTTGCGATTCTTTAACGACAAAAATAATACAAACCGAGAGCAGAGATAAACTTGTTTAAGCTATGCCGAGGTGCAGTTTATTTTCGCGGGAAGCGCAGTGATATAGAGCCATTTAGAAATGAGACTCATTTCCTGGTGGCACCACCTTACAAAACGCTAATGACTTACAAAACAAGTTATTAGCGTTTTTTCTTTTGCCTAAAAACCTAAAATTGGCTACATTTTGATATTTCACCTCCGTTTTTGAGATATTTAAGAGGTCGTTTTGGCGGAGACTTATAATAAAAAGAGAAGGCAGACGGCTATATATTCCCTATAATGAACGACAATAAAGCAAAAGAATATACCACACAAGATTACCTATTTAAGAAGTTCAGAGAGAAACTTAATATATGGCTTAAAGCGTTCGGCAAAACGCAACAGGTTGTCGTTCATAATGGGAACAACAACGGGGGTGTTGGTTCTCTTTTGTATGAGGCGAACAACTTAATAAGAAAAACTTGTGTCTCTCTTTCTAAGTAGGTAATTCTTTTTGCGGGCTTGTTATGCAGTTTTGAGTGCGTGTTTTTTCAAAAAGTTGCAAACCTCATCGGTCGAATGGGATTTTTTATTAAATTTGCACCATTTTTAACACAATGGCTTCCGTTGGCAGGCGTTTTGTTCGTATGTTGTTGATTTGTAGCGATAAATCCTTTTGTTGAGCGCATTTTGTGCGGCGCCTCGTGCTCAAAGTCTTTTTTGTGAAATAATTTGTGTTTCTTTTGCTTGCAACGGGTTGCGGGTGAGAAAGTTATAAACTGAATAAAAGAATGAATTTTGTTAAATTGTTGGTTGCCGGCGTATTGCTTGCGGCGGTGAGTTTGCCTGTGTGCTCGCAGAGTGTAGAGCAGATTAAGGCCGATAGCAAGAACTATATATATGGCGAGGGGTATGGCGTAACCCAAGAGGCGGCCGATGAGGCTGCGCTGGCCAATCTCATAAATCAGATATCTGTTTCAGTAAAGTCGGAATTTGTTTCCGAGGAGCGTGAAAAAGTCCTTGGCGATGATAGCTCGACATCGGAGAAGAACTACAAATCCATTATTCAAACCTATTCGAGCGCAACGCTCCACAACACCGAGCGTCTTATCATAAAGCAGGAGCCCGATGCCTGTGTGTTCCGTTATATAAAAAGGGACGAGATTGACAAGATTTTCGAGGCCCGCCAGAACAAGGCTCTTGAGTATATGAGGTTGGGCGACGAAGCGTTGAACGATGCCCAGCTCGACGATGCTTTGAAATGCTATTATTGGGCTCTTTGCTTGGCCCGCAGCTTGCGTTACCCCGCAAATGCAAAGGTGTGGGTGGGCGACAAGGAGCAGTCGCTCATCACCTGTGTCCCTGCCAAGATAAACGATATCTGTTCCGATATTTCTTTGAAGCTCATCCCCGCAGGGGAGGGCGTGTATAGAATGTTGGCTTCGTACAAGGGTCGCCCTATCCGCAGTATGGACTACACTTATAACGATGGTATGGGCTATGGTGCAATATATTCGGTGCGCGACGGTGAGGGCATAATAGAGCTGCATCCCAGTGCCTCGGCTCCCAAAGTCACCGTTAAGGTCGAATATATGTTCAACAGCCTTGCAGTGGTGGACGAGGAGGTAAAAACACTTGTCGCTCTTCAGCAGGATATCTTCCGCCACGCTTATATCGACCTCCTCTTGCCCACTGCCGGTTCGGCGCAGCGCGCGGTAACGGCTTCAAAGGCCGGCAGTCTTGCCACAAATGTAAAATCTTCGCTTGCCTTGCCCGTGGGTAAAAAGAGCGCCAACGGTGCCAAAATGAGCCGTTGCCTGCAAACGGTGGAAAAGGTTGGGGCAGCGATGCAACGTGGCGACATAGAATCGGTGCGCCCCCTCTTCACAGCCGAAGCCTACCAGGAATTCAATAAGATATTAAGCTATGGCAGTTATACGGTTGGCAGTAACTTTAATTTGGAATGTATTGAAAATGAGGGTGAAGGCACGCTCGTGTGCCGCGGCCTCCCGTGTCTTTTCAGGTTCTCTCGCCAGCGCACGTTCAACGAACAACTCTCCTTTACATTCGCCGGCGAAAAAATATCCCACGTGGCGCTTGGCCTTGGCAAGCAGATGTCCGAAGAGGAGATTGCCTGCAATGGTGACTGGGGGCTGGAGGCCCGCAAGCTCATTGTGTCGTTCCTCGAGAACTACCGCACCGCCTATGCTACTAAAAACAGTGAGTTTATGGAGCGCGTGTTCGACGACAATGCGGTAATAATTGTTGGACACAGACTGCAGCGCGATGCCCGTTACAACGACGGAAAGTTCCTTAACAACGAGTATGTGAAACTCACCCGCAAGAGCAAAAAAGAGTTTATTAGAGACCTCAAGGCCTCGTTCGGCTCCAAGGAGTATATAAACCTTCATTTTTCGAACTGCAATGTTGTACAGTTGCGCCCCGGCGAGGACCGCTACGGCATTCAGCTGAAACAGGAGTATTATTCGAGCAATTACGGCGACACGGGTTATCTCTATCTGCTGCTCGACCTCACCAACCCCAAATTGCCTGTTATTCACGTGAGAACGTGGCAACCCGAGCCCGACCCCGATTTTGGTGTAATAAGCGCCGGTTTCTTCTAAAAATAGCTTAATATTTTGTTATAATGCTTCGCAAACACATAATAACAACCTTGCTTTTCCTGCTTTGCGCCCTTGCCGGTGCGCAAGCGCAGCAACTCAAAGTGAGCTCGTTCAAAGGCCTTTCCACCGACCTCGATGCGCGTGTAAATTACCCGGTCATCGACCAGAACGGCAAGAAATGTGCCATCATAAAGGTTGAAAACAGCAACACCGGCTTCACGTTCGACACCGGCACTCTCTCGGTGCAGAAAGTTGAGCAGAAGGTAGCAGAAATTTGGGTGTATGTTCAGCCCGGCGTGCGCAAAATCACAATAAAGCACCAAACGCTGGGTATTCTGCGCGAGTATATATTCCCCGAACAGATAAAAGAGGCAACCGTGTATGCAATGACGCTCGAGTCGGGCAGTGTGCACACAAGCGTGGAACAAGCTCTTTCCGGCGCCTACCTTACAATGCGCCTCACTCCCGCAAATGCAATAGTGTGGATAGATGACGAACTGAAAACCTCCGACGATGGGGTTGTTATGATATTTCTGAAAAATGGTTCCCACACTTACCGTGTTCAGGCTGCTGGGTATGAACAGGAAATAGGCAAGGTGGAAATAAATGGAGAGCGCAAGGATATGCAGGTGGTGCTTAAATCGTCAATGGCATCGTCAGAATTAAGTAAAGCGACTCTCAAACTCTCTTGCGCCGACCCGCAAACGGCTCTTTTTGTTGATGGCAAGCAGGTGGGCAAGGGGCAATGGCTGGGCGAGATAATTCCCGGAATACATTTGCTCGAGGCGAAGCGCGACGGGCACCGCTCCCAAACCAAGCAGATAGTGCTTAAAGAAAGTGAAACATTTGAACACAGTTTCGCTTCGCTTGTTGCCATAAACGGATTTTTGCAAATTGAGTCGCGCCCGGTGGACAGTGAGGTGTGGCTCGATGGCAAGAAAGCTGGAACCACCCCTTACGGCCCTGCAAAAACGCTTGCCGGCGTCCATCAACTCGAGTTGCGAAAGGCAGGGTATATTACATTGAAAAAAGAGATTGTGGTTAATGAGGGTGAAATAACAATGGTGAACAATGCATTGGAACAATTGAAAAAAATAAAGAACACACCAGCTGCCACTGTTGCCCTCAACTCTTCTGTTTATCGTTCAAAGGGTTTTGAATACTCTTTGGGCTTGTCGGCAATGCATTCTTCGTTTAGGCATTCGTGTAACATCGGTAGTGGCGAATTTGCTGATGGGGCTTGCAGCTTGCTCACGAGCTATGGCTATCGTTTCTCCCCACATTTCTATTTAGGTGCAGGTGGCGGGCTGTTGTATGATATGCAGGTAGGGAACTGTTATATGCCTATATACATTGATTCCCGAATAGATTTCTTAAAGAAAAAAGTCACTCCATTTATCAACCTCAAGTATGGCTATACTCCAGTCGATTTTGCGGGCAAAGGCGACCCCGGAATCTTTTATTCAATAGCCGTCGGTTATTCATTTGGGGTATGGGATATTGCTTTCCAATATATGAATCAACATAGTTCCGGAACGTGTGATAAATATCGTAATGTAACAAATGAATGTGTTGGTTCCGACGAGATGAAAAAGATGTTCGGTTTAACCCTCAGCTATAATTTTTAACCGCAACAGAAACAGATAATAAGATGAAAAGGTTTATTTTTATATGGGCGCTTACAGCCCTTGTACTGGCCTCTTGTGGCACGGTAAAAACAGCAGCTAACGGTGAGGTGGAACTCACCTTGACCGAGTGTGAAAAATATGCCGAAGAGATGCCCGGCCTGCGCTTTGCGGCCAATGGTGTGAGCAGCGATATCAACCGTTCGCGCCAGGCGGCCGAGGCTGCCGCGCGCAATCAGCTTGCAAGTGCCATAGCGTCGAAGTGCGAGAGTGCTTTAATGAGCAGTGGTGTGGAGTACACAAAAACAACAGCTACCGACCAGGCTGCCGAAACCACGGTGCAAGCGCACGATCTCACAAGCGTGTTTCTGAAGTCGGCATCATCGATGCTGGTGCAGGATGCTCCTGTTGTCAAGAGCCAGCGCTTTCAGCTGAAAAACGGCAACTACCGCACGTGGGTGTGCATAGAGATGCGCCAAGGGCTTTACAATGTGGCCGAAACGATGGCTGCAAAGGTGGAACAACAAATACCCGCCAATGAGCGCCTTAAAATGAATTATGACCACGACAAGTTTGTGAAAGAGATTCAGGAGCAGCTGAAAAAAGGATATTGAGCCTTTTGAAGTGAACCCCAAAGTTTGGACAAAAAACTTTGGGGTTCACTTCAGTTAGCGATTCTCTTCGTGGGCCATCTAGGGCTTGAGATTTGTCTCGTAGAGACCCATCGACTTCGTTGTTTGCTGTCGGCGCAGCCGGTGCAAACGAATAGAACGAAGGAGATAACCGCCGGTGAAAGCCCAACCAACAAAAAAGCGGATAACTTTTGTTATCCGCTAGTGGGCCATCTAGGGCTTGAACCTAGGACCTCCAGATTATGAGTCTGTTGCTCTAACCAACTGAGCTAAAAGCCCGTGTATTTCTGCTGTATTGGAAATACGGTGCAAAAGTAATACATTTTGTCAATAGAAACAAGGTTTTTGCGAAAAAAAATATATCTTCGCACATAGGAACGCGGTTTTTTTGTTCCTGTATAGTAATCAACAGGCTTGTGCTATGGAATGTTGCAGGAAGAATCTTATTTTCGACCTCGGTGGTGTGCTGCTCGACATTGAGCCTGCGCGCACGTTCGATGCCTTTGCGGCGCTGGGCGTGGGGCGTGAGGTGTTGTCCGAGGCGTTTGCGCTATCGAACAGCACTATGCTGGCTTTTGAGAGCGGCAAGATATCGGCAGCCGAGCTTTTTGCTTACATTGCAGGCCTTTTGCCTGCCGAAAAGCGTGCGCTCCCTGCCGCGGAGCTTGAACGTGCGTTGTGCGATGCGTGGTGTGCGCTCTTGGGGAATTTCCCGCCGTGCAAGTGGCAGCACCTGCGTGCGTTGCGTGCCCGCGGGCACAAGGTTTTCCTGTTGAGCAACACTAACGCTCTGCACTGGGAGGCTATCACGCGCGGGATAGAGAACCTTGAGGGCTTGGCGTTGAGCGACTATTTCGACGGCGTTTTCCTCTCCTATGAGATGGGGCTGTGCAAGCCTGCGCCCCGCATTTTTGAGATGCTCGTGGAGCGTGCGGGCATTGCCCCCGGCGACACAATTTTCTTCGACGACTCGCAGGCCAACTGCGACGCGGCGCGCAGCGTGGGCATTGAGGCGGTGGTTGTTGAAAGGAACTCGGCGTGGGAAACTATAATATGAGAAAAACACAATTATGGAAATAATATATAGCTTGGACAATTTGAACGTGTATCCCACGGCTGCCACCATAGGTTCTTATGATGGTGTTCACCGTGGTCACGCGGCAATGATAAACGAGCTGCGCCACCTAGCATTGCAGCGTGGCCTGCCGCTCACTGTAATAACTTTTGCGCGCCACCCGCGTCTGCTTTTCGGCGGGGAGAGCGAGCCTTTCCTGCTCACTACCAACAGCGAAAAGGTTGCTTTGCTCGAAGAACTTGGCGTGGACCGCTGCGTGTTGCTCAATTTCGACAGCTATATGGCTGCAATGAGTGCCGAGCGTTTTATGGGCGAGGTGCTTAAAGAGAAACTTGGCGTGAGGCTGCTGGCGGTGGGCTATGATCACCACTTCGGTCACCCGCAGGAGGGTGAGGGCATAGACGACTATATTGCCTACGGCAAGAAACTGGGGATTGAGGTCGTTGCCACCGAACAGTATGCGCCCGACAGCATGAATGTAAGCTCGTCGGCGGTGCGCAGGGCGCTTGCCACGGGTAATGTGGCTGCAGCCGAAAATCTGCTCGGTCGCCCCTATAAGTTGCGGGGAACGGTTGTTCACGGCGCTGCTCTCGGCCGCCGTATAGGCTTCCCCACAGCCAATATTCAGCTCGACGAGGAGATGAAGATGCTCCCGCTCGACGGTGTGTACGAGGTTGAGGTTGCTGTTGACGGCCTCACCCGCAAGGGGGTTATGAACATTGGCGTGAAGCCCACCCTGCAGGGGGTTGATGTGCGCACGCTGGAGGTTCATATTCTTGAATTCGAGGGTGATGTTTACCGGCAGGACATTGAGGTGTCGTTTGTGCGCCGCCTGCGCGACGAGGTCTCTTTCGACAGCATAGACGCATTGCGTCTGCAGATAGGTGTGGATGTTGCAAGGGTTAAACGCGGAATATAATATGCTTTCACTACCTGATAAAATGAAGCAGTTTGCTGTAATTGCAAAGCTGTTGGCCTATTTTCTCATATACCAGTATATCTTTGTTGTAGGCGGGCAATTTGCAGCCTATATGTGCTACCGCTCCGTTGTGGGGCCTGTGGCTTATGAGCAGTTTACGGCTCTCTCCTCGCCCGAGGCTATGCGTTACAACGCTGTGGGTCTTGGAGTGGGTATGCTGCTGTCGGGGGTGGCAATGATTGCCCACCTGCTCCTTTGGAAATATGTGCGTGTGGACAAGGGTTTCCTGCGCGAGGTAAACGGCCGCGTGCTTGTGCTGTCGGTGTTCTTCGTGGGCAGTATGATGGTATTCTTCAACATTGCGGCTGCGTGGCTGGGGCTCGAAAACGACATGGGCACCGAAATTGAACTTATGATGGGCAGTGGCGCGGGAATACTCTCGGTGGCTGTTGTTGCACCCGCGCTCGAGGAGTTACTTTTCCGCGGTGCTATACAGGGCTCGCTGATGCGCCTTTTCAAAAGCCCGTGGGTGGGAATAATTGCAGCCTCGCTTCTCTTTGGAATAATTCACATAAACCCCATACAGGTGTTTTATGCCTCTTGCCTGGGAATGGGCTTCGGGTGGCTCTACTATCGCACGCGCAGCTTGTTGCCCGTGATTGTGGGGCATATAATAAACAACTCCGTTGCTACGGTGAGCAATATACTCTATGGGGTTGAGGCTTCCGATGCGGCTGTTGCCGAAAATGCCGACTGCGCGCTGTTTGTGGCGGCAGGGCTCTTTGCGCTCCTCTTCGCAATGTTGATAAATAAGCTGCAACCCGCTGTACCCTCACCGTGGAGCGATGAAAATAAAGCGGAGCAACCGCTCTAAAAGAGAGAACATCTGTAGCTCCTCAGTTGCGCGCGCAGTTTCAGCGCATTACCGCTTGTAAGGCCATTGAGCAGTGCCCAGAAACGGCCGCTGTGGTTCATCTCCACCGTGTGGCACAGCTCGTGCAGGAGAACATAATCTATGAGCTCACACGGCAGCAGCATAAGGTAGATGCTGAGGCTTATGGTGCCGCTTGTGCTGCAACTTCCCCAGCGCGTGTGGCTGTCGCGTATGCTCACTTTCCTGTATTCAAGCCCGTGTGTTTGGGCAAGCTGCTGCAACCTCTGCGGCAGGGTTGCCTGCGCGCGTTCACGCATAAGGTTCTTTATTACTTTCTGCAGCCACAGGCGGCGCTCCGCGGTGTCGAAAGAGCTACCGGCAGGAACAATGAGCGTTGCCCGGCCGTTGCTGCGCTTTATGCATGCCTCCTTTACCGCCCCTTGCTCAATGTCAAAGGAAAAGAGGCCGCCGTCGATGCGGTAGCTTTCTGCCGGCAGGTTGCTTGCCGTTATCTGTGCCTGCAGTTTTGCGCCGTGCTTTTGCAGTGCACGTTCAAGGTCGCTTGCGGTGGCCGCAGCGGGCAGTGTTATGCATATAACACCCGAGCGCGCTCGCAATATAATGCGGCGCGCCCGTGGGTTGCGTGTGATTTCAATTTCACCGTAAGTGGGGTGAGTGATGCGGCTTTTTTCGAGCATTATGCTACAATGTGTGTGCCGCTGTTGCCGTCAATTGCATCGGCTTTTGTTATGATAACCTTCGACACGCCGTTGTCTATGGCGTTGAAGGCATTGTCGATCTTGGGAATCATACCACCGCTCACAATGCCGTCGGCCAGCAGCTGCTTGTAACTCTCCTTGTCGATGCGGGGGATGAGGCTGTCGGCATCGTCGGGGTTGCGCATAACGCCGGGGAACTCGAAACAGTATGTGAGTGTAACGTCGTAGAGTGCCGAAAGGCCTTTGGCTGTCTCGGCCGCCATTGTGTCGGCGTTTGTGTTCAGGAGGTTGCCCTGGCAGTCGTGTGTGAGGGGTGCCACAATGGGCACAATGCCCTGCTCAATGAGCTTGCCCAGCATAGTGCCGTCGGCATAATCGACATCGCCCACAAAGCCGTAATCGACATCGCCCACAGGGCGTTTGTGTGCCTTTATGATATTGCAGTCGGCTCCGGTGAGGCCGAGCGCGTTGACGCCTCTTGCCTGCAGCCCTGCAACAATGTTCTTGTTTACAAGCCCGCCGTACACCATTGTAACCACCTGCAGCATAGCCTCGTCGGTTATGCGGCGGCCGTTCACCATCTTGCTCTCAATGCCCAGGCTCTCGGCAACCTTTGTGGCCGAGCGGCCACCGCCGTGAATGAGCACCTTTGCTCCCTCGACAGCCGCAAAGCGGTCGAGCAACGCGGCAAGCGACTCTTTCTCCTCTACAATCTTGCCACCGACCTTTATTACGGTAATCTTCTTTTTCTCTTGCATAGTGTGTGCGTTGTTAGGGTTCGAGATAGGTGTATCCGTAGAGTCCCGAACGGTAGTTCGAAAGGAATTCTTTTCCCTCTTCGAGGGTGATTTTTCCCTGTTTCACGGCCTTTGTCACCCACGTTTCGAGTGTGCGCACAAGACGTTTTGCGTCGAACTGCACGTAGTCGAGAACATCGGCAATGGTTTCTCCGTCGATAATCTTGTCTATGTGGTAACCGTCCTTGTCGACACTTATGTGCACTGCGTTGGTGTCGCCGAAGAGGTTGTGAAGGTCGCCCAAAATCTCTTGGTATGCGCCCACAAGGAACACGCCGATGTAGTAGGGCTCGCTGCTCTTCACCTTGTGTACCTGCAACGAATTGGCCTTGCCGTTGTAGTTTATGAACTCGGTAATCTTTCCGTCGCTGTCGCAGGTCATATCCTGGATGGTACAGGTGCGGTCGGGGCGTTCGTCGAGGCGGTGTATGGGCATAATGGGGAAGAACTGGTCTATCGCCCAAGTGTCGGGGAGGCTCTGGAAGAGCGAGAAGTTGCAGAAATATTTGTCGGCAATGAGCTTGTGCAGCTTGCGGAAATCTTCGGGCACGTGCTTCATTGTCTTTGCAATGGAGAGAATTTCGCGGGTAACCGACCAGAACATACTCTCAATCTGTGCACGGGTCTTGAGGTCGACAAAGCCGTGGCTGAAGAGGTCGAGCGCCTCCTCGCGTATCTGCTGCGCGTCGTGGTATGCTTCGAGCATAGTGCGCTGGTCGAGGTCGTCCCAAATTTTGTAGAGTTCCTTTACAAGGCTGTGGTCGGTGGGTGCAACCTCCCAGTTCTCGTCCATCTGTGGCAGGGCCGCAGTCTCCAGCACCTCCATAATGAGCACTGCGTGGTGCGCCGATACCGAGCGTCCGCTTTCGGTAATGATGTTGGGGTGGGGGATATTGTTCTTGTCGGCTGCATCGACCATTGCATATACGGCGTCGTTCACATACTCCTGGATAGAGTAGTTCACGCTGCTTTCGCTGCTCGACGAACGTGTACCGTCGTAGTCCACTCCAAGGCCGCCGCCAATGTCGGTGAATTCTACATTGAAGCCCATTTTGTGCAGCTGCACGTAGAACTGCGAGGCTTCGCGCAACGCGGTCTTTATGTGGCGTATCTTTGTTACCTGGCTACCAATGTGGAAGTGGATGAGGCGCAGGCAGTCCTTAATGTCATATTTGTCGAGAAGTTCAAGAGCTTCGAGAAGCTCGCTCGATGTGAGGCCGAACTTGCTTGCGTCGCCGCCGCTCTCTTCCCATTTTCCGCTGCCCTCCGATGCGAGCTTTATGCGTATACCTATATTGGGGCGCACGCCCAGTCTTTTACCAATCTTTGCAATGCGTTTGAGCTCGTTGAGCTTTTCGGCAACAAGGAAGATGCTGCGCCCCATCTTCTGGGCAAGCAGTGCAAGCTCAATGTAGCTCTCGTCCTTGTATCCGTTGCAGATGATGAGCGAGTCGCTGTCGGTGTTCATTGCGATAACCTCGTGCAGCTCGGGTTTCGAGCCGGCCTCGAGTCCCATATTGTACTTTTTGCCGTGGCTCATAATCTCCTCTACCACGGGGCGCATCTGGTTCACCTTGATGGGGTACACAATAAAGTGTGTGCCTTTGTACTTGTACTCATCCGATGCTATCTTGAAACAGCCGGATATCTTTTCGATACGGTTGTCGAGGATGTCGGGGAAGCGAATAAGAACAGGTGCGGCAACATCGCGCAACTGCAGTTCGTCCATCAGTTGCTTGAGGTCAATCTTAACACCATCCTTCTTGGGAGTAACAGCTACGTTACCCTCTTCGTTGATACTAAAATATGAAGCTCCCCAGCCGTTAATGTTGTACAACTCTTCGGAGTCTTCGATGCGCCATCTTCTCATCTCTTATGGTATTAGTAGTTTGTTGTTTAAGGCAGGTTAAATTCCTCGCAGAAGGAGTTAACCGACTGTTCTATCTGTGTCTTGTCTTCAAGCTTGTCGGCAAGAAATTTGTTTGCGGCCTGCGAGTAGAAAGGCTCGCGCTTTGCAAGTTGCTCGGCAATGAAGGCTCGCAGCTCCTCGTCTGTCTTGTCCTTTATAAGCGGGCGTTGCTTGCGTGCAATGCTCAGGCGAATGAAAAGCCTCTCCACAGGTACCTGCAGGTATACGGTCGTTCCTTTGCTGTTCATGTGCCCGATATTGTCGAAGAAGCAGGGGGTGCCGCCTCCGGTCGATATTATCACATCTTCGAAGTCGCTCACCTCGTGCAGCATTCGGCGTTCAATGTCGCGGAAACCATCTTCGCCCTTGTCGGCAAAAATCTGTGCGATGCTTTTGCAATATCGCATCTCGATGTAGTTGTCGAGGTCGATGAATGTAATCCCCAGTTTTGCGGCAAGAGCGCGGCCAAGCGTGGTCTTGCCCGCTCCCATATATCCTATGAGGAATATTCGTGTCATTTATTTCTTCTTTGTGTAACGGCGGGCTTTGGGTGCAGCCTTTCCGCCCTCTTTCTGCTTGTTTACAATCTCCATACACTCCTCCAACGAAAGGTCGGCGGGTGTCACGCCCTTGGGCAGTTTGTAGTTGCTGCCGTCGTATGCGATGTAGGGGCCGAAGCGGCCGTTCAGCACCTGCAGCGCGGGCTCATTGTCGAATGTCTTTATTATGCGCTCGGCCTCGGCTTTGCGTTTTTCGAGTATAAGCTCGGTTGCCTCTTCGAGTGTCACGGTCATTGGGTCGTGAGTCTTGGGCAGGGTAACGTATGCGGCGCCGAATTTTATGTAGGGGCCGAAACGGCCTGCGCCGATGGCTATTGTCTCGCCCTCGAACTCACCTAGCGTGCGGGGGAGGCTGAAAAGGCCTAAAGCCTCTTCGAGCGTGATTGTCTCGAGTGTCTGGCCGGGCTTCATCTGTGCAAAGCGGGGTTTCTCCTCGTCGGTAGCCGAACCTATCTGCACAATGGGGCCGAAACGACCGATTTTCACCGATACGGGCTTGCCGCTGGCGGGGTCGGTACCAAGCACTCTCTCGCCCACCTTGTGCTCGCTCTTTGTCTGCACAATATTCTCTATCTGGGGCTCAAAGTCGGCGTAGAAGCTCTTGATAAGCTCCACCCAGGGCTTTTTGCCGTCGGCAATCTCGTCGAACACCTTTTCCACGTTCGCTGTGAAATTGTAGTCCATAATGTCGGGGAAGAAGTCGAGCAGGAAGTCGTTCACCACAATACCTATGTCGGTGGGAAGCAGCTTTGCCTTTTCGGCTCCCACACTCTCCTTGCCCTCCTTGCCGGTTATCTTGCCGTTCTTGAGGGTGATTATGTTGTATTTGCGTGTTGTGCCTGTTTTGTTGCCCTTTTCAACGTAGCCGCGCTGCTGAATGGTGCTTATGGTGGGGGCGTATGTTGAGGGGCGGCCGATGCCGAGCTCTTCGAGCTTGCGCACAAGGCTTGCCTCGGTGTAACGGGGCGGGTGCTGTGTGAAACGCTCGGTGGCTGTTATCTCTTTTGCTGTGAGTGCCTCGCCTTTCTTTACAGGGGGCAGGGTTGTTGTGTCGGCGCTGTTGTCGTCGTCGGTCGACTCACGGTATACGTGCAGAAAACCGTCGAACACGGTAACCTCGCCTGTAGCCACAAAGAACTCCTCGTGCCCGCTTATGGAAATGTTTACGGTTGTCTTTTCAACAAGCGCGTCGGCCATCTGCGATGCGATGGTGCGTTTCCATATAAGCTCGTAGAGGCGCTTTTCGGGCATTGTACCCTCTATGGTGGGGTTGCTCATATATGTGGGGCGTATGGCCTCGTGAGCCTCCTGTGCGCCTTTCGAAGATGTAGAGTAGTTGCGGCTTTTGAGATACTGTTCGCCGTAGGTGTCGGTGACAACGCTCTTGCACGAACCTATGCAGAGTGCCGAAAGGTTGACCGAGTCGGTACGCATGTATGTGATGTATCCCGCCTCGTAGAGTCGCTGTGCAACCATCATTGTCTGCGACACGGTGAAGCCGAGCTTGCGGGCTGCCTCCTGTTGCAGGGTAGATGTTGTGAAGGGTGCTGCGGGGCTCTTCTTCAAGGGCTTTGTGCTCACATCGTCAATTGCGAATGTGGCCTCTTTGCACGACTGCAGGAAAGCCTCGGCCTCCTCGAATGTCTTGAATCTCTTTGAAAGCTCGGCGTTGATGCTTCTCTTTTCGTTGTTGTCACCGGGGAACTCGAATGTGCCTGTAACGCGGTAGCCCGACTCGCTCACAAAGCCGTTGATTTCACGCTCGCGCTCCACAATGAGTCGCACTGTAACCGACTGTACACGGCCGGCCGAAAGGGCGGGTTTTACCTTGCGCCACAGCACGGGCGAGAGCTTGAAGCCCACAATGCGGTCGAGCACGCGGCGTGCCTGCTGTGCATAAACGAGGTTGGTGTCTATTGCGCGGGGGTTCTCAATGGCATTGAGTATGGCATTCTTTGTAATCTCGTGGAATACAATGCGTTTGACCTTTTCGGTCTCCAAGCCGAGCTCGGTGAAAAGGTGCCAGCTGATGGCCTCTCCCTCGCGGTCCTCATCGGATGCGAGCCACACCGTGTCGGCTTTCTTTGCCTCGGTGCGCAGTGTGTTCACAAGCTTCTCCTTTTCGGCAGGAATTTCATACACCGGCTCGAATGTGTCGATGTTTATGCTGAACTCTTTTTTCTTTAAATCGCAAATGTGCCCGTAGCTCGACATCACCTTGTAGTCCTTGCCCAAGAACTTCTCAATGGTCTTTGCTTTTGCGGGTGACTCAACTATTACTAAATTCTTCTGCATCTTGTTTCGCTTTCTGAAATTTGCGGCAAAAGTATTAAAGTTTCCCGTATATACGCAGTAAAAAATCTAAAAAAATAATAAACCCTCGGGGCGTTCCCTCCTTAAAATAATATATTATTTTATATAGGTGAAAAATTTTTCTCCCCTAAAAGCTGTCGCTTGTCAGAACGAAGCGCTCAGGCCAAGCAGCATATTTATGCCCTGCTCGTAGTAACCCGCGTACTTGAAATACTCCTGGTTTATCAGGTTGTTACCCTCGACAAAGGCGCTGTAGCGGTTAAGGAATCTGTAGCTTGCGCGCAGGTTAAGTTCGTTCTTGTTTTTCGAAAGGTTGTCGTGCCCGTATGTCGCAAAGCTGTATCCGAGGTTTACGTAAAAATCGTCGAGCAGGCGGGCTTGTGCTCCAAGCTCCACTTCAACCTGCGGTTTCATAAAGAGAAGTTCCTCCTCGTCGCAACCGTAGTGGTTGTAACGTGCCGCAGCGGTTGCCTTTATGCGTCCTTTGTAGTCGTAGGCCGTGTAGAGCCCTACGTATGTTCTCTTTACATTGTCCTGTGCGATGTATGCGCCTATGCCGCTTTCGGTGATTGTGTAGCTTTGCAGGAATTCATCCTTTGTGTATGAATACCCGGCATAAACATCGGCCGAAAAGCCTTTGTGCGAGAAACGTGTACCGGCCTTAATGTCGGCAACGGTGTACTGTGCCTTTGTGGGGTTTGCAGCCCAGTAGGGGGTGAGCTGTTCCATTGCCTCCACGCAGGCAGCGTCGCGGCCGCCGGTTACGGTGGTGTAGAGGGTGAATTTCTCTCCCACCTTGCCCTCGATAGAGAGGTCGGGTGCAAAGGCGAAGAATGCGTTGTGCTTTGTAATGACACTCAACTGTGCTCCCAGGCGCATTGTCATCCCTTTGAAGAGGATATTTGCGTGGGGATTGAGGTTGAGCGAGAAGAAATTGTCGAAGAGCGAGTGGCCGCTGTAGCTGTAGTTGTCGGCTTCAATGTTAAGCCCCGCACTGCGCAGAATTTCTCCTGTCAGTTCATATTTGAATAGCCCGTTAACGGAAATCCTGTTCTCGGCAATGTGCCCTATGATGTCCTCGTCGGCGTTCAGGAGGAAAGGGGTGCGTTTGTAGTTTATGCGCGAGTATGCAGCGCCGAACTCATAGGAGAGTGGGCCTGCGAGGAGGCTCTTGCCGAAGAGCCCGAAATTGCCGCGCTGCACGTTCTGCTTGTCGGTAGGTTGCCAACGCTGGTAGTTGAACACCTTGTTGCCGTATGATGCTGTTGCGCCCAACACCATTTTGTCGAATGTATGTGCGTAACGCGCGCCTATGTGAGTGGTAAACATACGCGAGTCCCATTCGCCCTCAATTCCGTCGAGCTGTGTGTTGTAACCGTTAAAGGTGGCAATGGCGCTCACCTCGTCGCGCTCGCCGGGGTGCAGGAGTGCTGTTATCTTATTGTCGGTGTTGTGCCCTGTGCCGTAGCCTCCGCGAATGTAGAAGGGGAGGCTCTCGTCCTGTTTGGGAAGCAGTGCAGTGACATCGCGCTCGCTTGTGAACCCGGTGAAAGGTGCTGCCTGCTGCAAGAATTCGAGTTTCAACGGTGCTGCGGTGTTCTGTTCAATGGCGGGTGTGACGCCTTTCTTTGCCGCTTTTGTTACAACGGGGTTGTAACGGTTTTCAACCCTTATTACGGCATTTATGGAGTCTTTTTGCGAGTATGCGGCGGTTGCAAAAAGCAGGGTTGCGAGAATGGAAAATATCTTTTTCATATTGGTCGGTATCAATTGTTGGTTGCAGAAAGTTTGTTTAGGCGCTCGCTGGTAAGCTCCTCAATATCGTCATCGGCGTTGTAGTTGCCCTGCAGCGAAAGGAGATATTGCTTGGCCTCCTGTTCACGTCCTTGTGCGGTGTAGAGGTCGGCAAGGAGTATGAAGCTGCGGGCGAGCCAGTAGGCGTGCGGGGTGCTCGCGTCGATGTAGTCGAAAATGACCTTCTCGCAATCGTCGTAGTTCTTTGTGTCGTAATACATTTGTGCAAGGAGGTATTTTGCCTCGGCGCCATACACGGTGCGGGTGTCCTTTGCAAGGGTTATGAGCGGTGCTTCGGCCTCGGCGCTGCCTTTTTGCAGGAGGCTCTTTGCAAGGTAATATTCAACCTCGCGCTTGTTGTCGGGCGCGGGAGCATCTTTTGCAAGAATCTCTTTTGCAAGGGCGGGTGTCTGTTCGTCGTCGGTGTTGTAGGCGCAACGCAGGAGGTTGAGGCGGCAGGCGGCCTTGCGGTCGGCGTTGCTGCTCTTCTCAATGAGTTTTCTGTACAGCGGCATTGCCTTGCTCCACTGTTTGTTGTTGTAATAGATGTCCGACGCGTAGGCCATAGCCTCTTCGCTGTATTTGTTGTCGGGGTACCCGGTTACTTTTTCAAAGTGGGGGAGTGCCTTTGCTGTCTCTTTCTTGTTGTAGTGGCTCACGCCCAGGTAGTAGTGGCTGTCGAGGGTGAAAGCTCCTTCGGGGAATTTTTCGATATACTCCTCGAATTTCTCAATTGCGGTGTTGGTGTCGCCGCGGCCGTATATCTTTTCGGCTGCAATGTAGGTGAGTGTGTCTATCTCGCTGCTTTTCACAGCCTTCATACCCGGGGTGTTCGCCGCGTATTGTGCATACTCGGCAACATTGCCCTGTTCCACGTAAAGGTTCTTAAGGTCCTGTGCCGCGGTGTGAGCCTCGTCGCTGTGGGGGTAGCGGGCAATAATATCCTTGTAGGCCTCGATAGCTTTTTTGTGATTGCCGCTTGCATTCAACAGCATTGCACGCTCGGCAGCAGCGCGGCGCGAAAGGTCGCTGCCGGGGTGAGCTGCAATGAGCTGCTCAAAAGTGGCAATGGCCTTGTCGTTCTCCTCAATCTCAATGTGGGCGCGTCCTTTTTCGTAATATCCCTGCTGAATGTGGTCGCTTGCGGGGTATTTGCCGATGAGGCTGCCGAGGGTGGCGATTTTTGCCTTGTAGTCCTTGCGCAGGCCCTGTGCAATGGCTTTCTGGTAGAGTGAGTAGTCGCTGTTGCTGCTTGTTGCCTCCACGGCTTTTGTGTAGTAGGTTTCGGCTGTGCGGTAGTCGCGGGCAAAGAAATTGCAGTCGGCTATGCGGTTGCAGGCGTCGGCGTAGAGCTCTTTCTCGTCGCGTTTCGCCATTTTAAGGAAGCGCTGGAACTCCTTTTCGGCAGCATCGGTCTGCGAGCGCTGGAAATACGTGTAGCCCAGGCCGTATGTAGCTTTGCCTGCATTCTCGCCGCCCAGTGCAACAGCGCTGCGGAAATTCGATGCAGCGGTGGCGTATTGCCCTTTGGCATAATATGCTTCGCCTCGCCAGTAAAGAGCCTCGCTGTGTGTCTTCTTGTCGTGCTCTTTGAGGGCTATCGATTGGTTGAAATAATCGATGGCGGTCTCCATCTTGCCGTCGATGAAGGCTTGTATGCCCAAACGGTAGAGAATCTTTTGCTTTGCTTGCAGAATTACTTGCGAGGGGGCTGCAATTTTGTTTATAGACTCGAGTGCAACGTCGTAGTTGCGTGTGTTCATATATACCTCTACAAGGTATTTGTTCACCTGCCCGCAATGTTCCGACTTCGGATATTCGTTGAGGAAACGTTCAAAGGTCTTTACGCTCTCGGCAAAGGGGGAGTAGCGTGTGCTGTGCAGGCAGAGGGCATAGTTGTAGAGTGCCTTCTCGCTCACCTCGCTGTCGAATCCCATATTGGCAGCCTGTTCAAACGAGAAGCGGGCCTCGTTGGTGTTGCCCTGCGCTGCGTGTATCATACCAAGGTGCAGGCGTGAATTCTGTGTTATTGCGTCGTCCTTGCCGCAACTGCTCAGGAACCAATCTTTTGCCTCGTCGAGGTTGCCTGCTTCGTAGAGACAGAGGGCATATTGGTAGCGGGCAATGCGCTGCTGTTTCTTGTAGTTTGTGTCGTCGAGGTATTTTTTCAACGGGGTAGCGGCTTCGCTGTGGTTGCCCTGTCCGAAAAGGGCTGCGCCCAGTATCTGGTGCATAGCTGTTCCTTGGGGCTTGTCGCTGTGGTCGGCAATGAAGCTCTCGGCTATATGCTGTGCCTGCTGGAATTTACCCTGTTTTACATAAATTCCGGCAATGTAGTAGGGGACATCGAGGTAATAGTTGTCGCTCGACTCAACTTTCTTGAGCCCCTCGTAGGCTTTTTCAAGCTCGTCGTTGTTGTATTGCGCCACCGCAAGGTGGAATTGTGCGTCGGTGGTGTAGTGCTTGCCTGTTAAGCACAGTGTGGTGAGTGTGTTGCGCGCCTTCTCTTCCTCGCCGCGCTCCTGGAGGGTGAGGGCATAGTGCAGTTCGCAACGCTCGCTCTCTTGCGGGTCGATGCGTTCAAAGTCGGCCTTTCCGAACCACTCGGCTGCAAGTTTGAAGTTCTTGCTGTAGTAGTACGATTCACCTATTAGTGCCGAAATAATATCTTTATTTGCGCTCTCGGGGTAGTCGGCAAGGTGTTGCAGCAAGAGGGCGCGGCCTTGCAGGTGGTCGTTGCCGAAAACTCCGCGGGCACGCAGGAATTCCATCTCTTCTCGCTCTATGGCGCCGAGGCTGTTGAGATTGAGCCCCTCCATAGTTACTAACAGGGCGTTGTACTCCTTGTCATTGTAGAGGCGGCGGCTCTCTTCGACAAGCTCTTTGTTGTTTGTGCTGTAATTTTGCGCGCCGGCAGCAACTGCCGCCGATGCGAGCAATATGGTCAAAAAACTCCTTTTCATTGTTTCCTATATATCTTTTTTGTATCGGTTCTTGAATATTTCCACTCCTTTGGCAATTGATTGCAACCCGAATTCTGCGGGGTTTATGGTGTCGATGCTCATCCATTGCAGCTCCTCCACATCGTCGCAGGCTTTTGGCTGCTGCCCGTCGGTGGTGCACAGGAAAAAGAGGTCGAGCGTGTGCTCTTCGAAGCCCGAATAGACATATTTGTTGGGCAACGAAAAGAGGTAGCGTGCCTCCTTCACTGTGAGCCCGGTCTCTTCGAGCACTTCACGTGCAACGCCCTCTTCGGCCGTCTCGAAACTGTCGGCAAAGCCGCCGGGGAGGTCGAGCGTGCCTTTTGCAGGCTCTTTTGCACGGCGGGCAACAAGCAGTTCGTTGTTGCTGTTCACAATAAATGCAACGGTGGCTGCTATGGGGTTGAAATATAGCACAAAGCCGCAGTTACCGCACTTTTTCGACTTGAAGTCATTCACGCCGAAAAGGTTGCTGCCGCAGCGGGGGCAGTAGCCGAAAAGCTCCAACGGGTGTTTCATCTCCTGTGTTTTTGTTTTCCACGGCGAAGATACTCCTTTTTCGGCAGTGACGCGCCAAAATCATTGTAAAATAATCGGTACATTTAGATATTTTAATTAAAGTGAACGCTATTTGGCGGTATTTATAGCACAGCAGAAGCCGTTTTTGCGATTTTTATGTCCGAAATGGCGGTAGAAAGGAATAAAATTAGTATTTTTGCAGCAAACTGCGAAAAATGTGTCGCAGCATCACTGGAAAGATAAATTTAACACTGAAATATTATGGCAAACAAAGCATTATTGGTAATTCTCGATGGTTGGGGAATAGGCAACCACGGTAAAGGCGATGTAATTTTCAACACACCCACCCCTTACTGGGATCACTTGGTGTCGGTATACCCCCACTCACAGTTGCAGGCAAGCGGTGAGAATGTGGGTCTTCCCGCAGGTCAGATGGGTAACAGCGAGGTTGGTCACCTGAACATTGGTGGCGGTCGCGTAGTATATCAGGATCTTTTGAAGATTAACCGCGCAATTGCCGACGGTTCAATCGCAAAGAACCCCCAGCTTGTAGCTGCTGTAGAGTATGCAAAGAAGAACGGCAAGAAATTGCACTTTATGGGACTCACCTCTAACGGTGGTGTTCACAGCTCATTGGAGCACTTGGAGGCTATGTACAAGTTTGCAACAGAGCAGGGCGTTGAGAATGCATTTGTACACTGCTTTATGGACGGTCGCGACACCGACCCCAAGAGCGGCGCAGGCTTCATTGCCGACCTCACAGCCAAGAACCTCAAGCTCGCTACCATCGTGGGCCGTTACTACGCAATGGACCGCGACAAACGTTGGGAGCGTGTGAAAATAGCTTACGACCTCATTGTAAACGGCGAGGGTAAGGCTGCTACCGATATGGTTAAGGCAGTTGAGGAGTCTTATGCCGAGGGCGTAACCGACGAGTTCATCAAGCCCATTGTGAACAGCGCATTCGACGCACGCATTGCCGACGGCGACGCTGTAATCTTCTTCAACTACCGCAACGACCGTGCAAAAGAGCTCACAGTGGTTCTTACACAGGAGGATATGCCCGCAGAGGGAATGCACACAATCCCCGGCTTGCAGTACTACTGTATGACTCCCTATGATGCAAAATTCACAGGCGTGTATATTCTTTTCGACAAAGAGAATGTCGACAACACACTCGGTGAGTTCATTTCTAAACAGGGTATGAAGCAGCTCCACATTGCCGAAACAGAGAAGTATGCTCACGTAACATTCTTCTTCAACGGTGGCCGCGAGACTCCCTACGACGGCGAGGAGCGTATTCTTGTTCCCTCTCCCAAGGTTGCAACATACGACTTGCAGCCCGAAATGAGCGCATACGAGGTGAAGGACAAGCTCGTTAACGAAATAAACTCAGAGAAATTCGATTTCATCGTTGTTAACTTTGCCAACGGTGATATGGTTGGTCACACAGGTATTTACAGCGCAATTGAAAAGGCAGTGCTTGCTGTTGATGCTTGCTTGAAAGATGTTATCGAGGCTGCCCGTGCCCACGGTTACGAGTCAATCATCATTGCCGACCACGGTAACGCCGACAATGCAGTGAACAGCGACGGCTCGCCCAACACAGCTCACTCGCTCAACCCCGTTCCCTGTGTCTATGTTACAAACCAGGAGAACGCAACCATTAAAGACGGTATTCTTGCCGACGTAGCTCCCACAATCCTCAAGATTATGGGCTTGGAGGCACCCGCTGAAATGACAGGCGAGTCACTCATCTGATAAACAATACAACAGAGCGGCTGTGCGGGTTACTGTGCAGCCGCTCTTGGTTTTTATTATCACGAACACTAGGATTATTATGGTACAGATAGGTGAAACTATTGTGTCGTTCGACCTTTTTCAGGAATATTTCTGTTGCAACTTCTCGCACTGCAAGGGTATTTGCTGTGTCGAAGGTGACGCGGGTGCTCCTGTGCTCATTGACGAGGTTGAAAAGCTCGAAGAGGCGCTGGATGTTGTCGCGGGTGAAATGTCGCCCGAGGCTCGTGCCGTTGTCGACGAGCAGGGTGTTGTATACACCGATCGTGACGGCGACCTTGTAACCTCTATTGTAAATGACAAGGATTGTGTATTTGCCTCGCGCGACGAAAAGGGTGGCTGTATCTGCCTCATTGAAAAGGCCTACAACGAGGGACGTACAGGCTGGCGCAAGCCTGCATCGTGCTACCTCTACCCCGTGCGTTTGCGCAAGGTGGGCGACCTCACAGCGGTGAACCTTCACAAATGGAGCGTGTGCAGCAGCGCCTTTGTGAAAGGCCGTCGCAAGGGTATAAAGGCTTACGAATTTTTGAAACAACCGCTCATTGAGCGTTTCGGCGAGGAGTGGTACGCCGAGCTGCTTGTTGTTGCCGAAGAGTTGCGTAAGCAGAATATGCTTTAACAGTTGGAAACAAAGGAGAGCTGCGGCACTCTCCTTTGTGTATTAAACGGCTAATAATTATAGTATTGGGCGTTGAAAAACTAAAAAACACTTTGCTGTTGTTTGTTAAAATGCTATTTTTGTGCCGTTTTGCGCAAAAGCGCTTTTTTTGTATCGCTTTTGCTGCGTTGCAATGTTTTGCGAGAATTATAAACTTAAAATATTACTATGAAGAAATTTTTACTTTCAATTATCTGTTGCCTTGTCGCTCTTGTGGCTGCACAGGCGCAAACACAGGTTACCGATGTTCTTACTACATCTCTTTTGGGTGTAACAAGTTCATCGTATACCGAATGGAGCGGTAAAAGCGCTACCTCCTCTGCTGTCTATGCTGGAAAAACAGCTGCAAAAAGCAAGACTGCGATTCAAATGAATAACACAAATCCTTACGGTATTGTCTCTACAACATCGGGCGGCAAGGTTGCGAAGATTTCTGTTGTATGGAACACTGCTACAACAAGCGGCCGCACAATTGATATTTATGGAAAAAACACTGCTTACACAGCTTCGAGTGAGTTGTATGGCGACGGAAAGGGGACAAAGATAGGCTCAATAGTTTATGGCACATCTACAACTCTTGTGGTAGAAGGAGAATATGCCTACATTGGTATCCGTTCAAAGAGTGGTGCGCTCTATTTGGACGAGATTCAAATCACTTGGGAAACAACCGGAGGCGAAGGCGGTGGCGGTGAAACACCCGAAACACCCGATACTCCTGATGTTCCCGACACACCTGCTTCGGTAGAGGGCTCTGTTGCCGATGCTCTTGCAGCTTATGTCGAAGGCGAGCAGATAGATGCTATTGTTACAGGCTACATTGTTGGTTATGTAAACAGCACAACTGTCGGTACAAATGGCAAGAACTGCGTTTTTGGCACAAACGCCGAAAGGGCTTCTAATATTCTCATTGCCGATGATGCCGAAGAGGAGGATTATACAAAGTGTCTTGCTGTTCAAATCCCATCAACTAAAATTGGTGAAGGATTGAACCTTATGGAAAGCCCCGGTAGCTACAAAAAGAAGGTTGTTATTAAGGCTACTTTGGAGAAATATTTGGGCCACGCAGCCTTGAAGAGTGTTCAGGCCGATGGCACAGGTATCTATCACACTGTGTCGGCTGCGGGTTATTCAACCCTCTTCCTTAACTTTGTTGCCGAAATACCCTCTACTGCCGAGGTGTACACCGTTACAGCTGCAAGCAATGGCTTTGTTGTGCTCACACAGCTCACAAACGCAATTCCCGCTCAAACAGGTGTTATTTTGAAAAACGCGGGCGAGCACCTCTTTGTAAGTACTACAAAACAGCCCACAGCCGAGGGTAACCTGCTCCAAGGTTCTTTGGCCGACACTACAATAGACGACGCAAACTACGACTACTACATTCTTGCCAACGGCGATAATGGCGTTGGCCTCTACCGCGATGCGTTCAGTGGTGGGGAGTTTGTGAACAATGCCGGCAAGGCCTATCTGCCCATTGCAAAAACCGGTGCACAGAATGCCTTGTCTTATGGCTTCGATTTTGGTGGAACAACCGGTATTGAGGCTGTTGAAACCGCGCAGGATGCTGCAATTTATGACCTCACAGGTCGCAAGGTTGCTGCAATGACAGCCCCCGGCATCTACATTGTAAACGGGAAAAAGGTTATCAAGTAACGGATATCTCTTGACCGCGATTAAAGGAACTGCGCTTTAGCGTGGTTCCTTTTTGTTTCTCGACCCGCCTGCGCCTTGTGTGGCCAATCAACAAAACCGTTTTTTCGAGATATTGAACATAAATTTGTGAGTTTACAAATAAAAGAGTATATTTACACGTATTTTACACAAATAGCACACAATGTCGGTAGAAATAAAAAAAGTAGACACAAACAGCCTGTTGAAACAGTTCGTGCGTTTTAACTACACACTCTACAAGGAGTGTCCTTACGCTGTTCCCGAACTATACGAGGACACGGTGGACACGCTGCGAAAAGACCGCAACGCGGCCTTTGAATTTTGTGAAGCCGACTATTTCCTCGCCTTGCGCGACGGAAAGGTTGTGGGGCGCGTGGCTGCGATAATAAACCACCGTGCCAACGAAAAGTGGGGGCAAAAGGCCGCCCGTTTCGGTTGGATAGATTTTATCGACGACTACGAGGTGTCGGCAGCGCTTCTTGGCACTGTTGAGCAGTGGGCGCGTGAGCGTGGGATGGTTGAGGTACAGGGCCCTCTTGGCTTTACCGACTTCGACCCCGAAGGTATGCTCATCGACGGGTTCGACCGCCTGGGTACAATGGCTACAATATACAACTACCCTTACTACCCGCAGCACTTGCAACGCTTGGGATATGTGAAAGATGTCGACTGGGTGGAGTATCTTATTAAAGTGCCCGAAAAGAACTGGGACAAGGCCGAGCGCCTGTCGGCGATTGTGGCGCGCAAGTATAAACTGCGTGTGGCGCAGTTCAAGACACGTGACGAGCTTGCGAAGCGTTACGGCAACGCTCTTTTTGAGCTTGTGAACGAGTGTTACGCTCCGCTGTATGGCTACTCGCCTTTGAGCAAAAAACAGATTGAACAATTTATAAAGCAGTATCTGCCTGTGATAGACCTGCGACTGGTGTCGCTTGTGGTCGATGAGAACGACAACCTTGTGGCGCTGGGCGTGACCCTCGTGTCGCTGTCGCAGGCTCTTCAGAAGGCCCGTGGACGCATCTTCCCGTTCGGTTGGTGGCACCTTTTGAAGGCTCTTTTCATAAAGCGTCCCAAAAGGCTCGATTTCCTGCTTGTGGCAGTGAAGCCCGAATATCAGAGCAAGGGTGTAATTTCGTTGCTCTTCAACGACCTGATGCCGCGTTACATTGCAATGGGCTTCGAGGATGTTGAAACAAACCCCGAGCTTGAAACCAACAACAAGGTGCAGGTGCAGTGGGAGAGTTTCGAGAAAGAGCAACACAAACGCCGCCGTGCGTTCAAGAAAACAATTTGAGTATGAGCGAGGACAAAGATTTGATTTTTGAAAATAATGCTCCTGTGGAGCTTGTGGAATATACCGACGATAACATACGCCATTTGAGTGATATGGAGCACGTGCGTGCCCGTCCGGGAATGTACATCGGAAAGTTGGGCGACGGCTCGCAGAGTGACGATGGCGTGTATGTGCTCTTGAAAGAGGTTATCGATAATAGTATCGATGAGTTCAAGATGGGTGGCGGCAAGCGCATCGAAATTGATATAGAGGAGAACCGCTCGGTAACGGTACGCGACTACGGCCGTGGAATTCCGCAGGGAAAGATGATTGAGGCTGTGAGCAAGCTGAACACCGGTGGAAAGTACGACGACAAGGCTTTCAAGAAGTCGGTAGGCCTGAACGGTGTGGGCTTGAAGGCTGTAAACGCTTTGAGTACACGTTTCGAGGTGCGCAGTTACCGCGACGGTGTGGTGCGTGCAGCTGTGTTCGAGGCGGGTAACCTTGTGAGCGATACAACCGAAAAGACAACCGAGGAGACAGGAACGTTCATATCCTTTACCCCCGATCCCAAACTCTTCCGTAACTACGAATTCCGCGCAGCGTTCATTGAAACGCTCCTGCGTAACTATACTTATCTCAACACCGGCCTTGCCATAATGTTCAACGGCAAGCGTATACTCTCGCGTAACGGCCTTGCCGACCTTCTCACCGACAATATGACGGCCGAGAGCCTCTATCCCATTATTCACCTCAAAGGTACCGATATTGAGATAGCCTTCACTCACGCGCAACAGTATGGCGAGGAGTATTACTCCTTTGTGAACGGACAGCACACCACGCAGGGCGGTACTCACCAGAGTGCTTTCAAGGAGATGGTTGCTTCTACCATCCACGACTTCTTCTCGGCAAAGAACTTCGAGTATTGCGACATACGCAACGGTATTGTGGCTGCTATTGCAGTGAATATACAGGAGCCCGTGTTCGAGAGCCAGACAAAGGTAAGGCTCGGTTCAACCACCATCGCGCCCGAAGAGGGCAGTATGAGCGTGAAAAAGTTCATCGGCGACTTTGTAAAAGAGGAACTCGACAATTTCCTGCACAAGAACCCCGACATAAGTGATGTGCTGCTTGTGAAGATACAGGCCTCGGAAAAGGAACGCAAGGAGCTTGTGGGCCTCACAAAGCAGGTGCGCGAAAAGGCGAAAAAGGTGAACCTCCACAATCGCAAGCTGCGCGATTGTCGCATACACTACAACGACAGCAAGGGCGACCGCATAGACGAAAGCTGCATCTTCATCACCGAGGGTGATTCGGCGAGCGGTTCAATCACAAAGAGCCGCGACGCGAATACACAGGCTGTCTTCAGCCTCCGCGGAAAACCGCTCAACTGCTATGGCCTCAGCCGTGCGGTGGTGTACCAGAACGAGGAATTCAACCTCCTGCAGGCAGCGCTTAATATTGAGGACGGCCTCGAGGGCTTGCGTTACAACAAGGTTATTGTGGCAACCGATGCCGATGTCGATGGTATGCACATACGCCTTTTGATGATAACATTTTTCTTGCAATTCTTCCCCGAGCTCATAAAGAAAGGGCACGTCTATATTTTGCAGACTCCCCTGTTCCGCGTGCGCAACAAACGCAAGAAGGGCAAGAAACAGGCAGCAGAAAATGGTGAGCAGAAGGGCGATTTTGAAACCATCTACTGCTACTCCGAAGAGGAGCGCATAGCAGCCATTGAAAAACTTTCGCCCAACCCCGAAATTACCCGATTCAAGGGTCTCGGAGAAATTTCACCCGACGAGTTCCGTAACTTTATAGGCCCCGATATGCGCCTGGAGCGCGTGTCGATGCACAAGGACGACAAGGTCGACGACCTCTTGTGTTACTATATGGGCAAGAATACAATGGAGCGTCAGAACTTTATTATAGACAACCTTGTGGTTGAAGAGGACAAAACAGACGAGAATTAACAGGAATCTTATGGCAAAAACAGCTCTTTTTGCAGGGACATTCGACCCCTATACAAAAGGCCACCATTCAATTGTGCAGCGCGCTCTTGCCGTTTTCGACAAGGTGGTGGTGGCTGTGGGAAACAACTCGGGCAAGGAAAAGATGCTTGCCCCCCAGGAGCGCAAGGCCGCCATTGAGAGAGTGTACAGCGGCGAGCCTCGTGTTGAGGTTGTCGTGTACGACGGGCTCACAATGGACTATGCGCGCTCGATAGGTGCGGCGGCAATTGTGCGCGGGGTGCGCAGTGTAAAGGATTTTGAGTATGAACGTGACCTTGCCGACATTAACCTGCGCTTGGGTGGCATTGAGACGGTGCTTTTCATAAGCACCCCCGAAAATGCATCGTTGAGCAGCAGCGTGGTACGCGAGCTTGCTTCGTATGGCAAGGATGTTTCGTCGCTTCTTCCATAATTGAACCGTAACAATGAAAAAGATTATATTATTGTCGTTCTTCTCGCTTGTGGCGCTTTTTGCCGCTGCGCAGAACAATACAATGCCCGCATCGTTGCTTAAACTGCTCACGGTGGGCAATGTAATAAACCGTTGCTATGTCGACGAAATAAACGAAGACGAAATAGTTGAAGAGGGTATAAGGTCGATGCTCAAGAAACTCGACCCACACTCTACATACACCGACCCAAAGGAGACAAAAACTCTCTTGGAAGAGATGCAGGGCAGCTTCGGAGGAATAGGCATACAGTTCAATATGCTGGACGACACGCTCTATGTCATACGCGCAACGGCGGGTGGCCCGTCGGCCCGTGCCGGCATAAAGGCGGGCGACCGCATTGTGAGCGTGAACGACACAGCAATTGCAGGCGTTAAAATGGAGCGCTCCGACATTATGTCGCGCTTGCGTGGTGTCGAGGGCACGAAACTCAATGTTCAAGTGAAGCGCTCGGGAGTTCCCGGCCTTCTTCCCTTCTCGCTCGTGCGTGGAAAAATAGCTATGGAGAGTGTGGATGTTGCCTATATGGTCGACAAAAAGGTGGGTTATATAAGAATCACATCCTTTGGCGCAAACACCCACAAAGAGTTCGTTACAAAGCTCGACTCGCTAAAAAACCGTGGTATGAAGTCGCTCATCCTCGACCTTCAGGGTAATGGAGGAGGCTATCTCACGGCAGCGGTGGATATTGCCAACGAGTTTCTTGAAAGGACCAACCTTGTTGTGTATACCGAGGGCCGCACCTCACCCCGCTACGAGCATCTTGCGCAGGGTGGCGGCCGTTTCACACAGGGCAATCTTGTGGTGCTTGTAGACGAGACATCGGCCTCGGCTGCCGAAATTCTTGCCGGTGCCGTGCAGGATTGGGACCGTGGTATCATCGTGGGCCGTCGCACATACGGAAAAGGCCTTGTGCAGCGTCCCTTCCCATTGCCCGACAACTCAATGGTGCGCCTCACGATAGCACGTTATTACACCCCTACCGGCCGATGCATACAGAAACCCTATGGCGACTCCATAAAGTACCACGATGACCTTATGAACCGCTATAACAGCGGTGAACTCACAAACGCCGACAGCCATTTCTTCCCCGATTCGCTTAAAAAGTCAACGCTTCGTTTGGGGCGTGCGGTATACGGCGGCGGTGGCATTATGCCCGACTATTTTGTGCCGCTCGACACCTTGCGCTACACGGCCTATCATCGTCAGTTGGCAAGAAAGGGCAGCATTGTTATGACAGCGTTGCGTTACGTCGATGCTCACCGTGCCGAAATTCTTGCTGCATATCCCACGGTTGAAGAATTCGATGCCCGTTTCAAGCCCGATAGTGCTTTTGTGCGTGAGTTGCGCCTGCAGGCCGGCCGTGACAGCATTCAGGCGCCCACAGCCGAGGAGTTCGAAAAATCTCTCCCCGAGGTTACCCGTCAGTTCAGGGCGCTTGTGGCTCGCGACCTGTGGAACACCACCGAGGCAATGCAGGTACATAACCGCGACAACGATTTTTTCAAAAAAGGTTATGAATTAATTAAGCAGCGCAATGTCGATAATCTGCTGCTCAAGAAAACCGATGCCGATAAGAAACCGGCGAAAAAGGTAGTGAAGGAAAGCGCATATAAGAAAGTGCGTAAGTTCCTGCTGGGTAGTTGAAAGGCTGTGCGCTTTATAATACAAACAGGAAATGCTAATAGCGTTTCCTGTTTGTGTGTTTGTATGCGATAGCTTATAACTTCCCGCAAAGAACGAGCACTTTGCGCTCGTCGGCAAGTGTGGTGGCAAAAATGTATGTGTCGCCGCCTTCGGCCATCTTCAGCCTTTTGCGCAGCTGCTGAACACTGTCGGGGAAATTTCGCACCGTTATGTTGGCTTTCTTTATTGTTGTAAGCTGCTTTAGTTCGTTCTTCGAAAATCCTACAACACCTGTGACCTTGAACGCGCGCCCGGGGAAGGTGTCGATGCGTTCCTGCGATGTGTAGAGGTGGCTGTTGGGGTGCAGTTTTGCCGCTCCCGTGGCTTGGGCAAGGCTTTTGTGGCAGCCTGCTTTTTGAATGGCTGCATTGGGCTCGTAAAGGTATCTGCCAACCTCGCTTGTGTATGTAGCCGTGGCAGCCTGCTCTTGCAGGTTGGTGAATGAGAAAGTTTGTGCGCCGTCGGGCAACAGGTTTACGCAGTGGGTGGTTGTTGTGGGGGTGCTGTGGGGCGACAGCACGAGCAAGAGTTCCTTGCACTCGTTGCCGGCAGCCACTATGTGAACTTCCTGCACGTGTTTCAACTCGCGGCAGGCTGCAGTTGCGTCGAGCATAGGCGAGCATTTTATTATCACCTTTTCGCTTTTTTGCAGCAAGGCATCTTCGAGCGTGGTAACGTCGGGGGTGCAGTCGGCAAGGGCTACCACCTTGCGACCGTCGCCGTCGCGTCTGGCAGGGTCTATGAATATTGTGTCGCAGTGTGGCAGTGTGGAGAGTATATCCTCGCTGTTGCCGTTGATTATGCTTATGTGGTGCAGCCCCAGGGTGGCGAAATTCTCTTTTGCAATGTTGCACAAAAGGCTGTTGCGTTCAATGTATATTGCCTTTTCGAAATTCTGCGCCATATAGCTGCAATCGATTCCAAAGCCGCCCGTGAGGTCGGCAAGAGTTCTGCCGCCGGCAAGCGATGCTTTGTAGAGGGCCGTTGCCTGTGAGGAGCATTGCTCCATAGATATTTTGGGCGGGTATATGAGCCCCTCGCAAGCGGCCCATCGTGGGAGCTTGCTCTTTGCTGCCTGCCACCCCTCAATCTGCGTTATTGCCGCTTGGATGTCTACGGTGGGGTAGCGGCGTGCCTGCAGCGCAAGGGTGTGGATATCGTCGTTTCGGTGCTCTTTTATGAATTCTTTTGTCTCGCTGTTCATTGCGGCAAAGATATACCTTTTTTATATAAGGACAAAAAAATTGAGGGTAGCACGTGTGCTACCCTCAATTCATTATTATAAGGTCTCTTCTTATTAGAGTTTGGGACCAGCAGCAACAAGTGCCTTACCAGCGTCGTTGCCTGTGTACTTTGTAAAGTTCTTGATGAAGCGGCCTGCGAGGTCGAGTGCTTTCTCCTCCCACTGTGCAGCGTCAGCGTAAGTGTCGCGGGGATCGAGGATAGCGGGGTCAACACCGGGCAACTCTGTGGGAACAACAAAGTCGAAGTGAGGAATGGTCTTTGTGGGAGCTGTATCGATTGAGCCATCGAGGATAGCGTCGATGATACCGCGTGTATCCTTGATAGAGATACGCTTGCCTGTACCGTTCCAACCTGTGTTCACGAGGTAAGCCTTAGCACCGTTCTTCTCCATCTTCTTAACGAGCTCCTCACCATATTTTGTGGGGTGCAAGCTAAGGAACGCTGCGCCGAAGCAAGCCGAGAATGTGGGAGTGGGCTCTGTGATACCACGCTCTGTACCGGCGAGCTTAGCGGTGAAGCCGCTGAGGAAGTAGTACTGTGTCTGCTCGGGTGAGAGGATAGACACGGGAGGCAATACACCGAATGCGTCAGCCGACAAGAAGATTACCTTCTTAGCGGGAGCTGCCATTGAACCGGGCTTGATGTTGTTGATGTGGTTGATGGGGTAAGAAACACGAGTGTTCTCGGTTACGCTCTTATCAGCGAAGTCGATCTTGCCGTTTGCATCAACTGTAACGTTCTCCAACAAAGCGTCGCGCTTGATAGCGTTGAAGATATCGGGCTCGCTCTCTTTGTCGAGGTTGATAACCTTTGCGTAGCAACCACCCTCGAAGTTGAATACAGACTCGTCGTCCCAGCCGTGCTCGTCGTCACCGATAAGCATGCGCTTGGGGTCGGTAGAAAGAGTTGTTTTACCTGTACCTGAAAGACCGAAGAAGATAGCTGTCTCGCCCTTCTCGTTAGTGTTAGCCGAGCAGTGCATAGAAGCAATACCCTGCAAGGGGAGGTAGTAGTTCATCATTGAGAACATACCCTTCTTCATCTCACCACCGTACCATGTGTTGAGGATGATCTGCTCACGTGATGTGAGGTTGAATACTACAGCTGTCTCAGAGTTCAAGCCGAGCTCTTTGTAGTTCTCAACAGCAGCCTTAGAAGCGTTGTAAACGATGAAGTCGGGCTCACCGAATGCTGCAAGCTCCTCAGCTGTGGGGCGGATGAACATGTTTGTTACGAAGTGAGCCTGCCAAGCAACCTCCATGATGAAACGTACTTTCAAACGTGTAGTGGGGTTAGCGCCGCAGAATGCGTCAACAACGAACAATCTCTTGTTTGAGAGCTCTTTAGTAGCGATAGCTTTAAGAGCGTTCCAAGCCTCTGTTGTAACGGGCTTGTTGTCGTTCTTGTACTCCTCTGATGTCCACCATACAGTGTTCTCCGAAGTTGCATCCTTAACGATGAACTTGTCCTTGGGTGAACGACCTGTGTAAACACCTGTCATTACGTTTACTGCGCCAAGCTCTGTCTCTTGACCAATCTCAAAACCTTCAAGACCGGGCTTTGTCTCCTCTGCAAAAAGCTGCTCATAAGAGGGGTTGTAAACAACCTCGGTAGCACCGGTAATACCGTACTTGCTAAGATCTATTGTAGCCATAATTTGAAAAAATAAATTATTTGTTAATAATCGGTTCTTTTTTGCGAAAAACTGCGGCGTTTTTATCAAAATTTTAACATTTTGTTCGAACTTGCCGAGGTTCTCCTAGTGCAAAGATATGTCTTTTTGTTGAAACTCCAATATTATTAAAGAAAAATTTCTTTAATTGCGGTGAAAAACGCTCAAAAAGTCGCTTTTTGGGCAAATTTTAGGTACTGTACGGTGTTATTTTGTAATCAAAATGCGGGGAGTGCTGTTTTTGATGCCTCTGTTTTTTGCCATGTTCTTGTGAATTTGTATGGCAAAAGCTGTAATTTTTGACATTTTGATTATTTGTCTGTTTTTTCTCTTTTTCTTCCACTGCAGCCCATAAATTTTTGTCGCGGGTGGTGGAAAAATGTAAATTTTAAGTACTTTTGCGGTAGCGCACAAGCGCTGTCGACAGTAAAACACGAAACGAGATATGAAAATAGTAGATTTATCGAAGCAGAACACAATCCTTAACCGCTTCTTGACAGAGATACGCGACAAGGAGATTCAAAAGGACCAGATGCGTTTCCGCCGTAACATTGAGCGCATTGGTGAAATTATGGCCTATGAGATAAGCAAGGAACTGCCGTTTGAACCTCTTGCCGTAACTACCCAGTTGGGCGAGGCGGTGCATAATGTACCCACCGGTGCTGTGGTGCTTGGAACTATCTTGCGTGCGGGCCTGCCGCTGCACACCGGCTTCCACAACTATTTCGACAGTGCCGAAAATGCCTTTGTATCGGCCTATCGCGACTATACCGATGAAACGAATTTCGATGTAAAGGTGGAGTATCTTGCTTCGCCCCGCATCGACGGGAAATATCTGTTGCTTGTCGATACTATGCTTGCAACAGGTAGCAGCGCCGAACTTTGTTACCGTGCTATGCTTACAAAGGGTACTCCTGCGAAAGTTATTCTTGCATCGGTTATTGCCAGCCGCGAAGCTGTTGAGTTTGTTGAGGCCAACTTCCCCGACGATGCAATTCTCTATTGTGCTGCTATAGACGAGGTGCTCAACGACCACTATTACATTGTTCCGGGCTTGGGCGACGCAGGCGACCTATGCTTCGGTGGCAAGGATTGATAATAATTTCCTTTGATATACAACGCGAATAGGCGAGCCCAGGCTCGCCTATTCGCGTTATTTGTAGGGTGTGTTGGTTATTTGCCGAGCGCTTCTTTGACGGCTGCTTTTATGCCCTCGCCGCGCAGGTTGCGTTTGAGGATGGTGCCGTCGGGGCCGATGAGCATAATCTGGGGAATACCCTTTATGCCATAAAGGTCGGTGACGTTTACGTTTGTGGGAACATAAATTTGTGCATAGTCGATGGCTTCGCTCTTGAGCGACTCCTTAAACTTCTGCTCCTGGTCCCAGACATTGACTCCAAGCACTTGGAACTGCTCGCCGCCGTAGAGCTTGCTCACCTCTTTGAGGTTGGGGATTTCTCCGCGGCAAGGGCCGCACCAGCTTGCCCAGAAGTCGATAAGTGTGTACTTGCCGTTGCCTACATATTGTGAAAGGGCTGTTTCGGTGCCGTCGATGCTCTTTCCCTTGAAATCGATAAAGGGCTTGCCCTCTTTTGTGTTCTCCTGGTTTATGAGTGATGTGCGCAAGCTTTCGAGCTGTTTCACTTCGCCTGCATATTTCACGGTTGCAATAACCGAGTCGAGCTCGGCAATTGTGCCGTAGAGGTTGCCCGCAACGTTGCCCAGCATAAACGCACCGTAAATGTTGTCGCGGTTGTCGGCAATGTTCTGCTTGTAGATGTTATTGAGCTCAATCTGTGCCTGCATACTGTACTCCATAACTTCGTTTTGCGGTGTGCCGTTCTGCAACATTGCCTCGTACTTCTCGCGCTTTGCGGTGAGGAACGTGTTGAGCTCCTTCATAAAGGCGCTCTTGCGGTCGTTGGCTCCGCCGTTGTCGGTTACTGCTTCCTGGCCGGGGGCTGTGGCGGTGAAGTCTACAGTGATTGTGCTGCCGGGCTCGGTGAGGATGAGGTGGTTGCGGCGGCCAATCTGCACTCTGGCAATTTGGGGAGTTTCGTCGGTTCTTGTAATGGCGAATGCGTTGTTCGCAATTACGCACGAATCGATAACTGTGTTTGTGCCGCTATTTATAAGGTATGCGGTTTTTCCCTCCATAGCTTCGTCGGTGATTCCGTTCACTGTGTAGCTGTTGTTCTGGCACGCTGCGAGGGAGAGCGCGGCTGCTGTTGCGATGAGTATCTTTTTCATTGTTGTGTGGATAATTTTTTGCGAATATAGTGAATAATATTGTCTACTGCGGGTTATTATGTTTTTTTAATATATGGGTTACTCCATTGTAATGGTTACACGCCCCATATAACGGCCGTTCTTGTTCATCTGCTGCATAATTACCTCTTTGCCCTGTGAGTTGGTGAGCTTTAGCGGCTCTTTGAAGAGGCTGTGCGAGTGTCCGCCCAAAATAATGTCGATACCGTGGGTGGCAGCGGCAAGGCGTTCGTCGTCCCACTCCTCGGCGGGCATCTGGTATCCCAGGTGCGAAAGGCACACAATTACGTTGCAGCCCTCTTTGCGCAGCTTGTCGGCCTGCTCCTGCGCGGCTACCGCGGGCGATGTGTATTTTATACCTTTATAATAGTCTTTCGAGATAAGGCCCTCGGGGTTGGGTGACAACCCGAATACTCCAATTTTCGCTCCTCCCATCTCAATTATGTGCGACGCGGCTATGAGTCCCTCGCAGGGTGTGCCCGAAAAGTCGTAATTTGCGCAGAGCAACGGGAAACGGGCGAGCCTTGCAATGCGGGCAAGGTTCTCCATTCCATAATCGAACTCGTGGTTGCCAATTGCGCCGGCGTTGTAGCCCATTGCGTTCATCAGTTCAATTTCAACCTCGCCTTTGAAGGTGTTGTAGTAGAGCGAGCCTTGTGAAAAGTCGCCGCTGTCGAAAAGCAGCACATTCTCCTCGCTGTTCCTTATATCCTCGATGAGCAGCGCGCGGTTGAGCACTCCTGCGTTGCCGTTCTTTTCGGGCTCAATGCAGCTGTGCGTGTCGTTAGTGTGCAGAATTGTTATTCTGTTCTGTGCAAAAGAGAGGGTGGCGGCCATAATGGCGAGCGCCACGGTGAATATCCTTTTCATACTGCGGTACTATTTTATTGTTATGCGCCCGTCGGTGGCGGCGCTTATCTTTTTCCCCTTTTTATCGAGGTCTTTAATGTATTCAATCATAAGGTCGCGTATTGTGATGCCGCTCCTTATTTCAACCTCGCTTCCCTTGCCAAGCGTGTAGAGCCTGTCGTTGCCCTGTGAGAGATAGTCGCTGGTCGCGATGCGGTATTTTTTTGTGGGAACAACCTTTTTGCCGCCCACCGTTGCGCCGGTGAGCTTGCCGTCGGCGGTTATTGTGAGACGCGCGCCGCTTATGGCTTCGCCTCCCACCTTTGCAATATCGGTAAAAAGTTCCATAAGCTGCTCGCCGTCGAGCGTGAGCAGCGCAAGCGTGTTCTCAAAAGGAAAAACGCTGAAGATGTTGCCGTATGTTATTGCTCCCTGCTGTATGGTGCTGCGCAGGCCACCCTTGTTGGTTATTGCAATGTCCACGGGGCGGTCGCTTGTCTTGCGTGCCATTGTGAGCAGGGCGTCGGCTGCAAAATTCATCAGCGGGCTTTCGGGCGGGTAAGCTGCAAGCTCTGTTGCCGCTTCGCCTATTACCGGTGCCTTTATGCTGTCTATTGCTGCGCCTCGCGCCGCGAGTATGGCGCGTATGCCGGCTGCACCGTCGCTCCTTGTCTGTTGCTGCACCTCAATGCAACCGGCCTCAATGGAGGCTATCTTCTGTGCCTTTTGTCCGCAGCCCGCAAGGAGGGTTGCGGCAACAAGCAATGCTGTAAATGTTCTTTTCATAAATAGTTTTTTAATTACCGCAAAAATAGTGTAATGCGCGGTAAAATAAACGATTTGGCGGGAAAAAGTGAGTATAATTTTGCAGTGTCGCGAAAAAGCCTTATCTTTGCGGTCGCTTTCGGCGTAATCGCTGTCAAGGAAGAGTAACTTGATATGTTGCGCTCGAATGATTGAACAATTTAACAAATCAAAAAAATGGATTTAATTAAAATTGCTAAAGAAGCATTTGCTACTGATGTAAAGCGTGAGCTTAACTTTCACCCCGGTGACACTATTACAGTAGCTTACAAGATCATTGAGGGAACCAAAGAGCGTATCCAGCAGTATCGTGGTGTAGTTATCAAAATCTGTGGTCACGGTGCAGAAAAACGTTTTACTGTTCGTAAGATGTCGGGTACAGTAGGCGTTGAGCGTATCTTCCCTTTGAACTCTCCTTCTATCGACAGCATCACTGTCAACAAGTATGGACGTGTTCGCCGTGCTAAACTTTACTATCTGCGTGCACTTACAGGTAAGAAGGCTCGTATCAAAGAGATTAAAGCGTAAGCATAATGACTTTGAAATAAAAAATGCTGTCCTTTCGGGCAGCATTTTTTTTGTTTCCTCTCTCTCTCGCCTTAATTATAAGGTGCCGACGAGATACATTCACGTTCTATTATACTCACGGCCATATCTTTGTCCCGCTCATCGACAAGCACCCACACTTCGCCCCCAATGGTGGAGTAGGGCGATGTAACGGCCGATAATGTGTCGTTGCGCAACATGCAGGCTATGTTGTTCGCCTCGAGCAGTCCCTGAATGAGCTGCGCCTGCCACAAATCGCCCCCGAAAATTTTTATCAAATGATTTTGTTGTTTCTTGCCAGCCATAATGTCACCTCCTTTTGCTGTTAAACATTTCTGCGCGGTGGTTGGTTGTTGTACTTTTCACAATGTATATTAATAATTCTTACCCACAGCGCTGCGGTTGATGTGCAAATATAGAGCATCCGCAATGCTCTTTGTGAAAGAAAAGCGTAATTTAATTATTAAAAAATCTTAAAATAGTGGCTTATTGCCTCTTATTCTGTATTTTTGCGAAAACAGTAGACTTTTGAACCAATTAAAAAGAATAATATAATTATGTTAGATGTAAAAGCTTGTTTAAGTGAGATAGAGGAGATGATGGAAATGACCATTATGCACCTCGAAGAGGAGTATTCACACATTCGCGCAGGAAAGGCCAACGTGCACATTCTCGACTGTGTACGCGTTAGTTCATACGGCTCGGAGATGCCGCTCAACAATGTTGCGACAATCACCACCCCCGATATGCGTACAATTGCCATCAAGCCCTGGGACAAGAATATGATTGCTCCCATAGAGAAGGCTATCATTGATTCTCCCGTGGGAATTATGCCTGCAAACAACGGCGAGGTAATTATCATCGCTATTCCTCCTTTGACCGGAGAGCGTCGTAAAGACCTTGTGAAACAGTGCTCACACGAGCTTGAGACTGCAAAAATCAGTATCCGCAACGCGCGTCGCGACGGTATCGATGCAATGAAAAAGTCGGTAAAGGATGGTACTCCCGAAGACGTTGCAAAGGACGGCGAGGAGAAATTGCAGAAAATTCACGACAAATACATTAAGAAAGCCGAGGAGATTTTCGCTGCAAAGGAAAAAGAAATTCTCACAGTGTAATCTTTTTACAGCGTGCAGGGTGTAGTAATCAAAAGCTCGGGTAGCGTGTATGCCGTTCGTGTGGCCGACGGCGCTGTTGTCGATTGCAGGGTAAAGGGCAATTTCCGCCTGAAAGGGATAAAAAGCACCAATCCCGTGGCAGTGGGCGATTGTGTTGAATTCGACGTGCGTGCCGACGGCACCGCATATATTGTGGACATTATGGAGCGCAGGAATTACATTGTGCGCAAGGCGTCGAACCTCTCGAAACAGTCGCACATTCTTGCTGCCAACCTCGACCTCTGCTTCCTTGTCGTAACGGTGAGCCACCCTGTAACCTCCACCACCTTCATCGACCGTTTTCTGGCATCGGCCGAGGCCTACCGCGTGCCGGTGGTACTAGTGTTCAACAAAACCGACCTCTACTCGCCTGCCGAGCAGGAGGAACTTGAATACCTCACCGCTCTATACGAAAGTATAGGCTACCGCTGCATTCAAACAAGTGCCGAAAGCGGCGCGGGCGTGGAGCAACTGCGCGAGGCAATGCGCGGCAAAGTGTCGTTGCTCGCCGGTAACTCGGGCGTGGGAAAATCGAGCCTTGTGAACGCTGTGGCACCACAGCTGGCAGCAAAAGTGGGTGAAATTTCAAAAGTCCACGATGCTGGAATGCACACCACAACATACACCGAAATGTTCGAATTTATGCCCGGCAGCTACATTGTCGATACCCCGGGTGTCAAGGGTTTCGGCTCTTATGCAATGGAAAAGGAGGAGATACCTCACTATTTTGTGGAGTTCTTTGCCCTCTCCACCGATTGCAAGTACGGCAACTGCACCCACACACACGAGCCGGGCTGTGCAGTGCTTGCCGCGCTGGAACGTGGCGAAATTGCCCCATCGCGCTACCAATCATATTTGAGTATGCTCGACGACGAAGAGGAGGGAAAGTATAGAGTATCGGAATAACTGATTTCAATATACAAGCAAGGAGGGTTGCACGTGCAACCCTCCTTGCTTGTTCTCTGGTATAATGTTATTTGTCTTCACACTGTATGGAGAGTGAATAGTAGTAGTTCCACTCGCCCAAGTAGTAGCTGCAGGAGACAGGCTTCTCGCCCAGACGCACCTTGTACGGGCCATCCTTTGTCCCTCCCCAATGGTGTGAAACTTCAACGACGGCATAATCCTCGCCAACTTCAATGACATTGACGCCGTGGTTATCCTCGTACCTTCCTTCAAGTTCAAGGCTGCCGCATTTCAATGATGATAGCGGGATGTAGAACTCTTGCCGGTCTCCCATTGTTCTCCCGGTCACTTCGCATTCTTTTGAAGAACCATCGATAAATTTGAGCATAATCTCCTGTGCCATAATATGTGGTTTTTAGTGTGTACTGCAAATATAGCAAACTTTCGGCGCTTGCAATAATTCCGGTGAGGAATTTAGTTATACAGTAACTGAAACAATGAAGACCAAGGCCCTGTTGGGCTTTGGTCTTCATTATCTAAAAAAGGCCTAATGCTATTTATTTCTTATTATTTCTGGGGGTTGTTTATGAGGTACTCGGCAATCTGCACTGCGTTGAGTGCTGCACCTTTCTTAATCTGGTCACCCACAATCCACATTATAATACCGTTGGGGTTTGTTATGTCTTTGCGTATGCGGCCGGCGTACACGGGGTCGCTGCCTGCAAGGAACAAGGGCATAGGGTACTCCTTCTCGGCGGGGTTGTCCATAAGAACAAGGCCTTCGCCCTCGGCAACGGCTTTCTGTACCTGCTCCACTGTGAGGGGTTCCTCTGTCTCAATCCACAATGTCTGTGAGTGTGAACGCAAAGCGGGCACGCGCACGCACTGTGCACTCACCTGAATGTCGCTATGCATAATCTTGCGTGTCTCGTTGTACATCTTCATCTCCTCTTTGGTGTAACCGTTGTCGGTAAATACATCAATCTGGGGGATAACGTTGAAGGCAAGCTGGTAAGCGAATTTCTCCACTGTGGGCTCCTCGCCTGCGAGCACCTGGCGGTACTGCTCGTAGAGCTCGGCCATTGCTGCTGCGCCGGCGCCGCTTGCTGCCTGGTATGTCGATGAGTGTACGCGCTTGATGTGTGAAAGATTCTCAATGGCCTTGAGCGCAACAACCATCTGAATTGTTGTACAGTTGGGGTTGGCAATAATGCCGCGGGGGCGGTTGTATGCGTCGGTGGGGTTAACCTCGGGCACTACAAGGGGTACATCCTCGTCCATACGGAACGCGCTTGAGTTGTCTATCATCACACAGCCGTGCTTTGTGATTGTCTCGGCAAACTCTTTTGAAACACTGCCGCCGGCCGATACAAAAGCATAGTCGATGCCCTTGAAATCGTCGTTGTGTTTAAGCTCCTTAACAGTGTAGTCTACACCTTTGAAATTATATACCTGGCCTGCGCTGCGTGCAGAACCGAAAAGTTCCAATTCGTCGAAGGGGAAATTTCTCTCATCGAGCACGCGCAGGAACTCCTGTCCCACTGCACCGCTCACGCCTACAATTGCAATTTTCATATCTTTAATTCTTTCTATTTTGTCTGTTATGTTCCTGAACGTTTGTGCCGTTCTCTAAAATTCGCGGCAAATATAAGCGTTATTTTGTAATAAATGTAAAAAGGTTACCATTTTAATTGTTTCGGTGTGCCTTTTGCTATCATTTTGCACCTTTTTGCTCTTCTTAATCCCTTAAGTACCGATATTTTTTGTATTTTCGCGCAGTTACAATAAATGGAATAATGAACGGAGATTGGTTACAACGCGGTGAAATTCTGCTTGGTGAGGAGAAGCAACAGTGCCTTGCCGCGGCTCACATTCTTGTGGTGGGCCTGGGCGGCGTGGGCTCTTGGGCTGCCGAAATGCTTGCGCGCGCGGGCGTGGGTACTTTTACACTTGTGGATGCCGACGTTGTTGATGTCACAAACATAAACCGCCAGATGCCGGCTCTTGCCTCCACCGTGGGGCGCGCAAAGTGCGATGTTGTTGCCGAGCGTTTGCGTGCCATTAACCCGCAGGTGCAGCTTTTTGTGAGAAACGAATTTGTGGATGCCGCTAATATCCTGCAGCTCCTTGCTGCCAATGACTACTCTTTTGTGGTGGATGCAATTGACACCATCCCGTCGAAGAGTGCGCTTGTGGTGGCCTGTTGGGAACGTGCATTGCCCATTGTGTCGAGTATGGGTGCGGGGGCCAAAATGAACCTTGCCGATATTCGTGTGGGTGATATATGGAAAAGCGAGCATTGCACGCTTGCAAAGAATATGCGCCGTGCGCTGCGTGAGTATCGCGGCCGCTACCGCCTGCCCGTTATCTACAGCGTTGAACAGCCACACTCTTGTGCCATAAAACCGCGCGAGGAGGGTGGCAAGCCATTGATTGGTTCGTTGGGCTATTTTACAGCAGCGTTCGGTTGCTATCTTGCCGAATATGTCATTAAGAACTGTTCTAAAAATGATTGAAATAAAGAATCTTACCAAAAGTTTCGGGAATTTGCAGGTGCTAAAAGGGGTGAACCTGAGCATTTCGCGTGGCGAGGTTACAAGCATTGTGGGTGCAAGCGGCGCGGGAAAGACCACGCTCCTGCAACTGGTGGGCGCGCTCGACAAGCCCTCCTCGGGCACAATCTCATTCGACGGCAAGGAACTGTCGGGGATGAGCAGCAGACAGCTTGCGGCGTTTCGCAACAAACACATTGGCTTTGTTTTTCAGTTTCACCAGCTTTTGCCCGAATTCACGGCTCTCGAAAATATTATAATACCGGCAATGATAGCCGGCCGCAGCCGTTCCGATGCCGAAAAGGATGCAATGGAGCTTCTTGCTCTTATGGGGTTGAAGGAGCGTGCAACGCACAAGCCGTCGGAGTTGTCGGGTGGTGAAAACCAACGTGTGGCGGTGGCGCGTGCGCTCATAAACCGTCCCAGTCTTGTGCTTGCCGACGAGCCATCGGGCAGCCTCGACAGCCACAACAAAGAGGAATTGCACAAGCTCTTTTTTGAGCTGCGCGACAAGTTCGGGCAGACATTCCTCATTGTGACACACGACGAAAAGCTCGCTTCGCTCACCGACCGCACCATACGAATGGTCGACGGGGTTGTGGAGTCGGTTACCGTTAAAAAAGATTAAAAACATTGCTGCGCTTTTTACTTTTCCTTCCCGGCGCAGTCTATTTGAGAAACAGAACAAACAGAATATTATGAAAAAAATCCTTTTTTTAATGTTGGCAGTAGCATTCTCTTTTGCCACATATGCCCAGAACAGGCCCGTGGGTGAACGCCGTAAATTTACACCCGAAGAGACCGCAATGTCGCGCACACAAAGATTGCACGAGGCTGTGCAGCTCGACAGCGTACAGTTCCAGGCAATTTTCCTCATGAATTATTCCGATGCTGTTGCAATGCAGGACAGTCTGCAGGCTGGCCGGGAGCGCCGCGAGCAGATGAAGAAAGAGGGCAAGCGCCCCGAGCGCGTTCAGCCCACCGAGGAGGAGATGCGCGTGCGCAAGGAGATAATGGAGAAACGTCGCGCTCTGCGCAATGAGCAGATGAAGCAGATTCTCACCCCCGAGCAGTTTGAAAAATATACCGACTATATGAAAAAGAGCAGCGAGCGTATGCGTGCAGGTGGTCCTCGTCGTGGCCGTGCGCCTCGCCATTAATGCGTTGCGTTGCTGCTGAATAAGCTAAAAGAGGGCTGTTTGTTTCGCAAATAGCCCTCTTTTTCGTATCTTCGCATTCCAAACAGAAACAGTATGGCGATAGATTTGCAAATAGAAGGCGTGTCAAAGAGCTTTGGCGACAGGGAATTGTTCAGCCAAATATCTTTTGCCATAGAGGAGCGTCAGCGCGTGGGAATAATTGCGCGCAACGGCAAGGGCAAGAGCACGCTGCTTAAAATAATTGCGGGCGATGAACCTTGCGACGAGGGCAAAATAACGCTCCGCAGCGGCATAAGGGTGGGGTATCTTGAACAGGAACCTCATTTCGACGAGAACCTCTCGGTGATAGAGGCCTGCCTGCAGCGCAACAGCGAAAAGGCTGGTGTTATTGCGCGTTACGAACGTGCGGTGGACGCTGGCGACAATGCGGCGCTTTCTCACCTTATGGAGGAGATGGACCGCCTCGACGCGTGGGATTACGAGAACCGTGCAAAGCAGGTGCTCGGCAAGCTTAAAATATCGCGTTTCGACCAGCCTGTGAAGGAACTTTCGGGTGGCCAGAAGAAACGTGTGGCTCTTGCGGCTGTGCTCATTGAACAGCCCGAACTTATGATTCTCGATGAGCCCACCAACCACCTTGACATTGAAATGGTCGAGTGGCTCGAAGAGTATCTCTCGCGCCTCACCGGCAGTCTCCTGATGGTTACTCACGACCGCTATTTCCTCGACAACGTGTGCAACGAGATAATTGAGATTGACGACTGCGGAATATACCGCTACAAAGGAAATTACAGCTATTTCCTGCAGAGACGCGAAGAGCGCTTGCAGAACAAGGCTGCCGAAACAGCCCGCGCCCGCAACCTCCTGCGCAAGGAACTCGACTGGATGCGCCGTCAGCCGCAGGCACGTGCCCACAAGGCAAAATACCGCATAGATGCCTTCTACAAACTCGAAGAAAAAGCCGCCGCAATGCGCGACGACGGCCGTGTGTCGCTCGATGTCAAGGCGCAATATATAGGCAACAAGATATTTGTGATGCGCGCTCTCAACAAGGCTTTTCCCGGCAAGGTGATAACAAAGGATTTCTACTACACCTTTGCCCGTTACGAAAAGCTGGGAATTGCGGGCAGCAACGGCACGGGAAAATCCACCTTCATAAAAATGCTGCTCGGCCGTGTGCAGCCCGACAGCGGCACTATTGAGGTGGGCGAAACGGTCAAGTGGGGCTATTACAGCCAGGACGGCCTTTCGTTCAACGACGATATGAAGGTTATTGATGTTGTGAAGAACATTGCCGAATTCATCCCCGTGGGCGGTAAAATGCTGTCGGCGTCGCAGTTTCTGCAACATTTCCTCTTCTCGCCCGAAAAGCAATATAGCTACGTGTGCAAGCTCAGCGGTGGAGAAAAACGTCGCCTTTACCTGTGCACCGTGCTCATGAGCAACCCCAATTTCCTTGTGCTCGACGAGCCCACAAACGACCTCGACATTGAAACCCTGCAGGTGCTCGAAGAGTATTTGAGCGACTTTAAGGGGTGCGTCATAGTGGTCAGCCACGACCGCTACTTTATGGACAAGGTTGTTGACCACCTTTTTGTGTTCAATGGCGAGGGCGATATAAAGGACTTCCCCGGCAATTACACCGACTACCGCGACTGGCGCGAGGAGGAACGTGCCGCAACTGCCGAAAAGAGCAGCGCAAAGGCACAGCCTGCAAAGCAGAGCTATCGCAACGAGGATAAGCGCAAGCTCACCTTCAAGGAGAAACGCGAGTATGAGGCTCTCGAAGGGGAAATAATGGCTCTCGAAGAGGAAAAAGCCGCGCTCGAAGCCGAAATGTGCAGCGGCGCCCTCTCCAACGATGCGTTGATGGAAAAATCGAAACGCATAGGTGAGGTAATGGAACTTATAGACACAAAAACCCTCCGCTGGCTCGAATTGAGCGAGATTGCAGGGTAAAGAGCTCCCCTTCGGAACAAAAGAGAACCATAAATAATTATATATAGATATAATCCCACGGCTGCACGCAGCCTGTAAACCGAAAAATATGAGTGAAAATTTGAAAATAGACCGTTTCCCCTATTATGCCGAAACGTTTACCGTAGATAAAATGGGCCGAGTACGTCCCACCACATTGTGCAACCAGATGCTCACCTGCGGCGGCCGCCACGGCGAGGCGCGAGGCTTTGGAGCGACAAGCACGCTTGGTTGGGTACTTGCGCGTATGGCCCTCCACATCGACCGCCTGCCCGCTTGGCGCGAGAGTTATTACATTGAAACGTGGGTGCGCAACCTCTATCACGGCTTTACCGACCGTTGCATAAGGGTTGTCGACGAGGATGGCAACGTTATTGCATCGTTGCTGGCTACCTTTGCGCTAATGAACCTTGAAACCCGCACATCGGTCGACCTTAACGGCGACATAGGCAACCGCCTGCTCGAATGTGTGTTGCCCGACGAGCCTTTTGCCATAAATCGCATCCCGGCGATAAACCGTACACCGGTGGAAGAAATTACCTTCAGCCGTCGCCCGCAGTACAGCGACGTCGATATCAACGGTCATATGAACAGCGTGCGTACGCTCGAACATATTTTCGACCATTTTCCCCTCCATTATATGGATACACACAACGTTACCGACCTTGTTGTGAGTTATATGCAGGAGGGAGCAGCCTGCGAGGAGCTTGCTTACGGCATTAAGGAGGTTGGCGAAAATCACTACGTTGCGCAGGTCACCAAGGAGAACGGTAAGGTGGCGTCGAAGTGTGAAATTAAATTTGTTTCGATATAAACAACAGAGGCTGCAAATTGCAGCCTCTGTTATTTTTCTCTTTCTCGCAAGAAGGCACGGTGCAGGCGTTTGCCGCCCTTTGTATCAGTTGTTTTCTTGTGGTTTTTTCTTGCGCAATTTCTCTTCGAGCGTCTGCATCCATTCGTACCAGTTGGGGATGTAGAGCGTGGCAATAACCGTGTTGAGCAACATTCCAAAAACCACTGCCGCACCAAGCGAGAGGCGGGCGTTAGCGCCTGCTCCGCCTGCAAAAAGCAGTGGCATAACACCCAGCACAAAGGCGAAAGAGGTCATTAATATGGGGCGCAGACGTACGTGCCCGGCCTCGGCTGCACTGTTTCGTATGCTGTTGCCGCCGGCGCGAAAATCGCGCGCAAATTCCACAATCAGAATGCCGTTCTTTGCGCTGAGGGCTATGAGCAGTATTATTCCCACCTGCGTGTATACGCTCACAGGAATATCGAATAACCAGCAGCCGGCAATTGCTCCAAGCAGGGCTACGGGCACGCCTGTGATTGCGGCAACGGGGCTTGTCCAGCTCTCGTACTGTGCGGCCAGCACAAGGTAGGCCACGAGAATTGCTATTGCAAATATTATTGCGGTGCTGCTGCCGGCCTTCTTCTCCTGGTAGGCAACGCCTGTCCATTCGTAACCGAATTCCTGCCCAACCTCGTCGGCGAAAAGCTGTTCCACTTCGTTCATAGCCTCGCTTGTGCTGTATCCTTGCGATACGTTGCAGGTAACGGCTGCGCTGTTGTACATATTGTAGCGCCCCATCTGGTCCACTCCAAGAATCTCTTCTACTGTGATAAAACTGCTGAAAGGAACCATTTGCCCTTTGTTGTTGGCAAGGCTCAGCTGTAACACGTTGTCGATAACCTTCTGGCTCTTTTCGCCCGCAGCCATCTTTACCTGCCATATTCGGCCGAGCATCACAAAATCGTTCACATATATCGCGCCCATATAGTAGCTGAGTGTAGAAAGCACGTTGCCCATATCGAGTCCCATTGATATTGCTTTTTCACGGTCGATATTCAGGAAATATTGCGGAACATCGGCCTCGTAGGAGCTGTTCATGCTCTCCACGGCGGGGGCCTTCTGCTGTGCCGCCATAAGTGCATCTATTGCCTTTTGAAGCTCGGTCGTTCCAAGCGCCTTGCGGTCCTCTACCTGCAATTGCAGGCCTCCCACGTTGCCTATTCCCGGTATTGCGGGCGGCACTATGGCAAAGCACTGTGCCTCTTCAATCTCCACGTAAGCCTGGCGGTTGAAACGCTCCACAATGGCTGCGGCCTTCTGCTCTTTCTCTTTTCTCTCGCTCCAGTCTTTCAGCACCACAAATACACTGGCGGCGTTGCTCTGCTGGCCGTTGTTGAGTATGCTGTAACCGCTTATGCTTATGTTAGTTTTAACTTCGGGGTACGACGAGACAATCTTTTCAACCTTTGCGGCAACCTTTTCGGTGCGGCTCAACGAGGCGGCCGGTGGCAGCTGCACGGCAATTATAAAATAGCCGTCATCTTCGTCGGGGATAAAGGTTGTGGGCCACGCGCCGAACATATAAAGTGCCAGCAACGACAGTGCGGCAAACGTTCCGCCGGCCACCCACGCCTTGCGCAGCAGAAAGGAGACTGCGTGGTCGTAGTAGCGCTGCAGGGCTTTGTAGCCCTTGTTGAAACCCCTGAAGAACCACCCCTCTTTCCTCTCGCTTGTGGGGCGAAGCAGCAGCGCACACAGTGCGGGGGTGAGCGTGAGTGAGTTGAAGCCGCTGAGCAGTGTTGCGGTGGCAATTGTGAGTGCAAATTGCTTGTAGAGCTGCCCCGAAATACCGCTGATCATTGTGGTGGGGATGAACACTGCCATCATCACAAGTACCACTCCCACAATGGGCCCCGAAATTTCGTCCATAGCCTTTTCGGTAGCTTCGCGCGGCGACAGCTTCTCCTCGTCGAGTATGCGTGTGGCATTTTCCACCACCACAATGGCGTCGTCCACCACAATGGCAATTGCAAGGATGAGGCCGAAGAGCGACAGCGTGTTTATGGAAAAGCCCAGCAGCAACATCACCGCAAGCGTGCCAATGAGCGACACGGGAATTGTGAGGCAGGGGATGAGCGTTGCCCTCCAGTTCTGCAAAAAGAGGAAAATCACAAGAATTACAAGCACCGTTGTCTCCAGTAGCGTGAAAAGCACCTCTTCAATGGAACTGCGCATAACATCGGTGGTGTCGAGCGCAATCTGGTATTCTACTCCCGGTGGAAAGTTCGTGCCAAGTTCATCCATCTTCTCGCGCACAGCTTTTGAAACGGCAAGCGAGCTCGACCCCGGCAGTTGATACACGGCAAGAGCGGCGGTGGGCTTTCCGCGGAGCCGCGATGAGGATGCGTACGTTTCGCTGCCAATCTCAATTTCAGCAATATCGCGCAGGCGCAGCATCTCAACACCGTTGCTCCTTATCACAATGTCGGCAAACTCCTCGGCGTCGCGCAGCCTTCCACGCACGTTGAGCGTGTATTGAAAAGCGTTGTCGGCTCCCTCACCGATTGTCTGTCCCACATATCCCGCCGAAATTGCAAGGTTCTGCTTCGATATTGCCGAATATACCTCGGCGGGAGAAATTCCGCGTATGCGCATTGCCTCGGGGTCGAGCCACACGCGCATAGAGTAGTTACCTGCGCCCATAATGTTTACCGAACCCACTCCCGGGGTGCGTGTGAGCTGGTCGACAATCTGTAGCTCGGCGTAGTTCGAAAGGTAGAGCTGGTTGTAGGTGCTGTCGCCCGTGAGGGTGATGAAAAGTACTACGTTCGACGACTGCTTCTGCACCGTAACACCTTGTTGCACAACCTCCGACGGTAGTGAGTTCATCGCAATGTTCACCCTGTTCTGTACGAGCACGGTTGCCATATCAATGTCGGTGCCCACTTCAAAGGTTACTGTGAGGCGGTAGGTTCCTGCCGATGAGCTTGTGGAGCTCATATAAATCATATTATCGACGCCGTTCACCTGTTGCTCTATGGGAATTCCCACTGTCTGCGCAATTGTTTCGGCATTTGCGCCGGGGTATATTGCGTTCACCTGCACCGTGGGTGGGGTTATCGACGGGTATTGGTCAATGGGGAGCACGAAGAGTGATATGCCACCGGCTACAAGCAACAGCAGGGATAGTACCGATGCGAATATGGGGCGTTCTATAAAGAATTTCGGGAAATTCATAATTGTTGCTTTTTGGGGTGGGTTGGCGTTACATTTTTTCTCTCTCCATAATGGGGGTTACGGGCATCCCGTTGCGCACTTTAAGCAGGGCTTTTGTAACATATTTTTCATTAGGCTCAATGCCGCTTGTCACCAACCGCAGCGTGTCGTCGACAAGGTTACCCGTTTCAATGCTGCGGTATTGTACAATGTTGCTGTCGCTCACAATGTAAAGATATTTCCCAAGCTGGTCGGTGCCTATTGCGGCATCCTTCACAAGAATTCCGTCGGCAATCTTTTCGTAGGGGAGCACCACGCTTATGTAGCTGCCCGGCTTGAGGAAAAAGTTGCCGTTGTCGAGCTCGGCACGCACGCGCAATGTTCCCGTGCTTAGATTGATGTCGGGCGACAAGTAATCCATTTTTGCCTTCCAACGGTAATACTTTTCGTTGCCCAAGGTAAAGGTTATATACTCCTCCTTGCCCACAACGTCGCTGCGCTTCTGCTGGTTTATCCATTGGTTGTCGCCAATATCGAAGTGGGCATACATTTTGTTGTCCTTGTACATTTTGCACAGTTCCACAGGGCTTGCCGCTCCCGGGATATATGTGCCGATGGAGTGGTTCTCAATGCCCGCAACGCCGTCTACCGGTGCTTTCACATAGCAGTAGCCGAGGTTGGTGCGTGCCGTGCTCAATGCTGCACGGGCATTGCTCACTTGTGCCTCGTAGCTCTTTACATTGCTTTTGGCTTGCAGGAACTCTATCTGGCTCACAGCGTCGCTCTCTATGGCCTGTTGCATGCGCTCGTAGTTGCTGCGGGCATATTCGAGCCCCGCTTCGGCGGTTTTAAGTGCAGCTTCGGCCTGTGCGACGGCATTTTCGTAGAGCGTGGGCTCCACCACAAAAAGTATGTCGCCTTTTTTCACTCGGCTGCCGGCCGTGTAGTTCTGTTTTATGAGCGTGCCGCTTGCCCGCCCCACAATTGATATTGTGGCGTCGGCCTCGAGGTAGCCGGGGTATTCGCGCGTGAGGGTTACCTCGCGCACAATGGGGGTGGAAACTTCCACGGGAATTGCAGCCGTGGGTGCGGTCTCTTTGTCGCCGCTGTGGCAGGCGGCTGTTGCAGCCACCGTTGCCATAAGGAACAGTCTTTTCATATAGTGCTTCTTGTTGATTTTTACCATCCGCCGCCCAATGCCTCGTAGAGCTGTACAAGGTATATGAGCGAGGCTCCCTGTGCCTGCACAAGGCGGTCCTGATAATTGAGAAGGGTGCGCTGTGCGTCGAGCACGCTCTGGAATTGCGCAAGCCCTTGCTTGTAGAGTTCAAGTGAGAGGGTGAGCGTTTCGCTGCTCTGGTTCACAGCCTCTTTAATGCTCACAATCTCTGTTATTGAGTTCTTGTAGTTGCTCATAGCTGTTTCAACCTCCTGCATCGCGGTGAGCACGCTGCTGTTGAATGCGATGATGCTCTGCTCGAGTGCAGCCCGTGCCTCACGGGTGGCATTTGCGCTTTTCCCACCGTTGAAAATGTTCCATTTTATGGTGGGCGCAATTTCCCAGGTGAGGCTGCGTGAGTGGGGTAGCTCTTTGGGTTTGTCGGCGGCGTAACCAATTGAGCCTGTGAGGTAAAAGGCCGGCAGCCAGTCGCGCTTGCTTGCACCCAGTGCAGCCGCGTAGGACTCAATCTCCCTCTCAGCCTGTCTTATGTCGGGCCTGCGCCGCAGCAGGTTACCCGGCACGCCCAACGCCAGTGGCTCTATGTACGACGGCAGGGTGGTTGCAGCGGTGAGCCCGGTGAGCTGCTGTGGGTAGCAGCCCAGCAATGTTGCAAGGGTGTTGCGGTAGCCGTCTATGGCAGCCTGCATCGCGGGAATCTGCGCTCGGGTGTTGTAGTAGACCGACCGCGACTGGGCCACATCGAGCTTCGACGCAAGGCCGCTGTTGTAGCGCGCTGTCACAATGTTCATAATCTCCTTTTGCGACTCCACATTGCTGCGCAGAACCTCGAGCCGTGCAAGGCTCTCGCGCAGTGAAAACCAATTGGTTGCAACGCTCGCGCAGAGAGCGGTCATCACAGCGCGGTACTCCTCCTCGGTTGCTTGAAAAAGCCGTTTCTGTGCCTTTGCGCGCATATATATGCTCCCGAAAACATCCATCTGCCAACTTGCGCTTACACCCCCGCTGAAATAGCCGTCCCAGCTCTCGCGGTAGAGTGTCTGCGCGGTGTTACCGCTGCTTTTGGCACGTTGCCAGCCGGCCGAAAGGTCAACGGTGGGGTAGAGGTTGCCTTGCGCCTGCCGCCACTGTGCTTTTGCACGCTTTATGTTTTCTATTGCGCCAAGCACCTGAAAATTGCGCGTAACGGCAATGTTTATGAGCGAGTCGAGCGTGGCATCTTCGAAATTTCTCCACCAAAGGTCGTCGGCCGGCATTTTCTGCTCGAAAAACTCTCCGTCGGCGGCCCAATCTTTTGGCAGTGGTGTACGCAGGTAATTTGCGCCATCTTGTGCGGTCACGCTCATTGTGGCAATGGCGCAAACGAGTGGAATTGTGAATAACTTTTGCATAAGCTGTGAATTTTTACGTAGTAACACATTGCCTCGCGGTTATGTTTTTGCGTTTTCTGCTCAAAAAACAGGCTTTTTGCGGCGTCAATCTTTCTATTTCCTCGCGCGAGCGCGATTTTAGCCCCTCGCGCATTTGAATTTTTACAAACAATTTATAACTTTGCACAGAATAGGCTTTTGCCGTTGAAGTGGAAAAAGCCTGTTGTAAATAACCAATAAAGTATGAACCTGAATATAATTGTTCTTGCAAAGCAGGTGCCCGACACAAGAATGGCGGGCTCGCAGGCAATGAATGCCGACGGTACCATTAACCGTGCTGCTCTGCCGGCAGTCTTCAACCCCGACGACCTTGCAGCTCTTGAGCAGGCGCTGCGCCTGAAGGATTCTTGCCCCGGCAGCCGCATCACAGTGCTCACAATGGGCCCCAAAAGAGCGTCGGAACTTTTGCGCGAGGCTCTTTACCGTGGAGCCGATGAGGCTGTGCTCTTGAGCGATATTGCTTTTGCCGGTGCCGACACGCTTGCAACCTCTTATGCCCTTTCGGCGGCTATACGCAAAATGGGCAGTTACGATATAATACTCTGCGGCCGTCAGGCAATTGACGGTGATACTGCGCAGGTGGGCCCGCAGGTGGCGTGCCAGCTTGCTCTGCCGCAGGTTACTTGCGTGCGCAAGGTGGTGGCTATTGAAAATGGCGCTCTCACCGTGGAACGTGCAATTGAAAATGGTGCCGAGGTTGTGAAAGCGCCTCTTCCCCTGTTGCTCACAGTCGACGGCAGTGGTGCGCAACCCCGCCCCCGCAACGCCTACCGTATGCTCCGCTTCCACCGCGCAGCCACTGAAAGCGAGCAGGCTGCCGAGGGGTACAAGTATGCAGCGCAGGCTGCGGCCGACAGTGCTCTCACCATAAAGGAGTGGAACCTTGCCTATGTTGGCGGCGATGCGGTGCGTTGCGGTCTTGCAGGCTCTCCCACAAAGGTAAAAATGGTGGAGAGCATCTCGTTCAAGGCAAAAGAGAGTAAGAAATACAGCGACAGCGGCGACGATATAAAATCACTTGTTGCCGAGTTGCTCGAAAATCACACAATAGGATAAAAAGGCTATGGAAAACATATTGGTATTTTGCGAAATGAACTCTTCGCGTGTGGCCGAAGTGAGCCTTGAACTATTGAGTGAAGGCCGTCGCTTGGCCGATAGGTTGGGCGTGAAGCTCGAAGCGGTTGCGCTGGGTGCCGGCCTGCAGGGCGTTCCTGCACAGGTGTTCCCTTATGGAGTGGATACTCTGCACCTTTTCGACGACAGCCGTTTGAACCCTTACACCACACAGCCCTTTGCAACGGCGCTGTGCAAGCTTGTGCGCGAAAAAAACTATCAGATATTCCTGCTCGGAGCAACCATTATGGGGCGCGACCTTGCCCCCCGCATCACCGCAGAGCTCGGTTGCGGCCTCACCGCCGACTGCACCGCGCTTGAAATTGGTGATTACGAAGACAAAAAGAGCGGAACAACAATAAAAGACCTGCTCTACCAAATACGTCCCGCCTTTGGCGGTAACATTGTGGCAACAATCGTCAACCCCCACAACCGCCCGCAAATGGCAACGGTGCGCGAGGGTGTGATGCCGCTGTACGCTTGTCGTCCGGCCGATTATCGTGGCGAGGTGGTTGAGCACAATGTGGAACTTTATGTTACCCCCGCCGATTTTGTGGTTGAGGTGCTCGAAAGGAGTGTGCGCCCTGCAGCAAATAACCTCAAAAACGCTCCCATTGTGGTAGCCGGAGGCTACGGCGTGGGCTGCAAAGAGAATTTCGACAAGCTTTTTGAGCTTGCCCACCTGTTGCACGCCGAAGTGGGTGCCACCCGCGCGGCTGTGGATGCAGGCTTTGTAACCCGCGACCGCCAGGTGGGGCAGACAGGCCTCACGGTGCGCCCCAAAGTATATTTCGCCTGCGGAATATCGGGGCAGGTGCAGCACATTGCGGGAATGAAGGACAGCGGAATAATTATCTCCATAAACAGCGACCCCGACGCTCCCATAAACGCTATTGCCGATTATGTGGTAACGGGCCGTGTCGAAGATGTAATTCCGCAAATAATAACCTATTATCAGCAGAAACAATGAACTATTATAGCGACAATAAAGCACTTGCACACTATCTGCGCCACCCGCTCCTCGAACGCATTGTGGCAATGAAGGAGCACGGTTACTCGCAAAGTGCCGAATACAATTATGCTCCCATCGACTTTACAGAGGCGTTGCAGGGCTATGAACAGGTTCTTCATCTTGTGGGGGAACTTTGTGCCGATGTTGTTGCGCCCAATGTGGCACGCACCGAGGTTGAGGGTCCCACGGTTGAGGATGGCCGTGTGAAATACTCTCCCGCAACAGCCGAGAATATGGAACTTTTCCGTCAGGCGGGGCTTATGGGAGTGTCGCTCCCCCGCAAATACGGTGGCCTTAACTTCCCTGTTGCGGTATTTACAATGATACAGGATGTTGTGTGCCGCGCCGACGCAGCCTTCGGTAACCTATGGGGCTTGCAGGATTGTGCCGAAACGATATACAACTTTGGCACAGCGGAGCAGTGTGAACGCATATTGCCGCGTATATGTGCGGGCGAGACAATGTCGATGGACCTTACTGAGCCCGACGCGGGCAGCGACCTGCAGAGTGTTCGCCTCAAAGCAACTTTCGACGCCGAAGAGAACCGCTGGTATCTCGACGGTGTGAAGCGTTTCATTACCAACGGCGACAGCGATGTGCACCTTGTGCTTGCCCGCAGCGAAGAGGGCAGTGTCGACGGCCGCGGCCTCTCGCTCTTCATCTGTGAAAAGAGCTGCGGCAGGGTGAAGACCCGCCGCATTGAGGAAAAAATGGGAATACACGGCTCGCCCACTTGTGAAATAGTCTTCGACCACGCTCCGGCCGAGCTTTGCGGCAGCCGCAAGATGGGCCTCATAAAATATGTAATGTCACTTATGAACGGCGCCCGTTTGGGCATTGCTGCACAGAGCGTTGCAATAGCGCAGGCAGCCTACGAGGAGGCTGTTGCCTATGCCCGTGAGCGCAAGCAGTTCGGAAAAGCCATTATTGAACTTCCCCCGGTGTACGACCTTGTGGGCAATATGAAAGCCCGCCTCGACGCAGCCCGCAGCCTTCTCTATGAGACTGCTCGCAATGTCGATATGAGCTACCAGCTTGCCGACCTTGCCCGCGAACGCACTCTCACCCCCGAAGAGCGTGCCGAGCAGAAACAGTTCTCGAAAAAGGCCGATGCACTCACCCCTCTTATAAAGGGAACAGGTAGCGAAATTGCCAACAAGAACGCCTACGACGCTGTGCAGGTGCACGGTGGTTCGGGTTATATGCGCGACTACACGTGTGAGCGCCTCTACCGCGATGCGCGCATTACCTCAATATACGAGGGCACTACGCAGCTGCAGGTGGTAGCATCTACCCGCTACGCCACCAGCGGCTTCTACACACAGTTGCTGGGAGAGTATCTTGCTGCGCCCGTGCCCGCCGCTTTGCAGCCTGTGAAAGAGCGCATTGAGGCAATGTGTGGCAGCTATGCCGAAATGCTTGCTGTTGTGCAGTCGTTCGAGAACCAGGAGATTATAGATTTTCTTGCCCGTCGTCTCTACGACTCGGTAGCCTGCTGCGTGATGTCGGCTCTTTTGCTTGCCGACGCGGCTGCCGATGAGGAACTTTTTGCTTCGTCGCTTGTGCGTTACGTTGCTCTTGCCGAAGCCGAGGTTGCAGCAAACCTTGTTTACATTAAGAATTTTAACCCCGATTTATTAACACAATACAAAAAATAATTATGGAGAATATTACAAACAAAAAGATACGTGTGGCATATACATTGGTGTCGCACCGTAACGGTGAGTGTGAAGAGGTTGAAAAGACAACCCGTGAGCAACCATTTGAGTTCTTGAGCGGCGTGGGTTACACCCTCGATGCTTTTGAGGATGCTTTGAAGGATTTGAAGAAGGGCGATTCTTTCGACTTTACCATCCCCTTTGCCGACGCTTACGGCGAGTACGACCCCGACCACGTTCAGGATTTCGATCGCGAGGTGTTTACCATCGACGGCAAGTTCGACTCGGCTCACGTTTATGTGGGCAATGTAATTGAGATGATGCGTGCCGACGGCTCACCCATCCTGGGAACAGTAAAGGAGGTTACTCCCGTGAAGGTTGTTATGGACTTTAATCATCCTTTGGCCGGTTGCGACCTGCAGTTCTTTGGCAACGTGGTCGATTCGCGTGTTGCTACAGAGGCCGAGATGAAGAAATTCTACGACGCTCTCCGTGCATCGCAGCGTGGTTGCGGCGGTTGCAGCGGTTGCGGCGGCGGAAGCTGTGGCGAAGGTTGTGATGAGGGTTGCGGCGGTTGCCATTAAAAAAGAATATATAGATGAATAGTACAGGAACGCTTTTGCGCCTTACTACCTTCGGTGAATCGCACGGCACGGCTATTGGTGGAGTTATTGACGGCTTTCCGGCCGGAATTGTGGTTGATGAGGGTTTCGTGCGTGCCGAAATGCAGCGCCGCCGTCCCGGTCAGAGCGCGGTGACAACATCGCGTAACGAGGCCGATGAGGTACATTTTCTCTCGGGAATATTCGAGGGACGCACCACTGGTACGCCCATAGCCTTTGCTATTTACAACACAAATAATCATAGCAACGACTATGACAACTTGCGTACCGTCTATCGTCCCTCGCACGCCGACTATGTTTACGATGTGAAATATGGCGTGCGCGACCACCGCGGTGGCGGCCGTTCGTCGGCCCGTGAAACAGCGGTGCGCGTGTGTGCCGGTGCGCTTGCAAAGCTCGCTTTGCAGCAGCTGGGAATAACCGTGCAGGCCTACACCTCGCAAGTGGGTGAAATTGTGCTTGAAAAGCCTTATACAGCATACGACCTTGCTGCTGTAGAGAGTAACATTGCGCGTTGTCCCGATAGTGAAAAGGCTGCGGCAATGGAGGAACTTATCCTCGATGTGAAGCGTTGTGGCGACACCATTGGCGGCGTTGTAACCTGTGTGATAAAGGGTGCTCCTGTGGGCTTGGGCGAGCCTTTGTATGGCAAGCTCACATCGTCGTTGGCGGCAGCAATGCTCTCTATAAACGCGGCAAAAGGCTTCGATTACGGGTTGGGCTTTGCGGCGGCAAGCGGCCGTGGGTCGCAGCAGAATGATATATTCTACAACGACAGAGGTTGCATAGCAACCCGCACCAATAACAGTGGTGGCGTGCAAGGAGGAATATCAAATGGCAACGACATCTATTTCAGGGTGGCGTTCAAGCCTGTTGCAACGCTGCTTATGGAACAACCTACTGTTGCTGCCGATGGAAGCGACACGGTGGTGAAGGCCCGTGGCCGTCACGATCCTTGTGTGGTGCCCCGTGCTGTGCCTGTGGTTGAGGCTATGGCTGCGCTTGTTGTGCTTGACCATTATCTGCTGTACAAGGCAAAAATTTAAGTATGGAAATAACTCGAAAAATTGTTTCGATGAAAAATAATGAAAATAAAGTGAGCGGTAATGCGGCAAAGGTCGTTAAGCCTTGCTGTGGCGCTCTGCGGGCAAGAAATATCTTCACAGCTGCGTTTTTTGTGGTTGTGTGGCTGCTGCTCGCCTTTTGGGAGAGTGATACTCTTTTCAGAGTGGGGGAGCAGTCGCTCTTTCTCTATAAATGGCAGTTCCTTGAAGAATCTGTAGCTCTGCCTGCCGGCTTCCTGGGGTGGCTGGGCGCGTTCTTCATACAGTTCTTCTATTACCCCATTTTGGGTGCGACGGTGTATGTGGCGCTGCTGTTTGTCCTCTATTGCGTTGTGAAAAAGGCTTTTGCCTTGCCCGAGCGCTGGTCGCTGTTGGCTCTCTTGCCCGTGGTGCTGGTGCTTGCGTGTACCACGCAGTTGGGCTACTGGATATTCTATGTGAAAATGCAGGGCTTCTATTATATGCCGCTGGTGGGAACGTTGCTTGTGATGTTGGCAGTGTGGTGCTGCTATAAGTTGCGTCCCGGCTATCGCTGTGCCTTTATTCTGGCGTGGACTTTCTTGGGTTTCCCGCTTTTTGGCGCTTGGGCTCTTGCGGGCTCTGCGGTTATGGCAGTGGGTGCTCTTGTCGACACCATTAAGGCTCGCAGGGGTGTGCTGTTTGGAGTGGTGGCTTTTGTGGTAACTGCAACCTTGCTCTATTCGGTGCCATTGTGGTATTATTACAAGGTGTATTCCACAATGGCGGTGGAGCAGATAGCTCTTGCCGGTACTCCCATCAACCAGTGGGTAACATATAGCGAAAAGATGTACCCCAACGGTATTATGGAGTATTGGTTGCCGTTTATATTGCTGGTTGTCGCAGGCTTGCTGCTTGCTGTGCTCAAGGGCTCGTTGGCAGCTGAAGCTGCCGACAAACGTGCCGAGCAATGCAGTGTCGCGGTGCAGGGTGTGCTTGCAGTGGCAATAGTGGCCTTTACTTGGGTATATTGGTACGGCGATGCCAACTTCCGCATCGAGAACAAGCAGAACCGCGCTATATGGGATGGTGATTGGGAGGCTGTTGCAGCTTATGCAAAGGATGCCGATGTGCCCACCCGCCAGATTGTGATAAACAAGAATATGGCTCTTCTTAAGCTTGGTCGTGCGCTCGATGAGGCCTTTACTTACCCCGACGGCAGCTCCGATATTGCTCACCCCGGTGTTGTGCATCTCACCCAAACAGGTGGTATGATGAACTATTATCAATATGGTAAGTTTAATTTCTGCTACCGTTGGTGCATAGAAAATTCGGTGGAGTATGGCTGGCGAAACGAGTACCTCAAGCACGCTCTCAACTGTATGCTCTTGTCGGGGCAGCACAAGCTTGCGATGCGTTATGTCAATATATTGAAACACACGCTTTTCTATCGTCAGTTCGCCGAAAATGCCGAAAAGATGATAAAGACTCCCTCGCTCATTTCCAAGCAAAAGGAGTATGCAATGCCGTTGCTTATGTATAAATACCGCGATGCGTTGGAGCTCGACGATTCTTACGTTGAAATGTACCTTACTACAAGTATGTTGGGCACTTACACGCCAGACGACAGCCGTCTTTATGCCGAAGCCGCAGTGCTCCATTCGATGATAAAAAAGGATGTGAATGCTTTCTGGCCGGCAATGAGCCGCTATCTGGCGAAGGTGAAGCTGCAACGCGTGCCTATGCATATTCAAGAGGCTGTCCAGCTCTTTACAACCCTCAGCAAGGATATTACAACCAATATGCCCATTGATGCTGCGGTTAAGCGCCGTATGGAAAAATTCATTGCAAAGACAAAAGATTTCAAGGGTATGAAAGAGACCGAAATGGCACCCTATTTTGTGGAGGAATTCGGCGACACCTATTGGTATTTCTATTTCTTTGTGCGTAATATAAAAACTAACTAAAACCATTGCAAATGAAACGATTAACAAGAAATATATGCGCGGTGGCGGTAGCGGCTTTAGTGGCAGCCTGCACCCCGTCGGTGCCCCAAAAATACACATGTACAGGGGTGCTGCCGGCAATATATCCCGACTATGTAAATGTTACAATTCCCTGTAATATAGCACCGCTTGTGTTCAGCATAAACGATGCGGCCGACGAGTATGTCACACGTCTCTCGTGCGGCGCAAATGAAATTCTGCTTGCAGGCAACGAGGTCGCTCCCAAACCGGCCGACTGGCAGAAAATGCTTGCAGCGGCAACCGGCGGGCAGGTGAAAGTGGAGGTGTTTACTGCTATAGACGGCAAGTGGCGCGTGTATGAACCGTTCTACTACAAAGTGTCGCCCGACTCGATAGACGGCTATATATCGTACCGTCTCATCCCGCCGTCGTATGTGGCATACGAGCGTTTGAGCATATCGCAGCGCAACCTTTCGACCTTTGACGAGGAGATAATATATAATAATATGCTCGTTACGCGCGAGCCCGAGGGACAGTGCATCAACTGCCACGCCTACAAGAACCATAAAACCGACAATATGCAGTTCCACGTGCGTCAGTACAAGGGTGGAACGGTGTTTGTGCACAACGGTCGTCCGTTCAAGGTGAATATGGCAACCGATTCAACCCTCTCGGCAGGTGTTTACCCCGCCTTTAATCCCCGCTACGATTTTGTAGCCTATTCGGTGAACAAGACCGGCCAGATTTTCCACACGAAGCACCCCAACAAAATTGAGGTGCAGGACACGAAGAGCGACATTATCCTCTTCGACCCTGCGAACCTTACTATTACCAACGTGGCCAACGACTCTACAAAACTGGAGGTGTTCCCCTGGTGGTCGCCCGATGGCCGCACACTCTATTATTGCTCTTCGCACTTCCCGCACCGCGAGGAGGGAGAAAGCGACGTCTCTGCCGAGGTGAGGAACTATAAAGATATAAAATACAGCGTGTTAAGCCGTTCGTTCGACCCCGTGACACGTGCCTTCGGAAAGGCCGACACGGTGTTCAATGCAGCAGCGTTGGGCAAGAGCGCAACCTTCCCGCGTGTGTCGCCCTGCGGAAAATATCTGCTGTTTGCAATGGCCGAATATGGCTGTTTTCACATATGGCATAACGACGCCGACCTCTACATAATGAACCTTGAAACAGGTGACTATTGGCCGCTTGAAAAGGCCAATTCGGCGTATGCCGAAAGCTACCATTCGTGGAACAGCACAGGCCGCTGGATTCTCTTTGCCAGCCGTCGCGAAGACACCAATTACAGCCGTCTTTATATAGCTCACGTAACCCCCGACGGCAAGGCCGAAAAAGCCTTCCTGCTGCCACAGAAAACAGCCGATTATTATAGCTTCTTCGACCGCTCATACAACGTTCCCGAGTTTATGGTGGAGCCTGTAATAATAGAGCCGCAGCGCTTTGCCGATATAATAAAAGGCGATGCTGTAAATGTTAAATATGTGCAATCTAATAGTGAAAATTAACATTTAACTGTTAAAAGAGATAAATTGCAAAGTTCTCCAAAGTTCGTGCGAAAATGCCTGGCTTTGGAGCTTTTTTTATTTATTATGTGAAAAAAACGGTCAAACGGGAAAAAAATAACAGGATTTATGCGAATATTTATTGAAAAGTCTTATTTTTGCACGTTACATAGTGGCTCATTGTGCCAATACGTGAAATGTGATAAAAAGTAAAAAAAATATAATTAATAAAATTCGTACTTATGTTAAAGCACCGTTTAAGTAAAATCAGCAAGGCCGCATTGCTAATGTTGTTGGTGATTGGTGGCGCTTTCCAGTCTTGTGAGGATGTCCTCGACGAGTACTCTTACGACGATGGCAAGATGCCCTCGTGGTTAGGTGAGAGCGTGTATGCTTTCCTCAGGGATAACAACACCGGTCACACTTACGATTACTATGCCGACATTGTTGACAAATTGGGCGAAACCGAGACTTTCAAAAAGACCGGTAGTAAAACTGTTTTCGTGGCCGACGACGCAGCATTCGAGCGTTTCTTCAACAGCAACAACCGTTGGGGCGTGAAGAAATTCGAGGATTTCAGCGAGTCGCAGTTGAAACTCATTCTTAAGGCTTCTATGCTCAACGACGCAATGTTGCTCGATATGTTGTCGGCAAAGTCGAGCAAGAGCGAGGACGAGGGTACCTGCCTGCGCCGTACAACCTCTTTGGTGGCAGTTGATTCAATTCCCCTTGTAATGGCCGAGGATATGCCCAAGTATAACAAATATTGGGACGCTTTGCGCGGAACACAACGCGACGAGCAACTTCTCATTGCCAAGGACGGTACAGCTCCTATGATGGTGCACATTCTTACCGACTACCTCAAGAACAAGGGTGTTACCGAGAGTGATATCTCGTTCCTGTTCAATAAGCAAGGCAAGACCTACAAGTTCGGTGAGGCTTACATATATGACCGTAAAATCGTGGACAGCGACGTAGAACTTACCGAATTCTCTGATGATACACTCACAATCGTTTGTCAGAACGGTTACCTCTATCGCTTGGACGACCTGCTCATTCCTCCCTCGAATATGGCCGAGGAGTTGCGCGCACTTGCAAAATACGACCCCGAATGGAATCCCAATCCCAAAACCCGTGTTTTCAGCCGTCTCATCGACCGTTACTGCTTGCCGGTGTACGATGCGCAGTTGTCGAGAACCTACAACTCGGTAACAGGTAAGGAGGATAGTATCTTCTCGCTCAAATACTACAACAAGAGCGGTGTTACCGGTATTGCCGCAGACAACGCTATCCTTGAGGCTAAAGACCGTCCTTCGGCAGACGACGTCCTTCTCTTCGACCCGGGAGCAAACCAGCACAAATATGGTACTTTCGATGTGCAGAGCGATATGGCTGCATTGCTCGTCCCCAACGACAATGCAATGATGGAGTATTTCAAAGACGGTGAGGGTGCGCTTATCCTCGAGGAGTACGTGTACTCAAAGAACTCTGCTTTTGGCGAGCTCAATAGCGTAGATAAACTCCTTGAAGCTCTCGACTATGTACCCGACAACCTTGTTGCAAAGTTTGTGAACAACCTTATGCAGCAGTCGTTCGTGGGCTCTGTTCCCAGCAAGTTCGATATGATTACCAACGACGCCAACGATGCGATGGGAATTGTTGAGACGGACGTCGATGAGTGCGTGGTTGCAAACAACGGTGTTATATATATATTGAATAAGGTATTCGGTCCCACTGCTTATAGTGCAGTGTCGGCTCCCACCATCATCTTGCAGAATATGTTGGTTATGCGCCACGTTATTCAGCAGCTTGGTTATAACTCTTATCTCCTTGCAAAGGATGCCGAGTATACACTCTTTACTCCCGATGATGAGTTCTTTGTGTATTACGACCCCGTGTCAAGATATTCAATGTCGGCGACCGGCGAAAAGCAGGCTACCGTGTACGAGCTTCATTACGATGCAAATCATCCCAAGAAGAAAGATAAACCCTATCTCTATGCAAAAACTTATAAGTACGATGTAGAGACATACGAGATAGACCCCGCAACAGAGGATTATACCCCTGAAGCCGATGTTATCGATATGAGTGCCGGAAAGACTGATTTCGGCCAGAACTCAAGCGCAAAGAGCAAGTTCCCCTATTTCTTGTATAACCGTATGACCGACCTCCTCGATTATCTCATTGTAATCGACTCGGTTAGACCTTCGAAACAATACTACTTGTCAAAGGGTGGTGGTGCTGTACGTGTAAATGCCTACTCGAATATGATACAGGGTGGTGAACAAATTGAGCGCGGACGCAATATTGCAACTAAATTTAAGAGAAATCAGGAAAATGGTGTCGCTTACTGTACTGTTCCCGATGAGGGAGTGTTGCTCAGCGAAAAGAACCTCTATTCGGGTGTTCCCACACCTTCAACAAAATCGCTCAAAGAGCAGCTCGAGGCAAACAAGAGCTACTTCAATGAGTACTACAAGTTGCTTGCCGGCGACGGTGTTGAGGTGAAGAAGGTGCTCGAAACTCTATTCAAAGAGAATACTGCCGGCGAGGCTAAATACTCTTCGTCCGACTCTGTTCAACTCTATTCTATATTCTACACCAACGAGGGTGATAACTCTGTAATGAACGGTGTACCTTTCTTGTTGCCCCACCATTACACCGTTTACCTGCCCTCTGATGCATCAATCAAGTCACTTGTAAACAATGGTCTGCCCACTTGGAGCAAAATCAACGCCGAGGCAGCAAAGAATCCCGAAAGAGCGCGTGCGCAGATGCGCTTGCTGAACAAGTTCATCCGTTACCACTTCCAGGATAACTCTTTGTTCGTAGATGGCGACCTTGAATTTACCGATGAGCAGGGCAACCCCCTCACATCACAGGAATTCTCGACACAGGCACTCGACGGAGGCGTATATCTGAAGGTAAATGTGACATCGGATAACAACACAATTGCTGTTATCGACGAGGTTGGCAATACCTCGTACGTTCAGAACGAGGATGGGAATGAGAATAAGGCTTGGAACATTATGAGCCGCGACTTTGAGTTCGATGTAGTAAAAGAGGGCGAAAAGTCGGTTCCCACAGCTATACGTACAAGCTCATTCGCCGTATCTCACTTAGTGGACAATGCTTTGTGCTTTAAGTCTCTCTATGGTTACGATGGCAAGGTGCAGAGATTTGCAACCGGCGGTGAGCCCATCGATACTCTTACAATTGCCGAGGGCGAGGGCTCTTACAATGGTAAGTATCTGCTTGCAAAATCGGCCCAGCATTTTACATCGTCAATCACAGGTGTTGAGCGTGAATATGTGACTGCCGGTTATCTGGTAGCAACAACCGAGGCTTATGTAAAGGATGGTAACAACCTTATCCTTATTACAGCCGACGGCTTCCGTGTAGTAGAAGATGAAAATGGTAATCTCGATTTTGAACGCGATGATGACGGTAGATTGATGCGTTACGACAACGCAGGAAAACCTACTTCGGTTGCTTTAGCGTCGGGAGCTTCTACCTCTAAATAATAATACTGGCGAAGAATAAATAAACAGTTATGAATAAGATAAAACATTTATTGTTGCTCGCGCTGTGCTGTATGCTCGGTGTATCGGCCTTTGCACAAAAGGGCGCGAGAATTTCCGGCTCCATTTACAGCGACGCTGAAGGCCCGCTGATTATGGTGAACATTACGGAACGTGATAAAAACAACCGTATTATCGAGGCTGCTGTAACCGACTTTGAGGGTAACTTCTCAATGGTGGTAAAAAACATCAGCAATGAGCTCGAAATCTCTTATGTAGGTTACAAGACTCAACGACTGCCCATTGGTTCGCGCACAGTATTCGACATCAAGATGGTTGAAGACAAGGTGCTCGACGAGGTTATCATTGAGGCAAAAGAGGTTGTCCGTTCAGGTGGATTGGACATCCTCGAACGAGAGATGACTCACGCTACCCAGAAGATTAGTATGGAGGAGATGGAGGGACTTTCGTTCGCATCGGTCGACGAGGCCTTGCAGGGACAGATTGCCGGTCTCGACGTCGTAATGGGCTCGGGTGACTTGGGTTCGGGTACACAGATGCGTCTGCGTGGTGTATCTATGCTCGAGGGTACCGACTCGCAGCTCCAGCCTCTGCTCGTTGTGGACGAGAACATCTTCGAGGTTGACGAGACAGCTATCGACCTTACCAACGCCAACGAGGAGAGTTTTGCCGAGTTGCTTATGATCAACACCGAGGATATTGCCGAAATTGAGGTATTGAAAGATGCCGCATCGTGTGCCGTATGGGGTTCACGTGGTGCCAACGGTGTTATCAAAATCAAGACAAAACGTGGTAAGCGCGGTCCCACTCGTGTAAGCTTTACATACAAGTTCAAGGATAAATGGACTCCCAACGGTATCAACCTTTTGAATGGCGACCAGTACACTATGCTCATCAAGCAGTCGCTCTTCAACCAGAACCACAACCCCGCCGATGTGGAGATTCCCGAGCTTAACTACGACAAGAACCACCCCGAGTACGAGAACTTCAACAACAATACCGATTGGGTTGACCTTGTATCGCAACACGGTTATCGTCACGAGTATACCCTTAACCTCAATGGTGGTGGTGAAAAGGCAACCTTCCGTGTATCGGGTTCTTACACAAAAGAGACCGGACAGATTATCGGCCAGGACTTGAGCACAATATCATCGCGTCTTGCCCTCGACTATTTCGTGTCTGAGCGTATCAAGGTTATTGCCGACTTCGCATTCTCTTACACAAAGCAGAAGAGAAACACTGACGGTCTCTTGGATATTGCCCAGAGAATTATGCCTAACATGGCCGTATACCGCCAGGACGACTATGGAAACAATACATCGGAGTACTACAATATGCTCGAAACTGCTACCAACAAGCTGCGTAGCAATATGAGCTTGAAGAACCCCGTTGCCATTGGTAACATCGCCGAGTACGACACCGAGAACTACAGCATCAACCCCCAAATCACATTCGAGTATAACCTTTTGGGTCTCGAGGACCAGGAGTCGCAGTTGAAGTATCGCGGTATGGTTAACCTTAACGCCTCAACCTCTTCGGCTTCAATCTACAGCCCCTCGGAACTCACAAAAGAGGTGTGGTCGAGCGACTCAAAGAACCGTTCTGAGTCTACCGACAGTAAGGGTCTTGGCTTCTCAACCCGCCACAACCTTGTGTTCATTCCTTACCTCGGCAGCACCGACCACTATTTGACAATGACCGGACAGTTTGAGTTGAGAACCAATTCAAGCAACTACCAGTCATCGGCTTCAACTGGTCTCCCCACAGGTAGCATCAGTAACTCAACCATCGGTTCAAAACTATCTACCGCAAACTCCGGTAAGAGCGAGGGCCGTAACATTTCATTCGTGTACGATGCTCACTACTCATACAAGTCTAAGTATATGTTGCGTTTCTCAATCCGCGGTGAGGGTCTTACCTCAATGGGTGACGACAGAAAGTGGGTTGCATTCCCTGCAATCTCGGGACGTTGGAACGTAAGTGACGAGCCCTGGATGCAGTGGGCAAAACCCGTTCTTTCAATGTTCTCTTTGCGTCCCGGTTTCGGTATGGACGGTCACGCTCCCGGTGAGAACCAGACATTCAACCGTTACAGCGCATTCGGAAAGAGCTATCTTGGTGTCGGAGGTTACAATATGGAGAACATCCGTCTTACCGACCTTCGCACATCGGACAAACGCGAGTTCAACATCGGTTCTGACTTCGGATTCTTCGACGGAAAGATTACCGGTTCGTTCAACTACTATAACGCTACAACATACGACCAGCTTGTGTCGAACTACAAGATTCCTTCGACAACAGGTTTCAGTTCACTTGCATACAAGAACTCGGGTACAATGCGTAACTCGGGTTGGGAGTTGAACTTGAATACATCACAGTTCAATCTTCACGATAATTTCGGTGTAAGTATGTACTTCAACATCGGTAAGAACTACAACGAGATTATTGAAATGGAAGAGGCTTACCTCGACGAGAGAAACGAGTCTTACGACTCGCCCAGCAACGGTACATATCTTGGCCGTGTGCAGGTGGGTAACCCCTACGGTGCCATCTACGGCTTCCGTTACAAGGGTGTCTACCGTTACAGCTACAAGAACTGGGAGAAGGCTTTGGAGGAGAAAAAGGCCGGTCGTAACGGTACTTGTCCCATTGTATACGACAAAAACGGAAACGTAGTATACAATGCCGACGAAACTCCTAAAAAGATGACTCTCTTCTACGACAAAGAGACACAGTCAACACACAACAACCACGAATTCAAGGGTGGTGATGCCATCTACGAAGATATCAACCACGACGGTACAATCAACCAGCTCGATATTGTTTACCTCGGTAACTCTAACCCTAAAGCACAGGGTGGTTTCGGTTTCACTTTCCGTTTCTTCAAGAAGTGGACTTTGAAGACCAACTTCACATACCGCTATGGTGTAGATGTAGTGAACAAGTCGCGTATGGGTTACGAGAGTATGTCGTCGTTCGAGAACCAGAGCGTTGCAACCAACTGGCGCTGGCGCAAAGAGGGTGATATCACCGAAATCCCCCGCGCTGTGTTTGGTAGCTCAAACGCATACAACTATCTTGGTAGCGACCGCTATGTAGAGGATGCTTCTTACTTGCGTCTCTCTTACTTGCAGATTTCTTACCAGTTCGGCCAGGATTTTGTGAAGAAACTCGGTTTGAGAAACCTTTCGGTGTTCGCATCGGCCGACAACCTTATCTTCTGGACAAAGTATACAGGTCTTGAGCCTGAGGTAAGTTCAGGTGGCGACGGTATTGCCTATGACAACACAAGAACTCCCCGTCCCCGTTCTTACACAATATCATTATCAATGGGATTCTAATAACGCAAAAGAAGAAGACGATTATGAAAAAAATAATAAAATTGTATAACAAATTCGTGTTTGCGATTGTTCTGGCGTGTGGAATGCTCATATCTTCGTGTACCGATTTCTTGACAATCATTCCCCCCAGTGTTATTGTTCACGAGAATTTCTGGCACACAAAGGCCGAGGTAAACGGTATGGTTGCCACCGCTTATATGACAATGTTCAACACATCTGCAATGAAGAGCAGTATCATTTGGGGTGAGTCGCGTGCAGAAACTGTAACCCTCCGCACCAACCGCGAGGATACCAATATTGAGTATTTGATGGAAGGTCTGCTCTACGACGATAACTCTTATGCATCTTGGAGCACCTACTACAATGTTATAAACTACTGTAACCTTGTGTTGGAGTATGGTCCCACAGTAATGGACCACGACCCCAACTTCTCCGAGGGTGATATGCAAGTAGTACGCGGCCAGATGCTTGCATTGCGTGCAATGGCCCATTTCTACCTTGTACGTGCTTTCTGCGATATTCCTATGTCTATGAAGGCTGTTATCAACGACGCTGAAATTCCCGAATATCATCAGGTAGATCCTTTGACTGCCCTCAACACAATCTATGCCGACCTCGAAGAGGCCAGCCACCTTGTGTTGAAATCGGGCCTCCCCAGCTCAGAGAACTTGGGTAGAATTACAACAAATGCCGTGTATGCCCTTATGGCCGATGTCGATATGTGGCGTGCAGCTTTCGCTTCGTATTATTTGAGCGAGAACAGCGACTATGTCGATGCAAACGGCAACAAGATTGTTCCCACAACAACTCCCGACGAGTACTATGACAAGGCTATCGCTCACTGCCAGTACATTCTTGACGAGATGCAGCGTGTGCAGGACGAGGATCCTATGAACATCAAGGAGAAGAAATATGCTTATGACCTCATTCAGAATACAGGCGAGACCGAGAGTAAGAAATACGGTTTCAGTTCTGCATACGACGACATCTTCGGTCGTGAAGGTAATTCAAAAGAGTCTATCCTGGAGTTCCAGATAACAAAGAGCAACTATGCAAAGAACGAGCACGGTTTTGCAGCTTTGTATGGTACAGAGGGTAAGATCGACGGTGCAACCTTGGTTGTTGAAAAACATTTCCTCGATGATTATTTTGCCGAGGACGACTTGCGTAAATATGCCTTCACAACAAAGAAGATTATCACCGACCCCAAAGATGCCGGAGACGACATTGCTGTAGTTAAGTACACTGCTCTCACCACCTCAAACAAGGAGAATGGAGAGAGTGACCGTGCCTTCCGTGCCGGTGACGAGTTTGAGGCCAACTGGATAATCTACCGCAAGACCGACATTATGCTTATGCAGGCCGAGGCTATCCTCTCACGCACTGCTCCTACTGCCGACGAAATGCAGAAGGCCTTCAATATGACAAAGACCATCTACAATCGTTGGATGATGGATACAACAGCTCTCAAACGCCCCTTGCAGCTCGATAGCAACGCCGAAAAAGCCGATTACTTGAAAATCGTACGCGAGGAGCGCGCCCGCGAGCTCTGCTTCGAGGCAAAGCGTTGGTACGACGTAGTGCGTATGGCTTTGCAGGGCGAGGCAACAGATTTCTCATACAAGAACAAGACAACAACAGAGCCCGAGGAGATGGAGCGTCGCTACAACCACATCAGCGCATACTTTATGCCCATTTCCAAGACCGAGATGCGATTCAACTCGAATTTGGTTCAAAACCGTTCTTGTAGGTCATCGGATGATAGCGCAATCTCTAAAGATTAATTCAAAAAAGTTTATTTTGGAGAAAAGCTATATAACAGAAACCATAAGAAATTAAAGATACATTAAGATGAAAACAATGTTCAAATATAAATTTTTAACAGCGTCGGTGCTTGCAGTGGCACTGTTTATGTGCTACTCTTGCGAGGATACCGATTCCTATGCTCCCGCAAGCTCCGAGCCGACACTCGCACAACTGTTGAGACAAGATGCCGACCTTGAACAGTTTGTGGAGATTGTCGATTTGTGTGGTGAAGGCCGTCTCGACTCATTGTTCGCCGGCCGCGTACGCACCGTGTGGGCTCCTGTAGACGACTCATTCGATGCCGATGAATACAAGAGAAGAATTAACGAGGACAAGGACTGTGACAATGTATTTAACGAGCTTGTAACATTCCACGTAGCCAACAACCTGCACGCTGCTGACGACGAGATTCCCGCAAAGAACAAGGTGGTGGTGCTCAACGGCAAGATTGTCTCTTTCTTTGGTAACCTCACTGACCGTTATACCTTTGACGGTAAGGAGATTCTGGAGAGCGTACGTGCAAAGAACGGTATTATCCACAAAATAGCGGCTTCGGGTACATACTACCACTCAATTTGGGAAACTTTGAAACGTATACCCGCCATTGAATCGTTCTGGAACTTCTGTAACCGTTACACAGTGCGTGAAATCGACCACGCCGAGAGTATGAATACCGGTCAGTATTACTACAACCAGCAGATATTCTACAAGGATACAATCTACAAGACATCGTTCACAATGCTCAACAATGGCAAGCTCGGAAAGTTGAACAACGAGGACTCGTCGTTCGTCTTCTTCGCTCCCTCGTCGGTGGAGTGGGAGAGAATTGTGGAGGAGTCTAAAAGCTACTTCAAATACGACTACGCTTATCTGCGTCCCACAGCCGAGCAGAAAGAGGAGTTCGACTCAATTACCACTTTCCGTGGTGCCAACGAGTATCTGCGCTACCTCACATTCAGTATGTCGCAGCAGCAGTTCGATGGGGCTCCCTCGTTCGACAACCTGCCCGACTCTCTCTTGCCTATGCGTCACGACAAGGAGGCCCGTGTTGCAACAGCCAAATACATAACAGGTCAGGAGCCCGTGTTGGCTTCTAATGGCCGTGTTTATGTACTCGATGCAATGCCTTATGGTCCCACAGACCTGTGGCACGACACAATTGTGGTTGAGACCGAGAATTTTGCCAACATACGCGTGAAGCAAAAAGACGACAAGGGTAACTCAATCTACGACGTTGATGGTGAGCCCGTATACGTGCCGGTGGGTTGTTCAAAGAGCGAGCAGAACCCCGAAGTTTCAGGTAAACTCTCAGGTAACTCATATTTGAAATTTGCCCAGAACACCGCTTCGGCGGCTTCAATCCGTTTCTTCATCCGCAATGTGCTTTCGGCAAAGTATAAACTCGCTTTCATCCTTGTGCCCGAGCATTTCCGCACCGATGACTCTATTACAAGTATCAAGGGCAATGCAAAGAACAACTACCTCTACAAACTCGAGGTGAGCCACAAGGGACAGCCCCTCTATGCCGATGAAAAGAACGTAAACCTTGCCTATAACCCCGCAGGCCTCGACACAATATTCGTGAAGGACAGCAAGGGTGACGAGGTTGTCTTCGACCTTGAGAGCTGCGAGGATTACAGTGGTGTTGTAAACAAGAACATCGAGGACAAGGATTATACTTTCGAGGTTAATGTAAATGCAACATTCGAAACTGTACAGGGACTTAGAAAAACCTATTATATCCCCTTCTTTAATATCGATGCATTGCTGCTCATCCCCGTTGAGGACGATGATGAAACTGTAAGTCAATAACATCAATAGACTGTAAGATGAAAAAAAGAATTAAGACTATGAATATGCGACAATTTATGCAACTAACGATGGCGTTAATGGTGTTGATGCCATCGGCTCTGCAAGCTTCTGTCTCTTATGCGGGAGCAGGCGATTCTGTAAAAGTCGAAGCAAAGGCTGTTGATGCAATTGAGGAGCGCACCATCACGGGTACCGTTTACGATGCAGCAACAAATGCGCCGATGCCCGGTGTGCGTGTTCAGGCTACCGGCCACAACAGAATAACCACAATGACCAACGCACAGGGACAGTACAAACTTGTTGTTCCCTCTTATGTAACCTTGTTGAGTTTCTCAACTCCTGAGTACCTTTTGGTTCAGGAGCCTGTGAGAAACGAGGATATTATAAACGTCCGTCTCTATACCGACAAGTTCAGCGGTACATATACTGCCGACATAAAGGCAATTGAACACAAAGGTTTCACTACCGAGGTGAACGCTTCCGATGTAATCGATACCGATATTCAGAAGAACCTCGGCGCCGATGTACGTTCAATCACCCGTTCAGGTGCTTTGGCAATTGGTAACGCAATGTACATCCGCGGTATCAACTCAATAAATTCAAGAACACAGCCTCTTGTTGTTGTCGACGGAATTGTTTGGGATATGCAGGAGAACAGTAGTTCGCTTCATATGGGTATCTTCAACAACGTACTTTCGGCAATCGATGTAAACGACATCGACGAGGTTAAAGTGTTGAAGGGCGGTGCTGCCATTTACGGTGCACGTGCATCGAACGGTGTAATCCTCATTAACACAAAACGTGGTAAGAGTATGGCTACCCGCATTACAGCCAACATCTTCGGAGGCGTAACATTGGCTCCCAAGACAATGGAGATGATGGGTGCCGAGGACTATCGTCTCTATGCCAACCACCTTATCGGTACAATGGACAATATTTCGGCCAACCACAATTTCGATTTCTTGCGTAACGATGCTCCCCGTTTCAACAAATATCACAACAATACAAACTGGGAGGATTATGTATACAGCGAGGCTCTTTCACAGAACTACAAGATTAATGTAGAGGGTGGTGACGACATTGCTATGTATCATTTCTCGTTCGGTTACACAACAGCCGACAGTCCCCTTGAAGGCAACAATATGGAGCGTATGAACGTTCGTTTGAACTCAAATATCTCATTGGCCGAGAATTTCGATACAAAATTCGATATCTCTTACTCTCGCGTAGCGCGTGAGCTTCTCGACGATGGTATACGCGAGGACAACACTGCTTTCCCCGTGTCGTCAACAGGCTTCTTGGCAAAAATAAAGTCGCCCTTCCTCAGCCCCTACCGTTTCTCCGACCAGGGTGTGAAGAGTACCAACTACGACACTGCTGATACATACGCCTATAGTGCAGTTGCTGCATCGGGTGTTGCTCGCCCCAACAACTCGCTCTACAACCCCGTACTCATTTTGGAAAATGGTGCAGGTGCCTACAAGAACGAGATGGAGTACACCAATATGGGTATCACCGTAGCTCCTGAATTGCGCTTTGGCGATTTCAAGATTACCGAGACATTCAACTACCTCCTTCACCGTGTGAACGAGGTTTACTACCTCCCTTACGCTAACCCCGCTTCGCCCGAAGCCGATTCCGACTTCTACGCCGAGAAGCTCGGTACAAGCATACACAACTATGCTTCGTCGTCGTTCGGTAAGGAGGCTGCCATCACAAGCGACACACGCGTGGCTTGGAGAAAACGCTTCGCAGCTCACGAGGTTGACGCTTACGGAGGTTTCCGCTTCACTAATTTCGATTTCGATTCAAACTCTATCGGTGGCGCAAACACCGGTAACGACAATAGCTACGGTGTACGTGCCGACCTCGATGGTCTCACCACCGGTGGCGACAACAATACCTGGACAAACCTTGCTTGGTATATGTCGGCCGACTATTCATATATGACACGTTATTTCTTGCAGGCAACAGCTTCGTTCGAAACATCGTCACGCTTCGGTAAGAATGCCGACAGCGCAGTTAAATTCGGCGGTGTGTCTTGGGGCTTCTTCCCCTCGATACAGGGTGCTTGGATAATCTCTTCGGAGAAATGGTTCCGTGCTCCCTTCGTGAATATGCTCAAGTTGCGTGCAGGTTACGATATTACAGGTAACGATGCTATCGACTACTTTGCATCTCGCAGCTACCTCGAGGCTGTTAAGTTCTACGACAAACGTATGGGCTTGCAGTTTGCCAACGTGGAGAACGACGGTGTTAAATGGGAGACAACAGCCCGTGCCAACATCGGTTTCGACGCTACAATGTTCAACAACCGCGTAGCTGTCGGCTTCGACTTCTACAAGAGCACAACATCGGACCTCCTGGTACAGAAGAGCTATCCCTTCGTAACCGGTATGAGCAAATACTGGGGTAACGGCGGTGAGCTCGAGAACGTAGGTTTCGAGGCTTCGGTTAACGCCAAGCTTGTGAACACAAGCAACTTCCAGTGGGAGTTGGGTGCTTCGGTAGGTCACTATAAAAACGAGGTAACAGCTCTCGACGAGGATATCGACCCCGTATCGGTTTACGGAGGCGAGGTTAAGACAATGGTCGGCCAGCCTGTAGGCGTGTTCTGGGGCTACAAGACCAAGGGTGTAATCTCAACCTCTGCCAAGGCTAAAGAGCTTGGCCTCTACATTGTGGACGGTGTAAACGAGCGTCAGTTCAAGGCTGGTGATGTTCAGTTTGTCGACATTCACAAGGGCGACAAACCCGGTCTCATCGACGAAAACGACAAGACTGTCATTGGTGACCCCAACCCCGATTTCTACGGAAATATCTTCACCAGCCTCACCTACAAGAACTTCAAACTCGACGTGGTTTGCAACTACTCGGTAGGCAACGATATCTACAACTACTACCGTCAGATGCTCGAGAGCGGTTCAACCTTCTACAACCAGACATCAAGTATGAAGAACCGTTGGATGTACGAAGGCCAGAGAACAAGCGTTCCCGCAGTTGCATTTGGCGACCCTATGGGTAACAGCCGCTTCTCCGATCGTTGGATTGAGGATGGTTCATATTTGAGATTAAAGACTATCAAACTGTCATACAACGTTCCCGTGTCATATAGCTGGTTGCAGGGAATCACCTTGTGGTGCTCGGCCGAGAATGTATGTACATTTACAAAATACGAAGGAAACGACCCTGAATCATCGGTTAACAATAATATCTTCTACCAGGGTGTTGATGCCGGTCTCTTGCCCCAGAGCAGAAGTTTCCATTTCGGCTTAAAGGTTAATCTCTAATGAATATAAAATCGTTTGACCGGCTCCGGCCGGTCAAACGGAACAAAAAAATAAAACAATGAAAAAGAATCTTATTTATACAGTAACCTTCCTTCTTTGCGGAGCGATGTTTTTCAGCTCTTGCGAAGATATGCTTGAAGTAGATTCAAATCGCGTGGAGTATAACTACGGCGGATGGACCTTTAACGATTCAGTGTACTCTGTGTTGGGTATCCTTAAATCGGTTCAGAACATTGGCGACAGACACGTGCTTCTTAACGAGTTGCGTGGCGACCTCCTCACTGTGAACGCAGAAATGCTCAAGGACGCCGACCTCAGCGATATTGCCAATTTCAATTTCAACCCCAACTCGAACAAGTATCTTGCAGCAAAGGATTACTACTCTGTAATCAATAACTGTAACATCTTCCTTGCTCGTGTCGACACCACTCTGACATACGACAATATGCGTCTTATGTTGCGTGAGTATGTGGCAGTGAAGAGTGTGCGTGCGTGGACCTATCTCCAGCTTCTGAAGAACCACGGACAGATACCTTTTATCACCGAGCCCATTATCTCGCACGCCGATGCCGAGAGAGCAATGTCTGCAACACCTGCCGACCAGCTCACTGTTCTCGACGCGCTCATCGAGGATATTGCACCCTATGAGAACCCCAAGGCCTACAATATGCCTTTGTGGAGCATCACCGGTTTCTCATTGCTCGACGGTATACCCACATCGAAACTCTTTATGCCCATTCGTGTGCTTTTGGGTGACCTCTACTTGTGGCGTGCCGCAATCAAGGCCGAGTACACAACCTATCCTTTGACAGCGCCCGACTTCCAGAGCGACTATATGAAGGCTGCACAATGCTATTATATGTACCTCACCGAGGATAACCCCCAGGGCGATACATCGAACAGTTCTTCTCACACTGTGGGCGACAACGACGATTATAACCCCGACAAGAACATATCTTACCCCAGCTACAACTTTGTGAACATCTTTACACAAAACGACCTTACCACAAAGCACAAGAACTTTGTAGCGTTCATTCCCTATGCAACAAACGAGAATACAGGCGTTGTATCGGCTCTCGACAAAGTGTTCGCTCCCGAGGGTGAGATGGGTACAGCACAGGTTGTCTCTTCAAAGGCTATGGCCAACATCTCTGCAGCACAATCTTACCTGAAACGCGTTCAGGGTGCTACAGAGGCACAGGATAAGTTCTATCCCATCACCAGCAAGATATTCCCCGGTGACCTGCGTTTGTACTCGACAACAGCTTACCAACTTGGTATTGACGAGGCAAAGACCCGTCATAACGGAATCATCACAAAGTTCAACCTCCAGAAGAAGGACGGCGGAGTGCTTAAGCCCAACGAGCAGGCTCTTATGGTCACTGCAACTACTAAGACAAACAAAGTTGTTCTCGACCGCCCCGAAAACATCTACCTCCGTTTCGCCGAGGCCCTCTTGGGCTTGGAGCGCGAAGGTTTCTCTGGTGCAAAAGAACTTGCTATGACCGTGCTCAAGTCGGGTGTAAAAGAAGAGTATAAATTGTGGTGGCAGCCCGATACAGTGGTTACACCCCGCCTCGACAAGGATGGCAAGGCTATGACAATGCCTCTCTACTCAATTGCCGCTTCTGCAGCCAATACAGAGTTCGGTTCTACCCACGTATATGTTTACAAGCTCAACTCAAAAGGCGAATTCATTAAGGACGAGACTGGCGCGAACAAGAAATTCTACCAGTATGTTCCCGTTCACGAGGAGGTTATCTCTTCGCGTGAGGGTTACGAGCCTGTTGTATTCGACTTCTCCGACAATGTATTCCACTACAACGAGGGTATCCACTCACGTGGTTCAGGTTACACAGCAAAGAACGACTACTACGCACTCACCGACTCTATCGTTGCAAAACATCACGGTTTAGAGTCTACCGGTAATAAGATTCAGGTAGCAACCAAGAATTTCGACGCTACAGGTGCTTTGTGTTACGTTCCCGTTGTAAACGAAGGCAAGAGCTATTCAAACCTTCAGGACGCTGCCGACCCTGCAAACGGTGTTTATAAACTCGATGCAAGAGGTAACGTCAAGTATACTGTCTCTGCAAAAGTAGAAGAGGCCGACGAGTACGCTATCAATGACGAGTTGCGCGTGAATTTTATGTACGACAAACTTATCGACGAGATGGCTTTGGAGATGGCTTGGGAAGGTCACCGTTTCGGCGACCTCGTACGTTTCGCAATCTCTCTTGGCGATCCCGATTTCCTTGCAAAGCGTGTTGCTGCCCGCGATGGCGAAATGAACGGCAACTTGCGCACTCACTTGAACAGCAAGGATAACTGGTACATTCCTCTCCCCGACAACTATATACCTGAAGGTAAAAAATAATCTATTATAAAGCGAGAGAGGTTCATAAACCTCTCTTGCTTGTTTTTAGGGCATATCTATGAAGAAACGAATAGCAGTGCTCACCGGTGCCGGAATGAGCGTAGAGAGTGGTTTAAGCACCTTCCGCGGTGGAGGTGGTATGTGGGATGAATATCCCGTTGAACTTGTAGCAACGCCCGAAGGCTTTGCGGCCAACCCCGCACTTGTACTTGAATTTTATAACAAGCGCAGGGTGCAGCTTTTCGGCGTGCAGCCCAACGAAGGACACAAGCTGCTTGCCGCCCTGCAAAGCAGTTATGATGTAACAGTAATAACGCAGAATGTAGACGACTTGCACGAGCGTGCGGGGTCAAAGAATATAATTCACCTCCACGGTGAACTTTTGAAGGTGTGCTCATCGCGCGAGCCGCACAACGAGGCTTTTGTGCGCACCCTTACTGCTGACAACGCCACAATATCCATTGGCGACCTTGCGGCCGACGGTTCGCAGCTGCGCCCGTTTATAGTGTGGTTCGGCGAGTCGGTGCCTTTGATGGACGATGCGATAGCAGCAATGCGGGGAATAGACGCTTTTGTTATCATTGGTACCTCGCTCAATGTATATCCTGCTGCAGGCCTTCTCAATTATGCACCTGCGGGTGTTCCCATCTATCTTATCGACCCCAACGAGGTGAATGCCGTGCTGCCGGCTAATGCAGTGCACATACGCAAAGGAGCCTCGGAGGGCGTGCGTGAGCTCATCGACCGTTATTTGAAATAACTGCCCGAACAAACGTTCCGAACTTTTGTTTAATCTTATAAAACCAGCAGAATTATGAAAAAATACTATTGCACAGTGTGCCAGTGGGTGTACGACCCCACAATAGGTGACCCCGAACAGGGCATTGAGCCGGGAATTGCATTCGAGAATGTACCCGCCGATTATGTGTGCCCCCTTTGTGGTGTGGGAAAGGATGAATTTGCTCCGGTTGAGGAGTAATCTTGTAAAAAGCGAGGATGGCCCGGCCATCCTCGCTTTCTTTTATAAACCTAATCTCTTTATCAAATCGTTTCTTCCCATCCCGCGCAGCAGTTGAATAATCTGCTTGCGCTCCTCGGGCTTGTACCAGAAGAAGAATTTCCTCTGCGCCTCCTTGTCGCGCATTGTGCGTGCCGAAAATACCTTTTCTCCCGTTTCGGGGTTTATGCCCGTGTAGTACATCTCGGTCGCCATTGTCATAGGGGTGGGGGTGAAGTCCTGCACCTGCTCCAAATGGAAATTCAGCTGTTTTGTTTCGGCAGCAAGCTCGGCCATACACTCAATTGTACTGCCCGGGTGGCTGCTAATGAAATAGGGGATAATCTGTTGTTTAAGGTTGTACCGGCTGTTTACAGAGTCGAATATCTTCTTGAACTGATGGAACTGCTTGAAGGGCGGCTTGCGCATAAGGCGCAGCACGTTGTCGTTTGTGTGCTCGGGTGCCACCTTCAAACGGCCGCTCACGTGGTTTTTTATAAGCTCCTCGGTATATAGCGCCGTGCTCTCGTCTATGGACTTGTCGCCTGTCTTATGCAGCAACAGGTCGTATCGTACACCGCTTCCAATAAAGCTCTTCTTAATCTGCGGCATTGCGTCTACCCTTTTGTAGAGGGCAAGCAGCGGAGCGTGGTCGGTGTTGAGGTTGGGGCACACTTTGGGTTGTATGCACGAGGGACGTGAACATTTTGCGCAAAGCTCCTGCCTGCGTCCGCGCATCATATACATATTGGCCGACGGGCCGCCGAGGTCCGAGAGGTAGCCCTTGAAGTCGGGTAGTGCAGCAATGGCTTCAATCTCGCGCAGAATACTGTCGGTGCTGCGGTTGGTGATGAACTTTCCCTGGTGGGCCGAAATTGTGCAGAAGGCACAACCGCCGAAGCATCCGCGGTGTATGTTCACCGAGAATTTTATCATATCGTAGGCGGGGATGCGCTTGCCGTTGTATTTGGGGTGGGGCAAGCGGGTGTATGGGAGGTCGAAACTGTGGTCGAGCTGCTCTGTGGTCATTGTGGGGAAGGGAGGGTTAATAATCACAAAGCCCTCGTCATACTCCTGTATGAGCCTTTTGGCGTTCACCTTGTTCGACTCCTTTTCAATTGCCAGAAAGTTGGCTGCCTGCTTCTCCTTTTCCTTCAGGCACACATTGTGCGGTGCCAGTATCTTGTCGTCTCCGCTTGCGGTGAACGAACTTTTTGGGGCAAGGTAACCTGTTTGCCTTATCTCCTTTGTAAGTTCCCTTGCGCGGCTTGCCGTAATATACTCCTCGCCTGTTGCCGCAAGGCTCTCCTGCATAGCTTTTGCAATGGCAATAATGGGCATTTCCCCCATTCCATATACAAGAATATCGGCCTTGCTGTCAACCAGAATACTCTTTTTGAGAGAATCCTGCCAGTAGTCGTAGTGGGTAATGCGGCGCATCGATGCCTCAATGCCGCCAATTACCACAGCCGAGTCGGGGAAGAGTTTTTTTATTGCGTTGCTGTATACCGTTGTGGCATATTCGGGGCGCATACTGTGCTTGCCGTCGGGCGAGTATGCATCCTCGGAGCGGAATCTCTTGGCGGCAGTGTATTTGTTCACCATAGAGTCCATACAACCGGCCGAAATGCCAAAGAAAAGGCGTGGACGTCCCATCTTCTTGAAGTCGCGCAGGTCGTCCTGCCAGTTAGGCTGCGGCACTATGGCCACCCTCAAGCCCTCTGCTTCAAGCAGACGGCCTATTACCGCTGCACCGAACGATGGGTGGTCGACATAAGCGTCGCCACTGAACAGCACAACGTCCATTTCGCTCCACCCGCGCATTTCTGCCTCTTTGCGGGTGGTGGGCAGCCAGTCGCTCACTCTCCTACTGCTCATTCTCTTCCTCTGTTGCCTGGTTGCTTGCCTGGCTTGCGAGCCAGTTGCGGTAACACTCCATAAGGTTGTTGAGCCCCAGCGCTTTCATATTCTCGTCGTAGAGCACAGTACACAGTGTTAGAAGGTCTTTTGCATCCATCTGCTGCGACGATATGAGCGAGCGCACGGTGAGACGCAGTTTTGCCAGCGAATCTTCGTCGGCAATGCCCAAGCTGTTGGTAATTCTGTCGAGCAACGAATATTTTTTAATAAGTTGCAGTTGTTCCTCGGTAACCTCAATGGTTCTTGTGCCCGAGGCGTTTGCGTTTATTTTCATATTTATTTTTGGTTGTTATAGTTTCTATGTTCTGCAAAATTAGTGATGCTAATTCATTTGCTTTTGCCCAACGAGCGCAGCCTGCGCTTGCAGCTTTTGTTGCAAAGTTAGCAAAAACAGCGACACGGCGTGCTGTGCGTGGCATTAATTTTAGCCCGTAATTGTAACGGTGCGTGTGCCGTCGCTCTCCTCGTTGATGTAGACCTTTGTCGTCTCCTCGGGCAGCAACTCCTCAATGAGTTCGGGCCACTCTATAAAACAATATGCATCGCTGTAGAGATACTCCTCGTATCCCATATTATACACCTCGGCAATTGATTTTATGCGATAAAAATCGAAATGGTATATTGTCTCTCCCTCCCTGTCCTCATACTCGTTTACAATGGCAAAGGTGGGTGAGTTTATGGCATCTTCCACTCCCATAGCCTCGCAAATGCTTTTTATGAGTGTGGTCTTCCCGGTTCCCATACTGCCGTAGAAGGCAAAAATGCGTCGTCCCTCCATCGCATCGATGAATTCCTTTGCGGCGGCGGGGTAGTTCTGCAGGTTCTCAATCTTTATTGTTGTGTTGGCCATATATTGTTCAGTTTCCTTTGGGTTTCAATTTTACAATGGGTATGAGCATCTCCTCGAGCGAAATTCCACCGTGCTGAAAGGTATCCTTGTAATACTGCACGTAGTGGTTGTAGTTGTTGGGGTAGGCAAAAAAGTCGTTGCCCGTGGCAAAAATGTAGCTTGTGCTCAAGTTGGGCTGGGGCAGGAAGGCCTTTGCCGGCTCTTTTATTTCGAATACATCCTTGCTGTTGTGGTTCAGAGCCTTTCCAAGTTTGTAGCGCAGGTTGGTGTTTGTGTTGCGGTCGCCTATAACCTTCACGGGCGTGTCCACCTGAATGCTGCCGTGGTCGGTTGTAATTACAACGGTGTAACCGTGGTCGGCAAGTTCCTTGAAAAGGGTCTTTATGGCCGAGTGGCGTATCCACGAAAGGGTAATTGAGCGGTAGGCTGCCTCGCTCGATGCAAGCTCGCGCACCATAAGCGACTCGGTGCGGGCGTGCGAGAGCATATCTATAAAGTTTATCACAAGAATGTTTATGTCGTTCTTCGACAGGTTGTGCAGCGTGTCCAGGTATTTCTCGGCAGCGGTGGAGGTGAGCACCTTGTTGTACGAGAAGTTGTCCTTGCGGCGGTAGCGCGCAATTTGTGTCTCAATGAGAGCCTCCTCGTTAAGGTTTTTGCCCTCCTCTTCCTCCTCGTCAACCCACAGGTGGGGGAACATCTCTTTTATGCGCAGGGGCAGCAGGCCCGAAAATATTGCGTTGCGGGCATACTGTGTTGCGGTGGGCAGAATACTTGTGTAGAGCTCCTCTTCTATGCTGAAAAGGTCGCCTATCTCGTTGGCGAGCACGCGCCACTGGTCGTAACGGAAATTGTCGATTATAATGAAAAACACCTTCTCCTTCTGGTCGAGCAGCGGGAAAATGCGCTCGCGGAAAAGGTCGTGGCTCATCATGGGGCGCTCGTCGCGCTCGGCTCCCAGCCAACCCAGGTAGTTTTTCTTTATGAAGCGGGCAAACATCTTGTTGGCCTCCTCCTTCTGTGCTTTCAGCATTTCGTGCATCTGGCGGTCGGCCTGTTCAAGTTCAAGCTCCCAGTATACAATCTTACGGTACACCTCCATCCACTCCTCCATTGTGCGTGCGTCGCTTATGAGCATCGACAGTTTGCCGAAGTTTTGCTGGTAGGCCGACCCGGCCTTTTCGGCCACAATCTCCTTCTTGTGAATGTTCTTTTTCAGTGTCAGCAGTATCTGGCTGGGGTTTACAGGCTTTATAAGGTAGTCGGCAATCTTTGAACCAATGGCCTGTTCCATAATATCCTCCTCCTCGCTCTTTGTAACCATTACAACGGGCGTGGTGGGAGTTATCTCTTTTATCTGTACGAGTGTTTCGAGCCCGGTGAGGCCGGGCATATTCTCGTCGAGGAGTATGAGGTCGAACGTCTCCTTGCGGCAGGCCTCAATGGCGTCGGGGCCGTTGGTCACCTTTGTAACCTCGTAGTCCTTCGATTGCAGGAATATTATGTGGGCGCTCAAGAGCTCAATCTCGTCGTCGGCCCACAGGAGTTTGTATGCCATATATTTTGGTCTTTTTTTATTCGTTGTTGTTTGTTTGCTCCTCGTCGTCTTCAAAATCGGGCTCGTCGAGTGTGTAACCGTCAATCTCGGGCAGGGGAATGTTCTGCAGGTTCTTCTCGTAGAACAGTTCGTAGTCGGCGAAGGAGTAGTAATCCAATAACAATTGGAGGTTGGTTTTTGATATTATGTAGGCGTTTATTCCTTCGAGCATCTTCGCCGTCTCGCCCTCCTCGTAGAGGCGCTTGCGGTAGAGGAACGCTTCGTCGAAATTCAGGAACTCCTGCACCTGTAACAATGTTATGTGCGATAGCTCCTGCACCTGAATCTCGAAATTACGCACCATATAGCGCGAGAAGTTGTGTCGCGCAATCTCGAACAGCAACCTTTTGCTGTCGAGCGAGTCTTTGGGGAATGCGAGAACGAAGCAGTAGGGCTCGTTGCGCTCTGCGCTGAATGCGGGCAGCGAGTCGCTTGCGCCTTTTATGGTGCCATCGCTCTTTCGGTCCCAAATGGACATTGAAATGCCGCTGCGCAGCAGCCTGCCTTCGGTAATTCCTGTGGTTATTTCGTTTGCAATGCCGCTTATGCTGTCGGCAGCAAAATCGGTTACAAGCTTTTTGAGTGTTTCAAGCGCTGCCGCCTGCTTGCCGCCGTAGAGTTTCGACATTGCACTTATGAAGAGGAAACGTGCACGGTGGTTGCCGGTGGGGTAGCGTTGCGCTGCAATGCTGTCCTCGCACTCCACTGCGGTATACTCCTGGTTCAAGTAGTGGTTGTATGCCTTTACATAAATTGAATCCTCGTTGTGCTTTCTTGTTGCCGCACTCTCAAAGAACCCGGGCTGCTGTATGCGTGCCGACAGCTCATTGTCGGGGAACTGTGTGAGCAACAGCTCCTTGTAGTGCTCGGCCTTTTCGCTCTCTTCCCATCGCGAGCAGGCAAGGTATAGGTGGTAATATGTATCGGGCAGGTTCTCGAATTCGGGGTATTCGGCTACCACGCGCTCGAGGTATTTGAGCGTGAGGGCTTTCTCCTCGGCCTTGTCCTTGAATGCTACACCTGCATCGAAGAGTGCTTTGCTCAGCTTCTCGTGGGCCTGTTGCTTGGCCTCGTCGGTTACGGGTATCTGTGCGGTGTAATATTCGCGTGTGGTGGGGTCGTCGGCTGCGGCTTCTTTCACTCTTCCGCGTTTGCCGAACCGTCTTGCGCTTCTGTTCTGCGTGTTGCTTGCAATGCTGTCGCCCTCGATGTTGTCTGTGGCTGCAATGCTGTCGGTTGCAACCTCGTCGGATGTGGTGGTTGTGTCGCTTTCAACAACGGTAAGTCCGTTACTCAAACGCCAGTAGTCCTTCAGCTCGCGGTTGTTCCACTCTTTTGCAAAGGTGGTTATTCCCTGTGCCACAACCTGTGGGTTGTAGAAATACCACTTGTCCTTGTCGGCGGGGTTCTCGCCGGCCATACTTGCGGCCTTGCTTGCTTCGGCAAGAGCATCGCCTCCGCCGCTCTTTTTCTTCTTTTCGGCCTTCTTCTCCTCTTTCTGCTTCTCTTTGGCCTCTTTTATAAGTTCGTCGATAATGGCGTTGAGCTTCTCCTCGGGCAAGGTCGACCAATAGAGCAGTTCGCTCTGCTTTTCTACAATGTCGGTGTGGGTGGTCACGTGCTGCAATATTTCGCAACGGCGTGCAATGTCTTCCTTTTCGGGTGTATTGTCGCCCAGCATAATCTTCGCCTTGTCGTAATTGGCCTTTGCCTTTGAGAAAATCTCCCTCTCCCAATATATCTTGGCAAGTGAGAGGTGCAACATTCCCGTGCCGTAACCGTTCACGGCACCCTCCTTTACACCCTTTTCGTATGTCTTTACGGCTGTTGCCGTGTCCTTGTCGTTGAGGTGGATGTTGCCCGTTGCGTAGTATACTTGCGAGAGATAGTCCTTGTTCTTGGGGTTACGGGCCATACGGTTGAGCTTGCGCAGAATACTTTTCTTGTTCTGGTTGGTGAGGCTCTCGGTCTGCCTTATGCGGGCGTTGAATTCAAGCTCATAGGGCGGGTTCTTGGAAATTGTCTTCTCGAAATTCTTGAATGCGTTCTTGTCGTCGCCCAGTTTCTTATAGAGCTGCCCCAGCAAATAGTGCTCACGCGCCTTATCCATTTTTGTGGCTTCGCTGCGGCTTATTGATTTCTCAATGTATTGGATTGCGTCGGGGTAGCGCTGCTGCTTGAGCAGGAGCCCCGCCTTTGCGTGGGCATACTCCTTTTCGAGAGAGGCGGGCAGGCTGTCGCGCTTCACTCTTGCGAGCAGTTCCTCACTCTCGTAGAGCCAATCGAGCTGTGTGTAACATTTTGCAAGGCCTATGCGGGCTCTTGCCACAATCTTCGGGTCGTTTTCGTAGAGGCGGGCGATGTAGATGTATGTTCCCGCCGCCTCGGTGAATTCTCCTTTGTTGAAATAGGAGTCGGCCATAAGCAACCACGCGCGCCACAGGAAGGGGTTGAACTCTTTCTGCGAGTAAAAGAGTTTCTCTTTCTCGCTCAATTTACGGCCCACGGGCTTTTTGGGGCGCTTCTTTATGGTGTGGTTCTTAATGGCTTTCTGTGTCTTTTCAATAGCCTTCTTGTAGTTGCCGTCGCCCAGAGTGCGTGTGTGCTCGTTGCTGTTTATGAAGAGCGGCAACTCTTCCAGGTAGTTGTCCTTGTGTCCCTCTGTCTGGCTTTTCACGCCATCCTTGTAGGCAACGTTGGCGTTGTAGAAAGTGTTGTAGCGGGCCGTGAATGCGTGATACATACGGGTCTGTGCGGTGTTCTTCTTACGACTCGCGCAACCGCATATCCCCAATGCAAAAAGGAGTATAAGTGCTGTGTGTATGTATCGTTTCACGTTTGTGCCCTTGTTTTGTGTTATATATATAACTTACAGACTGCTGTTTTATTGCAGAATGAGCAGAATCTCGTCCTTAATTTCCTGTGGAATTTCAATGCCGCGTGTCTCGAGGCATTTTGCCCAAGTTTCCACTTCGTCGCTGTTCATAGTATAGAGCACGTTCCTGAACTTTTCAATATCCTCGTCGCTGTACTCTCCGCTTTTACGCCCCTTGTATTCGTCGAGCTCCTCGTCGTCGAAATATAGGTTGCTGTTGTCGTATCCTTTTTCGCAGTTTGTGTGGCGGCCGCAGCATACGCCTCCTTCGGCCTCGTGGTCGTGGTGGTCGTCGGATGCAACATCGGTGCGGCGGAAACGGTTGAGCAGGAAAAAGCCTGCAGCAATGAATGCGAGTATGGCTATGAGTACAATTGTTTCGTTCATTTTCTTGTATACGATGATATATATGTGCAAATTTAGCGTAAAGCCCTCGCAATTCAAAATTATGGGGCATAATTTGGCGGTAAAAAGGAGCAGATTGTGGTGGTGGGCCTCTTGTTGTGTCAAATTGTAGAAAATATGAAAAACTAACACTTTTGTGTAAAAATGGACTTTCTGTGCTTCTGGTTTGCTTTTTTATCCCTTTTCTCTTGCATTTTGTAAATATTAAATTGTATCTTCGCCCGGTTTTGAGTTGAAATGTCAAAACATTGCTGTGGCAAAAAGATAATTTAATAACAAAATAAAAGACAGAAAAATGGAAAAATTCAGCTATGGATTGGGAATGGGAATAGGACAGAACCTGCTCTCAATGGGTGTGAAGAACATCGATGTGGAAAAGTTTGTAAACGGAATAAAGGCTGTGCTCGCCGGCGAGAAGACCGAAATGACACACTCTGAGGCTCAGAAGGTGGTTAATGAGTACTTCCAGAAACTTTCAGAGGAGGCTTATGCAAAGATTAAGGAGGAGGGCGAGGCTTTCTTGGCTGCCAATAAGGCAAAAGAGGGTGTTGTAACTCTCCCCAGTGGTTTGCAGTACGAGGTTATCAACGAGGGTACAGGCAAAAAGCCTTCTGCAACCGACCGTGTACAGTGCCACTACGAGGGTACACTCATCGACGGTACGGTGTTCGACAGTTCAATCCGTCGTGGTGAGCCCGCCGTGTTCGGTGTAAACCAGGTAATCAAGGGTTGGGTTGAGGCTCTTCAGCTTATGGCCGAGGGTTCAAAATGGCGTTTGTATATCCCCTACGATATGGCATACGGTGCAAACGGTGCCGGCGAGATGATTCCTCCTTACAGCGCGCTCATCTTCGATGTAGAGCTCATTAAGGTGCTTTAATTTAGGGATTTGCAATGAAAAGGACTCTTTTGTGGGCGTGTGTTGCCGCTTCGGCTCTTTTTGGGTCGTGCAGCGGCGAAAAGGAGAGCGGAAAAATTACGCTCAACAACGTAAACGACTCGCTTTCCTACTCGATAGGGCTCTATGCATCGGGGCACTTGTATGATATGGTGCGCGAGGATATGGGCATAGAGCCTGCGGTTATGGACAATTTTATAGCCGGCGTGCGTGAGTCGTTCCCGCTTAATGTCACTCCCGAGTCGCGTGCCTACGCCTATGGCCTGAGCCTTGGTGCTGCGGCAATGGATATGTTGCGCGACGCCGGCGCTATGGTTGCCGAGGTCGATGAGAGCTACTCGCTCGACCCCCGTCTTTTTCTCGAGGGTCTTGTAGACGCTGTCTACGGCACGGGTGGCATTATGGAACCCGCCGATGCTGCCGACTATTACAAACAGTGCCGTTACCGCAAGGAGTCGGATACCTTTATGCAACGTAATGCCAAACGCAGCAATGTAACCACGCTGCCCGGTGGCCTGCAGTATAAGGTAGACACAATGGGCAAGGGCCCCGTGGCTGCCGACGGCGACAATGTGATGTGCATTTACAAAGGCTCGCTGGTAGACGGACGTGTGTTCGACACCACGGAGGGTGAGGCTGTGCCGCTGCCTGTGTCGGGTGTTATCCCCGGCTTTGCACAGGCGCTCAAAATGTTCCCCGTGGGTACAAAATGTACAATATACATCCCCTGGGAGCTTGCCTACGGCGAAAAGGGTACCGAGGGTGTGCCTGCATACAGCGCGCTTGTCTTTGATTTGGAGATTACAGGTATAAAAAAGAACAAAAAACAATAGATTGCGAAATATGAAAGCTATGGAATGTAAAGTTGATGCACTCGACCTTAAAATCCTGAGTATAATATCGAAAGACGCCCGCATCCCCTTTCGCAATGTGGCAGAAATGTGCGGTGTCTCCCGTGCGGCAATCCACTTGCGTGTGCAGCACCTTGTCGATATGGGCATAATATCGGGTTCGAGCTACGAAATAGATGTGCGTCGCTTGGGCTATAAAACCTGCACCTATATCGGTATACGCCTCGAAAAGGGCTCGATGTACCAGTCGGTGGTGGAGCGTCTGCGCAACATCCCCGAAGTGGTGGAGTGCTGTTACACCACGGGCCCCTATTCTATTCTTGTGAAGATGTATGCCAACGACAACGAGCATCTTATGCAGTTGCTCAACGGTGCCGTGCAGGATATTCCCGGCGTGGTAAGTACCGAAACAATGATTGTGCTCGACAATAGCATAAAACGCAACTTTCCTATGGAATAGTTGCCCGTTGCCCCATTTTGCAAAGAGGCTGAGGCGGAATTCCGGTTTTGCACAGCCTCTTTTTTGTTTCCGAAAATATAACCATTATGAACAAATTCGACGTGGCCGGTGATTATGCAGGCCTCCATTCAACCTTCCCGGCAGTAGCCGGCTGCCCTCTTATTGCGATAACAGCCAATTTTAACGACGAGCGCAATGCTGCGCTTGCCGAGGGTTATTTCCGTTCGGTGCTTGCAGCGGGTTGTGCACCTGTAATAATACCGCCATACGCTTCGCGTGAGGCGCTTGTTGAAACGCTTTCGCGTGTCGACGGCATTCTCCTGTCGGGTGGAGCCGACATTGACCCGCGCTATATGGGCGAGGAGCCCGACTATAACCTCCTGCACACCATAAACCCCGCGCGCGACGAGCAGGAACTCTTTCTCACCCGTCTTGCAGTGGATCGCGGGCTCCCCATTTTGGGCATTTGCCGTGGAGTGCAGGTTCTTGCGGCGGCTCTTGGCGGCAGTGTGCACCAGGATATTTATGCGGCTCTTGGTGGCTCGCTGCTCAATCACGACCAGAGTGAACCGCGTAGCGTTGCCACCCACACAGTGAATATTGAGCAGGGTAGCCGCCTGCACGCTCTTTTTGGCGACAATCTGTTCGTGAACAGCTTCCACCATCAGGCGGTGAGCCGCGTGCCGCAGGGCTTTGCGGTTACAGCGCAGTCGCCCGACGGCGTTATTGAAGCCGTAGAGGCTGTCGACGACCGCTCCATCATTGGCGTTCAGTGGCACCCCGAAACATTCATTCTGGGCGACAACAGTACCTGTATGCTCCCGCTCTTCAATTGGCTTGCAGGCGAGGCGCGTCTCTACCGTGCGGTTAACGCTGTGCACGCAAAGATAATATCGCTCGATTCGCACTGCGACACTCCTATGCTCTTTGGTACAGGGTATAGACTCGAAGAACGCAGCAATGTGGCACTTGTCGACCTGCATAAGATGCACGACGGCCTGCTCGACGTTTCCACTATGGTGGCCTACATAAGGCAAGAGGGGCGCGACGATGCTTCCCTTGCAGCAGCCACAGCAAAGGCCGATGGTCTTTTGCAAGGCATTGAGGAGCGCGTGGCAAAAAACAGCGCTTTTGTGGCAATAACCGACAACCCCGCAGCCATAAAAGGGCTCAAAGAACAGGGCAAAAAGGTTATTATGCCGGGTATTGAAAATGGCTACGCGATAGGCAAGGATATAGCAAATGTCGAGCGTTACCGCCGTCGCGGGGTAGTCTATATGACGCTCTGCCACAATGGCGACAACGACCTTTGCGACTCGGCACGTGGCAACAGCGAGCACGGCGGCCTTTCGCCTTTCGGGCGCGAGGTTGTGCACGAAATGAACCGTGTGGGGATGGTTGTCGACCTCTCCCACGCTGCCGAAACAACGTTCTACGATGTGTTGCGCGAAAGTACGCAGCCCGTTGTGTGCTCCCATTCGTCGTGCCGTGCATTGTGCGACCACCCGCGCAATCTCACCGACGACCAGATGCGCGCCCTCGCAGCAAAGGGTGGAGTGGTGCAGGTAACAATGTACAGCGGTTTTTTGCGAAGCGACCGCGAGGCCACCCTCTACGATTTTCTCCACCATCTTTGCCACGCAATTGAGGTTGCAGGCATCGACCACGTTGGCATAGGCACCGATTTCGACGGCGACGGCAAGGTCATAGGTTGCAGCGACGCGTCGCAGCTGCGTAATGTAACCCGCGAGCTCTTGCGCAAAGGCTTTACCGTGGAGGAGATAGAAAAAATATGGGGCGGCAACTGGTTGCGCGTGATGCAACAGGTGCAATCTGCTGCAATAGATAATTGAAACTATTGTTGTGTAAGGGGGTGATTTTCTGTTGTTGAGGGGCGAAAACTGCGAGCTACAACCACTTTTTGTGTAAAAAAACGAAAAAAGGTGATATTTTTTTTTGAAAGATATTTGCACATTGATAAAAAAGTGCTACCTTTGCACTCGCAAACAAGGCACGGGATGTAGCTCAGTCCGGTTAGAGTACGCGTCTGGGGGGCGTGTGGTCGCTGGTTCGAATCCAGTCATCCCGACCGAAGAAAGGCTTTACAAGTAATTGTAGAGCCTTTTCTTTTTTTCTTCAACACCTTTTTTGCGCAACCATTTTTTTTTAAGTGCCGGAATGTTTGTGCGTATAAACAAAATGTATTGCAAATTCGGGCAAACGGGTACTTTGTGTATCGTTGCTCCATCCTGTTCTGATAATTTTGTAAAAAAAAAGAGACTTTTTTTGGATTTTTCCCCATTTCGTGTGTACTTTTACCCGCTAACTACAGAAAATTAAATTTACAACTATGATTATTGGTGTTCCAAAAGAAATTAAGAACAATGAAAACCGTGTGGGAATGACCCCTTCTGGTGTTCAGGAGATGGTTAAACGCGGGCATATTGTATATGTACAGGCAACAGCCGGTGTAAACAGCGGATTCAGCGATGAGGCTTATGCTGCAGCCGGTGCTACAATTCTTCCTGCAATTGAGGATGTGTATGCTATTGCCGAAATGATTGTAAAGGTTAAAGAGCCCATTGAGAGTGAGTACAAACTCGTGCGCAAGGGTCAGTTGCTGTTCACCTATTTCCACTTTGCATCGTGCGAGGAGCTTACAAAGGCTATGATAGAGAGCGGTGCTGTGTGCTGTGCTTACGAGACGGTAGAGCGCAAGGATCGTTCTTTGCCTCTGCTCGTTCCTATGTCGGAGGTTGCCGGCCGTATGGCTGTGCAGGAGGGTTGCTATTACCTCGAGCGTCCGCGTGGTGGCAAGGGTAAGGTGCTTGGTGGCGTGCCCGGTGTTAAGCCTGCAAAGGTGTTCGTTATTGGTGCGGGCGTTGTTGGAACAGCTGCTGCGCGTGCGGCTGCCGGTCTTGGAGCCGATGTTACAATTTGCGATATTTCGTTGCCACGCCTCTCTTATCTTGCCGATGTTATGCCCCCCAACGTAAAGACTTTAATGTCGTCGGAGTATAATATCCGCGAGGAACTCAAGACTGCCGACCTTGTTATCGGTTCGGTGCTCATCCCCGGAGCAAAAGCTCCCAAACTGGTTACACGTGATATGCTTGCGCTCATGGAGCCGGGCAGCGTGCTTGTGGATGTTGCCATTGACCAGGGTGGATGTTTCGAGACATCGCACACCACAACCCACGAGGAGCCCACATATTATGTCGACGGTATTCTGCACTACTGCGTTGCGAATATTCCCGGCGCAGTGCCCTACACATCGACTCTTGCTCTCACAAACGCAACATTGCCCTACGCTTTGCAGCTTGCCGACAAGGGTTGGCGCAAGGCTTGTGCCGACAACGAAGAGTTGTGCAAGGGCCTGAACGTTGCCGAGGGTAAGGTGGTCTATAAGAAGGTTGCCGATGCCTGGAACCTCCCTTACGAAGCACTTCAGCTGTAAACGATAGAATTAATTAGTATATGAACAAGAAATGAGCCTCAATTTTGGGGCTCATTTCTTGTTTATGGCATTGTAGCTCTGTTTGCTTTCCACTTTGCCATAATTGGAAACAGCAACGCCCGGTTGCGTGCGCAGCCGGGCGTTGAGTGGTGCAGGCGTGAATTATCGGTTTATGAATTTCTTGCCGCCTTTAATGTATATGTGGCCTTTTGCGGGCGATGTAATCTTGCGTCCCTGCAGGTCGTATATGCAATTGTCGGTAGTGGGGGAGCCGGTAGTGGGGGAGTCGATAGAGGTTGTTCCGCCGTCGGCCTCCAGGTACTCGGTGTTGTCGCGCTCAAGTGTGAAATGGTCTATGTTCAGGCACTTCTTGCCCTCCATATTCACAAGCAGGCCCAGTGATACGGTTGTGGGTGCCTTGAGCGTGAAACTTATGCTGTTGGCCATTGTGGAACCCTTGGCAACCATTGCTGTGTGGGCAATGCTGCCGCTCTCGAGCTTAGTTGTGTTGGGCAGCCCTGCACCCTCGGCAGCCACCACATAGCTATTGCCGCATTGTCCCTCCCAAGTGCTGTTGTAGTGGGCGGTAAAGATGTAGTTTCCGGCGGGGAGGTCCACTGTCTGGTATACTTTGTGGTTGGTTAGCGAGTAGCTGAAATTGTCCCATTCGGTGGTGAATGTCATACAGCTCGACTTGTTCAGGTCGACGTGCGCGCCTGTGGTAATGCTGCCGTCGTACACGCTGTTCTTTATTGTCCACCCGCTAATTGCGTAGAAGCGGTTGGAAACGGTTGAGTTCACCAGCGTACCGTTGTTGCTGAACGCCCGTTTGTAGTTCTTCAGGTACTCTTTTGTTATATCTTTGTCGGTGTTCTTTTCGGTATTTATGCAGAAGACTCCTTTAGACAATCCCCAAGCGTCACCATCGGGGCCAAAGCCGCTGCGCACGCCGTTGTTACCGTTGCTGCTGCGGTCTATGACATCGCCGCCGCTTTGGTTGAAGTCGTAGTAGAGCAGAAGGTTGCTCTGTTGCTGCGGGGCCTCAATGGGTGCGTTGCACACGGCTGCAATTTCTTCGTTAGCGAGGGCCTTGTTCCATACCCGTAGCTCGTCTATCTGTCCGTTCATAGGCGCATTGTCGTTGCCAATATTGAACTTGTTGAGGCTGGGGACGTTGACGTTGTTCGAAATATATGATGTTGAGAAATGCTCTCCGTCGCGGTAGAAGTCGGCGTATCCGTCGCACAGCATTACAGTGTAGTGGTGCCACTCATTTGGAATTACAAACCCTGTGTTGCTCTTGCCTGTGTAGCCGCCTACATTCATTAATATGCGGGCATCTGCATTTGCGGTGAGCAACAGTGTCGACGAGTCGTCGCCCATTCCCAAACAGGCATCGGTAAGTTCGTCGGGGCGCATCCACCAGTCTATGGTGATTTCGTTGGCGGGCAGGGCGAGGCCTGTGAGTGTCGCTTCAACTTTTGCATTGCTGCGGCCGGAGAACGAGAGACCGTTCTTGCTGTCGGCGTTGCACACAATGAGTGCGCGCTCTTGTGTGGTGCTGCTTAGGCCGGCATCGTTGACTACTTGCAGGGTTACATCGTAAATACCGGGCACGGTGGGCGCCAGCGTGCTGTGCTGTCCGTTGATGATATACTTCTTTGAACCATTTTCCACTGTCCACAACCACTCGCCGGGGTTGAACTTTGAAAGGTCCTTAAGCAATGTGCTTTCCCCTTTTATTATTATTGCGGGTGTAACCTCGAACTGCGCTGTGGGGAGTGATTCAAGAACCTCAAATTCCACTGTCTGCGATGAACTTTTAGCTCCGCTGGATGAGGTTACGGTGAGGGTAACTTGTTTCTGTCCGCTTGTTGCATATACGGCGCTTGCGTGCAGGCCTTCAATCTCCTCAACGGTGGCGCCGGGCATCTCCCATTTGTATTTGCAGCCGATAACGGGGTTTTCGGGCACAAATAGCACTTTCTCGCCTTTTATGGCAAGGTGTGTGCCCACGCGGAAGGTTGCGTCAGGAGTGCTCTCTCCTAACACGGTGAGCAGCAGCTCGTCGGTTGTTACAGTGCCGTTGAAATCCTCGGCCGTAACGGTTACTCTGTATTCTCCGGCGGCGGGGAACACCACTGTGGGTGCTTTAATGGGCATTGCGTCGATGTTGCAACCCTCCACGCTCCACGCCAGTTTTGAAACTGCGTCGCTGTATGTTGCAGTGAGGGTAACGGGCACGCCTGCTACAACATCCTCGGCGGGTGTGTCTATGCTCACGGTTGTGCCGGCCGAGCTTGCACCGGGCTTGCCGCCGAGGGTTTGTGCCTTGTAATTGCTGTTGAGTATGGGTGCGTGGTTGCCGCTGATGCTCTCTTTGAGCGCAGGCTCGCCGTCTATGGTTGTAATTTCTCCTTTGTAGTATGCCACAAGGCCATCGGGCATAATGCTGCCTGCAAACTGCGCGTCCTTGCAGCTGGCTATCTCGTTTGCGGTGCGGGCTCTGTTCCATATGCGTATCTCGTCGATAACGGCATGCATGTACGAAAAGTCGTATGAGTTTACATTGGCGTTGAAGACAAGGTCGCCGAAGCCGCCGATGCCGCTATATTTCGACGAGTTTACTTCGCCTTTCATCACACCGTTTATGTATACTTTCATATTGTTGCCGTCGACAACAACTGCAACGTGTGACCAGGTGCTTTCCCACAAACTTCGGTATGCGGTGGTTACTCTGTTGCCGTCGGCGCTGTCCCAGCCCACAACCACGGGGCCTCCCCAGTCGCTGTGAAGGAGGAACTGCCCCCATCCCGGGCCTATATTCTGGTTGTATGAGCGCAGCTCGTAGGGGTTTATCTTGAACTCGATGGTAGCTTTTTCGTATTTTGTGTCGAATATGTGAGGTATTCTGAATCCCGATTTTTCGAGCGACACGGCAATGTTCTCCTCCTCCACGGGCACGGGAGCGGTGGTGCTGCATTTGTGCGATTCGGTGTTGCCTTCGTATACGGCCGATACTGCGTATGTGCTGCCGGTGGCTTCAATTTCGTGACTGCGGACATCGGCTGCAACCTCGGCAACCAGTGTGTTGTCACGGTAAATTCTGTAACCCTCAACCTTTTTGCCGCCGTCGTAGGGTGCTTCCCACAAAATTCCGTTGGTGGTGAGCGATACGTTGCGGGGTGCGTAGAAAGGCTCGCCGTGAACAATAACCGAAATAATGGTCTTTTCACCGGCGTTTTTTATGCTCACCGCGCCTGCGGGAATATCGAACGGTGTCTCCACTCCGTTGGCGTTGTGCTCATAGTCAATGATTGATGCCTTGTGTATCTTTCCCTCTCCAATAGCCCAGCTGCGTGTCTCCACAATAAAGAAATATTTCAGCGGCATACTCTTGTCGTAACCCTCGCTCAAGTCGGTAAGGTCGTAACCGAATTCCATAGGCTCGGTGTGCAGCTTACCGTCGGCCCAACGTCCGAGCATCGGAACTTCGGGGGCGGGATTGCTGTTGCCGTTCTTGCCGTCGCCGGCATATTTGAAATGATCAAAAGTCACGCTTTTGTCGGGCATTTCGGCATTGAGGTCGGCCGAAACTCCTGCTGAAAGGCATATTTCGCTGCGGCGTGAATACTCCATTTCGAGCTTTATGGTGCGCAACGGGCGGTAGTTCTTGCGCACTTTGTATACTTCGGGTGTCCACCAGTTGCCCGAGAATTTGTTCGATTCGGTGAACGTTGCTCCTCCGTAAGCGTAAGGGCAGTAAATAAATCCGTCGTTCTGCCACCAGGGACCCCAAGAGTTAACGATAATCCAGGCTCCCTTTTCGTCGGCGTCGGCCTCTCCAATATTGCCGTCGCCGTCGAGGTCGAACTCAACGCGGTCGTCATATCCCACTATGGTGAGCGCGTGGTCCACCTGTGTGCCCCAGGCACGCAAGTATTTGAGCCCCGCAACTCCGGCAGCCTCGTTTGCCGCGGTCGAAGGTATCTTGCCGTCGTAGTCGCCGTAGCTCGCAACACCTATACCGCAAATACCGCCGGCTTTGAAATCGCTGTCGCCATTGTGGTTCCACAACCAGTTCTTCACGGCCTCGCGGCCCTCTTCGGTACCCACGTGCAAGGGGAAATTTACAGGGGGAAGCATGCGGTTGTGCATTGCCTCGAACCATTTGTCATATCCCTGCATCCATCCAAAATCGGAGTCCTCGGTGTCCTGGTTGCCGAAATATTGCGAGTAGGTCTGTCCGCCGTATGTTGCCGCCGACGGAACGCCGACGTTCGTTATAAACTGGTCCTTGCCGGAGTTTCCGTTGGTGAGCAGCCACACGAAATGCGACGGGTAGTAGTTCTCGGGCTGCTTGCCGTCGAGGTCGCGGTAGGCGTTAAGTTCGTGGGTGAACATATAACATATTCTCGATGCCGAGCCGCACGAGCCGCCATCCTGGTTGAACACCGGCGGAAAGTATTTGGTATCGGCATTGTTCACGTGGTCGGGACGTGTGGTCTGCTGTGTTGACAACGCACGCTGCGCGCCGCTGTTCTCGCTTTTTTGCACAAGCGACCAGTCGGGGTTTACCGCATCGGTGTAGTCGGGGTACTTTTTGCGGTTTACATCGGTTTGTGCACAAATGCTGCAAGGCATTATGAGCAGTGCAAGCAACAGGGCTTTGTCAAGAAATCTTTTCATATCTGTGTAAAATTAATTGTCTGTTACAAAAATAGGTATGTTTGTTAATATTACAATGAATTTGGCTTTTTTATAATAAAAGATACAATAATTTTGTATATATTATATAATTTCTTTTCCTTTGCAGTATTATGCGGCTACTGCGAATTCCTGTTGCGCTCGTCCGGCACTGTTTTTGTGGCAATATGCAACGTTGCGCAGCACGCAGTTTTTTTGAAAGAAAATAAAATTATACAGATATGAAGAAATTTTTATCTCTTGCAGTAGTGTTCCTGCTCTCTTGTGCAGCCTCTTTTGCACAGGCTTGGTCGGCTAAACTCGGCAGCGACGAAGGCTTGCCCGGTACCGAAGTTATCACAACCAGCGGATTTTGCATTAAATTCACATCCTCTAAATTCGATTTAGGTAGTCAGACTACCGACAAGGTGCGTATTACAGTGCTCGACACGCGAACTCACGAACAGCCCAATGGTAATAATTACTGTTTTGCAATGTCGGAACTTAAAATATATGATGCCAATGGCGTGAGCTTGAGTTATAAGGCATCGTCTAACGCCGACCACAATTCATTGGCGACAATAACTGACGGTCAAGGCCTTTCGGCTCTTTCCGATAACAACTACAGCACATATTTCCACTCTATGTGGCAAGGTGGTGCCAATGCGGTTACCGATTATCACTACGTGGAACTGCAGCTCACAAAGAGCGTGTCGGCCTTCTCGTTGGAGTGGACCACCCGTGTGGGAGAACCAAAGAATGCACCCACAGAGGTGGCAATTACTTTGGGTACCGATTATGAATTTTTGGGCGAAGAATTTGAGCTCGGCAGTGCGGTGACAACATCCGACGCTCTTGCACAAGGCAACCGCTTGTTCGTGCTCAAGAGCAATGCCTACAAAAGCTATACTGCTGCCGACGGTGCTTACTATTCGGGTAGCGGCCCCATCTATATGCAGGGGCCCCAAAGCGGAAGCACCTCACCCTCTATTGACAATGTTATGCAGCTTATTCCCATAGGCAATGGAGCATATTACGTTTACTGGCCTGTAGCGGGGGTGTTCCTCGAAAATTCGGCCTATGAGTATAACGGTAAAAACGGTTGGCAGTATGCCACAAGCAATATAGACAAAGCTGCAGAGGTGGTTTTTGAGCCCAGCTCTTCGCTCTATTTTGAAATGAGCTACACTGCAACCTATAAAGCCGAAAACAATGGCGTTACCACCACCGTGACCGCTCCCCTGTACGTGGGTGGTGAGTTGCGCGACAACGTTGTGTCGAAAACGAAGATTTTTGCAGCCGATAAAAAAGAGGCTCTGGAGTATGGCGACTATACTGCGGGCTATTCGTTGCCCGTTGCCTTCAACTGGAGCATATACGAGGCTTCGCTCTCCGACGAGACGGTTGCATCCCTTTCAATGTCGGTGCAGCAGATTGCCGAAATGAAATTTGCCACCCCGTTGAACTCGGCCCGTGCTTACATTGAGCAGTATGGCGATTTCAACGGCACAGCCACCGATGCAAAAGCATCGCTCGAAGCTGCCGTGTCGGCTGCCGAGGCGCTCTTGGGAACAGGCCAGTCGCTTTCAATTGCCCAGGTTCGCGAGACCGAGGAGGCTCTCGTGCGTGCAACAGCAAAATATGTTGCCAGCAAACTCGATGTTTACAACGCACGTGTCGACAGCATACTTTCGGCCGTGGAATTCAGCAGCTATCCTTACGCTGCGGGCACATACCCCGAAAGTTCGCGCGATCTTCTCACCCTCGTAAAGAGTAACATTGCTGCAGCAAAGGCAAAAAGTGACACCTACACCCCGGCGCAGTACGAAGCGCTCTTTGTGCAGATAGAGGATGATATAAAGAATTTCTATGGTTACAAGATAACAATTGTCACCCTGCCGGTAACTTATGGTGCCGAAGATGGCTTGCCCGGTTCGTTCGAGGATTTTGGCGGCTATGTGTGGAGCTCTCCTTTGGTGAGCTTGAATGATGCAGTTTCAACCGTGCGCATAACATTCGATGCGGGTATAGGCAATGGTAGTTGGGAAATGTACAACGGCTTCCCCATTATAAGCCTTTCCGAGCTTGAACTGTTCGACGCCGCAGGCAACAGCGTGCCTCTGGCAGCAAGCAATTTCTCTACCAACTCACAGGAACTTTCCGAGGGCCCTATTGCCGATATATGCGACGGTAGCGTAAACACCTACTGGCACTCTATATGGCAAGATGGAACAATGGACCCCGTGGGTAGTGTCTATATAGAAATTGCTCTTCCCACTCCTATGAGCCAGTTCTCTTTGAAGCTGTCGGGTCGCAACAACGGTTCGCTTTTCCCCTCGCAGATTACGATTGATACCACTGTTGCCGAGGATGAAGGCGGTGAGAACGGTGGTGCCGGCGAAGAGGGTGCAGGCGACCTCTATGTATACCTTGCCGATGGTGGCATAGATGCTTATCCGTTGGATAATCTCGATGGAGAAACCTATGTTGAGGGTGATTTCCTCTGCTTGCCGATGAAGACAGGCAATGTGGTATATTACACCTCGCAGGAGTATGACAGTGTGTCGGTGGTTGCACCCCAATTGCCCGAATTTACATCGTACAAGTTCAACAACAAATATAACCCCAACCTTAACGTGGATGTTGAGGCCCAGGCTATAACCCCCGTGATGAATTTCAACGTCAATTCAATTGGTCACTGGCTCACCGCCAGCTTCCAGATGAGCGACGACAACGCCGTGGCATACATTGACACTGTGTTGCAGGAGTCAAAAGTGTCGCGCCGCAGTTTCAAGGACCCCGTTACCTACATTGTAACCTATCCCGGTTACAGGAGAATTTCGGGCCGTGTGAAGGTGAAGGAAGAGGTGTGGAGAACAGAGGGTAGTGAAATAACCGAAATTCCCCTCACCGCATCAATGCTCTCGACCAACAAGCCATCGACCAGCTCCAGCGAAGGTTTAGGAAACCTTCTCGACGGCGACCCCTATACAATATTCCACTCTACGTGGGGAAGCGCGAATGACGCTACGGTTAACGTGAATGCCTACATTGATGTTGAACTGCCCTATGCGGTGAGTTGCATTAAATTGTACTATCGTTGTCGCCCGCAGACAAACTATGCTCCCAAAACTCTGGAGATATATGCAGGTGACGACTCCGGCTCGCTCACTCTTGTGCGCACCCTCACCCACACCGACGATTCTATGCCTACAGGAGTGGCAAGTGCCGAATATACCTCGCCCGAAATAAGCCTTAATGGTAATTACTCCTATTTGAGAATTCTGCAAACAGCGGGTGAGTATAGCAAGAATCATATGGCGTTGTCGGAAATGCGTATCTACGATGTTGTTCCGGGTGACTCTGTGCTTGTGAGCGAGGCCGAGTATGCCGAAAGAACCCTTCCTTTTGGTCGTGAATATAAGGTTAATGTAAACTGGCCTGTCGACAATGCTGTGTGCCTGCCCCGTATAGACATTGATATTGAAAATGGTGCGGAGGTGTATGACAAGGACAAATACCTGAAAGCCAATTTCCGCATCACAGGCTTTGGTACATACGAGAACTTTGAGGACTCAATGCAGATAAAAGGCCGTGGAAACTCTTCGTGGACATCGACAGGCAAGAAACCTTACCGTTTGAAATTTGCCGAAAAGGTAAAGCCTTTCGGCCTTACAAAGGGCAAGAGCTGGGTACTGCTTGCCAACCGCCAGCCCAACTCAATGATGGCCAATGCCGCTGCAATGAAGATTGGCCAGATGGCGGGTGCCGCATACACCAACCACATTATTCCTGTGGACCTTTATGTAAACGGAACATATCGTGGTAACTATATGTTCACCGAAAAGGTGGGAATGGCCAACAACAGTGTCGATATCGATGAGGAAGAGGGTTATCTGCTCGAGCTCGACAGCTATTACGACGAGGCATACAAATTCAAGTCGAAATACTCCGAACTCCCTGTGAATATCAAGGAACCCGACCTTTCGGAGTATACTTTGGCAGCAGCAACAGCGCGCAAGGCGCTTATTGCAAAAGAGTTCAATGCACTCGATTCAATTGTTCACAAAGGCGGAAAAATAGATGAAGTGCTCGACGTTGATGCCTGTGCCCGTTTTATGCTTGTGAACGAGCTTGTGTGCAACCAGGAGATAGGTCACCCCAAGAGCACTTTCCTTTTCAAGGAACTTGCTGGCGACCCATCGAGCAAGATAAAATTCGGCCCGCTGTGGGATTTCGACTGGGCTTTCGGTTACGAAACAACAAGCGATTATTGCGTGAGCGATTACACGGCGTCGGTGTTCAACGAAGATATGGAGGATGAACCGGGTTACCGTTTCTTCCGCTACCTTATGGGCTTTACAGCTGTAAAGAAATATTATTACAAGAATTGGGTGGATTTCATAAACAACAAATGCCTCGACGAGCTTGTCGATTACCTGGACAGCTACTACAAGTTCGCGAAAAACTCGTTTGTGAACGATTATTATGCGTGGCCTAGTTACAGGACCGACGATTATTACACCGTCAACGAAAATATGAAGTCCTGGATTTCGGACCGTGCAAAATACCTGCGCAACAACGTAACCACCTCGAATATCGATGATTTGCTGTACCCATATGCAGGTGATGTCAATAACAACAACCTTATAACAGTGCACGATATTGCAATGACCACCGCATATAACAACGACAATGTGCATCCTTCGTTCAAAAAGAAGAAGGCCGACATTGACGGTGACGGGCAGGTTACTGCAAACGATGTTCTTGCAATTGAGAGTGCCGTAGCCGATGCCGACCCGCTCACAGCAATGCAAATGTACCTTACACCTCTTGGCATTGGCGACTTGTGGGCAAACGACTTTGAGCTTATGATTGACGAGGATTGCGAGCTTCCCTTGCAGATTGCCCGTTACGACGGCGAGAATTACAAGGCAGTGCAGATGGATGTTACCGTGCCCGACGGTGTTGAGATTTACGATGTAGTGGCTGCCGGCGCGCTCACCGACCACACTGTGTCGCTTGCGCAGCGTAGTATGACCGATTATCGCGTCATAGTATATTCTAACGGCGATGAGGCTTTTGCATCAGGCGACGATGCAGTGGTGACGCTTGTGCTCAATACCCCTGTTGTAATTGCCGAGGATAGCCGCGAGATTAAGATTACTAACGTGCTTGCCGTTGACGAGGATACAAACGAGTTGCGCCTCAGAAATGCGGTTGCTAAATTCGGTATCTCAACAAACATATACGACACTGCAGCTCCCACAGCTTCGGTTGTAGGTGGCGAGTGCATTACAATTACATCGCTTGTGGCACAGAATGTGAAGATATACAGCGTGGACGGCCGCCTCGTGCGCAGTGTCAATGTGGGCGTTGGCACTACACGTGTTGAACTTCCTGCCGGTGTATACGTGACAATGGGTGCAAAGGTTGTTGTAAAATAACCTTTGCCGCCACTATAGAACAGCAATAGCCGAGGGCGTCGCCCTCGGCTATTGCTGTTTATTGGAGTGTGGGTTTATTTGCGTTTAAGATAGGTTGTGAAGCAGTAGTTGTGGGTGTGCTTCTCGTCGGTGGTGTGCTCCTCCTTTTCAATTACCTCCCACTCTTTCTTGTCGAAGGCTGGGAAGAATGCGTCGGCCTCGGCAGGGGTGTCGTTAATCTCTGTAAGACACAAAATGTCGGCTATCGGCAGGGCTGCCTTGTAGAGTGTCTCGCCGCCTATAATGTAAACGATTTTCTCGTCGGTGCAATTGCTCAACGCCTCTTCGAGCGAGGGGAAGTGCTCGGCTCCTGCAAAAAGGCTCTCTTTGCGCGAGAGCACAATGTTGCGACGGTTGGGCAATGCTCCCTTGGGCAGTGAACGGAAGGTGTTGCTGCCCATTATTATGGTGTGCCCTGTGGTAAGCTCCTTGAACCTCTTAAGGTCGTTGGGCAGCCAATAGATGAGCTTATTCTCGTGCCCTATGGCGTTGTTTTCGGCAATTGCCGCTATGAGTGCTATCTTGTACATTTTTCTCTCTTTTTTACACGGCTACCACGCCCTTGATGTGTGGGTGAGCATCGTAGTCCTCCAGCGAAAAGTCTTCGAACTTAAAGCCAAAAATGTCCTTTACATCGGGGTTTATTACCATTCTGGGGAGTTTCTTGGGCTCGCGTGTGAGCTGCAATTTTACCTGCTCTATGTGGTTGAGGTATATGTGCGCGTCGCCCAGCGTGTGTATGAAATCTCCGGGTTTGAGGCCTGTTACCTGTGCCATCATAAGCAGCAGCAGGGAGTACGATGCAATGTTGAAGGGTACGCCCAGGAAGCAGTCGGCGCTGCGCTGGTAGAGCTGCAGGCTCAAGCGGCCGTCGGCAACGTAGAACTGGAACATTGCGTGGCAGGGGGGCAGGTTCATATTTTTTATGTCGGCAACGTTCCAGGCGTTCACTATTATGCGTCGCGAGTCGGGGTTGTTCTTCAGCGTCTCCACAACCTCTTTAATCTGGTCGTAATATTCGCCGTTATATCCCGGCCACGAACGCCATTGGTAACCGTAAATATGTCCTAAATCGCCCTTTTCATCGGCCCATTCATTCCATATTCTCACTCCGTTGTCCTGCAGGTATTTCACATTTGTGTCGCCATTGAGGAACCACAGGAGTTCGTGGATAATTGACTTCAGGTGCAGCTTCTTTGTGGTGAGGCAGGGGAAACCCTCCTCGAGGTTGAAACGCATCTGGTGGCCGAACACGCTGATGGTGCCGGTTCCTGTGCGGTCGTCTTTTTTTGTGCCCTCGGTGAGAATTCTGTCGAGGAGCTCTAGGTATTGTTTCATAGGGATAGAATTTTCGTCTTACTCCGCGAAGATACAATTTATTTTTCTACAATGAAATTTTGCGGGCTCATAATGCGGGCAAAAGTGGCTTTTAATTCGCAGAGGGAGTTGAGGCGGGGCTGATTGTTCTCAAAATGTAGGCTTGTTGCCGCGCGCCTGTTTTATTGCCGCAAAATATTTTATATTTTGTTTATTTGTGCATATCTTTGCAAAGATACTGCGATAATGTGCAAATGAAACTCAACGATAATTTCAAGGCTCGTGCAAAGGCTCTTTTTGGTGAAGAGCGTTACGAGCGTTTCGAAAAGGCTCTTGGCGAGGAGCCCGTTACTAGTGTGCGCCTTAATGGCCGCAAGCCTTTTGCCGCTCTTTGCGGAGAGCCTGTGGGCTGGGCCGCTGAAGGGCTCTATCTGCACAATCGCCCGGTGTTTACTGCCGACCCTCTTTTTCACGCCGGCTGTTATTATGTTCAGGAGGCATCTTCGATGTTTCTTGGGCAGGTTATAAAGCAGTTTGTGAGTGAGCCGGTGCGTGCGCTCGACCTTTGCGCTGCCCCCGGTGGCAAGAGCACACATCTTTTGCAGTCGTTGCCTGCGGGCAGCCTGCTTGTGTCGAACGAGCCTGTGCCCCTCCGTGCGCAGATTCTTGCCGAAAATGTGATTAAATGGGGCGTGCCCGCTACCGTGGTTACAAAGAACGAGCCGGCCGACTTTTCTCCCTTCCGCAATTTCTTCGACCTTGTGGTGGTCGACGCGCCCTGTTCGGGCGAGGGTATGTTCCGCAAGGACAGCTACGCGGTGGAGCAGTGGAACGAGTCGCTCGTGAAGCAGTGTGCCGCCCGTCAAAAAGATATTCTTTCCGATATATGGGGCTCTTTACGTCCCGGTGGCCTGCTTGTGTACAGCACCTGCACCTTTAATGCCGAAGAGGACGAGGAGTGTGTTGAATGGATAGCTGCCGAGCTTGGTGCCGAGCCGCTTGCAGTGGCTGTAGACGACGGTTGGGGTATTACAGGCCCGCTTGTGGGCAATAACCCCGTGTATCGTTTCATCCCCGGTTACACCCGTGGCGAGGGTTTTTTTCTTGCCGTGCTGCGCAAAAACGGCAGCGAGAGTAGTGCGCAGCCCCGTGCGGCGCGTGTGCAGCCAGCTCCTGCAAAAGTGAAAAAAGAGGTCGAAGGGTGGCTTAAAAACCCTTCGGCATACGATTTTATAGCCGACGGCGAAAATATTGTGGCTCTTCCCCGCGAGCACGCGGCTGCAATAACAGCCCTTTGTGCCAAAATGCGTGTGTTGCACGCAGCATTGCCGGTGGCCACAGTGAAGAACAACAAGCTGATACCGCGCCACGAGCTTGCAATGAGCAACGAACTCAACCCACAGGCGTTCAACTGCGTGGAATTGCCGTGCGAGCAGGCTCTTGCCTATCTTCATCGCGAGGCACTTTCTCTGCCCGATGCCCCTGTGGGCTATCTGTTGCTCACATACAACGGCGCCCCTCTGGGCTTTGTGAAGAATCTTGGCAACCGCGCCAACAATCTCTACCCTGCCGAGTGGAGAATAAGAAAAAATCCTATGGAATTATAAAAAACGCGTTATATATGAAGAAATTACTTTTTTATTTCTTGTTTGTGGCCGTAGCCCAGTGCACGTTTGCCCAGATGTTCAACCCGGTGGAGGTGGAGCATAAAGTGGTGGTAAACGGTGATGAAGCGACACTTGTGCTCGATGCTTATATTGCCGACGGCTGGCATATGTATTCTACCGATATGCCTGCGGGTGGCCCGGTGGCTGCAAGCATCACTTTCGAAAATGTTACGGGCGCAACTCCCGTGGGCGCGCTCACTCCCGGCAGCGGTGTCATTGAAAAGGACGATGCGACCTTCGGGATGCGTGTGAAATATTTCGAAAAAGAGGCCACTTTCACACAAAAGATAAAATTGAGCGGCGGGAAATATCGCTTGCAGGGATATTTTGAGTATGCAGCCTGCAACGACGAGAACTGCACCCCTCCCACAGCCTACGACTTTGACATTGCCGGCGAGGCTGCTTCAAAGGCTGCCTCAGCGGCAAAAGTGGAGCCGGCGCCGGCCGTTGAGGCTCCCGCAAAAGCAGAGACCGCTGTTGCAAGCAACCCATTCGACAAATTGTGGACTCCCGTGGTCGATAAGCTCGCTGCGTTCCAGAATAGCGGAACAACCGCATCGCGCTCGCTGTGGCTTACATTTATCCTGGGCTTCGGCGGTGGTCTTCTGGCGCTACTCACCCCCTGCGTGTGGCCCATTATTCCCATGACCGTGAGTTTCTTTCTTAAACGCTCGAAAAGCCGTAAGAAAGCGATAAGCGAGGCGGCTTTCTACGGTATCTCAATTGTGATAATCTACCTTGTGCTGGGCCTTGTGGTTACAGCTCTGTTCGGTGCGAGTGCGCTCAATGCGTTGTCCACAAATGCAGTGTTCAACATATTCTTCTGCGCCCTTCTGCTCCTTTTCGGTGCATCGTTCTTGGGTGGTTTTGAACTTACGCTCCCCTCGTCGTGGACAAACAAGGTCGACGAGAAGGCCGGCAACACAACCGGTCTATTGAGCATATTCCTTATGGCTTTCACTCTCACGCTTGTCTCTTTCTCCTGCACAGGTCCCATTATCGGCTTTCTGCTTGTGGAGGTGTCGGTAACAGGCTCGCTCTTTGGCCCTGCGGTGGGAATGCTTGGTTTTGCGCTTGCGCTCGCTTTGCCGTTCACAATATTTGCCCTCTTTCCCACGCTGCTCAAACAGGCTCCTCGCTCGGGTGGCTGGATGAACACTGTGAAGGTGGTGCTTGGCTTTGTGGAGATTGCTTTTGCACTGAAATTCTTCTCGGTTGCCGACCTTGCCTACGGCTGGCGTCTGCTCGACCGCGAAACTTTCCTTGCAATATGGATTGTGCTCTTTGCATTGCTCGGTCTCTATCTGTTGAATATAATACGTTTCCCGCACGACGACACCGAGGAGAAGACGACCTCTGTGCCTAAATTCTTCCTTGCACTTGCTTCGCTCGCATTTGCCGTGTATATGCTCCCCGGTTTGTGGGGCGCACCCTGCAAGGCTGTGAGCGCCTTTGCTCCCCCTATGTGGACACAAGATTTCAGCCTCTACGAAAACGAGGTTCATCCTGCAAGCGACAATTACGAAGAGGGAATGGCAATGGCGCGCCGCTTGGGCAAGCCTGCGTTGCTCGACTTTACCGGCTATGGTTGCGTGAATTGCCGCAATATGGAGTCGGCAGTGTGGAGTAACGGGCGTGTGGCCGAAATTCTGCGCGACGACTATGTGCTTATCTCACTCTTTGTCGACGACAAGACTCCGTTGCCCTCACCCATTGAGGTTGTGGAGCAGGGTGCTGTGAGAAAACTGCGCACAGTGGGTGACAAATGGAGCTATCTGCAACGTTACAAGTTCGGTGCAAACGCACAGCCTTTCTACGTACCGGTAGATGCCGACGGTAACCCCCTTGCAGGCTCATATTCATTTGACCTCGATGCCGATGCGTACATAAAATTCCTTGAAACGGCAAAGGCCAACTATAACAGCAAATAACCAAAAACACTATAGAACCCCGGTTGCGGCTAAAAGCAACCAACAATATTATGAACGAAACAACACTTGTAAGGTCGCTCCTTAATGGCAGAGTAAAAAAGATTGAAAAGTATGCCACAGAGGCTGAAAAGATACAGCGCGATGTGCTCAAAAGATTGATGAACACCGCCAGAAACACCGAGTGGGGCGTGAAACACAACTACTCGTCGTTGCAGAGCTACGAACAGTTCGCTGCAGCAGTGGATGTGCAGAACTACGAGACGCTCAAAGGTTACATCGACCGTATGCGTCACGGCGAAAAGGATATCCTGTGGAAAGGCGGCTGCAAGTGGTATGCAAAATCATCGGGTACTACAAACGACAAGAGCAAGTTCATTCCCGTAACCCCCGCGGGCCTGCAGAACGCCCACTACAAAGGTGGTATGGACGTTGTTGCGCTCTATCTGGCCAACAACCCACAGAGCCGTATGTTCAGCGGCCGTGGTCTCATCCTAGGTGGTAGCCACGCTCCCAACTATAATCTCCCCGGCAGCCTTGTGGGCGACTTGAGCGCAATTCTCATTGAAAACTGCAACCCCTTGGTGAATATGGTGCGTGTGCCTCATAAGTCGATAGCCCTGTTGAGCGACTTCGAGGAGAAGATGGAAAAGATTGCCCGCGCTACGTTCAACAAGAATGTGACCAATCTCTCGGGTGTTCCCTCGTGGATGATGGCTGTTCTCAAACATATGCTCGAAGTTACAGGAAAGAGCAGTGTTGAGGAGCTGTGGCCCAACCTCGAGGTCTTCTTCCACGGTGGTGTTGCGTTCACGCCTTATCGCGAGCAATATCTTCAGCTCATACGTAAGCCCGATATGAAATATATGGAGACATATAACGCAAGCGAGGGCTTCTTCGGTATTCAGAACGACCCCACCGACTCGGCGATGATGCTTATGATTGACTACGATGTGTTCTACGAATTCATTCCCTTTGAGGATATTGATTCTCCCACTCCCCGTGTCCTTCCTTTGTGGGAAGTTGAGGTGGGCAAGAACTACGCAATGCTCATAAGCACCTCTTGCGGATTGTGGCGTTATATGATTGGCGACACAGTGCGTTTTATGAGCAAAGACCCTTATAAAATTGTTATATCGGGACGTACAAAGCACTTTATAAATGCCTTTGGCGAGGAACTCATAGTGGACAACGCCGAAAAGGGCTTGAAGAAGGCTTGCGAGGAGACCGGCGCACAGGTGTCGGAGTACACAGCGGCTCCCGTCTTTATGGATGCCAACGCGCAGTGCCGCCACCAGTGGCTCATTGAGTTCTCTAAAGAGCCTGAGTCGTTGGAGCGTTTCGCCGAGATTCTCGACGCTACACTGCAGCAGATAAATTCCGACTACGAGGCGAAGCGTTACAAGAATATCACCCTTCAGCCGCTCGAGATTGTGGCTGCCCGTCCCGGCCTTTTCAACGACTGGCTCAAAAGCAAAGGAAAGCTTGGTGGACAGCACAAGGTGCCCCGTTTGAGCAACAGCCGCCAGTATATAGAAGAAATGATGTTGTTAAACAAGTGATAAGATGCGTGTAAAAGATATATTGTTCCCCCTCTCGGTAGCTGTGCTGTTGGCTGCTTGCGCAAGTATAGGCCGCCCCGACGGTGGCCCTTACGACGAGGAACCCCCGGTATTCGTGGGCTCTTCTCCGGCAGCGAACGCCATTAATGTTACCGACAACCGTGTGGTGCTTGAGTTTGACGAGAACATCCGCCTCGAAAATGCTTTTGAAAAGGTTGTGATATCGCCCCCGCAGATAGAGCAGCCGCAAATTAAATACAGCGGCAAGAAGATAACCGTGCAGCTCGAGGACAGCCTCATCCCTAACACCACCTATTCGATAGATTTCAACGATGCGGTGGTCGACAACAACGAGGGTAACCCTCTCGAGAATTTTGCGTTTGTCTTTTCAACAGGCAACAGTGTCGACACGCTGGGTGTGTCGGGCACGGTGTTGAACGCAGCCGACCTTGAGCCCATAAAGGGAATAATGGTGGGCTTGCACAAGGCGGGCGACAAGGAGGCCTTTACAAAAAGAGCATTTGAGCGCGTTGCACGCACCGACAGCCGCGGCCGCTTCACCATTAAAGGTATTGCTCCCGGCGAGTATAGCATTTATGCACTCTCCGACGCCAACGGCAACTATTTCTTCGACCAGAAGAGCGAGGCTGTAGCCTTTGCTGCAGCCACCGTGTCACCCGGTGCCGAGCGTCGTATGCGCAACGACACCATCTGGCGCGACAGCATCACAGTAGATACCGTGCGTGTGGTGGAGTACACCCACTATTACCCCGATGATATTGTGCTGCGTGCCTTCAAGGAGGATTTCTATATGCAGTATCTTGTAAAGTCGCCGCGTGTGGAGCATAGTAATTTCACGCTCTATTTCTCGGCTCCTGCAACCTCTCTTCCCAAGTTCGAGGGTCTTAACTTCGATGCCGACGGTGCCTATGTGTGCGAAGCTAACGCTACAATGGACACTTTGCGCTATTGGTTCAAGGATGTTGCCGTGTATAGCAAGGACACGCTCGAGGTAGCGGTAACATATAACGTCCCCGACTCGGCAGGCGTTCCCACTGCACGCACCGACACGCTCTTCCTCTCACCCAAAAAGCGTTGGGCAAAGATAAGTGAGGAGGAAAAAGAGAAACTTGCAAAGGAGGAAAAGGCCTTCCTTAAACGCGAGAAGAAAAAAGAGGGTTACGACGAGAATAATCCACCGCAATATATTCCTCCCACCAAAAAGTTGCGCATAAATTCCACCGCAAGTTCAATGATGGATGTGAACAAGGACTTGAAAATCTTCTTCAATGAGCCTCTTGTGCAGGCCGACGGCTCTTACGTTCACCTCTCTCGCGTGGAGCAGGATACTCTGTTCTTCCCCATACCCTTTGTAATGGAGCAGACAAAGCTGCGCGAGTATGTGGTTTATGCCGAATGGCGTCCGGGTGAGAAATATTATCTCACAATAGACTCGGCAGCCTTCAAGGGCTTCTACGGCGGGGTGTCGGAAAAATATGAGCAGCTTATGGAGTACCGTCCTCTTGATGACTACGCAGTGCTCTACCTTAATATCTCCGGCACGGGCGATAATGCAGTCGTGGAGCTTCTCGATTCAAACGGCTCGCTTGCAGCAAGTGAGCGCACTCAGGGTGGCAGCTGTGCTTTCTATTTTATAAAGCCCGGCAAATACTCGTTGCGTCTCTTTATGGATGCAAACAAGAATGGAAAGTGGGACACCGGTTCTTATGCCGATGGACTGCAGCCCGAAGAGCTCTATTATTATCCCCAGTTGCTCAATCTGCGCGCTCTTTTCGAGTATCAGCTCGACGATTGGAATATTGCGCTGCCGCTCGACAAGCAGAAACCTTTGGAGATAACAAAGCAGAAGCCCGAAGAGAAGAAGAGAAAAACGAACCGCAACGCAACACGAAAATTCTAGAAACCTATGTTAAAGAGAATATTGCTGCTGGCGCTCTTTGCGGCTCTGCTGCAGCCGTTGGCGGCAACAAACATAAAAACGAAGCCTGCCTACAAGGCCGGCGAGACTCTTGAGTGTGTCTTTTACTTCAACTGGAAATTCGTGTGGGTGAGAGCAGGTGGAGCAAGCCTTATAATACGCGACACCCTTTATAATGGGCAGAAAGCGCAGTATATGTCGTTGCTCAGTTCCACCAACGAGACTGCCGACGCTTTTCTGAAGATGCGCGACACCCTCACCACAATATTCACCCCGGGTGATGCACGCCCCCTTTATTACCGCAAGGTGACTGTACAGGGTAAACACAATTACCTCAACGAGGTGTGGTACAACTATCTTCCCGGTGGAGAAATTGCCGTGTCGCAGCATTACAAGCGCGACGGGCGCACCCCAGTCTTTGTGAGCGATACCTGTACCACAGCCGTTTATGATATGATGAGTATGCTCGCCTATGCACGCACATTCGACTTTTCGGGTTTTAAGCCCGGGCAGCGTATAAGCTATCCCATAGCAACAGGCCGCAAGATAGAAGAGCAGCGCCTTGTTTACCGTGGCAAGAAGAGGGTAAAGGCCAACGATGGTCTTGAATATAATTGCCTTGAAATATCTCTTGTAAAACTCAATGAGAAGGGCAAGGAAAAGAGTGTCATTAACTTTTTTATCACCGACGATGAAAATCACCTGCCTGTCCTGCTCGATCTTGCACTCAATTTCGGCTCGGCAAAGGCGCGCCTTTCGAAGCACGAGGGGTTGCTCCATCCGCTTATCCCGGCAAAAGAGTAACAGGGTTGTGCAAATTTTCCCCAGCAACAAAAAACAGGATGGCTCAGACTGAGCCATCCTGTTTTTTGTTGTTATATACCTTTAATATTAAATGTTTGCAATGCGCATAATGTCGGCAAAAACACCGGCAGCGGTAACGCTTGCTCCTGCACCGTAACCCTTGATGAGCATAGGATACTCCTTGTAGCGCTCGGTGTTGAGCATAATGATGTTGTTGCTGCCCTCCAAGTGGTAGAAGGGGTGGCTGCTGTCGACCTTGCAAAGCGAAACGCTGCCCTTGCCGTCTTCGAGCTTGGCAATGAAACGCCAGTGCATGCCGTCGGCCTCGAGTTGTTTGCGCTCCTGCTCGAACTTCTCGTTAAGCTCGGGCAAACGGGCCCAGAAGTTCTCGATTGAGCCCTCGAAAAGCTCGTCGGGGATAAAGAGGTGCGCCTCAACATCCTCCTGCTCGATGGTGTATCCGGCCTCGCGTGCGAGAATAACAAGTTTGCGTATTACATCCTTGCCGCAAAGGTCTATGCGGGGGTCGGGCTCGCTGTAACCCTTCTCCTTGGCAAGGCGTACAGCCTCGCTCATTGGAATTTCGCTGCTCAATACGTTGAAGATGAAGTTGAGTGTGCCGCTGAGCACTGCCTCTATCTTCAGAATCTTGTCGCCGCTGTTTATGAGGTCGTTTATGGTGTTTATAACGGGGAGGCCCGCACCTACATTCGTCTCGAACAGGTATTTGATGTTGCGCTGGCGTGCAATGTGCTTGAGGTTGCTGTATGTGGCGTAGTCGCTCGATGCGGCAATCTTGTTTGCTGCAACCACCGAAATGTTATGTGAAAGGAGGTCGGCGTAAAGTGTTGCAACCTCTTTGTTCGCTGTACAGTCGACAAACACCGAATTGAAGATATTCATATCGATAATCTCCTCGCGCAGCTTGTAGATGTCGCTCTCCTTGCTCTGCTCGAGCGCCTCGCGGTAGTTCGAAAGGTCGATACCGTCGCGGTCGAATATTGCGTGGCGGCTGTTGGCAATTCCCACAATGTTGAGCATAAGGCTGTGCTCTTTTTTCAGTGTCTCCTGTTGCGAAGCTATCTGCTCAATGAGGTTGCTGCCCACTGTTCCAATACCGCAGATGAAAAGGTTAAGAACCTTGTACTCTGAGAGGAAGAACGAGTCGTGTATTACGTTCAGTGTCTTGCGCAGCTGCTCGTCTTTCACAACAAACGAAACGTTGGTCTCCTGTGCACCTTGCGCGCAGGCTACAACATTGATACCGTTGCGGCCGAGTGTCTGGAACAATTTACCAATGATGCCCGGTGTGTGACGCATATTCTCGCCCACAATTGCCACGGTCGATAGGCTGGTCTGTGCAGTTACCGACTCCATCATTCCCATTGCAATCTCCTTTTTGAACTCTTCGTTGAGCACTGCGCAGGCCTTTGCTGCGTCAATGTGGCGTATACCGAGCGATGTGCTGTTCTCCGACGAAGCCTGTGCCACAAGGAACACGCTTATGTCGGCGTCGGCGAGGGCGCGGAAGATTCTCTGGTTCACTCCAACGACACCCACCATACCAAGGCCTTGCACGGTGAGGAGGTCGGTTTCGCTGATGCTTGAAATTCCCTTGATTATGCGCTCTTTGTCGCCGCTCTCGGCGCTTATTATAGTGCCCTGTCCTTCGGGGTTGTATGTGTTGCGTATCTTTATGGGGATATTCGCCTTGAATACAGGGTAGATGGTGGGCGGGTACACAACCTTTGCACCGAAGTTGCAAAGCTCGGTGGCCTCAACGTAACTGAGGCTGTTGATTGTGTAGGCTGTGTTTATTACTTTGGGGTCGGCGGTCATGAAACCATCGACGTCGGTCCATATTTCGAGCATATTGGCCTTGAGTGCCGCTGCAAGAATGGCTGCTGTGTAGTCGGAACCGCCGCGGCCGAGGTTGGTGGTGTCGCCGCTCTCCTTGTCCGACGAGATGAAGCCGGGTGCAACCACAATCCTGTCGTTGTGTGTCGAAAAATACTCCTGAATGAGCTTGTCGGTAGCTTCGTCGGCAAGAATATATTTGCTGTGCTTTGTCTCGGTCTTGATGTACTTGCGCGAGTTGAAACGCACAGCACCGTCGATGAGGGCTGTTACAATGCGGCTCGAAAGGCGCTCGCCGTAGCTCACAATGGTAGCCTCGGTCTTTGGTGTTGTGTTGTTTATGAGCGAGAGGCCCAAGTAGATGTTCTGCAATTGGTTGAGCAGGCGGTCTACCTCTTGCAAAAGAACGGTGCGCTTCTCCTCGTCGGTGATGACTGCGTATATCATATCGTGGTGGCGCGCAACAACGCTTTGGAACTCGTCGTTGAATGTCTCGTCGCCGGCAACCGCCATTTTCGATATTTTAATGAGTTTGTCGGTTACACCGCCAAGAGCCGACACGACAACAATCACCTGTTCGTGCTTTGCTGCCTCCTCGACAATATTTTTAAGATTAAGAATGCTGTTTACGGAACCAACAGATGTTCCGCCGAATTTCATTACTTTCATCGTCTTTTTATCCTGTATGTCTTGTATTGGCAATGCCAATGGGTTAATCCTCTTATTTTTAGTGAAAGTCGCAAAGGTATGAACTTTAACCTAAATGACAAAATTTCGCGCTCAAAAGATAATGCCTTTGTGGCGAGTATGGATAAAATGCCCCCTCAAAAGCAATAAATGGAGATTTTTAATTACATTTGCAGCCTAAAATATAACATAATAATACTTAGATTATGAAAAAACATTCTTTTAAGGAGTGGCTCATAGCTACACGTCCTTGGTCTTTCCCCGCATCGTCAATGCCTGTGCTTGTTACTTTGGCCTATCTTTTCTGGATGGGCGCGGAAATCAATTGGCTTGCAGGTATCTGGGCGCTTGTGAATATTGTGATTTTCCACGCTGCCGGCAACACCTGGAGCGACTATTTCGACTATGTAAAGGGTGTTGACCGCGAGGATACCATTGGCGGTATGTCAATTGTGAGCGGCGAGTTCAAGGCGCAGGAGATACGCTCTCTTGCAATAGGTCTCCTGGTTGTGGCTGTTGCTGCTGGTATAGGGCTTGTGTATATCACCGGTATAAAGACTCTCTATTTCGGCCTTGCCGGCTGCCTGCTTACAGTGGGTTACCCCTGGCTTAAATATCACGCTCTTGGCGATTTGGATATTTTCCTCACATACTCGGTGCTGCCCATCCTGGGAACATCGTTTGTGGCTTGCGGCGCAATTGTTTCCCAGCTTTTGTGGCTCACAATCCCCATTGGTCTTATTACCGTGGGTATTCTGCACGCGAACAATACCCGTGACGCCGAGCACGACAACCGTGCCAACATTAAGACATTTGCAATGCTTGTGGGTAAGAAAGCATCGGCGTGGCTTTATTGCTTCGAGGTGATATTCCCTTTTCTGTGGGTGGTGGCTGCAATTATCGCGGGTGCTCTTCCCTTGTGGTCGCTTCTCGTGCTTGTTGCCCTGAAGCCCGCAATTGACAACGCACGTAAGGCTATGAGCTTCCTTACCGAGGGAATGAGCGCGCTCATTGGTGTCGACGAGCTTACTGCAAAATTGCAGCTTATGTTCAGCTTGCTGCTCACAATCTCTCTCTTTGTGTCGGCTCTGGTATGATAAAGCGTGTAATTTTCACCCTTATAGTGGCGCTTGTGTTGTGGACAATAATGTTTTGTCCGCTCACAGCGCCTTATGTCAATTTCTGGTACACTATGACAGCGTCGGCCTGCACGCTCACGCTGTTGGCTACCATTTTTGCGCCCGGTTGGTGGAAGAGCGTGAAATTCTCCTTCTCCGACGTGTTGTTGGGTGTTGCAATTGCAGTTGCCCTTTGGGGCATCTTCTGGGTGGGCGACAAGCTGTCGCAGATAATGTTCTCTTTTGCCCGCCCGCAGGTTGATACGATATACGGGATGAAGGACGGCTTTTCGCCGTGGCTTCTCACTGCGCTGATGCTTTTCCTCATCGGCCCAGCCGAGGAGATCTTCTGGCGCGGTTTTGTGCAGCAGAAATTCACCGAGCGCTGGGGCGGCAACATTGCGTTTGTGGCAACAACCGCCGTTTATGCGTTGGTTCACGCCGGCTCTTGCAATTTTATGCTCACAATGGCAGCTCTTGTAGCGGGCTTCGTGTGGGGCTTGCTCTACCGCCTTTTCCCCCAACGCTTTTTGGCCATAATAATATCTCACGCTTTGTGGGATGTGGCTGTGTTCATTTGGTTTCCAATATAATAATACCGTTTAATGGCAAAGGATAAGACCGTTTTTTTGTGTAACGACTGTGGCTACGAGTCGCCCAAATGGCAGGGTAAGTGCCCAGCTTGCGGTGCGTGGAACAGTTTTGTGGAGAAGGTGGTGCGTGCGGGTGCACAGTCGCGCGTGCCGCAGGCTGCAGCCCTGCAGAACAGCCCTGCGCAGCCGGTTCTTGTTGACGATGTCTCCACCGACGAGCTACCGCGTATAGATATGGGCGATGCCGAGCTCAACCGTGTGTTGGGCGGTGGCCTTGTGCCAGGCTCGCTTGTGCTCCTGGGTGGTGAACCGGGTATAGGAAAGTCCACTCTTGTGTTGCAGACAATTCTTCGTATGTCGCAGCGACGCGTGCTCTACGTGTCGGGCGAGGAGAGCGTGCAGCAGATAAAACTGCGCGCCGACCGCATAACACACGAGCGTGCCAACTGTTATCTAGTGTGCGAAACGCTCCTTGAAACGGTTTTCACCCACATTGTGAACGTAAAGCCCGAGCTTGTGGTAATTGACTCCATACAGACAATGTGCAGCGAGGCTGTCGACTCTTCGCCCGGCAGCATGGCACAGGTGCGTGAGTGTACCGCAATGCTCCTTAAATATGCCAAAGAGAACAACGTACCTGTAATTCTCATTGGCCACATAACAAAAGACGGCGCAATTGCCGGCCCGAAGATACTTGAACACATTGTAGATGTGGTCATTCAGTTCGAGGGCGACCAGCATTACCTCTACCGCGTTCTGCGCTCAATAAAGAACCGCTTCGGCAGCACAGCCGAGCTTGGAATATACGAAATGCGCCGCGAGGGGTTGCGTCAGGTGAGCAACCCGTCGGAATTGCTGCTCAGCGACCGCCACAAGGGAATGAGCGGCATTGCAATTGCATCGGCAATTGAAGGCGTGAGCCCTTTCCTCATTGAGGCGCAGGCGCTTGTGAGCACTGCGGCCTACGGAACGCCGCAGCGTTCGGCTACAGGCTTCGACATACGCCGAATGAATATGTTGCTTGCGGTGCTCGAAAAGCGTGTGGGCTTCAAGCTCGCGCAAAAGGATGTCTACCTGAACATTGCCGGTGGTCTGCGTGTGAACGACCCCGCCATTGACCTTTCGGTGATAAGCGCCATATTGTCGAGCAATATGGACGTTGAAATAGAGCCCACCATCTGTCTTTCGGGCGAGGTGGGGCTTTCGGGTGAAATACGCCCCGTGAACCGCATAGAACAGCGTATAGCCGAGGCTGCAAAGCTTGGCTTCAAGCAGATAATTGTACCAAAGTCGAATATGAAGCGTCTCGACCTTTCACGTTTCCCAATTGAGGTGTTGCCGGTGAACAAGGTCGAGGAGGCTTTCCGCATAATTTTCGGATAACCGATGATACACGAATTTCAAACAAGAGTTTTACCGCACCAGGCGGCCAATGAGCAGTCGCTCAAGCGTTATGTGGCCGAAACAAAGGGATGGGATGTGCGCACTATCAATGCTGTGAGGGTGTTGCGCCGCAGTATCGACGCACGCCAACGCACAATCTTTGTGAATCTTCTGTTGCGTGTCTTTGTGAACGAGCAGCCCACTTGCGACGAATATGTGAGCCGCGAATATGGCAATGTCGAGGGTAAGCAGCCGGTCATTGTGGTGGGTGCGGGCCCTGCCGGTCTTTTTGCCGCGCTCAAATTGATAGAGAACGGCTTGCGTCCCATTGTGGTGGAGCGTGGTCGCGACGTGCGCACCCGCAAGGTCGACCTTGCAAACATTTCCCGCACCCACAAGGTGAACCCCGAATCGAACTATTGTTTCGGCGAGGGTGGTGCAGGCGCATATTCCGACGGTAAGCTCTACACGCGCAGCAAGAAACGTGGCAGCATTGAAGGCGTTCTCAACATCTTCTGCCAGCACGGGGCATCGCCCTCTATCCTTGCCGATGCGCACCCTCATATAGGAACCGACAAATTGCCGCGTGTTATAGAAAATATGCGCAACACCATTATAAACTGCGGTGGAGAGGTCCGTTTCGAAACACGTATGTGCGGCCTTCTTATGCAGGGTGGCAAGGTGTGCGGAATTTTGACCGACAAGGGTGAATTTGAGGCAGGGGCGGTTATTCTGGCAACAGGACATTCGGCAAAGGATGTTTACCGCTATCTTCACGCCAGTGGCGTTGCGCTCGAAAGCAAGGGCTTCGCTGTGGGTGTGCGTTTGGAGCATCCGTCGGCGCTGATAGACAAGATACAGTATCACAACCCTGCGGGCAGGGGAAAATATCTGCCCGCTGCCGAGTATAGCTTCACTGCACAGGTGGGTGGCCGTGGCGTGTACAGTTTCTGTATGTGTCCCGGTGGAGTGGTTATTCCGTCGGCCTCGACAAACAGCGAATTGCTTGTGAATGGTATGTCGCCGTCGCACCGTGGCGGTGCGTGGAGCAATTCGGGTATGGTTGTTCAGGTGAACCCCGAAGATGTGCTCCTGCCCGAAATGCAGATAGATATAGACGGCATTGAGGTTGTGCCTGACGACTCGCCGTTGAGGGTGATGAACTTTCAGGAACGTCTCGAAAAACTCTGCTGGGCTATGGGCAACTATCGTCAAACGGCGCCGGCGCAGCGTATGACCGATTTTGTAAACCGTAAATTGAGCTACGACCTTCCCAAAAGCTCTTATGCTCCCGGGTTGATATCTTCGCCTATGCACTTCTGGCTGCCTAAATTCGTGTCGGAGCGCCTGCAAAAGGGCTTTGAACATTTTGGCCGTGTGTCGCGTGGTTTCCTCACAAACGAGGCAACAATGATAGGCGTTGAAACACGAACATCGTCGCCTGTGCGCATAGTGCGCGATAACGATACGCTGCAACACGTTGGCGTTGAGGGGCTTTTCCCCTGTGGCGAGGGTGCTGGTTATGCGGGCGGTATTGTGTCGGCTGCGGTCGACGGCGAACGTTGTGCACTTTCGGCAGCCGAATATATAAATAGAATAGGGTAATAATATGTTTACAATAAGAGAGAAGAGGACTGGTAATACCAGTCCTCTTCTCTCTTATATATAATAGTAATTATTTTACAACAATTTCGTCGGTGAACATAAAGCCACCCTGTTTGCCGCGTTGTGCGCGGTAGCGAATGTAGCGCGCACGGCTCCTTCCCTGCCAACAGTAGTTCTTGAAACTCAATGTGTCGTCGCGCACCACATTGTGTGTAATGTGGGTGAGGGGTGTGAAATTAACACTGTCGGTTGATGCCTCAATTATTACCTCGGCGGGGAGGTATATTCCCGGCTCGCATATCTGCATAAAATCGGCCGAAACGTTCTTTATCTCCTTCTCCCCTTCGAGGTCGATGCAGACATCTATTCCCCCGCGGCCTATAAAGCCTTGCCAGCGTTTGTCGCTGTTGTTCCACCCGCCGTGTATTCCGTCGGTGAGGGCGCTGTCGCCGCCAGCGGTGTATGTGGGGTAGTAGGGCGAGCCTTGTGCGTAGTGCACCTTCTTGCCCTTTGCAAGGTGGTTGTTTGCGGCTATTGACTGCGGGCGGTTGCCATACTCGCGTGCAAGGTCGAACGCGTTGTAGCCGCGTTTGTGCAGTTGCTCCACGGCTGCGATGGCTCTTGAACGGAACTTGGTGTAGTCGCGTTTGTGCTGCGGGCTCCACCCCGTTTCGGCAATAGCGAGGATGCGCGGGTACACCATATGTTCGTTGTGTTCCTCGGTGGGTATATATTCGGCCCACACGTTGCCCTGAATTCCGTGTATGAATTTAGCCTCCTCGTTGCCGAGGCTGTCGGGCACGGGGTTATACGAATATACCTTTTCAATGGGAATGTACCCGCCGAAGGCAACAGGCTGTGTGTGTGGCGCGTCCTGATAATAGTCCAGGTAGCAGAATTCTCCCGGGGTCATAATGGCCTTGTGACCGCTGCGCGCAGCTTTTATGCCTCCCTCGGTTCCTCTCCACGACATTACGGTGGCGTTGGGCGAAAGCCCGCCCTCTATAATCTCGTCCCACACGATTATCTGTCGGCCTTTGCCGTTAAGGTATTTCTCAATGCGGTTAATGAGGTAGCTTTGCAGCTCTTCGAGGTTCTTCAGCCCCTCTTCTCGCATACGCTTGCGGCACAGCGGGCAACTGCCCCACGATGCTTTCCCTGCCTCGTCACCGCCAATGTGAATATATTCGCTTGGGAAAAGTGCGATAACCTCGTCGAGCACATCTTGCAGGAAGGTGTAAGTCTCCTCGTTGCCCACGCAAAAATCGGCCTGTTTGTATGGCTCGTGTGTGCAGGAGAGCTGCGGATAGGCAGTGAGAACCTCCTCAGAGTGTGCGGGCATTTCAATTTCGGGGATAATGGACACGTGGCGCTCGGCGGCGTATTCCACAATTTCGCGAATGTCGTTTGCGGTGTAGAACCCACCATATGCTCCGGGCGTTCCCTCCTCTTTATATAGGCGGTCGCCGTACCACCAGTCTTTCCACAACTGTTGGCTGCGCCACGCTGCAAATTGCGTGAGCGCGGGGTGTTTTTTTATCTCAATGCGCCACCCTGCGGCATCGGTCAAATGCAGGTGCAGGCGGTTCATCTTGTAGTGCGCAATTGCGTCAATCTGTTTTTTTATGTACTCTTTGCCGAAGAAGTGGCGCGAAACATCGAGCATAAGGCCGCGGTAGGGGAAACGAGGCTCGTCTGCTATGCGGCCGCAGGGAATGTGCCCGTGCGCATCGTTCAATTGTGCAAAAGTCTGTATGCCGTAAAAAAGTCCCGCGTTACCAGTCGCTTCAATTCTAATGCTGTCGCGGGTTACGGTGAGGCTGTAGCCTTCGGGCGAGGAGATACCACAAATGCTGTCGCGCAATGCAAACGCAATAACCTTTTTGCTTTCGGGGTTTATTGCAATTGTGCTACGCCCTATGGCCCTCAACAGCAATTGCTCATTCTCACTGTCGAGTGTAGAGTGAACTTTTACTCCGCCATCGGTTGTGAATGTGCCGCCGGTGACCGTGCAGTGAGCGGGTGCGGGCAGAATAATGTCGTAGGGGTTACACGCTTTTTTGTCGCAAGCGACTGCAATGCAGGCTGCAAGAAAGAGTATTACGAGCTTTTTCATTCGCTCTTTGCTACATAAAAATCCAACCAGTTGTTGAACAGTTTATGTGCCGTCGATTGCCAGTAGTTGAGTGGCGGTTGCGAGGGGTCGTCGTTGAAATAGTAGTTCACGGGAATGTTTATGGGCAACCCCTTGTGTACATCGCGCTTGTGCTCGCTGTCGAGCGTGTATAGTGCATACTCCGAGTGCCCTGTGATGAAGAAATTCCTTGTCCCGCGCTCCTGCATAATGTATACGCCCGACTCCTCCGACTCCGAAAGAAGCTCCAAACGGGGCTCGGCAACAACATCGGCACGGTGAATATTGGTGTGTCGGCTGTGCGGTACGTAAATAATGTGGTCGAACCCTGTGAGCAACTGGTGTTCGATGTTCAATTGCGTGTGGGGGAAGACGCCGAACATTTTGCTTGGCAACAGGTACTTCTGTATGCCGAATTTGCGGTACAGCCCTGCCTGTGCTGCCCAACAGATGAAGAGCGTGCTTGTCACGTTCTTGTCGGCCCAGTCGAAAATTTCGCAAAGCTCGGGCCAGTATGTAACCTCCTCGAATTCAATCTTCTCAATGGGCGCGCCGGTTATTATGAGCCCGTCGAAACGCTCCCCGCGCAGTTCGCTGAACGCCTTGTAGTAGCGTTGCATATGCTCGGGTGAAGCGTGTTTGGGGGTGTGCGTGTCGAGCTTCATAAGCACAATTTCCACCTCTTGCTTTGTGGTGGAAAGCACGCGTATAAAGTCGGCTTCCGTCGGCTCCTTCATAGGCATAAGATTGAGCAGAGCTATTCTAAGGGTTTTTGCAGTGGAGGTGGTGAGAACCTCGAATTCGTTCCCTTCGTCAAGCACGGCTTGCAATGCGGGTAGTCCTGTCGGCACTTTGATGGGCATAGTTGCGAGTGGTTGTGTGGTTGTTATAAGTTCTTTTCTTGCTTTACCATATATCGAGGCGCTGCTCTTTGGGCACAAAGAGAGCATCACCCTCTTTTATTCCAAATGCAGTGTACCAGTCGTCGATATGGGGCAGTGTACCGTTCACGCGCCAGCGTGTGAGCGAGTGGGGGTCGTTCTTTGTGAGGTTGCGTATCTCCTCGTCGCGTATGTTGCCTGCCCACACGTTTGAGTATGAGAGGTAGAAACGCTGTTCGGGGGTGTAACCGTCCTCGGTGGGGAGGGGGTTCTCCTTTGTCGCGTTCTTGAACGCCTGCATAGCTATTTTTAGTCCTCCGTGGTCGGCAATGTTCTCGCCTACAGTGAGCTGACCGTTGGCGTTGAGGCCGGGGAGAACCTCTATCTTGTTGAAAAAGTCGATAATGACCTTTGTGCGCTCATTGAAGCTCTTTACATCTTCCTCGCTCCACCACCCGGCGTAGTTACCATCTTTGTTGAAGTGGCGGCCCTGGTCGTCGAAACCGTGTGTCATTTCGTGACCGATTACAACACCTATGGCGCCGTAGTTGAACGCATCGTCGGCCTTAATGTCGAAGAAGGGGTATTGCAGGATGGCCGCGGGGAAACATATCTCGTTGGTTACGGGGCTGTAATAAGCGTTTACCGTTTGGGGCGAAATGTGCCACAGGCTGCGGTCTACGGGCTTGTTGAAGCTCTGCTCAACGTGGTCGTCCCAGCCAAAAGCCGAAATATCGCGCCACACCTCGGCGTAGCTCTTTTCGGGGTCGATAATGAGCTTGCTGTAATCCTGCCATTTGTCGGGGTAACCGATTTTAACGGTGAAGGCATCGAGCTTCTCGTGTGCAGCGGCTTTTGTGCTGTCGCTCATCCACTCCTGTGCGTCGATGCGCTCGCCGAGTGCAATTTGCAGGTTCTTAACAAGTTCTACCATACGCTCTTTTGCTGCGGGCGGGAAGTATTTTTCTACATACAGTTTGCCGATAACCTCGCTCAAAGCTCCGTCGGTAGCAGTGAGTGCGCGTTTCCAGCGTGCCTCCTGTGCTTTCTTGCCGCTCATGGTGCGGCCGTAGAAGTCAAAGGCAAGCTCCTCAATATCGTCGCTCAACTCGTTGGTGGTCGACGCGATTATTCTCCATTGTATGTATGCTTTAATGTCATTCAAGGGGGCGTTGTTTATAATATCGCTCACTTCGGCGATGGCAGCGGGCTGTCCAACGTTAATCTCCTTAATTTCGGCGGGAGAAATGCCGAGAGGGGTGAAGAATGCATCCCAGTCCATTGCAGGGAAGCTCTCTTTGAGCTTCGCATACTCCATCGGGTGGTAGTTGTTCATTGGGTTGCGGCGCTCCACGCGGCTGAGCGATTTATTGGCAATGCGCGATTCTATGCGCATTACAGCCTCCATGTTGGCGATAGCCTGCTCGTGGCTCTCTCCTTGCAACTCGAACATATTCGCAACATACTCCTTGAATTTGTTGCGTATGGTGGTTGTTGCCTCGTCGGTGTCGCTGTAATAGCTCTTTTCGGGTAACGAAAGACCAGCCTGCGCTATTGTGAGTATGTTCTTATTGCTATCCATAATATCGCTGCCTATTCCCGTTGCGAAGAATCCGCCAATTCCCAGGCGGTAGTTCTTTGCCACTAGCGGGAGAATTGCGGCGCGGTCGGTAAGGGCTGCCACCTCTTGCAGGTAGGGCATAATGGGGCTGTTGCCCAGAGCGTTACGGCGTGCGCTGTCCATTGCAAGGTTGTAAAGGTCGCCCACCTTCTGTGCATCGGAACCGGGTGCGTTTTTCTTTTGAGAAAACTCTATAACAAGTTCACGCAACTGTTCCTTGCTCTTGTCGCGCAGCGCATCGAACTGTCCGTAACGGGCAAATTCGTCGGGTAGGGGGTTGTTCTTGCTCCATCCGCCGGTTGCGTATGCGTAAAAGTCGGTTCCGGGACACTGTGTGGTGTCCATATTGGCAATATCAATCATTGTTTCCTGTTTTTTATCGGTTGTGCAGGCTGCGGCAAGCAGCATTGTTGCAAATATAAAAAGTTTTCTCATTATTTATTGTTGGTTTAATTTTTCAAGTTCCTCCATACTCTTTTCCCATTCGCTCATAGCGTCGGCAAGCTGTTTTTTCAGCGAGGCGTATTTTGTAAAGTTCTCCTGCGTGCTGCCGTCGATGGTGCTCATAATCTCCTCCATTGCAGCTATTGCTGCCTCAATCTCGTTTATGCTGTTCTCGTTGTTCTCCACAATGCGTTCGAGTTTGCGGCGCTGTTTTTGTAACTGCTTTTCGGTCTCGTAGCTCAGGCGGTTTTCGTTTGCCGCTTTTGGAGCCTCGCTTGCTGGCGACTGCTTGCTTGTCTGCAATGCTTCGTTTATGTTGTCGGCCTTTTTGGTGGCAAGATAGTCGTAAATTCCACCCAAGTGCTCGCGCACTCTTCCGTCGCCGAATTCGTAGACCTTTGTTACAAGGCCGTCGAGGAATTCACGGTCGTGGCTCACCACAATTACAGTGCCGTCAAAGTCGCGTATGGCATCTTTGAGCACATCCTTCGACTGCATATCGAGGTGGTTGGTTGGCTCGTCGAGAATGAGGAGGTTCATCTGTTGCAGCAGGAGACGTATCATTGCCAGCCTGCTGCGTTCGCCGCCCGACAGCACTTTCACGGGCTTGTCCGATGCTTCGCCACCGAACATAAAGGCTCCCAGAATATCGCGTATGCGCAGGCGTATATCACCCGTTGCAACATTGTCTATTGTCTGGAAAACAGTGAGGTTCTCGTCGAGCAACTGTGCCTGGTGCTGTGCAAAATAGGCTGTCTGCACGTTGTGTCCTATGGTAATCTCTCCCTCGTAGCCGAGCTCGCCCAGGATGCATCTCACAAGCGTTGTCTTGCCCTCGCCGTTGCGGCCCACAAAAGCAACCTTCTCCCCACGGTTTATTGTGAAGTTCACGTTATCGAACACGGTGTGCGTGCCGAACGCCTTTTTTGTTCCGTTGCATATGACCGGGTAATTGCCGCTGCGGGTGGCGGGGGCGAAGCGCAGGCGCAAACGTCCTGTCTCCTCTTCGTCAATCTCAATGGGTACAATCTTCTCGAGCTGTTTTATGCGGCTCTGCACCTGAACGGCCTTTGTAGGCTTGTAGCGGAAACGTTCAATGAACTCCTTTATGTCGGCTATCTCCTTTTGCTGGTTCTCGTAGGCGCGTATCTGCTGTTCGCGACGCTCCTTGCGGGTTTCCATAAATTTGTCGTATGCCAGCTTGTAGTCATATATTACCCCGCACGATATCTCTATTGTACGGTTGGTGACAGCGTTTAAGAATGCGCGGTCGTGGCTCACCAGGAGCACGGCGTTGCTGCTGCGCGCAAGGAACTGTTCGAGCCACTGTATACTCTCAATGTCGAGGTGGTTGGTGGGCTCGTCGAGCAGCAGTACATCGGGGTGCTGCAAAAGTAGCTTCGCAAGCTCAATGCGCATTCTCCAACCGCCGCTGAACTCGCTTGTGGGGCGTGTGAAGTCGCTTCGCTTGAAGCCCAGTCCCTGCAGGGTGCGTTCAATCTCGGCCTCATAGTGGCTGCCGCCCATCATTGTGTACTGCTCGTTGAGGTGTGTGTATTCCTCAATGAGCTTGTGGTACTCTTCGCTTTCGTAGTCTGTGCGTTCGGCAAGCTCGTTGTTCATACGCTTTATTTCCGCCTCCATTTCGTGAATGTGGGCAAAAGCAAGCTCCGCCTCCTGGAACACATTGCGACCGTCGTTGTGCTGCATTACCTGCGGCAGGTAGCCGATGGTAATTCCGCGGGGCTTCGATATTGCACCCTCTGTGGGTTGGGCAATGCCGGCAATAATTTTGAGCAAGGTGCTCTTTCCGGCGCCGTTTTTTCCCACCAGCGCAATGCGGTCCTTCTTGTTCACAATGAAACTGACGTCGTGAAAAAGGTTACGTCCGCCAAAATCAACTCTTATGTTGTCAACCGAAAGCAATGTCGTCTAGTTATTACAAGTTACACAATCAAATACAAAGTTATATGTTTGCGCCGATAAATGCAAGGTTATTTCTTTTTATTAAATAGGTGTAAGTGCTGCTTTTTATTTTTTTTTGAAAAAAATGCAAAAAAACTACCTGAAAATTTGCACAACAAAATAAAATGATTGTATATTTGCAATGATTTCAGAAATGAACTGCGAAAAACTAAATTAAACGAACGAAAATGGTAACGCGTGCAGAACTTAAACAGGAGCTCATAGACTCGGGTATACGCCCGTCGGTTCAGCGCCTGGCAATATATGAATTTGTGAAGAACAATCCCATTCATCCCACCGCCGACGTTGTTTACGATGCATTGCGCGACGAGCTTGGTTCTCTGTCATTGACAACCGTTTACAACACATTGAAGCTCTTTGTCGATGCAGGGCTCATAAGCATGCTCACGATAGACGACACCTTCAGATGTTTTGACGGTAACACGGCTTCGCACGCACACTTCCGTTGCGACAGTTGCGGAAAGATTGTCGACCTTGCAATAACAAACAAATTCCTGTCGATGGTCGACGGCCTTGAGGGCTTCGAAATTAAAGATGCGCAGTTGTATTTGAAAGGCCTTTGCCCTTTATGCAAAGAAAAACAGTGAAATAATTAATAAGATAATAACAATTTAAAAAATTAGGATTATGAAAAAGTTTATTTGTTCAGTTTGCGGTTACATTCACGAAGGCGAAGCAGCTCCCGAGAGATGCCCCATGTGTAAAGTTCCTTCGGAGAAGTTCAATGAAATGGTAGAGAACGGTAAGATTGAGTTTGTACAGGAGCACGTTATCGGCGTTGCAAAAGGTTGCGACGAGGAGATGATAAAGGATCTTAACAACCACTTCATCGGCGAGTGTACCGAGGTTGGTATGTACCTTGCAATGAGTCGTCAGGCCGACCGTGAGGGTTACCCCGAAGTTGCTGAGGCATTCAAGCGTTACGCTTGGGAAGAGGCAGAGCACGCTGCAAAGTTCGCAGAGCTTTTGGGTGATGTTGTTTGGGATACAAAGACAAACCTCGACAAACGTATGAATGCCGAGTCGGGTGCTTGTGCCGACAAATACCGCATCGCAAAGCGTGCAAAAGAGCTCAACCTCGACGCTATCCACGACACTGTTCACGAAATGGCCAAGGATGAGGCTCGTCACGGAAAAGGTTTCGAGGGCTTGTTCAACCGCTATTTCAAGAAGTAATAACTGCTTGATGGTAAATAAAAAATCGAGGGGCTTTGTGCTCCTCGATTTTCGTTTCTGTCGGAAACTAAATATATACAACCTCTAAAATGTCGCTCACGGCAACCGCATCCTCCCAGCTGTTCCACGAGCTGTACACAATCTCCAGTCCTTGGTAGAAAGCCGATGTGGTAATTCTTTCAACCTTCTCCCACTTGGGCTCACCATACTCGCTCGATGCACCGCTGAGCAACAGCCTGTGCGATACGTAGTCGAGTTCGTAGAAACCGCCGCCCAGGCAATATTCTCCCGGTCGCAGCAACTCGCAATGCCTTCTCACTCTTCCCATTCGCAGCACGCCGCTCCTGGTGAGTATGAATTTTGGTTGTGTGTCGTTCAATTTCCTCTTTTTTTATTCGAACAAAGCCATCATCTGCAATGCAGTAACAGCACACTCGTCGCCCTTGTTGCCCAGTCTGCCGCCGCTGCGCTCCTGTGCCTGCAAGTGGTTGTTTGTTGTTATAAGGCCGAAAATTACAGGTGTGTCGTACTCCACGTTCAACTTTGTAAGCCCTTCTGTCACGCCCTCGCAAATATAGTCGAAATGGGGGGTGTCGCCTCTTATTACACAGCCTATTGCAATAACCGAGTCATATTTCTTGCTCTTTACCATCTGTGCTGCGCCATATATAAGTTCAAAGCTGCCCGGTACGCTGTAAAGGGCAATGTCCTTCTCTTCTACTCCGTTAGCAATTAATGTGTTCACAGCTCCGTCTCTCAACGCGTATGTGATGTCACTGTTCCATTCGGCATAAACTATGCCCACTTTTTTACCTTTGCCGTTTGCTACTTTGGTTGCGTCGTAGCTAGAAAGGTTGTGCATTTCTGTAGCCATAAAATTTATTTATAAATTCATTTACTGCGTTGTCGCAGGTATTTTATCGTCGGTCATTTGCGTTCAAGCAAACTCCCTTCTCAAAATATCTGCGTGCGCTCTAGCGGTTCTTGGTTATTAAAAAAGCAGCCTGTTGCGCAGGCTGCTTCTCTATCTTTTCGCTGCGTGAAATTGTTATTTTACGCGGCCAATGTATTTCTCGATGTTTGCTGCTACGGGAGAGTTAGCATACTCGCTCTTAATCTGCTCGTAGAGCTTGAGGGCTTTTGCGGGCTTGCCTGTCTGCTCGTACACAATGCCTGCCTGCAAAAGATAGTAGGGGCTTATTGTGTTGTTGTCGGCCATCTCAGCTGCTTTCTTGAAGTATTTGATTGCAGCGTCGGCGTCGCCTGTCTGTGCGTAGCAGTTGCCCAGTGTTCCGTAAGCAGCGGGAGCTACCATCTGGTCGTCTCCGTCGAATTTCTTGAGGTAATCGATGGCCTCGTCGTACTGTGCGAGCTGTGCAAGTGACATACCAGCGTAAGCGTTGGCAAGATTGCCTGCTTTTGTGCCGCTGTAGTCCTCGGCAATCTGTTTGAAACCGAGATTGATCTCGTCGCCGTTCAAAGCCTCTTCGAAGCGCTGTGCAGCAAACATATTCTCGGCCATAAAGATAGCCTCTGCGGCCTCTTTCTCTGCAGGCTCGGCAACGTATGTGTTGTAGAGCATTGTGCCGGCCATAATAATTACAATTGCTGCAATTGCGGCGATTATAGTGTTCTTGTATTTAATGATGAGAGCCTCTGACTTTGAAAGCATCTCTTCGGTGAGGATGGGTGCATCCCCTTGTTTGTTGTTGCTCATAATTTTATAATGTTTTTTGTTATTTTATCGGTTCTGAACTGCAAATGTAATCAATTTATGTTTAGTTGAAAAATTATAGCTGTTTTTTTTGCTTTTTAATGGGAATAAGCCTCTGTGGCCGGCGCTTTCCCCGCCCGCGTGGATATATTTTGGTAATATATCAAAGTAAACTTTGTATATCTTGCTCGTTGGTGTTACTTTGAGCTTGCGCTCGAAAATCTTCTGCACTCGCTGTAATATATCAAAGTAAACTTTGTATATCTTGCTCGTTGGTGTTATCTTTGTAGTTGGTTGTTTTGCCACTATGGCACAATCTTGTTTAATTGCAATAGACTATGTTGATAAAAAATATTTCCGTGCTCAATTACAGGAATTTGCGCGATGTGAACGTGGCGCTTTCCTCTAAAATAAACTGCTTTATCGGCAGCAACGGAATGGGCAAGACCAACTTGCTCGATGCAATATATTATCTTTCGTTCTGCAAGAGCGCCTTTTCGGTGGCCGACAGCTCGAACATTACGCACGGTGAGCCTTTTTTTATGATTCAGGGCTCTTACTGCAGCGACCTCGGCACGGCCGAGGAGATTTCCTGTGGACTGAAACGTGGCGAAAAGAAACAGTTCAAACGCAATAAAAAGAGTTACGATCGTCTGGCCGACCATATAGGCATTGCGCCGTTGGTTATGGTCTCTCCTGCCGATAATGAGCTTATAGCGGGTGGTAGCGAGGAGCGCCGCCGTTTTATGGATGTTGTAATATCGCAGTACGACAAGAGTTATTTGACCTCACTCATCCGTTACAACCGCGCTCTGCAGCAGCGCAATGTACTTTTGCGCGGCGAGCGTGAGCCCGATGCGGAAATGCTCTCTCTTATGGAGGAGATGATGGTGCAGGAGTCGCAGTATATCTATGCTGCCCGCAAGGCTTTTGTGGAGGAACTTGTGCCCATCTTCTCGGAATATCACACTGCAATTACCGGTGGCAGGGAGAGCGTGAGCCTTGCCTATCGCTCGCACGCCGATGAGTGCGACCTTGCAGCTCTGTTGCGCGCTTCGCGTGCCGACGACCGTCGTATGGGATATACAACCAAAGGACTTCACCGCGATGAGCTTGTTATGCAGCTCGGTGGTTACCCGTTGAAAAAAGAGGGCTCGCAGGGGCAGAACAAGAGTTTTCTTGTGGCGCTCAAGCTCGCGCAGTTCCAGTTCCTGTGCAGCAAGGGTGGGGAAACGCCTCTGCTGTTGCTCGACGATATTTTCGACAAGCTCGACTCGCGCCGTGTGGAGCAGATAATCTCTCTTGTGTCGGGCGACAGGTTTGGGCAGATTTTCATTACCGATGTTAACCGCGAACATATAGATAATATTCTCGACGGCATCAACGGAGAGTACAGGCTCTTTGAGGTGGCAGGTGGAGAAGTGGAGCTTATAAAAGAACGATGAAAAGGGGAGAAATTAAATCGATTGCCGACCTTGTAAAGACAATGTGCCGCGAAGAGGGGCTCGAAACTCCTCTCAACGAGTATCGCTTGGTGAGTGCTTGGGGCAAGGTGCTTGGCAGCGCCGTGGAGTCCTATACAAAGGACCTGCGTGTCTATAACCAGGTGCTCTACGTTACCCTTTCGTCGTCAGTGCTCAGACAGGAGCTCTTTATGAGCCGCAAGTCGCTGGTGCGCCGCCTGAATGAACACGTGGGTGCACAGGTGATAACCGACATTATTCTGCGTTAGACGAACATTATTGTAGCGTTGTTGGTTTTTCGTGTGGAAAGGACTATTTTTGTCTGCCGAAAATAAAAAAATAATAGATATAACATATGCAAGGAACAGGAACAAAAGTGAGGCTCATGGTCTTGAGCTTTTTGCAGTTTGCCGTGTGGGGTGCCTACCTCACATCAATGGGACGTTATTTGGGTGGCGCAGGGCTTGCCGAATATATCGGTTGGTTCTATGCAGTGCAGGGTATAGTGTCAATCTTTATGCCCGCCATAATAGGTATTATTGCCGACCGTTGGGTCCCGGCGCAGCGTATGCTTGCAATATGCCATGGCTTGGCAGCCGTATTCATGATAATTACCGGCTACATAGGCTTGTCAAAGGGTAGTGGGGTTACATTCAACGACCTGTTCTGGACATACACCATGAGTGTTGCATTCTACATGCCTACACTTGCTCTCTCTAACTCGGTGTCCTATACTGTGCTCGACAAGGCCAAACTCGACACTGTCAAGGCATTCCCGCCCATTCGTGTGCTTGGAACCGTGGGTTTCATCGTTTCTATGTGGATTGTCGATTTTACCGGTTTCCAGAACGACTATATGCAGTTCTTTACATCGGCTGTGTGGGGGCTCTTGCTTATGATCTATTGCTTTACACTCCCCGCTTGCCCTGTTAATGCAGGTAGCGACAAGGCTTCGCTTGCTTCGGCTTTCGGGCTCGACGCGTTCAAGCTCTTCGGTCAGAAGCGTATGGCTATCTTCTTCATCTTCTCGATGCTCCTCGGCGGTGCATTGCAGATATCAAACGGATATGCCAACAGTTATATAAGCGGTTTTGGCGATATTGCCGAATATGCCGACACTTTTGCTGTGCAACACACAAATATCCTTATTTCGTTGTCGCAGATATCAGAAACACTCTGTATTCTGCTCATTCCCTTCTTCCTCAGCCGTTTCGGTATCAAGATGGTAATGTTGCTGGCTATGCTTGCGTGGGTGTTGCGCTTCGGCTTTTTTGCGATTGGTGACCCCGGTATGCCCGGCGTGCTCCTGTTCATTGCTTCTATGATAGTTTATGGCGTCGCTTTCGACTTCTTTAATATTTCGGGTTCGCTTTTTGTGGACAAGGAGGTACCCGAAAATATGCGTTCGAGTGCACAGGGCCTGTTTATGCTCATGACCAACGGCCTTGGTTCGTCGATAGGTGTTATAGCGGCACAGGAGGTTGTGAACCACTTTACAGCCAACGGCAGCGACTTTGCTGCGGGCTGGTCGGCTGCGTGGTACATCTTTGCCGGTTATGCACTTGTGGTAGCTGTGGTGTTTGCTCTGGTATTTAAGGAGAAAAAGAATGTATAATGTCTTATGGTTGAACTTGTTGTTGCTGATGTGCTGACAAAGGCCGTGAACCACCGTGCCCACATCCTGCTTTTGCAGGAGCGCGACGGGTTGCGCAAGATAATGGTTGCGCTTGGTATGCTCGAGGCGCAATCCATCCTCTTTTCAATGCACAATGTACCTGTGGCCCGCCCGTTGACCCACGAACTTTTCGGTAATGTGGTATCGGCCTTCGGGATTGAACTCTCACGGGTAGTCATAACCCGCATAGAGGATGGTACTTTCCATTCGTTGCTGGTTCTGAAGCAGGGCGAGGAGACTCGCGAGGTCGACTCCCGCACATCCGATGCAGTGGCGCTTGCTTTGCGCACGGGTGCTCCCATATACATTGTCGAAGAACTGCTCAACCGAATGTGCATACGCGACGAGAATGGTGGTGCAATATCAATTCCCATCACCGCTGCCGATGAGGAGACTCTGCGCAGGGCAATGGACCAGGCTGTGAAGGAGGAAAAATATGAGCTTGCAATGAAACTTAAAGAGGAACTCGACTCGAGACACTCTGCTGCAACAGAATAAAAAAAGGCAATCATATAGCAGTTGACCCGTCAATGTCATCCCGACAGAGCGCAGCGACGAGGGATCTCTAAAAACGACATACGAGATATCTCACATACGTTCGATATGACACATACGCGGTGTTTTCTAAAAATGGGTCAACATCTATATTGTTGCTTAAAAAAAAGAAAAGACACAAACAAAAAATATAGCTACAATGGCACTGTTTTATGTACCCGATATTGCCGACCGCCTGGAGCTGTCGGAAGATGAGGCTGCTCACTGCTTGCGCGTGTTGCGCCTCACTGTGGGCGATGAGCTTGAAATAACCGACGGAAAAGGCAACCTTTACAAGGCTGTAATATCGTCGGTGTCGGGCAAGCACTGTTATGTGGAATTGCGCGAGGCTGTTGAAATGCCCAAAAGCTGGCAGGGGAACCTGCATCTTGCGATAGCGCCCACAAAGAATATGGACCGCATAGAGTGGCTCGCCGAAAAGGCAACCGAAATAGGACTCGACGCAATAACCTTTCTCAATTGCCGTTTCTCGGAGCGCAAGGTAATAAAGTGCGACCGAGTGGAGCGCATCGTGGTGTCGGCAATGAAGCAGTCGCTCAAATACCGCAAGCCGCTGGTGGGTGAAATGGTCGATTTCAAGAAATTCGTGTCGCAGCCGCGCGAAGGGGTAAAATTCATAGCCCATTGTGGCGAGGGCGAGCGCCTGCTTCTCAAGGAACTGCTTGTAGCGGGCGAGGATGCGACCATCCTCATTGGCCCCGAGGGCGATTTCAGCCCCGAGGAGGTGAAGATGGCCATTGAGGCGGGCTACCGCCCTGTGAGCCTCGGGAGCTCGCGTCTGCGCACCGAAACAGCTGGCCTTGCAGCCTGCCACACATTCATTTTGAAGAACGAGATTTAATGGCACGATATTTCATCTATCTCTCATACGACGGTGCAGCCTACCACGGTTGGCAGGTGCAGCCCAACGGCGTAACCGTGCAACAGCGTCTCGAAGAGGCGCTCTCCACGCTCTTGCGCTCCGATGTGCAGGTTGTGGGAGCAGGGCGCACCGATGCCGGTGTAAACGCGGCATCAATGGTTGCGCACGCCGACTTTCCCTCGCCCGTCGATTGCGGGCAGCTTGTATATAAGCTGAACAAGATTCTCCCGCCCGATATTGCAGTGAGCAGTGTGCGCCGGGTGAAGGATAGTGCCCACGCGCGTTTCGACGCCCTCTCGCGTCTCTATCACTACAGGGTGGTAACCTGTAAATCCCCTTTTGCCCGCAAGTATGCCTGCCGTGTGCACCCCGATACCGATTTTGCCCTTATGAACGAGGCTGCAGCAACCTTGCTCGAATATACCGATTTTACAAGCTTCAGTAAATTGCACACCGATGTGAAGACCAACAACTGCAAGGTTACAAAGGCGCAGTGGAGGTGTGTGGGTGAGAATGAGTGGGTTTTTGAAATTGAGGCCGACCGTTTCCTGCGTAATATGGTGCGTGCCATTGTGGGTACGCTTCTGCTGGTAGGTCGCGGCAAAATAACAATCGACGGTTTCCGCTCCATTATAGAGAAGAAGGAGCGTGGCGAGGCCGGCGATTCGGCAATGGGCGAGGCTCTTTTCCTGGCCGCAGTAAAGTACCCCGAAGATATTTTCCTATGATGTGGGTTGCGTTGGCTTTTGTATCGGCAGCGTTGCTCGGCTGCTACGACTTTTTCAAGAAAGTGTCCCTGCGCGAAAATTCCGTAGTCGGGGTACTCTTCCTCAATACTCTCTTTTCGGCGTTGCTCTTTTCGCCGTTCATTTTCCTCTCGCATAGCGGGGCAATAACGGGTGGTGCGCTCTACGTGCCATCGGCACCACTTGAAACGCACCTTCTTTTGCTGCTGAAGGCGGTAATTGTGCTCAGTTCGTGGCTGTGCGGCTATGTGGGAATAAAACATCTGCCCATAACAATTGTGTCGCCCATACAGTCGACACGTCCGGTGCTTGTGCTTCTTGGAGCGCTGTTGCTCTTTGGCGAGCAACTCAATGTGTATCAGTGGGTGGGTGTGCTGCTGGCGGTGTTGTCGGTTTTCTTGTTGAGCAGGAGCGGCAAGCGCGAGGGTATAGTGTTTGTGCACAACCGTTGGGTGCTTTTTGTGGCTCTTGCTGCGTTGTTCGGTGCTGTGAGCGCCCTGTACGACAAATATCTTATGCGCACGCTGCAGCCTGTGCTTGTGCAAAGCTGGTTCAACATCTACCAATGTATCCTTATGGCGCTGTTGCTTGCGGGGCTTAACATATTCTGGCCGGCGCAACGCGAAAAGAAACTGCGTTGGCGTTGGAGTATCCCCCTTATATCGCTCTTTCTTGGTGCTGCCGACTTCTGCTACTTTTCGGCACTTGCACAGGATGGAGCGCTTATAGCCGTTGTGTCAATGATTCGCAGGGGTAGTGTGGTAGTTGCCTTCCTCTTTGGTGCGCTGATATTGCACGAAAAGAATCTGCGCAGCAAGGCTTTCGATCTTCTGCTCATACTTTTGGGATTGTTCTTCTTATATCTTGGTTCTAAATGAGACGCATAGCTTTTATACTTTTTCTTCTTGTTTCGCTTGCAGCAGGTGCGCAGGATATGCGCTCGCTCTTTGTGAATGCTCCCGATTCGCTATTCCCTCTTCTTCCCCGTTCGGCGCGAGAGGATTGTGTCGATTTTCTCGATGCGGGTATGCGTGCGAGGGTTACGAACAGGCTCGACGGAAAGTCGCAATTGCTTTCGCTTACCCCTCTTTACCTTAAACTACGGAGTAGTGAATATTCAACCTTCGAGGCTCGTCTACTGCCTTGTGGCAGCGACACTGTCATAGCCGTGGTGCGCAGCGTGTGTGCCGAGGCGTGTGACAGCCGCGTCTCTTTCTACCGTCGCGATTGGTCGCCTGCGCCCGTAGCTTTTGAAATGCCCGGTGTGGCCGACTTTTTCGCGCCTACCGACTCTTTGTCCTACTATTTGAGCCTGTGCGATATTTATCTTGTGAAGCTCACCCTCTCGCCCACCGAAGAGACAATGGTTGCCGAGTACACAATGCCGCTCTATATGAACGATAGCGACGCAAAGGCCGTGCAGCCTCTTTTGCGCCCGGTTGTATACCGCTGGCGGGGTGGCGTGTTTGTAAAGGAGTAGACGTCAGCGGGTGATATATTCCTGCATCGCCCCTTTGTTGTGCCGCTTGAAGAGTGTGCGGCTGTCGTCGATGAATTGTTGCATCTTTTCCCTTGTGGCCTTGCCTTTTACAAGGCTTGTGTCGGCCGGTAGGATGGTGAAGTTCTTCACCCCGTCGCGTCCCGGGCGTGCAACCCACGTAAGAGCATATTTAAGCGAGTGCAGGCGGCAGTAGTCGTATATCTTTGTAAGCCCCAGCCTCACCATAAGCCCGCCGTCGCGTCCGCGGGCATACATCCCCGAAATAAAATTACCGAGTGAATACACAACAGCCCTGCCGGTTGTGTGCAGCGTGTCGTTCCTCATCTCCATTGGTTGCACAACGTGCGGGTGGCCGCCTATTATGTGGTCCACGCCCTGTGCAAGCAACCACGCAGCGAGTTCTTTTATATCTTTGCGTGGGAGGCTCACATATTCGTCGCCCCAGTGCATGCAGGCAATTATTGCGTCGGGGCGCATAGCCTTTGCCTTTTCAATGTCGCGTGCAATGGTGTTCTTGTCAATGAGGTTTATTACCAACGGTTCGGGAACGGGTATCCCGTTGAGCCCGTACGTGTAGTTGAGGATGGCAATGCGCACTCCCTTGCTTTCGACCATTAGCGGGTAGCGGCGTGCGCGGTCGGCGCTGTCGCGGTACACGCCGCAGTGCTTTAGCCCCAGCGAATCGATAACGCGCATTGTGCGCAGCGCTCCTCTCTTTCCTCGGTCGAGGCAGTGGTTGTTGGCGAGCAGCATAATGTCGAAGCCTGCGCCTTTGGCTGCGGTGAGGAAACTGTCGGGTGCGCAAAAAGCGGGGTAGCCGCCGAAACGGTTCGCTCCTATGGTGGTTTCGAGGTTGGCAACCGCAATGTCGGCGGCGGTTATGTCGTTGCGCACATAGTCGTAGCAGGCGGTGAAACTGTATTTGCCGTCTGGGGTGCGTGCGGCATTCAGCTGGCTTTCGTGCTGCATAAGGTCGCCTGCAAAAAGAATCTCTATGCGCGATAAAGGATTAACGACAATCTGTGCAGCAACAACTGCACAGATTGTCGTTAATATTATAATGGCTTTTAACCTCAAAACAGTTTAATATATTTTGTGTGTTGCAGCCAAGAGTGTGTTCTTCATAAGCGAAGTGATGGTCATGGGGCCAACGCCGCCGGGTACGGGGGTGATGAACGAGCATTTGGGTGCTACGTTCTCAAAATCAACGTCACCGCAGAGGCGGAAGCCCTGTTTGCGGGTTGCGTCGGGCACGCGGGTTGTACCCACATCTATAATAACCGCTCCCTCCTTTACCATATGCTCTTTTACAAAGTGGGGCTGCCCGAGCGCTGCAATTATTATGTCGGCGTTGCGGCACTCCTCCTCAATGTTCTGCGTGTGGCTGTGGCATATTGTAACGGTAGCATCGCCGGGTGTCTGTTTCTGCAACATAAGGTTGGCCATAGGCTTGCCCACAATGTTGCTGCGGCCGAGCACAACACATTTCTTTCCTTTTGTGTCAATGTTGTAGCGGCGCAGAAGCTCCATAATGCCATTGGGTGTTGCCGAAAGGAAACAGGGGAGGCCGATAGAGAGACGGCCTGCGTTCACAGGGTGGAAGCCGTCAACATCCTTGCGGTAGTCGATGGCCTCGGTAATCTTCTGCTCATCAATGTGCTTGGGCAGGGGGAGCTGAACGATGAAGCCGTCAACATCGGCGTCGTTGTTCAGTTCGGCAATCTTTTCGAGAAGCTCGGCTTCTGTTACATCATCTTCGTAGCGTATGAGGGTCGACTGGAAGCCACACTCCTCGCACGCGCGTACCTTGTTTGCAACGTATGTCTCGCTGCCGCCGTCGTGTCCCACGAGGATGGCTGCAAGGTGGGGGCGTTTGCCGCCTGCTGCAATTATTTTTTCAACCTCTTCGGCTATCTCTTTCTTTACTGCTGTTGCAATTGCTTTTCCGTCAATAAGTTGCATAGTGTATTGTTTATGTCATTACATTTTGAAGCGCGACATTAGGTTGCCCATCTTGCCGCCGGCAACGCCCTTCATTACCTTTCTTATCTGCTCAAACTGTTTCATAAGGCGGTTAACCTCCTGAATGTTGGTTCCGCTGCCTCGTGCAATGCGATCGCGGCGCGATGCATTTATAATGTCGGGGTTTGCGCGCTCTTTGGGAGTCATTGAGCGTATAATGGCCTCCACGCTCTTGAATGCGTTGTCGTCAATGTCGAGGTCTTTTATGGCTTTTCCCACACCGGGTATCATACCCATGAGCTCTTTAATGTTACCCATCTTCTTTATCTGCTCAATCTGTGCAAGGAAGTCGTTGAAATCGAATTGGTTGCGTGCGAGCTTGCGCTGCAACTTCTTCGCCTCCTCCTCGTCGAACTGCTCTTGCGCACGCTCAACGAGTGAAACAACGTCGCCCATTCCCAGAATACGGTCGGCCATACGGTTGGGGTGGAACTGGTCGATAGCCTCCATCTTTTCGCCTGTACCTATGAACTTGATGGGCTTGTCCACCACTGTGCGAATTGAAAGGGCTGCACCACCGCGGGTGTCACCGTCGAGTTTGGTGAGTATCACGCCGGTAAAGTCGAGGCGGTCGTTGAACTCTTTTGCTGTGTTCACCGCGTCCTGTCCGGTCATTGAGTCCACTACAAAGAGTGTCTCGGTGGGGTTTACCGCCTCTTTTATGGCTGCAATCTCCTGCATCATAGCCTCGTCAACAGCAAGGCGACCGGCGGTATCTATAATAACAAGGTTATATCCCTTGTGCTTTGCCTCTTTAATGGCGTTAAGCGCAATCTCAACAGGGTTCTTGCTGTCGGGCTCGCTGTACACGGGTACTCCAATCTGCTCACCGAGCACTTTCAGCTGGTCGATGGCTGCGGGGCGGTACACGTCACAGGCAACAAGCAGGGGGCTGCGGTTCTTCTTTTTCTTCAGGAAATTGGCAAGTTTCGACGAGAAGGTTGTTTTACCCGAACCCTGCAGACCCGACATAAGAATAACAGCGGGGTGTCCGTCGTAGTTTATCTCGGCTGTTGAGCCGCCCATAAGGGTGGTGAGCTCGTCGTGCACAATCTTAATCATCAATTGGCTGGGGCGCACCGATGTGAGCACATTCTGGCCAATTGCCTTGTTCTTCACCGTGTCGGTGAAGGTTTTTGCCACTTTGTAGTTGACGTCGGCGTCGAGGAGCGCCTTACGCACATCCTTCAGTGTCTCGGCCACGTTAACCTCGGTTATGCGGCCCTCGCCTTTGAGTATCTTAAATGAGCGTTCAAGGCGCTCGCTTAGGTTTTCGAACATATTGTATATTGTTTTTGGTAATTATTTTTCTATGCTTGTTATGCCTCCCGTGGCTGTGTCGAAAAGCACTTTCGTGCTTGTGCCTTTGTTGAAGAGTGTCTTTGACAGCACCTCGACCACTCCGAACTGCGCAATTGGTATCTCCTTTTCGTAGTGTGTCTTGCCGGTGGCATATATTTTGAATTGTGCTTTCCCGGGGATGTTGTAGCACACACCCTCTTTCTTTATCTCCTTCTTTTTTACCTCCTCGGTGGTGGGGAACTGTATGCTTTGCAGGTTGCGCAGGTCGTAGTAAACGGGGGCGCCTGCAAGGTTCTCTTTGTCGACAAGCCCCAGCTTGCGCGAGAAACGGAAAAGAATGGCTTTTGTGGTGTCACTCTCCTGTGTGGGGGTAAATTTCACCGTGCGGCTCACTCTTGTGGTGTCGGTCACTCCGGTGAACAGCTCCAAGAGGGCTTTCTCCTGCTTGCCAAGCTCGTTGAGCACAAGTTGCATCGACACGCCGTCCTTGGGCATATTGTCCGAATGTCCGCGGGTTATTGCCAGCTTGCTCTCTCTTATGGCATAAATCTCCTTTGCCACAAGTTCGGCCATCTTGGCTGTTGAGGTCGCCTGCAGAATCTCCTCGGTCATGTATTGTTTGGGGTCGGTGCGCTGGGCTTTCTTCTGCTCGGGCTGTTGCGCTTGCTCCTTTTCCCGGTGCGGGAGGTTGATGCTCTCAATTATTCCGTCGGGGGTGAGGCGCACGTTGCCTGCTGTGCTGCCGTTGAGCTTCACGGTGTACATTTTCTCTTTGTCGGGCTTGCCGCTGCTGCTTACGCTCACGCTCTTAAGCTCCCAGAATTTCTCCTCGGCCGATATTACGTTGCTCAGGCGCAGGTAACGGTCGGCGTAACGGTGGAACTCGCCCGGTCTGCGGGTAATGCACTCGGCCTCGACCGTTATTTCAATTGTGGTCTTGGGAAGATAATATGTAACCCCTTCGGCTGTTCCCGACAGGAATGTGCTCACGTTGGTCTGCGCTGCCAGCGGCAGGGCAATAAGCAGTAAAAGGGCAATAAAAATCTTTTTCATAAATGAGTGGCATTTGCGGGCATTGCGTGCTTGACTCCTTTGCGGTGGCGGTGCACATTGCCTCTAATTTTGCCGCGAAGATAGTAAATTGTTTTTAATTACACCCTAATTTTCGCGTTTACTTGCGCGCGTGCGCGCTCTTTGCACGGTGCGCGCTCTTTTTTTGTTATAAAATAGCAAGTTTTTTAATATTTTTTCAGAAGATTATACTACTTTTGCCAATACTTTTGATTGAACTCGTTAAATAAACGACAATTATGTCTAAAATAAAAATTCACGATAAGGAGTTTACACTCTCAATCCCACAGGAGGAGATATTGAACGAGGTAAAGCGCGTGGCAGCCGAAATTAACCGCGACTACGCAGGCAAGCGTCCTTTGTTGCTTGGTGTGCTCAACGGCAGTTTCATGTTCGTTGCCGACCTTATGAAAAACCTCAACATAGAGTGTGAGATATCGTTTGTAAAGCTCTCGTCTTATCAGGGAACAACTACCACCGGCGCAATTCGCGAGGTGTTGGGCCTTGCCGAGTCCATTGCAGGCCGCGACATTATAATTGTCGAGGATATTGTTGATACCGGTCTCACAATGCAGCGTATGCTCGAGAGCATTGGAACACGTCAGCCCGCGTCGGTGCAGATAGCTTCGCTCTTCCTGAAGCCCGCCCGCTTGCAGGTGCCCATAGATGTAAAGTACAGTGCCTTTACTATCCCCGATAGATTCATAGTGGGTTACGGTCTCGACTACGATGGTCTTGGACGTAATTTGCCCGATGTTTATGATGTTGTAGAATAAATTTTTGAAAATGCTTAATATAGTTATTTTTGGCGCGCCCGGTTCAGGAAAGGGCACGCAGAGTGAAAGAATTGTGGAAAAATATGGGATAGACCACATTTCCACAGGTGATGTTCTCCGTGCCGAAATTAAGGCAGGTACCCAGTTGGGCGCTCAGGCAAAAAAACTCATAGATAACGGCCAGCTCGTTCCCGATGCGCTCATAGTTGATATGCTCGCATCGAAGCTCGACTCGCTCACCGGCGGTAAGGGTGTTATTTTCGACGGTTTCCCCCGTACAATAGCACAGGCCGAGGCCCTCAAGGCTATGCTCGCCGAGCGTGGTCAGGAGGTTACGGCAATGATTGAGCTCGATGTCCCTGAAGAGGAACTTATGGACCGTCTCATCAAGAGAGGTGCCGCATCGGGCCGTGCCGACGACAACGAGGAGACAATAAAGAAACGCCTTGTAGTGTACCGCGAGCAGACTGCTCCCTTGAAAGACTGGTACAAGAACGATGGCAAGCATTGCTATATAAACGGCCTCGGTGATCTCGACCGTATTTCGGCCGACATTATGGCGGCCATCGATGCTCGCATCTGATTGCAATAATGGACAAGGCGCGGCAATTCTTAACCGCGCCTTTCTTTTTTATCACCCAAAAAGCCCGCTCGCTTGTTTATTGTGCAGCAGGCTAAAAACAGAGAGAATATGGCAGAATCGAACTTTATAGATTATGTGAAAATTATATGCCGTTCGGGCAGGGGTGGCCGTGGTATGGCCCATTTGCACAGGGCAAAATATATCCCCAACGGCGGCCCCGACGGTGGCGACGGCGGCAAGGGTGGCGACATTATTCTGCGCGGTAACCGCAACTATTGGACACTGTTGCACCTCAAGTACCAGCGTCACGTTTTTGCCGGCAATGGCCAGAATGGCGGTATAAACAAAAGTACCGGTGCCGACGGCGAGAGCAAGATAATAGATGTTCCCTGCGGTACGGTGGCCTACAATGCCGAAACAGGCGAGTTCCTTTGCGATGTAATGGAGGACGGCCAGCTTGTGACACTGCTCAAAGGCGGCCGCGGCGGCTTGGGCAACGTGCATTTTGCAACAGCCACACGCCAGGCTCCCCGCTTTGCACAGCCCGGTGAGCCTATGAGGGAGATGACCGTAACACTGGAGCTCAAGCTCCTTGCCGATGTAGGTCTTGTTGGTTTTCCCAATGCCGGAAAATCGACTCTTCTTTCTACAGTCTCGGCAGCAAGGCCCAAAATTGCCAATTACCCCTTTACCACGCTCGAGCCCAACCTGGGAATTGTATCGTACCGCGATAATAAGTCGTTCGTAATGGCCGATATTCCCGGAATTATAGAGGGTGCGAGCCAGGGACGCGGCCTTGGCTTGCGTTTCTTGCGCCACATTGAGCGCAACTCTTTGTTGCTCTTTATGGTACCCGCAGATACCGACGATATAAAGAAGGAGTACGATGTCTTGCTTAACGAGCTTGCAACCTTCAACCCCGAAATGCTCGACAAACAGCGCGTGCTTGCTATTACAAAGTGCGACCTCATAGACGACGAGCTTAAAGAGATGCTCACTCCCTCACTTCCCGAGGGTGTTCCATGCGTCTTCATCTCATCGGCTACGGGTGATGGTATACAGCAGTTGGAAGATGTGCTGTGGGAGGCTCTCAATAGCGAGGAAAACCGTATGGCGGCAGTGAAACGCGACGAGCTTGTTCACCGCGACTACGATGCCCGTATGCTTGCATCCGATTTTGCCGACTGGGAAAGTGACTACGACGATGCCGATGCGGCCGACGACGATGATTACAACTACGAGGAATTCGATTTCGACGAGGAGTAAAAGTCAAATAAACAGAAAGAGAGGTGCTCAAATTTTAAGCACCTCTCTTTCTGTTATGTAATTGTCTTTTTTCAACGTTTTGCGGGCAATGTTACGTTGAACATAGAACTGTTTGTGTGCTCGCGGTGAATAACATCTACCATCTGCTTTACAATGTCGGGGTATTGCGCTGCAATGTCGTTGTCCTCGTGAACATCGGTTGCAAGGTCGTAAAGCGAGCAGTTGCCGTTCTTTACAACGAGCTTCCAGTCTTTCATTCTCAAACCCATCATATTTGTCTCGTGGAATTCCCAGTAGAGGAATTCGTGCTTCTCCTGGCCCTCCTGGCCCAAAAGTGTCTTTGCAAAAGATATTCCGTCGAAATAGTCGTTCTCAATATCTTTGCTACTGTATCTCTTTTCATAATCCTCAACTCCTATAATCTCGCAAAGGGTGGGCATTACATCGTAGAATGCAAGCTGGTGGTCGTTAACGCTGCCTGCTGCCACTTTGCCGGGCCAGCGTACAATGTAGGGCACGCGTATGCCGCCTTCGAGGGTAGAACGTTTGGTGCCGCGCAGCTTGCCGTCGTGGTTGAAGAAAGCGGGGTTGGCGCCACCTTCCTCGTGGGGGCCGTTGTCGCTGGTGAATACAACAATGGTGTTCTCGTCGAAACCTTTCTCCTTGAGCAGGGCGAAGATTTCACCAACGTATGCGTCGAGGCGGGTAATCATTCCTGCAAATTGTGCGTGGGCGCAGTCGGTGGGGTTGTAGCGCGAGCCGGCGTCGCCTCCATAGCTCTTTTCTACGCAGAAGCTGTTCTTATAGGCTTGCAGGATGGAGTCGTTGGGCTGGTAGAGCTCGGCGTGGGGCAGTGTGTATGTGAAGATGCCGAAGAAGGGTGTGTCGGCTGTCTGCTTGCCGATCCACTCCATTGCTTTGCGGTGTATTATGTCGGCCGAGTAGTCGCGGCGGTTCTTGTAGTCCTCGCCGTGCATTGCGTAGTTTATGTTGTTATGCAATATGTCGCGTGTTACCTCGGTGTCGCCGTCGGCTTTGCTGTATTTGTTTAGGAAGTTGGGGTAATAGAGGTGGGCCTGGAACTGGCACATAAAGCCGTAATATTCGTCGATGCCGCGTTTGTCGGGGGTGCAGGTGGAGCCTTCGTAGCCGCCCGCCCACTTGCCGAACATACCGGTGTTGTAGCCGTTGTCCTTCATAATCTCGGGCAGTATGATGTGGTTGCTGTCATAGGGCTCCTGGCCTGTCTGTACAGGGTCGGTGTTGTTGCCATACTTCATTGAGCCTATGCGGTACTCTTTGTTGCCGCGCACTTTGGTGTGGCCGGTGTGCTGGCCTGTCATAAGTGAAGCTCGTGAGGGTGCGCTCACCGGGCTGCCTGCGTAGGCGTCGGTGAAGAGCATTCCCTCGCTGGCCATTTTGTCGAGATTGGGGGTGCTTATGTATTTCTGTCCATAGCAGCCGAGGTCGCCGTATCCCATATCGTCGCACATTATGTAGATGATGTTGGGCTTCTGTGCCTCTTGGGCTTGTGTTGCGGTTGTTGCAAGGAGGCTGCAACCGAGCAGCATTAGTTTCTCTTTCTTCATAATTCTATTGTTTTTGCCTTGTGTGGCTTTTTTTTGTTATGGTGGTTGAATGTCTGTTCTTGCAGGGTTACTCTTTTACGAATTTGAAATTCTTTTCGCCCACCGCGCTGCGTACCTTTATTATATATATACCGTTGGGTGTGCTGTCAATGGATAGCGTGTTGCCGCGTGCTTTGCCTACAAGAGTTGCGTTTGTGTTGTATAGTGCAATGCTCTCTATCTTTTCGCTGCTGTCTGCTGTTATGCAGCCGTTGCGGTGGGTTATTGTTATGTCGGCCTGCAGTGTGGTGGCGGCAATGCTTGTTGTGGGGCTGTCGCCGCCGTCGGGGTCGGGGGTGAAGAATGCGGTGAGCGCGAGGTCGTGCTGCACGGTGAAGGTGTAGCTGGCCTCGGTGGATACTATTGTGTTGCCGTTCTTCCAGCAGATGAAGCTGTTGTTGCCGCCTGGTGTTGCGGTGGCGGTGAGCTCGGTTCCTGTGGAATACTCGCAGTTGTTCTGCGATAGGGTGGCGCTGCCGCGGCGTGCGGAGTTTGTGGTGGCGGTTATGTGGCGGGTTGCTCTTGCTGCTGTGGTGGTGATTATAAAGTCGTATGCGTACCCGTATACATCGTCGTCGGCAAGGTCGAGACCGTTGCTGTTTACTCTCACGCGCATACGCGTCTCGCCCGGTGTTGCCCACTGCGGAACGGTTGTTGTGCCGCTGGCTGTTGTGCCGTTGAGAGTAAGGGGACAAGTGGTGTCGAAAATACCGTCGGCGTTCCAGTCGAAATGTACTGTCGCGCTAGTGTTGCTGTCGGTGGCAGCGAGGGTGGCCTCAATTGTAATATCCTCGCCTGCGGCAACAGTGCCTTTGTCGAGCGAGTAGAGCAGGTGCCATTTTGCGGGCTTGCTTGTGGCCTCGTATGTGAGCGCCTCAAGAACGCCCTCGCCTGTGAGTGTTATTCTTTGTGCGTAGTTGTTGGTTGCTGAGCCGCAGGGGTTGTAGTATATCTGCTTCCCCTGTGCGTAGGCATTGTGTTGGGGTGTCAGTGTAAAGATGCTGTCGCCGCCAATCTTGAGCGTGGCTCCGTTTGTCTTGCTCTTGAATATATATGCGCCTTTTTCATTGCCGGCAGGCGTTGTCTGCCAGCGGGTATTAGCCTCGGCTTCTGCTATTATGGCGCCGTTGCTGTCTGCGCCAATGGTTGTTGTTATGTATTTTGCCGATGCAATGTAGTATCCCTCCTGGTTGCTTTCGCCCACGAGGTACCAGCCTTGGTTGTTGTCGCTCGAGTTCTTTTCTCGTAGTTTTATTTCACCCTCCTCAATGGTAATGTTCTTGTTGCTTGTGCCCACGTTGTAGATGGCATCGATGCTGCCTATTGAGCTGCTGGGTATAAAGTGGCGCACCTCGTAGAGGTCTTCGGTGCGGGTGAGTGTCCAGTAGGAACCCGTGCGGCTTGCCCCGGCCTGCCAAGTGATTACGTAGTCCGACGCGCCGTCCTTGTTGAGTGCGCGCGGGCCGCTCTCTTCGTTGCTGTAGTTGCTGCAGTCGGTCGACGAAAAGTAGTGGCAACCCTGAATCGTGCTGTTTGTCGATGCTGTTGCGGCGACGTAATATTCAACGGGCGTGGCGCTTGTTGTTATGCGCGACTGCGACGATGGCTGTTTGTTGCAACTGCCGATGTAGTTGCCCGTTGCGGTGTTCTTTATGTAGTAGCAGTTCTCTTTTCCTGTGGGTATGAACTGCCAGAAAAGGGGCTCGCTTATGCTGTACTCTGTTATTTTCAGTGATTGGTCGGCTGTTTCGGTGATGTAGCTGCTGCCTTTCTGCCAGCTTATCTTGTAAATGATCTCCTCGGCCTCGCGGGTGGCGAGCTCTATTTCGGAAAAACCAATGAAGCAGCCGCTGTTGGTGGTGCCGGCTGTTATTGTGAATTCAATGGTGGTGCTACCGGTTGTGGCGGTTGTGGTGCTTGCACTCTCAATGCTCCACGTTTTGTGCACGTTGCCGCTTGTGCCCACTCCCGCTGCAATGTCGATGTTGTTGAGTGAACCGAACGCTTTGTTTTCTGCTTTTGCTGCAATGCTGAATTGTCGTGCAACGCCGTCGGCGTTCTCCTGGTAGTTGCTCTGCCCGTTGAGTGCGTGTATGTCGGCGTTTATAGTGTTAAACGAAAAGCCCGCAGGTAGCCCGTTGATTGTGAGCGAAAGGGTTATTGTGGGCTTTGTGTTGCCGTTTACGTTGGGGCAGATTATTGCGCTTGTGACAGCGCCCGCAGTAGCTTTGAAGGCGTGTGACGACTGCACTGTGGCTGTTGCCCCCTCGATAGTGGTGCCGTCGGCAGTGGATATTATTGCCGTAACGCTGGCGGCGTCGGTGCCGCTTCTTTCGAATTTTATTTTAATGTTCTCGCCTGCGGCCTGCAGTGTGAGGCTCAAAAGCGCAAGCATAAAAACAATGTGCCTTTTCATTTTGTTTACCTTATTAATTATATATAGGCTTTGTCCGGTTGCAAATATATCTCTTTTATTACTTTTTCCTAATAAAAAAAAACTGATTTTTTGCCTTCTCTCAATCGTTGTCGTACGTTGTGTTTACAGCATTTTTGGCCTGTTTTTGTTGCCTCTGCCGTCTCGCGTTTGTTTTTACGTAGTTAAACAAAGTTAATAAAGCGTAAAAAGTGTGTATTTTGCCCTGCTTGCTGTGAAAAAACTCTCCCGCTCCTTTTTTATTAAAAAAATAATTAGTACCTTTGCAAACCAAAATGGACTACCGCGTCCGGTTGCTTGATAATATTTAAAAACAATATATAATAATTAAAACTTTAACAAAATGCCTACAATTCAGCAATTAGTAAGAAAAGGCAGAGAGGTTATTGTGGAGAAAAGTAAATCGCCCGCTCTCGACAACTGTCCCCAGCGTCGTGGCGTATGTGTGCGTGTTTACACCACTACTCCCAAAAAGCCTAACTCTGCGATGAGAAAGGTTGCCCGTGTACGTTTGACAAACCAGAAAGAGGTTAACTCTTACATTCCCGGTGAAGGTCACAACTTGCAGGAGCACTCAATTGTTTTGGTACGCGGCGGTCGTGTAAAAGATCTTCCCGGTGTACGTTATCACATCGTTCGTGGTACTTTGGATACCGCAGGTGTTGCCAACCGCACACAGCGTCGTTCAAAATACGGTGCAAAACGTCCCAAAGCCAAAAAGTAATTGAAACTTTCAAGCGGTAGCGGGCGGTTCCGGCTTGTAAAACACTTGGAACAAGGCTAAAACATTATTTTATAACCGTTTTTGGTTTGTTGGATAAAGTTATAAAGGTTGAGTAAATGCCTCGGTGGAGGCGTTGAAGAATTTGCAATAACGCAGCCCAAACAAAAACATAATTTTCGTAAGAGAAAATGAGAAAAGCAAAACCAAAAAAACGCGTGGTCCTTCCCGATCCCGTGTACAATGATCAGATGGTATCTAAATTCGTTAACCATTTGATGTATGACGGAAAGAAAAACGTTTCATACACAATCTTCTACGGTGCATTGGAGCTCCTCGGTAACAAAATGAAGAACGAGGAAAAGACTCCCATCGAAATCTGGAAACAAGCATTGGAGAACATTACTCCCAAAGTAGAGGTTAAGTCTCGTCGTATCGGTGGTGCAACATTCCAGGTGCCCACAGAGATTCGTGCAGACCGCAAAGAGTCAATCTCTATGAAGAACATGATCCTTTTCGCTCGCAAACGTGGCGGCAAGTCAATGGCCGAGAAACTCTGCAGCGAGATTATGGACGCTTTCAACAATCAGGGTGGTGCATACAAACGTAAAGAGGATATGCATCGTATGGCCGAGGCTAACCGTGCATTTGCACACTTCCGTTTCTAATCTGAAAAATATACAAAGATGGCTAACGAATTAAAATATACACGTAATATCGGTATTAGTGCTCACATCGACGCTGGTAAAACTACCACATCGGAGCGTATCTTGTTCTACACCGGTCTTTCTCACAAAATTGGTGAGGTTCACGACGGTGCTGCAACAATGGACTGGATGGAGCAGGAGCAGGAGCGTGGTATCACCATTACCTCGGCTGCTACCACAACATTCTGGAACTGGCAGGGTACACAGTACAAGTTCAACCTTATTGACACTCCGGGACACGTTGACTTTACTGCCGAGGTAGAGCGTTCACTCCGTGTTCTCGACGGCGCAATCGCTGCTTTCTGTGCAGTAGGTGGCGTTGAGCCTCAGTCAGAGACTGTATGGCGTCAGGCTGACAAGTCCAATGTTCCCCGTATCGCATACGTTAACAAGATGGACCGTTCGGGTGCAGACTACTTCTCGGTAATGCGTCAGATGAAAGAGATTCTTGGTGCTAACCCCTGTCCTGTTACAATTCCTATTGGTTCAGAGGAGAAGTTCCTTGGTGTAATCAACCTCATCTCAATGAAGGCTCTCGTTTACAAGGATGGCGCTCTCGACTACACAGTTGAGGAGATTCCCGCAGAGCTCGTTGACGAGGCTAATCAGTGGCGCGAGCACCTTCTCGAGAAGGCTGCCGACTACGATGAGGAGTTGATGATGAAGGTTCTCGAGGATCCCGAAAGCATCACAGAGGAGGAGATCATTGCAGCTATCCGTAAGGGTACACTTGCAATGGAGATTACTCCTATGACTTGCGGTTCTTCATTCAAGAACAAGGGTGTTCAGCCCCTTCTCGACTTTGTTTGTGCATTCTTGCCTTCGCCTCTCGATACAGCGGCTGTTGAGGGTGTTAACCCCAAAACAGACGAGACAGAGACACGCAAACCCAGCGAGGATGACAAGACATCGGCTCTCGTGTTCAAAATTGCTACAAACCCCTTCGTTGGCCGCTTGATCTACGTTCGCGTATATTCAGGTAAGCTCGAGTCGGGTTCATATGTATACGATTCACGTTCAGGTCGCAAAGAGCGCATCTCTCGTATGTTCCAGATGCACTCTAACAAGCAGAACCCCGTTGAGGTTCTCGGCGCAGGTGATATCGGTGCTGTTATCGGTCTCAAGGATGTTCGTACGGGTGACACACTCTGTGCAGAGGATGCACCCATCGTACTCGAGTCTATGAGCTTCCCCGATCCCGTTATCTCTATCGCAGTTGAGCCCAAAACTCAGAAAGACCTCGACAAACTCGCTAACGGTCTTGCAAAACTCGCCGAGGAGGATCCTACATTTACAGTTCGTACAGACGAGCAGTCGGGTCAGACAATCATCTCGGGTATGGGTGAGCTCCACTTGGAGATTATCATCGACCGTTTGAAACGTGAGTTCAATGTAGAGTGTAACCAGGGTCGTCCCCAGGTTAGCTACAAGGAGGCTATTACACAGACTGTTCAGGTTGACGAGACCTACAAGAAGCAGACTGGTGGTAAGGGTAAATATGCTAAGATTCTTGTTGCTGTTGGTCCCGCTGACGCTGATTTCAAAGAGGGTAACCTTCAGTTCGTTAACGAGGTTAAGGGTGGTAACGTTCCCAAGGAGTTCATCCCCTCGGTACAGAAAGGTTTCCAGACAGCTGTCAAAGCCGGTGTTCTCGCAGGTTACCCCATGGAGTCTTTGAAGGTAACTCTTCTCGACGGTGGTTTCCACCCCGTAGACTCTGACCAGCTTTCGTTCGAGGTTTGTGCTATCCAGGCATACAAGAACGCTTGCTTGAAGGCTAACCCCGTTCTCTTGGAGCCCATCATGAAGCTCGAGGTTGTAACACCCGAGGAGAGCATGGGTGATGTAATCGCCGACCTTAACAAACGTCGTGGTCAGGTTGAGGGCTTCGAGACAAGCCGCACCGGTGCCCGCATCGTTAAGGCTATGGTTCCCCTGTCGGAGATGTTCGGTTACGTTACATCTTTGCGTACCATCACTTCGGGTCGCGCTACATCGTCAATGACATACGATCACCACGATCAGGTGAGCGCTTCTTTGACAAAGCAGATCCTCGAAGAGTTGCAGAAGTAATAAAAAAATACGCCTGCCGGTTAGCGAATGACTCTTAACCGGCAGGCAATTATAAATCTATAAACAAAACAAAAGACAATGAGTCAAAAAATTAGAATCAAGCTTAAATCTTACGATCACAACTTGGTTGACAAATCGGCCGAGAAGATTGTAAAGACTGTGAAGGCAACAGGCGCTATCGTTAGCGGTCCTATACCCTTGCCTACTCACAAACGTGTTTTTACAGTGAACCGTTCTACCTTCGTTAACAAGAAGTCACGCGAGCAGTTCCAGTTGTCTTCTTTCAAGAGACTTATCGACATCTACAGCTCTACAGCTAAGACAGTTGATGCTCTTATGAAGCTCGAGTTGCCCTCAGGAGTTGAGGTTGAGATTAAAGTGTAGTATTTTAAAACAAATTATCAATTTTTTAAATTAAACTGAAATGCCAGGATTATTAGGAAAAAAAATCGGAATGATGTCCGTTTTTGGTGCCGATGGTAAAAACATTCCATGCACCGTTATCGAAGCAGGTCCTTGCGCAGTTACACAGGTGAAGACCATCGAGAAAGATGGCTACGAGGCTGTTCAGGTTGGTTTTGAGGACCAGAAAGAGAGCCGCATAAGCCAGCCCCTCGCAGGACACTTCAAGAAAGCTGGTGTAGCTCCCAAGAGACACTTGGCCGAGTTCAAAGGTTTTGAGACAGAGCTCAACTTGGGCGATGTTATCACAGTAGATCTTTTCGCTAACACCTCTTATGTAACAATAACAGGTACTTCTAAGGGAAAAGGTTTCCAGGGTGTTGTTAAACGCCACAATTTCGGTGGTGTAGGTCAGGCTACTCACGGTCAGCACAACCGCGCTCGCAAGCCGGGTTCAATCGGTGCTTGTTCTTACCCTGCAAAGGTATTCAAAGGCCTCCGCATGGGTGGACAGATGGGTAATGCACGTGTTACTACACACAACCTTCAAGTGTTAAAAGTTATCCCTGAGCACAACCTCTTGGTTATCAAAGGTTCGGTTCCAGGTTACAATGGTTCAATCGTAATAATTGAAAAGTAATGGAAGTCAGCGTATTAAATATTAAGGGTGAAAACACCGGAAGAAAGGTTACGTTAGACGAATCAATCTTCGGCATCGAGCCTAACGAGCACGTAGTATACATGGCCGTTAGACAGTATCTCGCTGCACAGCGTCAGGGAACTCATAAATCGAAAGAGAGAAGCGAAATCTCAGGTTCAACACGTAAGCTCGGTCGTCAGAAGGGCGGCGGTGGCGCACGTCGTGGTGATATCAACTCACCTCTGTTGGTAGGTGGTGCTCGTGTATTCGGTCCCACACCCCGTGATTATAACTTCAAACTTAACAAGAAAGTTAAGCAGCTTGCTCGCAAGTCGGCTCTTTCGCAGAAGGCCATCGATAATGCTATTATCGTGGTTGAAGATTTCAATTTCGAGGCTCCTAGCACAAAAGCATTTGTTGAGATGTTAAATAAACTTAATGTTTCTGAAAAGAAGCAATTGTTCGTTTTGCCATCTAGCAATAAATGTGTATATTTGTCAGCTCGTAATTTGAAGGGCACACAGGTTGCAATTGCTTCGGACATAAATACCTATGGTATTATGAATGCCGAAGTTATGGTTGTGACTGAAAGCTCTCTCGAAGTTATTAATAACACATTAGCTAAAAAGGAGGCGTAAACAATGGGAGTATTGATTAAACCTATAGTCACAGAGAAGATGACTAACATCACCGACAAGTTTAATCGTTTCGGATTTCTTGTTCGTCCCGAAGCTAACAAGTTGGTAATTAAGAAAGAGATAGAGGCGTTGTACAATGTAACAGTAGTAGACGTTAACACAATGAACTACTCAGGCAAAAACAAGAGCCGTTACACAAAAGCAGGCTTTGTGAAAGGCCGTACAAACGCTGTTAAAAAGGCTATCGTCACATTGAAAGAGGGCGATACTATTGATTTTTATAGTAACATTTAATAAAGATGGCAGTACGTAAATTTAAGCCTACAACACCGGGCCAAAGACATAAGATTATTGGTACCTTTGAAGAGATCACTGCTACGGTACCAGAGAAATCGCTTGTAACCGGCAAACGTTCAACCGGCGGTCGTAACAACACCGGTAAGATGACTATGCGCTACAGAGGTGGTGGTCACAAACGTAAATTCAGATTTATCGATTTCAAGCGTAATAAAGATGGAATTCCCGCTACAGTAAAGAGCATCGAGTACGATCCTAACCGTTCGGCTCGTATCGCTTTGTTGTATTACGCTGATGGCGAGAAGAGTTATATAATTGCTCCTAATGGTTTGGAGGTTGGCGCAGTTTTGATGTCAGGTGCTGATGCTGCTCCCGAGTTGGGTAACACACTTCCTTTGAAGTCAATTCCCATCGGTACAGTTGTTCACAACATCGAGCTTCGTCCCGGTCAGGGCGCAATCCTTGTTCGCTCGGCTGGTAACTTTGCACAGATCGTTTCTCGTGACGAGAACTACTGTGTTATCAAATTGCCTTCAGGAGAGGTTCGTCGTATCTTGGGTACTTGCCGTGCTACTATCGGTACAGTAGGTAACTCAGACCACGCTTTGGAATGCTCGGGTAAAGCCGGTCGTTCACGTTGGTTCGGTCGTCGTCCTCACAACCGTGGTGTTGTTATGAACCCCGTAGATCACCCCATGGGTGGTGGTGAAGGTCGTGCTTCCGGAGGTCACCCCAGATCTCGCAAGGGCTTGTACGCTAAGGGTCTCAAGACTCGTGCGCCCAAGAAGCAGTCTAACAAGTACATTATTGAGAGAAGAAAGAAGTAATAATAAGGAAATTTTTGAATTAATATGAGTCGTTCATTAAAAAAAGGTCCATATATCAATGTCAAGTTGGAGAACAAGGTGCTTGCCATGAACGAGAGCGGTAAGAAATCGGTCATCAAGTCTTGGGCTCGTGCTTCTATGATTTCTCCCGATTTTGTGGGACACACTATAGCTGTTCATAACGGTAATAAATTTATCCCTGTTTACGTTACTGAGAATATGGTTGGTCACAAGCTAGGAGAGTTTGCTCCTACTCGTACTTTCCGCGGTCACTCAGGTAACCGTAAGAAATAACAGGTTATTTTCAAATTGAATTAAATAAAATATAATAATGGGAGCAAGAAAAAAAATAGCTGCTGACAAAAGAAAAGAGGCTCGTAAAAGCCTTTATTTCGCCAGTGCAAAGGATATCCCCTCATCACCCCGTAAGATGCGCTTGGTAGCGGATATGGTACGTGGTATGGAGGTTGGCCGCGCATTGGGTGTCTTGAAATTCTCCACAAAGGCTGCTTCGAACAACGTTGAGAAACTGTTGCGTTCGGCAATAGCAAACTGGGAGCAGAAAAACGAGCGCAAAGCTGAGAATGGCGAGCTCTACATCTCACAGATCTTTGTAGATGAGGCACGTACATTGTACCGTATGCGTCCTGCACCTCAGGGTCGCGGATACAGAATTCGCAAGCGTTCCAACCACGTTACAATCTACGTGGATACCAAAGTAAATAATGACAATAAAAAAGTAGAAAGCAATGGGACAGAAGGTTAATCCAATTAGTAATCGATTAGGCATCATCCGCGGATGGGATTCCAACTGGTACGGTGGCAAAAACTACGGTGACGAATTGGTTGAAGATTCAAAAATCAGAAAATACCTTAACGTACGTTTGGCTAAAGCCAGCGTTTCGAAAATTGTCATCGAGCGTACTTTGAAACTTGTTACAATTACCGTATGTACCGCTAAGCCCGGTATCATCATCGGTAAAGGTGGTCAGGAAGTTGACAAACTTAAAGAGGAGTTGAAGAAGATCACCGACAAGGAGATACAAATTAATATTTTTGAAGTTAAAAAGCCTGAGCTTGACGCAAACATCGTTGCTAACAATATTGCTCGCCAGGTAGAGGGTAAAATCGCTTACCGTCGCGCTATCAAAACTGCAATTGCTAGCACAATGCGTTTGGGTGCCGAGGGTATCAAAATCCAGATCTCTGGTCGTTTGAATGGTGCCGAGATGGCTCGTTCAGAGATGTACAAAGAGGGACGTACTCCCCTTCACACATTCCGCGCCGACATCGACTACTGCCAGGCTGAGGCTCTGACAAAGGTTGGTATCTTGGGTATCAAGGTTTGGATTTGCCGTGGTGAGGTTTACGGTAAGAGAGATCTCGCTCCTAACTTTACACAGAGCAAGGAGAGCGGTTTCAACAACAACCAGGCTGGCGGAAGAAACTTCAAACGTAAGAAAAACAACAATCGCTAACGAATTGAATTTCAAGAATTATGTTACAGCCTAAAAAGACAAAATATAGAAGAGTGCAGCACGGTGTGCAGAAAGGTTTCGCTCAGAGAGGAAACCAGCTCGCATTCGGTTCTTTCGGAATCAAGTGTTTGCAGTACAAATGGTTAAACGGCCGTCAGATTGAGGCAGCCCGTATCGCGGTAACTCGTTACATGCAGCGTCAGGGCCAGATCTGGATCCGTATTTTCCCCGATAAACCTATCACTCGCAAGCCTGCCGACGTACGTATGGGTAAGGGTAAGGGAGATCCCGAAGGTTTTGTATTCCCCGTTACACCGGGCCGTATATTGATTGAGGTAGAGGGAGTTTCATACGAAATTGCAAAAGAGGCTTTGCGTCTCGCAGCTCAAAAACTTCCTGTTACAACTAAATTTATTGTTAGACGCGATTACGATTTTAACCAGGCATAATTATGAAAATAGCAGAAATCAAAGAGCTCGCTACCAAGGAGCTGCAAGAAAGAATTGAGGCTGATGTTACTCGTTATGCCCAAATGAAGCTTAATCACGCAATCTCACCGTTGGAGAACCCCATGCAGTTGAAGAGTCTTCGTCGTGACATTGCACGTATGAAGAGTGAGTTGCGCTCTCGCGAATTAAATAAATAATAAAGACTTATGGAAGTTAGAAATTTAAGAAAAGAGCGTACCGGTATTGTGTTGAGCACAAAGATGGACAAGACAATCACCGTTGCTGCCAAATTCAAAGAGAAACACCCCATCTACGGTAAATTCGTGAGCAGAACAAAGAAATATCACGTACACGATGAGAAGAACGAGTGCTCAGTAGGCGATACAGTTCGCATTATGGAGACCCGTCCTTTGAGCAAGACTAAGAGATGGAGATTAGTAGAAATCATCGAAAAAGTTAAGTAATTATGATACAAGTTGAATCTAGACTTACAGTATGTGACAATAGCGGTGCTAAGGAGGCTCTCTGCATTCGTGTACTCGGAGGTACCCGTCGTCGCTATGCTTCTGTAGGGGATGTAATCGTTGTCGCTGTAAAAAGCGTCATCCCCTCAAGCGATATGAAGAAGGGAGCTGTTTCAAAGGCTCTTATTGTTCGTACCAAGAAAGAAGTTCGTCGTCAGGATGGTTCATATATCCGTTTCGATGACAACGCTTGCATTCTGCTTAATAATGCCGGCGAAATGCGCGGTAGCCGTATCTTCGGCCCCGTAGCACGCGAGCTTCGTGCAACAGACTATACAAAAGTTGTATCACTGGCACCCGAGGTACTTTAATTATTAAATTTTTGAAGTAATGAAGAAATTACATATCAAGAAAGGTGATATGGTCATCGTAAACTCAGGCGAGGACAAGGGCAAGACCGGTAAGGTGTTGCAGGTAATCGTTGAGAAGGACCGTGCCATCGTAGAAGGCGTTAACATGGTTTCAAAGAGCACGAAACCCAGCGCAAAGAATCCTCATGGAGGTATTGTAAAACAAGAAGCTTCAATCCACGTGTCAAACCTCAACTTGGTTGATCCCAAGAGCGGTAAGGCAACTCGCACCGGCCGTAAGGTTAATGCAGACGGTAAGAAGGATCGTTATGCTAAAAAATCAGGAGAGGAGATTTAAAAATGAGTAATACAGCTAGCCTTAAAAAAGAATATGCCGAGCGTATTGCTCCGGCATTGATGAAGCAGTTCAACTATTCATCGCCCATGCAGGTACCTGTGTTGAAGAAAATCGTTATCAACGAGGGTCTCGGCGCAGCTACACAGGACAAGAAGATCATCGATGTTGCAATCAACGAGATTACAGCCATCACCGGTCAGAAAGCAGTTGCAACCGTTTCACGCAAGGATATTTCAAACTTCAAGTTGCGTAAGAAAATGCCTATCGGCGTTATGGTAACTCTTCGTCGCGAGCGCATGTATGAGTTCTTGGAGCGTTTGGTTCGCGTGGCTTTGCCCCGTATCCGCGACTTCAAGGGTATCGAGAGCAAGTTCGACGGTAGCGGTAACTACTCTTTGGGTATCAAGGAGCAGATTATCTTCCCCGAGATCAACATCGATAACATTATGCGTCTCAACGGTATGAACATCACATTTGTTACTACCGCCAAGACCGATGAGGAGGGTTACGCTCTTTTGAAGGAGTTTGGTCTACCTTTTAAAAACGCTAAAAATTAATTATAGACTATGGCAAAAGAATCAATGAAGGCTCGTGAGGTTAAGCGAGCAAAATTGACAAAGAAATATGCTGCTAAGCGTGAGGCTTTGAAGAAGATCGTTAACAGCGGTACTCCCGAAGAGGCTTACGAGGCTGCACGCAAGTTGCAGGAGTTGCCTTTGAACTCAAACCCCATCCGCATGCACAACCGTTGCAAGCTCACTGGTCGTCCCAAAGGTTACATCCGTCTTTTCGGTATCTCACGTATCCAGTTCCGTGAGATGGCATCACAGGGTCTTATCCCCGGTGTTAAGAAAGCAAGTTGGTAAAATTTTTGAGTGTTTAATATAAATATTGTCAGGGAAGTCCTGATTAATTTAAAATTAAATTTTATGACAGATCCTATTGCAGATTACTTGACGAGGTTGAGAAACGCCATTCAAGCTAAGCACAGAGTGGTTGAAGTTCCTGCCTCAAACATCAAGAAGGAGATCACTAAGATCCTTTTTGAGAAGGGTTACATTCTGAACTACAAATTCGTTGAGGATGGCCCTCAAGGCACAATCAAGATTGCCTTGAAATACGACGCAGCTAACAAGGTTAACGCTATCAAGAACTTGGTACGTGTTTCAACTCCCGGTTTGCGCCGTTATACGGGATACAAAGATATGCCCAGAGTGATTAATGGATTGGGTATCGCTATTTTGTCGACATCCAAAGGTGTAATGACAGACAAAGAGGCTGCTGCTGAGAAAATCGGTGGTGAGGTTCTCTGCTAT
>JAZTWX010000018.1:0-35689 GCA_045636125.1 Bacteroidaceae bacterium
AGAATCTTTCATGGGTTGCAACGTTTCAGTGAAGATATGGACTTTTCTCTACTTTCACAGGATGATGCGTTTGATTTCAGCAAATATTTCCAACCCATTGTTGATGCATTTGCTTTGGTAGGACGTGAGGTAGAAATCAAGAAGAAGGATAAGAAGAATTTCGGCAAGGTTGAGTCTGCCTTTCTAAAGGACAATACCGATGTCTATGATGTTATGTTTCAAACAGTGTAATCTATTAAAATCAAGATAGTAGTTGATACTTGTCCTCCACTTAATTTTAAGACTGAGCAGAAACTGTTGTTGCAGCCTCATTCTTTTATGACTCGTTGCTTCACCCTGCCCGATTTATTTGCCGGTAAGATGCATGCCCTAGTATATCGCGCGTGGAAAAACCGAGTAAAGGGACGTGACTGGTACGACTTCGAGTGGTATGTTCGTCATAATGTGCCCCTTGATTTTACGCATTTGGCTGAAAGATGCAAGCAATTCAACAACGAAGATATTACCTCGGAACAATTAAAGGAGAAACTGAAGGAACGCCTTTCTACAGCTGATATAAAGCAAGTAAAAGAAGATGTACTTCCTTTTGTGCGCAATCCGAAGGATTTGGACATCTGGTCAAACGAATATTTTGTTCAGTTGGCGGAGATGGTGAGGATAGAATAAGCTGAATGTGCGAACTCCCCAACCAACTTGCTCATAAAGAAATATGTTGAGCGAGGCGAGAAGGAAGATAGCTTGAGAGCACCAATATTCCCAGTATTAACAGCAATTCTTTTGCCATTTGGAAAAAAATGAGTATTTTTGCAACGCAAAAATTGAAGAATAAAGCAAATTCCGTATGGAACTAAACAGTTATATTGACATTATTTCTTTAAGATTGGCAATCCTTTCAAACGAAGTTAAATTGAAAAGTGCAGTCAATCTTCTTGATTCTAATGTCTTGTCTGAGGACGTGTTCAAGACTATTTTGAACACCATATATGGCTGGAATCTTCAGAATGCGAATGTGGCTGAGCAAAACATCAAAGCCATTGATTTGGTCGACAATACCGCGAAAATATTTGTTCAAGTTTCGTCAGATAACAGTAAAGCCAAAGTACAAAGCTCATTAAACAAAATAGAACTTCCGAAGTACAGCGGCTATACATTTAAGTTCGTCTGCATCTCAAAAGGAGTTTCCAATCTGAAGAAATCAACCTTTGTTGTTCCGGATGGAATTAGTTTTAATGTTGACGCTGATAGTTATGATGACAAACGCCTACTGAGGGATGTGATGGCCAAGGATATAGATACAATTGCAAAATTGGCATCATTCCTTGAAAAGTCAATATTACCATCTACAGCAGAGGAGCGCAGACCTTCGGTAATCACATACGTCATTAACAGCTTGTCCGAAGAGTGTCTGGCCGAGGTGTCCGTTAATCCTGATGTCAAGCCATTCGATTTTATCCCGAAAATAGATTTGAACAAATTGGTCAAGTGGAAGGCCATTGTTACCGAATATGCTGTATATAGCGTATTGGTTGACAAGATCTATAAGCAGTATGACAAACTGGGAGTAAACAAGAGCTTAGCGGTGCTTACGTCGCTCCACGACCTCTACTTGAATCTTTCCTTGGAAAGTTCAGGGGATGATTTGTTCGACAAACTCTTGGAGAAGGTTTATAAAATCGTCGATGGAGACGGTACATGTAATGAGTCATTGACACGCGAAGAGTTGATGATGAACATAAAGATTGTGCTGGTCGATGCATTTGTGAAGTGTAAGATTTTTGAAAAGCCCGAATAGATATGCTTTTGCCTGACAACATAGCCCCAGAGGACAGCATCTATTACAACGGTGCAATTGTCTTGAAAGTAGTTCAGAGAGAACGTCGTATCTCTCTGGCTAACTTGTTCTATGAGGTGAACAAAAGCAAGGCTCTTTCATTCCCCATATTCCTGCTTTGTCTGGATTGGCTTTATTTGATTAACTGTGTTTCCATGCAAAATGAGGAGGTAATATTATGTTCTTAAAGTATTTGATCATAGAGAACACTAATGGCTTGGTTCGCCGTATAGATTTTCATCAGGGGCTGAACCTGATAGTTGATGAAACTCCTTCTGGAAATGAAGAAACTGGAAACAACGTCGGCAAGACAACCGTTTTGCGACTCATTGACTTCTGTTTCGGCATGGATGGAAGCAAGATTTATTCTGCAACCGAAGGTACCAAAGTCATTAACGAGGACGTGAAAAACTTCCTCATCAACACAGAAGTCATGATAACCTTGTGTCTGACTGACGGTTTTTCTGCAAATGCAAAAGATGTTATCGTGAGGCGTAATTTCCTTTCTGGGAAAAGAAACCTGATGGAGATTAACGGTCAGAAGTATGACAAGAAGAGCTTTGAAACAGAGTTACAGAAAGCTCTTTGGAATGTCGAAACATCCAAACCGTCATTCCGACAGATTATTTCCCATAATTTCAGATATGACGAGGAACGTCTTACGCAAACACTGAGGACGTTGAATCGCTATACTTCAGATGTGGAATACGAAACGTTGCATTTGTATCTGTTTGGCTGTAATTTTGATGACGGCGACCGCAGACAGGAACTTGATAAAAAGCTAAAAACGGATTACAAATACAAACGTCGTCTTGAAAAGACTGCTAGCAAAAGTGCCTTACGTTCCAAACTGGCTATTGTTGAGGGAGAGATTGATGAACTGAACAAGAAGAAAGAAGAACTGCATCTGAATCCCGACTTCGAGAATGATCTGGAACAACTCAACAAGGTCAAAGGCAGTCTGAGCGAGCTTGCTGTAAAACAGAGTTCTCTGCAACTGAGATACACTCTGATAGAAGAAGCCGTTGAGGAGCTGAACAGTCAGAAGTCGGATGTCGATACCAAGCAACTTGAACTGATTTATCGTCAGGCTTCAGCCATGATTGGGCAACTTCAGCACACGTTTGAGGAATTGGTGTCATACCACAATGAGATGCTTAGCCGTAAGGCTGCTTTCGTATCGGCTGAATTACCCCAGATAAGGGATGCCATTTCTGCTTGTAACGCCGAAATTGCTTCCTTGCGTGTCAAGGAGCGTATGCTGACCGAGAGGCTGCAACAGTCCGCATCAGTCGAAGCGCTTGACGAGTTAGTGGCTCAGCTAAACTTGAAATATCAAGAGAAAGGTTCCTTGGAACAGCGTATTGCACAGATAGAAGAAGTTGAAAGGGCCATCTCTCTGAACGAAGAAATTCTGAAGGACATTGATAGCGGCTTGTTCTCGCAAAGCAAACAGGATTTGATTCAGAAGCAGCTGGACAAGCTCAATCATTATTATTCAGCAGTTTCCAAACGTCTCTATGATGAGAGCTATGCTATCGAATTCAGTCTGGTAAAAAACCGAGAAGGCAAGTCTTGTTACAAGTTTGCCCCCTTCGCCACAGACAACTTCAGCACTGGTAAGAAACAAGGTGAGATTACCTGCTTTGACATGGCATACATCATGTTTGCTGATGACGAACAAATTCCATGCTTGCATTTCATATTGAACGACAGGAAAGAGCTTGTACACGATAACCAGCTTCTTCAGATTGGTGCTCTGGCCAGTGAGCATATCGAGATCCAGTATGTTGCATCAATCCTTAGGGACAAACTGCCCGCCGAACTGAACCAAGAACAGAACATAGTTCTGAAACTGTCTCAGCACAGTAAACTGTTCCGAATAGAAGAATTAGCTCAATCAGAATAAAGAACAGGAATTTTACATGATATCATTAACCGCGGAACAAAAAACGATTGAGGGCATCTTTGGATCCCCCAATGAAACATACGTGATACCGATGTATCAGCGCCCGTACTCATGGGGCTTTGACCAGTTGTATGAATTATACAAGGACCTGCTGAGTGCTTACAATGAGGATGAGCCTTACTTTCTTGGTAATATCATTATGGCACGGAGTAAAGACTATAGCAACGATGGAAAGAGTTCGGTGGTGGACGGACAACAGCGTATTATAACCATCTGGACGCTGATAAAAGTTCTATCGCTCTATCTGCCGGATATAAATTCGCTGCAAAGAGCGCTTTACGTAGTACCTTGGTCTGGCAAGGATCAATTGCCAAAAATAGAATCAAAAATATTTGAGAATAACGACGATGATGCAATAGAAGCTATCTTTAAGTATGATAAGGAAAAGATAGAAAGTCGTTACAAGGCGGTGGCAACCATCGATGGTATCAATGAGAGGAAATGTGAAACGAAAGTGGAATATGCCCTATTGTATTTCTATCAGCAATTTGTGTCTTTGAAGGATGACAACTTTAACCTGGCTGGTTTTGCTCAGTTCCTGATGAGGAGAGTAACGATGCTCCCCATTGTGCAGAGTGCAGACGGACAAGAAGATGCAGAAAATAAGGCTTTAACCATATTTGAGACCATCAACAACCGAGGTATGGACTTGGAAGATGCAGACATCTTTAAAGCTAGACTTTACGACAGCGCCTATACCAAAGAGCAGCGTGAGGAGTTTATTGCTATGTGGGTGGACTTCAAAACAGACTGTGACGAACTGAAACTTTCGGTGGACGACATTTTCAGGTATTATTCGCATATCATCAGAGGAAGACAACGTATCACCTCGAACGAAAAGAGGCTGAGGGAGTTCTTCTCTAACGAACCGTTCTCACCGCTGAAGACTTTAAATTACAAAGAGGTGCTGGAAGATCTGAATAAGATACTGAGCATCCTGAAGTATATGAACAAGGAACGTGGTGACAGTAATGATGTAGGAATTTGGCTACAAATTATCAATGCCTACACGAATCAGTATCCGACCTATGCCTTGGTGGTGTATCTGTACTATAATAATGTGGATACGGACGAGGAAAAACATCGTTTTATCTCGTTCTTGCAATCACTGATCAGGTATTGCTTCTATATGGGCAGTACGACTTCGGTGAAGTTCAACATCTATAACATGATTAAGGTGATAGCCAATAAGGGTGAAATAGATGAAAACTATACTGACGTTGCACCAGACTATTTCTCTCATTTGGGAAGACTGCAAAACGCCTTTGCTTTGCTGGCCTGCTATTTGGATTCGAAAGAGGCTATCCCTACACGTTTTACAGTTGACAAGATAGTGAATCTGCGGGATGAAGATCTGTTGGGCGAGGACTGGTCTGGACACGATCTTGGTGAAATATGTAATAAAATAGGCAATCTAGTGGTGACGGACTTGCCTAAGCGGTATAATTCTGTGCTGGAAAAGTATGATTACTATAGGCATTCGAAGAGCGAATATGTGAAGAACGTCTTTTCTTCGCCTACTTTCAGTTATGAGAACTGGAAGGAACGCAACAGTCACTTGCAAAAAGTGCTTGCAAAGTTCTTTAACAAACCAGAAAACAACGTAGAGAATGATTAACAAACTGAAGTTGGAGCATTTCAAGGCATTCCGTGAGCCGGCAGAGCTGGTACTTGATGGAAAGAACGTGTTGGTGTATGGTGAAAATGGAGCCGGTAAGAGTTCTTTGTATCAGGCGCTGAAGATAATATTCCATAGGAAGTGGATTTTTGATTCCCAGATAGCACCTACGGTGACAGACCCGCTAGACAGACGTAATGCGGAAAAGGATGTATTAGAGCAGTATAACTACCAGTTAACGCCCATGACGGACTTTACACTGGAGATTGACAACGCTGACTACAAGGCATACACCCCGTCGGGGATTGATGTAAGCATGATCTCACGTGATGACATTCATGCGGAGGATGTGATTGATGTGGTGAAACTGTTGCAAAATAGTATTGTCGGTATTGCAGACCCGGAGAAGTTTGTCACTGATAAGAAGAAAACCATTGAGGATCTGTTGAATCTTTTCCTTAAGGAGTATTTCTACGAGGAAAAGTTGACGGTTGAATTAACCTATAGCAGGCCCAACTGGTTACTAACCGTGAAGGATAGCAGCAGGGACAACAGAGGAAGGAATGAGAAACTGACTGAGTATTTCAATGAGGCCAAACTACATATTATCAAATTACTTTTGCTGTTGACGGCGGTGTTGTATAATGATGCCGTTGCTGTGCTAGGTGTTGCTCGTGTTTTGGTGCTGGATGACGTGATTTCTAGTATGGATGCCGCCAATAGAACAATGTTTATTGAGCTATTGGCAGACTTTTTCAAGGATTATCAGAAGATTATATTTACTCATAGTATTTCTTTCTTCAATCTTGCAGAATATGTTTTCTCAACGGTACACCAGCAAAGAGATGATTGGAGGCGTTTTCAGATAGTTGAGCATCAAGGTAATTCAGAAGTTGTTGAGAGAGATTCGCAGGATTTTGCGAGAAATATAAAAAGTGATTATCGCCCAGGTCACAATGAGGGAACAATTGGTAACCGTATTCGCAAACGCTTCGAATTTCTTGTTGTCGAAGCTTCAAAGTTGCTATGCGCAGGAGGAATTGCAGAAAGTGGGAAACTGATAGAGGCCATCAACACTAACAAGAAGCTGTATTACAAATATAACGGAACTAAAACCCAATCGGTTTATGACCTGATTGACGAATTGACGGCAATTATTGATGCAGAAGCAAACTGTCCATTTAAGACGAAACTACAGGACGCGATAAAGGAGTATGTTTCGGATACGGAGGTTGCCAAGTTGAGAGATACCATCTGTGATTTGGCGGTTTATCAAAAGGTCTCAATGCATCCGTTGTCGCACGCAGCCGGACCTATTCCGATGACTGCAACGAGAGAAATAGAACGTTCTATCACATTGCTGATGACATTGGAGAAACAGTTAGGAACGTTGATTAGGCGGGATTTGTATTCGATATAGGATAACCAAAGAAGTATTGTAATTATCTCCGTATAGTTCTTCTACCGTCATAAGACATCTGCTGAACCAAGAGCTATAAATATCGGTCAAGTACTGGACGCTATTTGTGGTTCTTCCTATGAGCAGTAGGTGAAGACTATACGGCAACTGAAAGAATAGGGTAAGAAAGAGGCGGTAGACGAGGTCAAGAACAACGGTGTAATTTATAAACTAATAATGACGACTACTAAATTAAGCTGCCGTCATTATTAGTTTATAAATTAGTATTTTGGAAATTGTCCATATTTTTTTAGGCAGTGTCCAAAATATTGTGTAAATTGAGAATACGAGACTGCCAACACATTGTAGATATGATAGATTTCAACTCATACATCAAAGGTCTTGACCTTTCACGATTGACAGAGTATTGTATTAATCACGGACAATTGACACAATACGCTAAAGGCGATTATTTCATTAAAGCAGGTGAAAAGTCTCGGTTTATTGGGTTTATTGAATGTGGCTACTTCAACTATATAGTACATAATTCCTCTGAACAAAAAGACTATATCACAGGCTTTGCCTTTAATGGTGAGTTTGTGGGCGATTATCCAAATTGTCTTTCAAACAAGACGTCAGAAGTGACAATTGTTGCAGGCACTTCCTGTAAGATTTTTCAATTAGTTGGTGAAGAATTAGGTAAACTGTTAGATTCCAATGGAATGAGAGAATTTAAGCAAGCCATATCCGACCATCTCTTTTCGCAAGTCTATACACAATATCTTGATACTTATCGCATGACCACAAGGGAGCGGTATAAGCGTTTACTTCTTCGTTGTCCTGAAATAGTGCAAAGTATTAACCTAAAAGACATTGCCTCTTATCTAAAAGTTACACCAACAACTATCAGCAACATACGTAGAGAGATAACTTTTGGGTTGTAAATTCTCAAAACGTTTTGAGAATTTGTTGTCATGATGGTTCTTTTGCTTTATATTATGCTTAGACCTACTGGTAAACTATTACCTTTGTACACAAAAAGCACAATATGAATATCGTTATCATCGGAGCCACTTCAGGTATTGGTAAATCTCTTTTCGAGAAATATGCAAATGAGAACAATAGAATCGGCATTATTGGCCGACGAGTACATTTGCTTGACGAATTGTATCAGGAATATTCATCCAAGGCCCTTCCTACTAAAGCAGACATTACCAACTTGGAAGAGATTGAGCAAGCCATCAATGCGCTTCGCAAAGAGATGAAATACATTGATCTTGCTATCATGTGTTCGGGCACAGGTAATATAAACGCCACGCTTGACTATGACGTAGAGCGACCAACCATTGACACAAATATTGTAGGTTGGACGTTTGCCATTGATATGTTCTACCATATCTTTGAGCAACAAGGCAACGGTCATCTTGTTGCCATCACTTCGGCTGGTGGACTGCGAGGTGAACCTATGGCACCTGCCTATAGTGCAACTAAAGCCTATCAAATCAACTATATGGAAGCCCTACGTAAGAAGGCTTACAAAAGTGGAATACAAATTACAGTTACTGATATTCGACCAGGGTTAGTTAATACGGCAATGGCCAAAGGTGAGGGACTATTTTGGGTGATGCCAGTAGAAAAGGTTGCTAGTCAAATCATTGCTGCCATTCGCAAGAAGAAATCTAAAGCCTACGTTACCAAGCGTTGGCATATTTTAGCAATATTAAATAAAAACCTTCCTTATTGGCTATATAAAAGGATGTGATTTCCCAAGCATCGAAAGTGGATAGACCTTTTGGAAAATTGGTTTAGTTTAGTTCGCTTTATATATAAAGAGGGATAAACTAAACCTATTCCCTTATCTAAAAGGGACTGCCTATACACTTTGATTATTAGTAATCAACTCTGTCAATTAATTCGGGACCTCTCCATTCTGTATTTGGTGCAGCTAAATATACAGAGCCTTCAAACTCGTAGCCTTCATAATTATATTGAACATCTTCAATAATAATCTCTTCATAATCACTTACAAGTCTAGGAAGATCTATCATATAGAAGACCTTCATTTCCTCAAAATTTGAAGGTCTTTTGGCATTGTTAAGAATATTATTGTATCTAGCCTTTGCACCAGGATGCGATTGTTTGTTAAATGGAGGAAACATTGTATTCTCTGCAGCTTCAAAGATTGCTAATATTGCGAACCATGATAAGGCGTAGTAATAATACAAGTTGTATTCTTCATCATCAAACTTTGGATAGTTTAATGCCCCTAAGTCAGCAGCAAATTCTTGCTTCTGATTTGAATTATATGCTCCTATTTTTTTGTAATCCTCACCATCTTTGAAATAGGTACTTATGGTCTTTTGGACAGCATGATAATCATCTAAGTCTCCATTAAGGAAATGACTATATTCGTGACCTGCCAAGAATGTCATTATGTAGGGATAAGGTGCTGTGATTACTTTTTCTATATCTTCTGGAATTATGCCACGAGGATCCCAATCGAAATCCAAAGTTTCTTTCTCAAACATGGTTCTGATTGCTATTCGGAGAGAAGCGACACATACTTCTGGTGGAATTCTCCCTCCTGAATCAATCAGAGCTAAGAAAGAGAACTTTATAAAATAGAACAATGATGCGCTTAATACGGAACAGAACCCAAAATCTGTTTTGAAAATCAAACCATTTGCTTCTTTTGTAAATATAAGACCTGTGGCTATGCCATCCACTTTCTCTTTCAAATCCACTGGTAAATGATTTTTGAAATACTCAAAATAATCTGTCTTGTAAAATTCTTCAAGTGACCATTCAACTCCAGATCTTACTGCAATATCAACATAATGCTTTACTACACGATATAACCTCATGTTGTCTGCTATAATATCTGCTCTTAGTAGAAGAATAAAATCATCTCCATTTTGAGGGTCTTTGATTCTCTCAATTTCAGATTTTGAACATATAGCATAAAACCATCCCGCAGCAGCTACCTTTGAAACTTCAGCCACTATATTGGGGTTGTCGACCCTGTCAATCACTTGATTCTTGATTTCCATAATTTATTATAAGTAAGCTCTTGCAATAGGAATTGACCAATTCTTGTTCCAAAACTGGGTATTTGGCAAGAGATGCGTATTTTGTGTATTCATATATATAATGGGGGATGTATTTGTTCATTTTGTAGATGTTGAATATCATCTCTTTATATACCGATACAGATTCTACTTGCCGATGCAGAAATTAGCGAAGATAGAACCAAGAACCTCATCACAGGTCACTTCGCCAACAATTTCGGAGAGGTTGCGGATGGCAGCACGCAGGCTCTCGCTCACAAGGTCGCTGCTTATGCCGTCGGCAAGGGAGCGTTTCACATCGTGTATGTTTGCGAGGGCGCGTTTGAGCGCTTCGTAGTGTCGGGCGTTGGTTACTACCACATCGTGCGAAGAGATTTCGGGCAGGGCTGCTGCACGCACAAGGAAGTCTTCGAGCTTGTCGAGGTTGGTTGCCAGGCGAGCCGACACGGCCCACAGGTCGTTACTATTCCACTCTACCCCATCGGCATATTTTTCTACAAGTTCTTTGCCGTGCTGCATCATATTTGAGAGTGCTATAGGGTCGGTGACATCGCACTTATTCACGAGCACTGCAAGACGTTTGCCACGGCACATAGGCAGCAGGCGTTTTGCCACATCTTCTATCGATGCTACGCTTTGCAGGGGGTCTATCATCCACAGTGCGATAGATGATTTTGTAAGCTGCTCGAGGGCGCGCTCAATACCCATACGCTCCACCACATCGGTGGTGTCGCGCAAGCCCGCTGTATCTATAAATCTAAAGGTAACACCGCCTACATTCATCACACCCTCTATGGTGTCGCGTGTGGTGCCCTGAATATCGCTTACGATAGCTCTATCCTCGTGCAACAGGGCGTTTAGCAGGGTGCTTTTACCGGTGTTTGTTTCGCCCACAATTGCCACGGGAACACCGTTCTTAACAGCGTTTCCTATGCTGAATGAGTTTACGAGCTTGCTCATTACACCCTCTATCTCATCGCACAGGGCGAGCAGTTGCGAGCGATCGGCAAAGGTTACATCTTCCTCGCTAAAGTCGAGTTCAAGCTCCATAAGAGAGGTTAGCGTCAAAAGTTTATTACGGAGCAAAGATAGCTGCTCGCTGAAGCCACCCTTGAGCTGGTTCATAGCCAAGCGGTGCGATGCACGCGATGTTGAGGCGATGAGGTCGGCCACAGCCTCGGCACGGCTCAAATCCATCTTGCCGTTCATAAAAGCTCGCATAGTAAACTCTCCGGCATCGGCTTGTCGTGCTCCGTTCTCAAAAAGAGCCAACAACAGTTGTTGACTGATGTATGACGATGCGTGGCAGCTTATCTCCACCGAGTCCTCGCCTGTGTAGCTGTGGGGGCCACGCATAAGTGTCACGAGTACCTCGTCGAGCGGCTCACTGGGAGTGACATATATGTCGCCGAAAGCCACGGTGTGCGATTTTCTCTCGGCAAGCCGTGCACCCTTGCGAGGGACAAAAAGCTTGTCGACAATTGAAATTGAGTCGGGGCCCGACACTCTTATAACGTTGAGCGCCCCACCCTGCGTTGTGGCCAATGCGCATATTGTATCTTTCATATATATTCTGCTTTATATTGTTTGTCGTGCGAAGAAAAAGCCACGGCTGCCGCCGTAGCTTTTTTTAAGGGGTTAATAGCTTATATACGGTCGAGCACCGTGAGTATGAGCTCTCGCATCTTTTCGTCGTAGTTCACTGTTGCTTTTTTGGCAAGGCGGTTGGCAATTACAAGGCACACTGTTACTGCCTTGTGGCCCATAAGTGCTGCAAGGCCCGCAAGCGCCGAGCTCTCCATTTCGAAATTGGTTATGCGCTGTCCCTTGTACTCGAACGACTCTATTAGCTCGTTCTGCTTGGGGAAGGCAAGCGGCACGCGCAACTGGCGGCCCTGGGGGCCGAAGAAGCCACCGCAGGCAACTGTAACGCCGCGCACCATATCCTCGCGGGCTATGCGCTCCACAAGCTCCTCGTCGGCAGCTATGGTATAGGGGGCGCAAAGGAGCGACGACCAATTGAGGTGTTTCTTGAATGCCTCCTCGAATTCAAGGTCGCAAGCCTCGTTGCGTCCGGCGTAGAAATTGAGCAAGCCGTCGAAACCCACCGACTTTTGCGAGCAGATGAAGGTGCCTGTGGGGCAATACTCCTGCAAGCCACCGCAAGTACCAATGCGCACCATTTGCAGCTGTTTGAAGGTCTCCTTCTCGTAACGGGTCTCAAAGTCGATATTGGCAAGGGCGTCGAGCTCGTTTACCACAATATCGATATTGTCGCAACCGATGCCTGTGCCCACCACGCTTATGCGCTTGCCTTTGTAGGTACCTGTAATGGTGCGGAACTCACGCGCCGAAACATCGCACTCCCTGTCGTCGAAAAACTCGGCAACTTTGGGCACGCGGTTAGGGTCGCCCACAAGAATAATTCTGTCTGCCAACTGTTCGGGTTTTACTCCTAAATGATAAACTGCCCCGTTTGGCTCAATGAGCAGTTCCGAAGGAGGAAAATAACGCTTCATAATCAACACTCTTTAATTGTTCAACAGTATATATTATATATTATGTCTATCACTCCTTGGCGATATTGTCGCGCATTGCAGTGTCGGCCTGGATATTTTTCATTCTGTAATAATCCATAATACCGAGATTACCAGTGCGGAAAGCCTCGGCCATAGCCTTGGGCACCTCGGCCTCGGCCTCAATAACGTGAGCACGAGCCTCCTGTGCGCGAGCCTTCATCTCCTGCTCCAGAGCAACAGCCATAGCACGGCGCTCCTCGGCCTTTGCCTGGGCAATGTTCTTGTCGGCATTGGCCTGGTCTATCTGCAATGCGGCACCAATGTTCTTACCTATGTCGATATCGGCAATGTCGATTGAGAGAATCTCGAACGCAGTGCCGGCGTCGAGTCCCTTTTTAAGCACAAGCTTGGAAATTGAGTCGGGGTTCTCGAGCACCGCCTTGTGGTTCTCCGACGAACCGATTGACGACACAATACCCTCGCCCACGCGAGCAAGCACAGTGTCCTCACCTGCACCACCCACAAGGCGTTTGATGTTGGCACGCACCGTTACACGGGCAATTGCAATGAGCTGAATACCATCCTTTGCCACCGCTGTAACGTGTGGTGTATCGATAACCTTGGGGTTAACCGACATTTGCACCGCCTCGAAGACATCGCGTCCGGCAAGGTCAATGGCTGTTGCCATCTGGAACGAAAGCTCAATATTGGCCTTTGCAGCAGACACAAGCGCGTGTACCACCTTCTCAACGTGTCCGCCGGCAAGATAATGAGCCTCAAGGCCGTCGCGCGTAATATTTTCGAGCCCGGCCTTGTGAGCCTCAATCATAGCCTGCACAATGGTATAGGGCGGAACATTACGTATGCGCATAAGGAAAAGCTGCACAAGCGAGATATTGACACCCGACACTTTGGCCGACAACCACAGAACAAAAGGAACATAGTGGAAGAAGACCGACAGCACAACAACTGCAGCCACAATCACTATTCCCATTAAAAACATACCATCCATAATTATATAAATAAAATTATACCATAATAGTTGTAAATACAACCGTTGTTTTATTCTTTATTCACCATTTTCACATAAATTGCGCCACCCTGCACGCGTACCACCTCCACGGGCATCTTCTCGTCGATAAAGCCGTCGGCCGAGGATACCTCCAGGCGATTGTCACCAAAAAGCGCATCACCGGTGAGGGCAAGGCGTGCGACGCTCACTCCGCGGTCACCCACCTTTACGGCCGCGTCGCTCTCTTTCACCGTGGAAGAGATACTTTTTTTAAGCGCAAGCCTGTCGATGGATTTTCCCTTTATGGCCCACACTATGAGCGCCGACAGCGACGCAAGCACAATGCCCAGGGTGCACCACCCTGCAGCCAGCCCCACAAAGAAAAAGGCGTAGGCAACAGAGCCCAACATGGCCGCTGCACCTGCAATGCCTGTGATACCGAAACCGGGCATCACGGCAACCTCGAGCACCAGCAGAAGGCACCCGACAAAAACCAACAATGCAACTACAAAAAAGTCCATAACGTTATTTGTTTTTCTTATATAAATGATCCATTTCGAGTTTTCTCACGTTGTACTCCATCTGTTGCAAGGAGTAGAAATCGTTGTCGACCTGTTTTTCGAGACGCAGAATTTCGGCAGCCATCGAAGCGCGTGCCGCGTCGGTTGACGATGCGTAGGCATCGCGCTTTTGCTGCAACAATTCCACATTCCTGCTGTATTGCGCACTCTCCTTCTGCCACTTCTGGAAAAGGGTGCGCGCCTCGCGGCTCTTGAAGTCGCTCAACGCTGTATAGTCCTTCGAATTATCGAGAACAAAGAGAAAATCTCCACCCTTCTGCACATCGGGCTGCTCATACATAAGCATCGCGAAACTGCGGCGGGCCTTTTTCACAAGTTCCGCATCATTCTGCGTGTCGGCAATTGAGGCGAGACGCGAGAGCGAGAAGAGCTTTTCATAACTCATTTTCGAAGCGTCGTAACTTGCTTTTGAGCTATTGGGCACAAAAACATATACGCAGACCTTTCCTTCGGGCTGCGAGCGGTCACTGGCAAACCATCCGAGGTTGGCCACCTCGTTGAACGCCATCATATAATCGTTGGCCTGCGAGTTGAAAGGCATCCCCACATTATCGGGGCGCAGATATCGGCCACTCTCCGAGTCGTAACGTGTTACAAAAATATCGTAACCGCCTATGCTGCCCTCGCCGTCGGTGGCAAAATAGAGCGTAAGTCCGTCGGCAAGCATAAATGGATAGTTGTTGTTTCCACCGGTGTCCAATCCCCGCAAAGGCTGTGGTTTGTTCCACTCGTCACCTATTTTGCTGCTGTGGTAGAGAGTGAGCAAAGTGTCACCTGCAGCGTCGTTACGCATTGCATAGTAGATGTCGGTTCCCATCTGCGTTTCCGACAGATAGCCGCCATCCTCGTCCTCCTCGTCGAAATAGGCAGCGACACTTGAGAGACGTCCCACATCGACACCCATCTTGTAGGCTGAAAGAAATTCCCTCTTGTCCACCACAAAGCTGTCGATTACACACACCTTCTCGGTGGTCTTCATCATACGATAGAGGCGGTCAATGGCATTCAGTTTGTTGCGGTAGATGGCGCGCAGAGAGTCGTCACTCGAAATGTCAATGAAACTCTCGTAATTCTCTATTGCACCGGGATAAAAGGCGCTGTCGAGACATATATCGCCCAAATAACGGTAAGCGTTGGAAATCTTGCGCTGCGCAGCAAATTCCAGCAGGCCTTTAACATCGGCAACAGTGTCTTTTGTTTCGTAGCAACACACGGCATACCAATAAGCCAGCTCGGCATTGTTCTTGTTTCGTTTGTAGAGCTTTTCGAACATAGGCTTAGCAACGCCGTACTCACCGGCGGCAAAATGCTTGCGCGCAACATTTTTGTTTTGAGCAAAAAGAGCACCACCCGATGCCACAAACAGTACCAGTATCGATAATAAAATCCTTTTCATTCCTAAATAAACTTTTCGGCTACCTCTGCACAAACACCTGCGGGCTTGCGCAGCGTTTGCACGAATCCTGATTCAAATATACAAACAAAAAATTACCAATCACTATTTTTAAGAATTATTTAATAAATAAATATCCCCTTACCACCTCTGCGCTGCCACGCCAGGCAAATATTCCATAAAAGAAAAGCAAAAAACGTGCAATAATTATTAACTTTGCATCGCAAAAAGAAAAGATATTATGCCCCCATTGAGCGAAGAACAAAAAACATACAAGAACATTGCCGGGAGAGTGGCAAAAGCCACCCGCGACTATGCTCTCATTGACGACGGCGACAAAATTCTGGTAGCCCTGTCGGGTGGCAAAGACTCCCTCACCCTGCTGCAGATGCTGGCCGAGCGCAGCCGCATACACAAACCGCGCATAACGGTAATTGCAGCGCACGTGAGGATGTTGAATATTCCTTACAAAACAGATACCTCCTTTCTGCAGGAGTTCTGCGACGGTTTGGGCATCCCGCTCCACCTGCTAGACGCATCGTTCGACGCAAGCACCGACAGCCGCAAGTCGCCCTGTTTCCTCTGTTCGTGGAACCGCCGCAAAGCCCTCTTCGAACTTGCTCAGCAACAAGGCTGCAACAAAATAGCCCTCGGGCACAACATGGACGATTTCCTTGAGACGATGCTCATGAACATAACCTTTCAAGGAGCGTTCAGCGCAATGGCACCGGCAATGAGAATGAACAAATTCCCCATTACCGTAATACGCCCGCTATGCCTTGTGAGCGAGGGAGAAATTGAAAAATATGCAGTGCAACGGGCCTTCCCGCCACAAATAAAGAACTGCCCCCACGAGAACGCATCGAACCGCAAGCAAATGAAAGACCTTTTGGGAAAACTCGAGGAACTGAACCCCGAAGCGCGTTATAATCTATGGGGCGCAATGAGCAACATACAAAAGGAGCTACTGCCACCAAAAGTTGAGAAAAAACAGTAAAAATAATAAACAATATGACAAAAATCATTCTAACACTCGTGCTGCTCATAATATCGAACAGCTTTATGACTCTCGCCTGGTATGGCAACCTCAAATTGCAGGAGATGAAAATCATTTCATCGAACACCCCGCTTATACTAATTATATTAATAAGTTGGGGAATTGCGCTGCTCGAATATTCGTTCCTCATCCCCGCCAACCGCATAGGCTCCGAAATTAACGGCGGCCCCTTCTCGCTGGTGCAGCTGAAGGTTATCCAGGAAGTAATTTCCTGCCTTGTATTCGGTATAATAGTATCAATATTCTTCAAGGGCGAGAGCTTGCAATGGAACCACATTGTAGCAGTAATTTTCCTTGTACTTGCAGTGTATTTTGTATTCTTGAAATAATATTGAAGGAGATATTTTTTGAGTAAAATTTCACGAAAAGAGAATTTTGCACATAAAAATATATAAAATTGCGAAAATTTTCTTGCTTGATAAATATTATTCCTGTATATTTGAAACTGATTTGTACCCCAACGCGAAATGCGAAAAAAGCAAGAAACGCAGCGAGCCGGGAACAAAACACCAAAACACTTATAACCAACAACTTACGGGAATAATAATTAAAAGTATAACACAATATGAAAAAAGCAATTTCAATCAAGTTGAAAGCATTGGTGCTTGTTTCACTTACAATTTTAGCAGGCGGCACATTCACCGGCTGCCAGGACGAGGTGGACAAAAGCAACCGTTTTACATTTACAGGTGACCTCATCTCCACATATCTGGAGAAGTACCCCACAACATACGGCCACTTTACCAGCATTCTCAGCAAGGCAAGAATCGGTGCATCGGGCTCGGGTGTAGAGGGAAGCTTGCTTAACACACTCTCAACCTATGGTTCTTACACCTGTATCGCCCCTGTAGACGAGGCTGTTGAAGCATTCGTAAACGAGGAGTATCAAAAATACCTCGCAGGCGAGAACACAGGAGTTACATCGAACCTCGTGAGCGACCTATCGGTTGAAAAATGTACCGAAATTGCACGTAACCATATTATTGAGAGCGAATTCCGCACACTCGATTTCAAGTCGGGTAACCTCCCCGAGGTTACAATGAACCAACGTTGGGTAGAGGTAACAAGCGCCATTGTAAACGGAACAAGAAAATACTATCTCGAGAATGCCGAAATTCTCACAACCGACATTTTCACAGAGAACGGTACAATACACGCCATCAACAAGGTACTCAACCCCTCTAACGACAACGCTGCCGACATTCTCAAAAAAGAAGAATCAATAAGCATCTTCCGCGACGCGCTCGATGCCACCAAGCTCGGCAAATTGCTTGAGAAATTCGAAATAGACGAGGAGTACGACGGCGAGCTCAAAGGTCCCAAATTCGGAACTGAGCCCGGCATCCCCGGCTACCCCGCAACAAAAAACCAGAAGTTCACCTTGCTCATTGAGCCCAACTCGGTGTATATTAACAAAGGTATCTACAATTTCAACGACCTTGTAGCATTTGCCGAGAGCAAATACGGCTCAAAGCCTGGTTATGAGGACAAATACAACCACCCCTACAACGCCCTCTTCAAGTTCGTTGCATACCACATCATCGACCGTTCTCTCGACTTCGTTGAAGGTGGCCCCGGCGGTTGGATTATGGCCGGTTACGACGAGAACGACTTCAAGTCCGAGGTAAATATGAAGACCGACTACGACTGGTCGGACTATTTCGAGACATACCTCCCCTACAGCAACTGGACATTCAGCGACAGCGAGGTAATGGATATAAACAACAACGGAAACATTCCCGAGGGTTGTATGATAAAGGTTACACGTCCCTACACAAACTCCGACTACAGAACAAACATTGTAATCAACTACTGCAACACACAGCCCAGTGCAGAAATGCTTGATCACACAAACATTATAGTATACCGTCAGTCCGATGCCAGCAAAATCGACCCCAGCCTCACAGGCCTCGAGCCTTTGAAACCCAAGAATGCGACCATCCACTTCATCGACAAGATTTTGGTTTACAATGAGGAAGAGATGAAAACCAACATTCTGAAAGAGCGTATGCGCTGGGATGTAATCTCTTGTTTCCCCGAGCTTACCAACAACCTCGTACGCTGGAACAAGACAGCAACCCCCACTTGTACATATATTCCTTCGGGCGGCGACAACACAGCCAACGAAAGACAGTACAGCAAACGTCTCAAGGTGTTCAACAGCAACTCACGCGTGTACTATCTGCGTCCCCACGCATACGGCGGCGGTTACCCCAACTACCAGGGCGACGAATTGCTCATCGACGGCAAATACGACGTACAGTACCGTTTGCCCCACGTTCCCGAGGGCACATACGAAATCCGCATAGGATTCTCACTCTCAAACGCGCGTGGTGTGTGCCAGTTCTTCATTATCAACGGTAAGAAACAGGAGATTTGCGACATCCCCGTAGATATGCGTAACACCACAGCCAATATGGCAAAACTCGGTTGGTTCGACGATTCTGAAATGTCAGAGAAAGAGATTTCAGACCAGGAGAAAGCTATGCGCAACCGTAAATATATGATGGCGCCCGCAAGCATCTACTTGAACGAAAATACAAGAATGCGCGACAATAACCTCGCAATGCGCCGAATCATTGGTCAGTACCATTTGATTCCCAACAAAGAAGGTTACAACATCCGTTTCAAGAACGTAACCGAAAACTCAGTGGGCGAGAACGAGCAGTTCAACCAAGACTACTTGGAAATTGTTCCGAAGATTATTTACAACAACCCCACTGTTCCCGAGGACAGAAACTAATGACTCTCACTTAAACGAAACACTTCCCTCGCGGAAGTGTTTCGTTTAATACCCCATATCAAGCCAACCCGCATTATAACAACCTTAAAAAATATGAAACACGGATTCGTAAAGATAGCTGCAGCCACCCCGCTCACAGCAGTTGCCAACTGCAAACAGAATGCGCAAGAAATTGTATCAATTATTAATAAGGTAAAAGCAGAAGGTGCTGAAATTGTATTGTTTCCCGAACTGTGCATAACATCGTGCAGTTGCGGCGACCTATATTACAACGCCCAGCTACAGCAAGAGTGCGAGAAGGCTCTGCAGGAAATACTCACCGCCAGCGAGGACAGTGAAAGCATTATAGTGGTTGGCGCGCCAGTGCCTGTTGCTGGCAACATATACAACTGCGCAATTGCATTGTACAAAGGCAAAATAGCAGGCATCACAGCCAAGAACCACCCCACAGCAAAGGAACGCCGTTGGTTCTCACCGGTAGCCACATTGCCCACCGGCGCCACTGTAACAATATGCGGGCAGGAAGCAAAAATAGCAGCTACCCTGCTGTTCACCACCCCACAATACACAATGGGAATTGAAATAGGCAGCGATGCTACAGCGCCCATTGCACCCGCCGCAGCCCTTTCATTGGGCGGCGCCGAAATCATTGCCAACATTGCAGCTACAAGCGAGAACGCCGGGCACCACGAGCAGAACAAGCAGGCAATGGCACAACAGAGCCGCCGTTGCATCTGCACATATGCCCACACAAATGCCGGCTACGGAGAATCTACCGCAACAGGAACATTTGCGGGTTACAACGCAGTGTGGGAGAAAGGTTCTCTGCTTGCCGAAAGCACCCGCTTTGAGACAGACTCACACTACACAATAACCGAAGTGGATGTAGAAAAGCTGCGCAAGGAACGCCGCCAAAGCACCCTGTTCACCGGCTGTTGTTGCAAAACAATAGAAAACATTGAGATTGCGCAGCAAGCTATCGACAGCAAGCTCACACGCACCTTCAACCCCACACCCTTTATACCCAGTGAAAAGGAGAGCAACGCCCGTTTCGAGGAGATATTTATGATTCAGTCGATGGCGCTCGCTAAACGCATTGAACACACACGCTCAAAAAGCTGCGTTATAGGAATATCGGGAGGCCTCGACTCCACCCTTGCACTGCTTGTCACAGCAAAGGCATGCGACATTCTTGGCAAGCCCCACAGCGACATAATAACAATAACAATGCCTGGTTTCGGCACCAGCAACCGCACATACAACAACGCCTGGACACTGATGAAAAACCTCGGCACAACCATTCGTGAAATATCGATTGCAGCGGCCTGTACCCAGCACTTTGCCGATATTGAGCACGATGCCGGCAAACACGATATAACCTTTGAGAATGCACAGGCACGCGAGCGCACACAAATACTTATGGACGTTGCCAACCAATGCTCGGGCATCGTAATAGGCACAGGCGACCTTTCGGAGCTTGCGCTCGGCTGGGCAACCTACAACGGCGACCATATGAGTATGTACGGAGTAAACGCATCGGTGCCCAAGACACTTATGCAACACCTTGTGCGTTGGGCGGCAAACAACAGCGTAAGCAGCGAGGTACGCACTACCCTGCTCGACATTGTCGACACCCCCATATCGCCCGAGCTTACTCCGGCCGACGAACAAGGCAACATAAAGCAAAAGACCGAGGACCTTGTAGGCCCCTATGAGCTGCACGACTTCTTCATCTACAACCACGTGCGCTACGGCTTTTCGCCCGCCAAAATTTATCTTATGGCACAAAATGCCTTTGCAGGGACATACGACAACGCAACAATAAAAAAATGGCTCACAACCTTCTACCGCCGTTTCTTCACACAGCAGTTCAAGCGCAGTTGTATGCCCGACGGCCCCAAAGTGGGCAGCTGCAACCTGTCGACACATGAGGGTTGGCAAATGCCGTCCGACACCGCCTTCGAAGCCTGGACAGCAGCTTGCGAGCAACTGTAAAATCCAAAATAACAACAAAAAATACAGCGCACTTTCAAAGGTGCGCTGTATTTTTTTTGCCCGCAACACGCCATTTTGTCACCACGTACGCCAAAATGTCACACAAAACAAACATGGCTCAATATTTGTTCATACATTTTTGAAAGAGAGATAAAAAATACAAAACATTAACCCATTAACAGTTTCTTAAATTATGAACTTCAACAAATTTACAATCAAAGCCCAAGAGGCAATTCAAGAGGCTGTAAACAGAGTACAGTCGCTCGGCCAGCAAGCTATTGAACCCGCGCACATTATGAGCGGGCTATTCAAAAGCGGAGAACAGATAATCCCCTTCCTGCTTCAGAAGGCAGGCCTTAACCCGCAACAAATAAAAAACGAAACAGAAAAAGCCGAAGCAGGCTACCCGCGTGTGCAGGGCGGTGAACCCTATTTCAGCCGTCAGAGCAACGAGATATTACAGAAAGCCGAAGAGAACGCAAAGAAATTCGGTGACGAATTCACATCAATCGAGCCCATCTTCCTTGCAATACTGCAAACCGACAACCCCATAGGCCGCACACTGAAAGAGGCCGGAGCAACAATACAGAATATAGAAAAAGCAATTATGGAATTACGCAAAGGCGAGAAAGTAACTTCACAAACAGCCGAGGAGAGCTACCAGGCATTGAGCAAATATGCAATAAACCTTAACGAAGCTGCAAAAAACGGCAAGCTCGACCCCGTCATCGGCCGAGACGACGAAATACGCCGCATACTGCAAATCCTCAGCCGTCGCACAAAGAACAACCCCATACTCATTGGCGAGCCCGGTACCGGAAAGACCGCCATCGTTGAAGGACTCGCCCACCGCATAATACGCGGCGATGTTCCCGAGGGATTACGCAACAAAGAGATATACTCGCTCGATATGGGCGCACTTGTTGCCGGTGCAAAATACAAAGGAGAGTTCGAGGAGCGTTTGAAATCGGTAATCAACGAGGTAACAAAAGCCGACGGCGCAATAATCCTCTTCATCGACGAGATACACACCCTTGTTGGCGCCGGAAAAGGCGAAGGAGCGATGGACGCAGCTAACATTCTCAAGCCAGCCCTTGCCCGTGGCGAGCTACGCTCAATCGGCGCCACCACCCTCGACGAGTATCAGAAATATTTCGAAAAGGACAAGGCACTTGAACGCCGTTTCCAGAGCGTGACAGTAACCGAGCCCGACAAGATGAGCACTATCTCCATTCTTCGCGGCCTAAAGGAGCGTTACGAAAGCCACCACAAGGTGCGCATACAGGACGACGCAATTATTGCAGCCGTGACACTGAGCGACCGCTACATAACCGAGCGCTTCCTCCCCGACAAAGCCATCGACCTCATAGATGAGGCAGCAGCAAAGCTACGTATGGAACGCGACTCACTCCCCGAGGAACTCGACGAGATTGAACGCCACATAAAACAGCTCGAGATTGAGCGCGAGGCCATAAAGCGAGAAAAGGACGAGACCAAGCTGGCGCAGTTAAAGGAGGCAATAGCAACCCTCAAGGAACAGGAGCAGAGCAAACGCGCTAAATGGCAACACGAAAAAGAGCTTGCCGACCGCATTCAGACAGCAAAACACGAAATTGAGCAGCTGAAATTCGAAGCCGACAAGGCCGAACGTGAAGGCGACTACGGACGTGTGGCCGAAATTCGCTACGGCAAGATAAAAGCCTTGAACGATGAAATTGCAGATACCCAGCAAAAGCTGCAGGACGCGCAAGGTGGCAACGCAATGATAAAAGAGGAGGTAACATCAGAAGATATTGCCGACATTGTATCGCGATGGACAGGCATCCCTGTGAGCAAAATGTTGCAAAGCGAGCGCGAAAAGTTGCTCAACCTCGAGGCCGAACTCCACAAGCGCGTCATCGGGCAAGAGGAGGCAATAGGCGCAGTGAGCGATGCCATACGCCGCTCACGTGCAGGCCTGCAGGACCCCCGCCGCCCCATCGGTTCGTTCATCCTCCTCGGCACAACAGGAGTTGGAAAGACCGAGCTTGCAAAAGCCCTTGCTGCTTACCTTTTCAACGACGAGACACTGCTCACCCGAATTGATATGAGCGAATATATGGAAAAATTCTCCGTGTCACGCCTCATTGGAGCCCCTCCGGGATACATCGGTTACGAAGAGGGTGGCCAGCTGACAGAAGCCGTGCGCCGCAAACCCTACTCGGTGGTACTTTTCGACGAAATTGAAAAAGCCCACCCCGACGTATTCAACGTTCTGCTGCAGGTGCTCGACGACGGCCACCTTACCGACAACAAAGGGCGCTGTGTCAACTTCAAGAACACAATTATAATAATGACAAGCAACCTGGGCAGCAGCTACATACAAGAGCAGTTCGAAAAGATAAACAGCAGCAACCGCGAGGCCATTATTGACGAGACAAAGGAGAAGATTATGGAGCTGCTCAAAAAGAGCATACGCCCCGAATTCCTCAACCGCATCGACGAGACAATAATGTTCACTCCGCTCGACGAGAATGAGATTGAGGAGATTGTAAGACTGCAGACAACAGCAGTAGCAGCAATGATGAAAGAGAACGGTGTCACACTCAACATAAGCGAGCAGGCAATTAAACACATTGCCGCAGCAGGGTTCGACCCCGAATTCGGTGCGCGCCCAATAAAACGCGCAATACAGCGTCACCTGCTCAACGACCTCTCGAAACAGCTGCTCGCAGGGGCGATAGACAAGAATTTCCCCATAAACATCGACTCCGACGGCAAGATGCTCACATTCAGCAACAAATAGCCAATAGACAACAAAAAATCCTCTCGCAAGAGAGGATTTTTGTTGTCTATATCAAAGCAAACAGCTATTTACTTTTTAAGTTTAAGGCCAAGCAACATACCTGTATAGTTGTCGAGCAAAGAGCTTATTGTCGACAATGTAGAGGTGCTTGCAGCCACTGTGGTTGCAGCAGCAGAAGCCTGCTGTGCCGAACCAAGCAAAGAGCTCAAGTTACCCGAATTTGAAGAAGCAAGCGAAGTAACCTTCTTTGTAAGTTCCAGAAGCTTGCCTGCATCAAATACAAGGTTCAAATCGGACAGATTATATGATACATTAGCAGTCATACTCAAATAGTTATAGAAAACAAAGTCAATGGTCTTTGCATCTGCATTGAGCTGATATGTACCGGTAACCTCACGTCCATTCACTGCAAAAGCACAGGTATTATCCTTGTTGAAAGTAAAAGTGCAAGAACCGGGAGCAACGCCCACCTTTGCAAGGTAACCGTCTACTTTCTCCTCAATTTTGCCGGCAGCAACACTACCGCCAATGTTTGCAAGCGCTTCGTTGCTCTCGAGCACGCAAGAGATACCATTATAGTTCCATTTACCAAGAATCGACTCCTGTGAAAGGGGAACACACTCGGCAATGAGGTCACCAAGCACATTCTTGAGTGCCGACGAAACATCGCCCGACAAGAGTGAGCCTGCTGCGCTCGACGAAATTGCAGATGCTGCCGAAGACAAAGCCGATGTTGTTGTTGCTGCCTTTGTTGTATCCTTTGCCACTGTTTCAGTTGTTGTTGACGACGAAACAGCCGATTTCAATTTGTTCAACAAATTGCCGAACTGCGCCTGAGCGTTCATTGTAAGCGCAAAAAGCGCTACCACCATAAAAATCTTCTTCATATTACTCAGCTGCGCCCTCCTCGGCAGGTTCCTCAAAGTTTGTCACTCCGTTTGCAACAAGAATATTGTACCAAGCGTACATTTTCTTAATGTGTGTAAGGTATACACGCTCACGGTCGTAGTCGGGCATAATGCCTTCGAAATAAGCTACAAGCTCTTCGGGTGTAGAGAGCTTGAGGTCGAAAGGCAACACTGCATTCTCCTTCTCAAAGATTCTGCGGAACACCTCACGCAAAGGAATCTCCTCTGTATCGGTGTATATTGCAATATCATCAAGCATCACCACCTTGTCGCTGTTGTACACAGGCATACGTTTTTTGGTGGCATCGACCATCTCAACTACAAACATATTGCGTCCGCTCGACAGCAGACGATAAAGACCGGGCTTGCCGGTAATTGTCATAATTCTCTCAAACATATTCTTTTTCTTTAATTATTCAATTAACGGCCACGAAGATATAAATTCGTCCTCTTATGGCCAATATTTTAACATCTGTTATTATTTTGCACTACGCAACTCCTCCAACAACTCTCCAAGCGCAGGCAGCACGGGAGTGCTGCCATCGTTACGCAGCGAATAGTCGGAAAGGATGAGAAGTTCGTCGGCCGACATCTGGTTCTGCAGACGATTCTCCACCTGCCTGCGCGACATTCCTCGCGACTCCATCACTCGTTTTATCGAGGTCTCCTCGTCGGCCCACACCACAAGCACCTTGTCCACGGTGTCAATCATCCCCGACTCGTAGAGTATTGCACTCTCCACAGCCACTATATCGCAGCTTGCAGCCGAGGCCCAACATTCAAAATCCTCTTTTACGCGAGGGTGAACAAGGGCGTTTACACGCTGCACGTTCACAGGGTCGGTAAACAGGCGGGCCGCCAGCCACTCACGGTTAAGCGAGCCGTCGCTGCAGTAACATTCGCTGCCGAACATACGCAAAAGCCCCTCCTTTATAACCTTATCGCTGTGCATAAGCGCTTTTGCACGGCTGTCACAATCGTACACGGGAACACCCATAATGGCAAGCATACGCGAAACGACCGACTTTCCGCTACCGATATTGCCTGTTATAGCCAACCTCAACGCCTTTTTCATTTCTCTTCTATTATATAATCGACCTCTGCGGGGGTAATCTTCACATCCTTCACCCCTTGCGGAGCGCTCAAAAGACGGAGCTTCGCCCTGTTGTTGTCGGAACCGTAAACGTCGAGATAGCTTACAACCACCTCAAAATCTTCGGCGTTCACAAGGTCGTAATTTTCGAGACTCACGTTCACCTGCACACGCACACGAGGTGGGAAAGTGCGCAGCCCATAAGTGTCGGGAAAATCAATACCCTTCACGGGAATATAGAAACTCTTTTGCGTTACAGGGAACACAGGCATTGTAACAGCCACCTCTGCGGGATTGCAGGTTACGCCACGGGGAACATCAAGTGCCACGTTCAGCGACAAAGTGTCGCGGGCATCACTCTTTTCAACCAACTCTGTTGAAATGTATTTGAGCGTGTCTATTACCGAGGCTGGGGCAAAAACCCACACCGAGTCGGGTGAGAGTTTCACGCTACCCATTGCATACTCCCTTGCGGGCACCACATTGGCGTTAAGGCGAACAGGATATTTTACAGCGCTCTCCTGTGTGTAGAAATAGAGAGTATCGGGGTAAACCGACACTATTGCAGTGGAAGAATGCAGCTGCTTTTTCACCTTCTTTGTAACTACCGATGCAGGCAGGCCAATGCGTCCCTTGCGGGCAGAAAGGTCGCGGTATTCAAAAGAGAGTGGCAGAAACTCGTCGAGGGAGTAGTTCATAAGCGTGGTTCCACGGTCGCGTACACGCACAATAAAGGTTCCCTCTTTTTCGGGCAACTTCACATCGGCCGGAACATCCTTCAACGAAATGTTGAACTTGATATCGGTCTCATAATTTTGGTTGAGTGTGAGCATAAGCCACAGACAACAAGCCACAAACACGAAAAAGAGGAACAGAAGAACCTCGCGCCCCGAAAGGGACTTTATATCGAATTTCTTTACCACCTTATATTATTTAACCTCTTGCTGAGCAGCCGAAGGAGAGGCAAAGATAGTCGACTTATCTACTTTGATACACACGTTGTGTGCAACCTCGAGAAGAACGATATTGTCGTTAATCTCTTTTATTTTGCCATAGATGCCACCGCTGGTAACAACCTCCTGGCCTGCGCGCAAACCGTTGCGGAAATTATCGATCTCCTTCTGACGCTTACGCTGGGGACGAATCATCATAAAATATACGATTGCAATCATAAGGATAATCATAACCCACTGATTGCCGAAGATAGACTGCATAACGCCGCCTTGTGCTGCTTGTAATAAAATCATAATAAGTTATTGTTTTTTAGTTAATTTACTTGTTTATCTTTCCCTCGGCACGCAATTTCTTTGTCACCGAGTCGAGAAGGCCGTTCACAAACGAGCCACTCTTGGCCGTGCTGTAATATTTTGCAATTTCAACATACTCGTTGAGCGATACGCTCAAAGGTATATCGTCAAATTCAAGAATTTCGGCAAGGGCCACCTGCATAATCACAACATCCATAAAGGCGAAACGCGACATATCCCAGTTGCGTGAATTCTCACCCATAAGCTCGCGGTACTTTTCGGCATTGGTTATTGCACAGTGGAAAAGCTTGCTTGCAAAGCTCTTGTCCTCAATATCCTTGTATTCGGGCAGGAGCTCCTGCTCGGCACCTGCGCTCTCCTCGAAACGTTTGATGGTCTTGAGCACAAATGTATCGACAATAGCTTTGTCGTCGTTCCAGTAGAGGCTCTGGTCCTCGAGCAAAGCGTCGAGTTCTTCATTGTCGAAGATGAAATTCTTGTAGAGCTTGCGCCAAAGTTCCTTGTCCTCCTCGTACGAAGATGTCTCGCTTGCCATATACTCCTTGTATATATCGCTCTCCTCAATGGCATTGAACAGGCGACGGAGAAGGTCGGAATTTTCAACCCAGTTGGTCTTGCTCTTTTCGGCAAACTTGCACAACTGCTCGTTCACGGCCACCTGCGCAGCAAAACGGTTGTTCACGAATTTAAGGTTGGGGTTAATGTCGCTCTCAGTGGGACGCAGCTTCAAGCTATTGAACGAGATACGGTCGGCTGCATAATGTGTCACTGCGGGAATGAGCAACAGCAGATAGTTATAGAGGTCGTATGCCTTTGAGAGGCTGAAAAACACCTCATCCTCGGCGGCTTTTACGCTCTTGCCGCTGTTTTTGTAGTAGGCATATACTATCTGAACAATTTTAAGACGAATGAGAACTCTGTTAATCATAAAATATATTATCTGATTTAGTGCAAAGGTCGCATTTTATTGCGACATCAGCAAATAAATAGCATTATTTCTTGTTCAGGCGCACAATTATTTGTTACGCTTTAAGAACAAACGTTTGTCAATTGTGTTCGGGAGCTCGCTCTCATAATGCGAAACGAACAGCATTGTTTTGCCGCGACGCTGCGAGAAAGCCTCAATAATAGCCTTTGCCTTGCGACGGTTATAAGTGTCGAGACCGTGCAGAGGCTCGTCGAGGATGAGCAGAGCGGGGTCTTTCACAAATGCGCGGGCAAGAAGCACCAGACGTTGCTCGCCGCTCGAAATCTTAAGGAAGGATTTGTCGCGCAAACCGGCAATACCGAAAGTTTCGAGCCACCAATCGCAAATCTCAAGTTCCTCCCGAGGTGTCTGCACGTAAAGACCTATTGTGTCGTGCAAGCCCGACGCAACAATATCAATAACAGGAAGGTTGCGCAGGTAAGAGCGGTGCATTTCGGGGCTCACATATCCAATATTTTTTTTAATCTCCCAGATACTCTCACCCGAGCCGCGCTTACGGCCAAAAAGAGCAATATCACAAGCGTAGGATTGCAGATTGTCGGCACACACGAGGCTCAAAAGAGTCGATTTTCCGGCACCGTTCTCGCCCGAGAGCGCCCATTTTTCGCCATTCTCAACCACCCAATCGAGAGCATTGAGAATAACACGCTCGTCATATTTCACCGAAACCTTGTTGAGTTCCACCACCCTTTCGGCCGTGCATATGGGATTTTTATAAGGAAGCGACAACACCCTTTGCTGCGCATTCTTTATTGCCGCAATGTCGTAAACAATGTCGAGCTGCGACAAATATTCGTCGCGCGACACCTTTGCTCCCACAAACATATTCTCAACAGGAACCACGCTGGTTACGAATTCGGGAACATCGTCGAGCATCGACATCACAAGCACCACCTGCAAATTACTGCGCGACGACACACGCGCAAGCACGCTGCAAAGCAAATCCCTTGTGGTAGCGTCGAGCCCAATGAAAGGGTTGTCCACCACAAGCAAGCGGGGACGTTCGAGCAAGGCCTGTGCAAGCTGGAATTTACGCAGTTCACCGCTGCTCAACAAAACAATGCGTTTGTCGAGCAGGTGTCCGAGGTTGAACATCTGCAGAACCTCGTCCATATACTCCTTGTCATCGACATTGCCAAGCAATTGCGCCACGGTGGGGATAGCTTCATCCTGGTCGTGAGTGTTCCAGCGCAACTGGTAACAATAGTTCGCGTCGGCCGAGCCGTAAGTATCGCGGAATGTGATATATTTCACATTTTCATATACACGTTTCGAGGGAGATGGAGAAAAATCATACTCTATACTACCCTCGCGCAAGGGGTAACGCCCAAGCATCATATCAACAAGAATGCTCTTGCCGGCACCGTTGGGGCCCACAATGGCCAAGTGCTCCCCCTGCGCTATTTTCAGCGTCACGGGAGCCACAAAAGCAGCCGTTGCGTCACGCGCAACACCCCTTGTTAAATTTATAATATAACCAGTATCCATAGTCTTTTGTAAAAACGGCTGCAAAAGTACAAAAAAATCACGAAATAATAAAACACACCCACGCCCACCGGCAAAGCCCGAGCGAACAGAAAGACAGAAAAATTACAGGAAAAATTAAAAAATGAGCGCAAACTATTGTTTTTCAGAAAAAAAAAACTCATATTTGAACCCTAATCGCACATAAGAAACAATTATCAAGAATGGAAGACTTCAAAAAAAACGCACCTTTTGAGAACGAAAAAGAGATAGTCTATTCTCAGGCCGTTAAAGCCGGCAAACGAATTTACTATATCGATGTAAAGAAAAATAGAAAAGAGGAAATGTACCTCTCAATAACCGAAAGCAAGAAAATTGTAAACGGTGAGGGCGACAACGCATCAGTCTCGTTCGAGAAACACAAAATTTTCCTCTATCGCGAGGATTTCGAGAAATTTGCAGCAGGCCTCAAGGAAGCCATAGACTTTGCAACTGCCGGACAAGGCGAATTCCAGCCCCGTTACACCGCCCCTGCAGCCGACAACGAGGAAAGCAAGCTCAACATCGACATTGATTTTTAACAATAATCGCGTAATAAGCGCGTCAAATATTGTAAAATTGAAAAATAAAGCGTACCTTTGCACCCGCTTTATAAAGCCTTCGTGTGATGGCGAATTAAGCAAACAAACATTCTTAATTTAGAGTAACACATTTTTAAACAATGAAAACAATCAGCATCAGCGGTTCAGCCAGAACCATGGTTGGCAAAAAAGCCACCAACGCATTGCGTAACGCAGGTCTTGTACCTTGCTGCATCTACGGAGTACAGAAAGACGAGAACGGTACACCCGTTACAAAAACATTCAGCGTAACAGTTGAGGGTTTGCGCAAGCTCGTTTACACTCCCGACATTCACGTTGTAGACCTCACAATCGACGGCACAACAACTAAAGCTATCCTCAAGGACATTCAGTTCCACCCTGTTAAGGATACTATCCTCCACGTAGATTTCTACGAGATTACCGACAGCAAACCCATCGTTATGGCTGTTCCCGTTAAATTGCAGGGTCTTGCCGAGGGTGTACGCGCCGGTGGTAAATTGGTACAGTTGCAGCGCTACCTCAAAGTTAAGGCTCTCTACACAGCAATCCCCGAGTTCCTTACAGTAGACGTTACCACACTTAACCTCGGTAAGTCAATCAAAGTTTGCGACCTCTCTTTCGAGGGCTTGGAGCTCGTAACTGCAAAAGAGGCACTCGTTTGCGCTGTTAAGACAACTCGTGCATCACAGGCAGCCGCAGCAGCCGCAGCAAAATAATTATAGCACACTACTATAATGAAATATCTCATTGTAGGCTTGGGAAACATCGGCTCAGAGTACGAAGGAACCCGCCACAATATAGGATTTACCGTATTGGACGCTTTTGCAAAAGCGTCCAATACTATTTTTTCCGACAAGCGTTACGGGTTTGTCGCCGAAGCATCGTGCCGTGGCCGCAAGCTCATACTGCTCAAGCCTTCAACCTATATGAACCTCAGTGGAAACGCAGTGCGTTACTGGATGCAGGCCGAAAAAATTCCTCTCGAGAATGTTCTTGTAATCGTGGACGACCTTGCGCTGCCCGTGGGCGCGCTCCGTCTCAAAGGACAAGGCAGCGACGGCGGACACAACGGCCTCAAACACATTGCCGCCACACTGGGCACAACATCATATGCCCGCTTGCGTTTCGGCATAGGCAGCGACTTCGGCAAAGGCCACCAGGTAGACTTTGTACTCGGTTCGTTCGACAGCGAGGAGCAGAAGAAAGTTGAAGAGCAGCTTGCAACAACCACCGAGATTATCAAGAGTTTCTGCTTTTCGGGGCTCGCCCGCACAATGAACCAATTCAACAAAAAGGGAGTGGGAAAAGAATGAGCGAGCAGGCACGAATAGACAAATGGCTATGGGCGGTGCGCATCTACAAGACACGCAGCATTGCCGCCGACGCTTGCAAAAAAGGACACATTTCCATTGGCGAGCGCAGCGCAAAGCCCTCGCACATAGTGCGTGAAGGCGATGTTGTAAAGGTAAAGAAATCACCCATCACATACTCCTTCAAAGTGCTTAAAGCCGCGCAGAACCGCGTGGGTGCAAAGCTTGTCCCCGAACTTATGGAGAATATAACCCCAAAAGAGCAGTACGAGATTCTGGAAATGAGCAAGATAAGCGGTTTCACCGACCGTGCACGCGGCACAGGCCGCCCCACAAAAAAGGAGCGCCGCGAAATAGACCGTTTCTCCGACGAGGCTTTTGTAATGGATTTCGAGGAGTTCGATTTCGACGAGATTTAACACCCTGCTGCTATATTTGCAATTGCAATACAAGCATAATAACAAAAAAGCGCCTGAAAAGGCGCTTTTTTGTTATATATGATTACACCTTATTTATATACCTTCGCGAGAAAACGTTCGCGGTCCACAATAAAACGCGAGTGAGTAGCCTTGCCTATAATGCCTTCGCCGTCGCACGCCTCAATCTCGAAAACCAGCTTGCGGCCATCAATTGCCACAAGAACAGCAGTAGCCTTAATTTCTGCGCCAATACCCGATGCTTTAATGTGAGAAGTCGAAATTTCAATTCCCACAGTGGTGGAACCCTCGGGGAGGTGGGGAGCAACCGCGTTCATTGCCGCATTTTCCATAAGTGCAACCATCGAAGGGGTTGCAAACACATCCATTCCACCCGAACCCACTTTCGAGGCGCAATTATCCTCACACACCACAGTGGTGCTTGTATATTTTATTCCTGTTTCCATTGTTTATTACATTTATTTCAAGTCTTTTACCATTGCTGCAATGTTCACAATTGTCATTACAGCCTTTTTCATCACCTGCACCGACACAAATTCGTAACGGCTGTGGAAATTAATTCCTCCCGCAAAGAGGTTGGGACAAGGCAACCCCATAAACGAGAGCTGCGCACCATCGGTACCGCCACGAATGGGCTTTACCACAGGTGCAACACCCGCATTCTGCATTGCAGCCTTTGCAAGCTCAATAATATACATTTTAGGCTCAACCTGCTCACGCATATTGCGGTACTGCTCTTTAAGCTCCACAGCGACGGTTCCCGCACCGAAACGACGATTTACATCTTCGGCCACCGACGACATAAACGCCATACGGCGCTCAAACGTTTCGCGGCTGTGGTCGCGTATAATATATGAAACCTCGGCCGAGTCCACTCCACCGTTTATACCCATAAGGTGATAGAAGCCTTCATAGCCGTCGGTACATTCGGGCGACTCCACTGCAGGCACGGCAGCCACAATGGCTGTTGCCACACGCAAAGCGTTGAGCATCTTACCTTTTGCGTAACCGGGGTGCACATTGCGCCCCTGAATGGTGAATGTTGCCGAACCGGCATTAAAATTCTCAAATTCAATCTCCCCCTCAGCGCTGCCGTCAACAGTATACGCCCAATCGCAGCCAAAAAGTTCCACATTGAAATTGTGCGCGCCGCGGCCAATCTCCTCGTCGGGGTTAAAGGCTATGCGCACCGTGCCGTGCTCAATTTCGGGGTGAGCCTGCAGATACTCCACTGCCGATATAATTTCGGCAACACCGGCCTTGTCGTCTGCACCCAAGAGAGTGTGTCCGTCGGTAACAACAAGCGAGTGGCCTTTGTAATCCTCAATCTCGGGAAAATCCTTTGTTGCAAGCACAATGCCCGCCTGCTCGTCGAGCACAATATCGCCCCCGCCGTACTCCACCACTCTGGGGCGCACATTTTTACCGCTGAGGTCGGGACTTGTGTCGAGGTGGGCAATAAAGCCTACAGTGGGCAACGAACGGCTGCTGTTCGACGGCAATGTGGCGTATAAATAGCCTTTCTCGTCGAGAACAACGTCGGCGAGCCCCATATTTTCGAGCTCATTTTTCAAGAAACGGGCAAAAACCATCTGCCCCTCGGTGGTGGGCACCGTAGTGGCATCGTCGCACGACTCCGTGTCGAAGGTTACATATTCGAGGAAGCGTTGCAACATTTTATTTTCAATCTCTGTCATAGCAAAAAATATTTTTGTAAAAATAGCCAAATAACGTAACGCAACAAACATTAGCGGCAAATATTTTTGAGCACTCCTTTATTTCGCACCCACAGAACCAACCGTTGCGCTGTTTGTTGTGCTATTATAAAGTAGAAAAAAACGCTTATGAAAATAGAAAAGGTAAATGCCCGCGAAATAATTGACTCACGCGGAACTCCCACCGTGGAGGCTGAAATTTTGTTGAGAAACGGAGTGAGAGCAAGAGCATCGGTACCCTCGGGCGCATCCACAGGAGAGAACGAAGCCATTGAACTGCGCGACGGCGACGAGCGTCACTGCGGCAACGGCGTGCAAAAGGCCGTGAGGAATATAAAAAAGGAGATTGCCCCGCTCGTCGAAGGAATGTGCGTGTTTTCACAATACGACATCGACCACAAGATGATTGAAGCCGACGGCACCGACAACAAAAGCACTCTGGGCGCAAATGCCACCCTTGCCGTGTCGCTCGCCGTGTCGAAAGCAGCAGCAAAAGCCGCGCAGATACCACTTTACAGGCACCTTGGCGGCCTGAACGGCTGCACTTTGCCTGTCCCAATGATAAACATAATTAACGGCGGCAAACATTCCGACGCACCCATCGCCTTCCAGGAATTTATGATACGCCCCAAGGGCGCATCGTCAATGGGCGAAGCCGTGAGAATGGGGTGCGAAATATTCCACTCACTCAAAAAGCTATTGCACAAAAAGGGTTACAGCACCGCCGTTGGCGACGAGGGAGGCTTTGCCCCGCAACTGCAGAGCATTGAACAAGCGCTCACTTTTATAACAGAAGCGATAAAAACCGCAGGCTACAAACCGGGCAGTGATGTGAGCATTGCAATAGACTGCGCCGCGTCCGAATTTTTCCGCGACAAGGTGTACGACTATGGTACGTTCGAGAGCGACGGTGCCCGCCTCACCCGTGGCGAACAGATAAAATTCCTCACTCGTCTGATAAACGATTTTCCCATCGACAGCATTGAAGACGGAGTTGCCGAGAGCGACTGGGAAGGCTGGTACGAACTGACAAAAGCGATAGGCAACCGCTGCACCCTTGTGGGCGACGACCTCTTTGTAACAAACTGCAAATTCCTGCAGCGGGGGATAAAAGAGAAATGCGCAAACGCAATTCTCATAAAGCCCAACCAGATTGGCACGCTCAGCGAGACACTCAACACCATAAGGCTCGCACAACAGAACGGCTACAAAACCATTATAAGCCACCGCTCGGGAGAAACAGAAGAAACGTTCATTGCCGACCTTGCCGTTGCCACAAATTCGGGGCAAATAAAGACAGGGTCGATGAGTCGAAGCGAGCGCATTGCAAAGTATAACCGCCTGCTGCGCATAGAAGAGGAACTTGGGAGAAGTGCGACATTCGGCTGTAAGTGATTTTAATGTATTTACAACAAATAATACTTTTATATACAATAGAATATAGATTATATGCAATGTGTCGCGAATATATAATACAAATAATGCATTTATATATCATTCGCCACAAAATATATAGTTAAAGTCATTCTTTAATGTGTTATTTAGAACAGCCGCGGCCTGTTGATTGCGGACCAACGTGAAAAGTTGAGTAGCGATGTTATTTTATGGCTATTCTCTCTTTTAAGTAAAAATTTCGCCGTTGGTGACGAATTACTCTTGCTATGGAAAACCACAGCAGAAGTAATCTTCTAAAAACGGCACTGTATGAGCGTGAGTTGTTGTTAGCGGCAAACGAGGAAAAAGAACGGAGCTTGTTTGAGCGTTGGGAAAGCAGCGTTGCACGGTAAACACGCACAGCGAGTTGCCCCGTTCCCGAATTTGCCGCGTAAAGACAACAACGGCGAAAACAAAGCGACCGTGTACGCAAAGCTTTGTTTGAATCGCGAATCTCTGTGCCGGCGTTTTGCTGCCCTTTTGCGCGACAAAAGGGCAAT
>JAZTWX010000019.1:0-48639 GCA_045636125.1 Bacteroidaceae bacterium
ATTTATGTATTACCTTTGCCATAGTTTTTGTTGGGATTTATTGTTTTTGGATGTGGTAGTTTAAAGATAATAAAAATTTCCCAAATAAACAATAGCTATTCCAATGTTTATCAATGGAATAGCTATATTTTTATTATCATATGTCAATTTGAACGCTGAACTGATAAAATGAAGAAGGGTAACCCAATTTTACTTTTGGGTCACCCTCGTTGTGATTTATTATTTATGCGTGTGGCTTATTTCATCATTTCAATGCTGCGCTTTACAAAATTGTTGAGCGCTTCGCCTGTGAGCATATTGTTTTGCAGGAGGCTTATGTCGATGAGCTGGCGCACTGTGTTGTTGGTGGCTGCATACTCGGCAAGGATAGCCTCTCTTGCGCTTGTTGCTTCGCTTATCTCTTTCTCAATGTTACCCAGCTCGTCCTTTTCGCTCTGGGGAATGTCGGCATCTTTTTTACCGCTGCGTGCGTCGTAGAGTTCCTTGCGGCGGGCCTCAAGAGCATCGCTCTTCTCGTTGATGGGGCTGAGCTTGTCGGCGCAGTTGCTGCAAGCGTCGGCGAGCACGCGTTTGATGATGGGGTGCTCCTCGTTTATAAGGATATTGTACATATCGGGCATATCGCCGTAGAACGACATTCCCGCCTGTATCGATGCCATCTCTTTCATACGGCGCATATACTCGGCCTGGGTAATCATTATGGGAGCGCCTGTCTCGCCCATAGCCTGTGCCTGAACGTAGAACTCTTTTTTATCCATTGTGGGCAACTGGCTGCGGAACACTCCTGTGAGGGTGTCGCGCTCCTTGTCGCCGAGTGACGATACCTTCTGCTCCTCTTTTACAATGAGGTTCTCGAGTGTGTCGCTGTCCACGCGTGTGAAGCGGCACTTCTCGAATTTACGCTCGAGCATTGCAATGAGTGCGACATCGAGCTGCCCATCCATGAGAAGAACATTGTAGCCGCGGCTCTTGGCGTTGTCGATGAAGCTATACTCTTTCTCCTTGTCGTTAGAGTAGAGGTATATGAGGTTGCCCTCCTTGTCGGTCTGCTCGCCGGCAATGAGCTCCTTGTACTCTTCGTAGGTGTATTTTTTGCCGTCGGTGTCCTGGAGGAGTGAGAATTTGCAGGCCTTGTCGTAGAAATCCTCCTCGGTGAGCATGCCGTAGTGGATGAATATCTTCAGGTCGTTCCACTTCTCCTCGAACTCTTTGCGGTCGTTCTTGAAGATCGACTGCAAACGATCCGATACTTTCTTTGAAATATAGGTCGAAATCTTCTTTACGTTAGAGTCGCTCTGCAGGTAAGAACGTGAAACGTTCAAGGGAATGTCGGGCGAATCTATTACTCCGTGCATAAGTGTCAGGAAGTCGGGTACAATGCCCTGAACCTCGTCGGTAACGTATACCTGGTTGCAGAAGAGCTGTATTTTGTTCTTTTGCAGTTCGAGGTTACTCTTTACTTTGGGGAAATAGAGTATACCGGTGAGGTGGAAGGGGAAATCCACGTTAAGGTGTATCCAGAAGAGGGGCTCGTCGCTCATGGGGTAGAGTGTGCGGTAGAACTCCTTGTAGTCCTCGTCCTTGAGCTCCGATGGTTTGCGTGTCCACAGCGGGGCTGTGTCGTTTATGATGTTGTCCTCGTCGGTTTCAACCTGCTTGCCCTCTTTCCACTCCTTTTTCTTGCCGAATGCAATCTCAACAGGCAAGAAACGGCAATATTTGTTAAGGATACCGGTGATGCGGCTTTCGGCGAGGAACTCTTTGCTCTCCTCGTCAATGTACATTATGATGTCGGTTCCGCGGTCGGCCTTGTCGCACTCTTCAAGTGTGTATTCGGGGCTTCCGTCGCAGCTCCATTTAACGGCCTGCGCGCCCTCTTTGTATGATTTTGTTACAATCTCCACCTTTTTCGATACCATAAAGGCCGAATAGAAGCCGAGGCCGAAATGGCCGATGATGCTGTTGGCTGTGTCCTTGTACTTCTCCAAAAAGTCGGTAGCTCCCGAAAGTGCTATCTGGTTGATGTACTTTTCAATCTCCTCGGCTGTGAGGCCAATACCGCGGTCGCTCACGGTAATTGTCTCCTCGCCAAGAGTTACCGTTACTTTAGTGCTGCCAAGCTCGCCTTTGAACTCGCCTTTCTCGTAGAGGGTTTTGAGTTTTTGTGTTGCGTCGATGGCGTTCGATACTATTTCGCGAAGAAATATCTCGTGGTCACTGTAAAGAAATTTTTTAATGACGGGGAAGATGTTTTCTGTTGTTACCCCAATGTTTCCTTTCTGCATATTATCTGTTTTTTAGTTGTTTTAATTGTTTGCGGGCTGTGTGCCCGTTGTTATAAGAACAAATAGAGTGCCAAAAGGATTGTTTCTGCCATTTTGGCAGAAACGTGGTGTGTGTAATAAAAAAACGGCCAACCGATGGCTGGCCGTTTTTGGGAGTTATTTGCTTTCTACCGAAATTTTCAGTTTGTCGTTTTCGGTGTCGGCGTCCAGTGTAATGTGGTCGCCCGGCTGCAGGCTGTTGCAGAGCAGAAGCTCCGAAATTTCGTCCTCGACATATGTCTGCAGGGCGCGTTTCAAGGGGCGTGCGCCGAACTGTATGTCGTAACCCTTTTCGGCGAGCTTTTTCTTTGCCTCGGGGGTGAGGGCTATTGTGTAGCCAAGCTCGCTCACCCTCTTTATTATCTGCGCAAGCTCCAGCTCCACAATGCTTACGATGGCATCCATTCCCAGCTGGTCGAAATTTATTATTTCGTCTACTCGGTTGAGGAACTCGGGTGCAAAGCGTTTGTTCAGAGCTTTCTGTATTACGCTGCGCGAGTATTCCTTGTTGCCGTTGCGCTCGTCTTTTGTGAATCCCACTCCGGCACCAAAATCTTTCAGCTCGCGTGTGCCCACGTTTGAGGTCATTATGAGCACTGTATTGCGGAAATCCACTGTGCGGCCATAGCTGTCGGTGAGACGGCCTTCGTCCATAACCTGCAACAGGAGATTGAACACGTCGGTATGTGCCTTCTCAATCTCGTCGAGCAGGACAATGGAGTAGGGGCGGCGGCGCACTCTCTCGGTGAGCTGTCCGCCCTCCTCGTAACCAACGTATCCCGGAGGGGCTCCCACAAGGCGCGACACGGTGAATTTCTCCATATATTCGCTCATATCTACTCGTATGAGAGCATCGGCAGTGCCGAACATAAATTTTGCAAGCTCTTTTGCGAGCAGTGTCTTTCCCACTCCTGTGGGGCCCAGGAACATAAATGTGCCTATGGGCTTGTTGGGGTTCTGCAGGCCCACACGGCTGCGCTGTATGGCTTTTGTGAGTTTTTCTATTGCGTTGTCCTGTGCAACGACCTTCGACTGCAGCTCCTCTTTCATATGGCGCAGGCGTGCCCACTCGTCTTGTTGCATACGTTGCAATGGGATGCCCGACATCATTGAAACAACGTGTGCAACGCCCTCTTCGTCAACGGTCTGAGGGTTGTCGCTAAGGCTCTTTTCCCACTCTTCTTTCATTTTTGCAAGGGTTGCCTGCAGCTCCTTTTCGGTGTCGCGGCAATTGGCGGCCCGCTCAAAGTCCTGGCGTTTAACTGCATCGTTCTTTTCTTTTGTTACGTTGCCGAGGAGGGCCTCCTGCTGCTCAATCTCTTTGGGTACTTTAATGTTGCTTATGTGCATACGTGCGCCGGCCTCGTCCATTGCGTCAATGGCTTTGTCGGGGAAGCAGCGGTCTGTTATGTAGCGCTCTGTCAATTTGACACACGCCTGTAAAGCCTCGTCTGTGTAGGTGACATTGTGGTGCTTCTCGTAACGCTCCTTTATATTTTGGAGTATCACAAGTGTGTCGGCTGCCGATGTGGGCTCCACAAGCACCTTCTGGAAGCGGCGTTCAAGGGCACCGTCCTTTTCAATGGTCTTGCGGTATTCGTCGATGGTTGTAGCACCAATGCATTGTATCTCGCCGCGTGCAAGGGCGGGTTTAAGAATGTTGGCGGCATCCATAGAACCGGGCGAAGAACCTGCTCCCACAATGGTGTGTATCTCGTCAATAAAGAGTATTATGTTGGGGTTCTTTTCGAGTTCTGTGAGTATTGAACGCAGGCGCTCCTCGAACTGCCCACGGTATTTTGTACCGGCTACCACAGCGGTCATGTCGAGGGATATGATGCGTTTGTCGAAGAGTATGCGCGAGGTCTTGCGGTTCACGATACGCCACGCGAGGCCCTCGGCAATTGCCGATTTACCAACTCCGGGCTCACCAATGAGTATGGGGTTGTTCTTTTTGCGGCGGCTCAATATCTGCGATATGCGCTCAATCTCCTTTTCGCGCCCCACAACAGGGTCGAGCTTCCCCTCGGCTGCCGCTTTTGTTATGTCGGTGCCGAAATTGTCGAGCACGGGTGTGTCGTTTGTGGGCTTTGCCTGGCGTGTTGTGGTGTGGGCATTGGCCTGCTCGCCGGCGGGGCGGCGGGGTGCCTCTTCCTCCTCGTCCTCGTCCTCGGTGAGGCCGAATCCACCGGTGGTGTTGCCGGGCTTTATGGCTTTGACGGCGTCGAGCACGCGGTTGTAGGTTATGTTGTTCTCTTCGAGGATGTCTGCTGCAAGGTTGCTGCGGTCCTTTAGGATGCCAAGCAGTATGTGCTCGGCGTCCACAGCGGTGCGGAATGTGCGCGCTTCGAGGGTTGAAAAACGCAGTATTCGGGCGGTGCTCAACCCTAGTTCGATTTTTTCGGGACCGGGCACTGCGTGCGATGTGTTTGTGCGGCGTTCAACGGCTCTTTTTATATCTTCGATATTGGTGTTAAGCGTGCCGAGAATCTCAACTGCGTTGCTCTTCTCGTCGCTTATAATGCCCAAAAGCAGGTGTTCGGGGTCGATGCTGCTGCTGCCGAAACGTTGCGCTTCGGCTCGGCTCAACGACAAAATTTCTGACAATCTTTGCGAAAATTCATTGCTCATTTTCTTTCTCAATCATTATCGGGTGAATAATCGTTTCTTAATTTCTGCCGGCCTTTCTTGTGCCGGAGTGTGTTGCTGTAAAAACCTGTTGCAAATATATAATCGATTTTTGCCTCATCTGCAATATTTTTACATAAGAATTCTTACAAAAACTATGCCAAACTATTAAAATTGTATAAAAAGTTCTTTTGTGCAGCCTTCTTTTTCGGTAGATGCTGCCAAGGGAGTGGTGGTGTCATAGCTTGCTGCCCTTAAATTATATAATAATTTCTGCAAAAGAATGTTGTTTTCAAAAAAATATTATTAAATTTGTACCGACAACCTATGCCCTTTTTGGCGCTTGTCGTTTGTGATGAAAGTGTTTGCTTTGTGCTTTGTTGTTGATTTTGTGGTGTTTAGCTGCAGGGTGACGCAAGGCCGGCGTAGTTCTCACGCTTTCAAAGTTTGTTTACAGCTCTTTTTTGGGAACTAAAGAGCAAAAAATAGTATTTATGAAAAACTGTTTTTTCAAATTGTTTTTTGTAGTTATGCTGTTGCTGAACGTGTCGATGGTTTATGCAGTCAAGTTCGAGATTAACGGCATAAAATACAACACAACAACTTCTTCGGCTTGTGAGGTAATAGCCAACGATGCTACCCTTTATTCGGGTGATGTGGTTATTCCTGAAACGGTGACTTACAACAAGAAGAATTATTCTGTAACAGCTATCGCTGCCGACGCGTTTGCCGGTTGCAAGGAATTGAAGTCGTTGACCATCCCTTCGACGGTAGTGAAGATTGGTGCAAGTGCGTTTAGCGATTGTACAGGCTTGTCGAGCGTGAATGTCGCAAGCGTTGATGCTTGGCTCGCAATTGAATTCGTTGATATGAACTCAACTCCCGTGTCTAACAACGGTGTTACGGTTTATGTCAATGGTGAAATTATAAGCGAGGTCGCAATCCCTGCAGGTGCTACCGAGTTGAAGAATTTTGTATTCTACGGCTGGTCGCAGTTGACCGAAGTGTCTATCCCCGAGGGTGTTACTTCAATTGGCCAGCTCTCTTTGTCGTATACAAGCATTGAGGAGTTTACAGCTCCTTCGACACTTACAACAATCGGAGCACAGGCGTTTGCTGTTTGTACCAGTTTGAAGACCGTTACAATTACTCCTTCGGTAAAAACAGTAGGTGGTGGTGCGTTTATGCAGTGTAAGTCTTTGGAGAAGGTAAATATTTCCGACCTCGAGGCTTGGATGAATATCGATTTCCCCGGTAGCGACGCCAACCCCTTGAAGATTGCCAAGAATATCTACCTCAACGGTGAGGAGCTTCTCTCAATCGATGTTCCCAAGAACATAAGCGTTATTAAGAAAAACCTTTTCTACAACTCAAAAATAACATCTGTTACTCTCCATTCGGGTATTACCAAAATAGAGGAGGATGCGTTTGGTATGTGTGGTAACCTTGCGGTTATCAACGTTCCCAGCATCGAAAGCTGGTTGGCGATTGATTTCGGATCGGCATCGGCAAACCCCTTCAATACTGCTGATAAGTCGGTAGCCTTGTATGTTGATGGCAAAAAGCAGGAGAATCTTGAAATTCCCGCCGGTACAACAGCCATCAAACAGTTTGCCTTTGTAAAAAGCATATATAATAAGGTAGAAATTCCCGCTTCGCTCAAGCAGATTGGAAAGAATGCTTTCCAGAATGCTCAGGTGGGTGGTGTATATATCAGCGATCTCGATGCTTGGTGTTCAATCACCTTTACACAGGACGAGAAGTCTAACCCTATGTCATTGTCGGGTTTGCTCTATCTGAATGGTGAATTGCTCGAGAATGTTGAGATTACATCGTCAAAAATTTCTGATTATGCATTCGTGCAGTCAAAAATGCGTTCGGTAAAAGTTCCCAATACCGTAACCAGCATTGGCAAGGATGCATTCAAGAAATGCGATAGCTTGCGCGTGATTGAAATTGATATGACCACTGTGCCCAACTCTTTTGCCGGCCTTGGTGCTGTTGCAGAAGTTACATTGGGCGAAAATGTAAAAACCGTTGCCGGTGGCGCATTCAAAGGCTGCAATAAACTCGTTAAGCTGGATATGCCCGCAAGTGCAATTACCGTTGAGAACGATGCTTTCTATGGTTGTTCAAACCTTGAAACCGTAAATGTTCCCTCGTTCGAGGCTTGGTTGGGCTACACATTCAAGAATGCTGCGGCCAACCCTGTTACTTTCGCAGGTAAAATCAGCTGCGAGGGTGAGGAGGAGATTACCGAACTCGACCTTACCGGCTTGACCGAAATCAAGCCCTATGCTTTCAGCGGTTTTGCCGGACTTACAAGCGTTATCATCCCCGAAACCGTTGAGACAATCGGTGCTTCGGCATTCGACAAGTGCGACTCTATTAAAGCGGTTAAAATAAGCAATCTCTCTTCTTGGGCTAAAATCGCTTTTGCCAACGAGACTGCTAACCCCCTTTCAATAGCAAAGAAACTCTATTTGAACGGCGAGCTCGTTGAGGGTGCAATTGAAATTCCCGCCGACGTTACCGAGGTAGGTGCCTATGCATTCTTCAACTGCGACGATATTACATCGGTTTCAGTTCCCGCTAGCGTAACAAAGATCGGTGCTTCTGCCTTTATGGGTTGCGACAGCGTAAAGAGCGTTGGCATTGCCGACGTCAACCAATGGGCTTCTATCGCATTTGCCGACAAGGCTGCCAACCCCCTGAATGTTGCCAAGGTTCTCACTCTTAACAGCGACACTGTTAAGGATGTAACCATTGATGCAGCTGCGGTTTCCGATTTTGCTTTTGTAAACTCTTCAACATTGAAGAGCGTGGTTCTCACCGACGCTGTAAACAAAATTGGTAACAGCGCATTCGAGAATTGCGAGGCTCTTGAGTCGGTTGTAATTCCCTCAAGTGTTACCCAGTTGAGTGACAACTCTTTCAAAAATACAAAAATCAAGTCATTGTCAATTGACTGTGCTACAGTTAAGGCTTGGTTCAAGAATAGCAACGTAGAGGGTCTTGTTATCGGTGACAACGTTACCACTATCGAGGAGAACGCGTTCAACAACTGTTTGAAACTGCAGAGCGTGAGCATCGGTAGCAAAATAAAGACTATCGGTATTGACGCATTCAAAGACTGCGTTTCATTGACAACCCTCAATATCAACGATGTGGCAGCTTGGTGCTCGGTTGACATTTCAAATGGAAAACAGAACGGTGAGAAGGGTAACCCTATGTTTTATGCAACAGAGCTTTGTATAAACGGCGAGCCTGCAACAGAAGTTGTTATCCCTAACACTGTTACAGAGATAAAGAACTACGTTTTCTATGGTTTGCCTGTCGAGACTCTTGTAATTCCCTCAAGCATTACAAAAATCAACGACAAGTCGTTCTTCAAGTGTGAAAACCTGCAGAACCTTACATTGGACATCGCTCTTCCTGTCAAGAGTTGGTTCAAGGATACAAAATCATTAAAGAATGTCGTAATTGGCGACGGTGTAGAGAAAATTGAGAGTAGTGCTTTTGCAAACTGTACAGGATTGAAGAGCCTTACAATCGGTAATGGTTTGAAAATAAACAAGACTCCTACAAGTGTAATTGCGGCAAATGCTTTCAACAACTGCCCGAACTTGTCTGAAATTACATTCAACGGCGAGGAAATTGACGTTTGGTGCAAAGGCCTTACAACATTGAAGAGCGTAACTCTCTCTTCAAAAGTTGCAAAGATTGAAAAAGACGCTTTTGCCGGTTGTACATATCTTAAGAATGTATACATCGACGACATTATGACTTGGTGTAACATCGAATTCGGAACATACGCATCTTCTCCCTTGAGCAATTCAGCCGACCTTTATGTAAACGGCGAGTTGCTGGAGGAACTCATTATCCCCGATGGCGTTACAGTAGTCAAGGAGAATATCTTCCGTGGTTGTAACAGTATCAAGAGCGTTAAATTCCCCGAGGGTGTTACCGAAATTGCCGACTACGCATTCCTCAATGCATCTTCAATTGAGAACATTGAGTTCTCAACTACAATTGAGAGCATTGGTGCCTATGCTTTCTACAATTGTAACAAGTTGCCCGCAGTTGTTCTTCCCGCAGCAGTTACCTCTTTGAGTGACTACACATTCTCAAAATGTAGCAGTTTGCAGAGCATTGAGTTTAGTGAGAATATCGAGAATATCGGTTATGGCGCATTTGCCGAGTGTGCAGGACTTACAACAATTTCAATCCCCAACTCAATTACAAACATTGAGGGTAGCGCATTCGAGGATTGTGCAGCATTGGAGAGCGTGAAATTGGGCACAGGTATAAGCGAGCTTTCTAACTCTATTTTTGCAGGTTGCTCTTCATTGAAGAATATTGAGTTTGCTGCTGACATCACAAACATTGCGGGTGCAGCGTTTGCAGGCTGTGAGGCTCTCACCGAGTTTACATTGCCCGAAAGCCTTGTTGCTCTTGGCGATGGTGCCTTTATGGGTTGTACAGGCTTGACAGAGATTGTTATCCCTGCTGGTGTTTCAAAAATCGCCGACCAGACTTTCGCCGACTGCGAGAACTTGAGAAGCGTTACAATCCCTGCATCGGTTGACAGCATCTGCGACTGGGCATTCGACAACTGCGACTCTTTGAAGGCTGTAAAGGTTTCAGACGTTTCGGCTTGGGCCCAGACATATTTTGGTTACAACGCAAACCCCTTGATTGTTGCAGGTGACCTCTATGAGAACGACGAACTTGTTACCGAACTCTCTTTCAACGACGATGTAACTGCTATCAGCGCTTACGCGTTCAAGGGTTGCAAAAACATTACAAGCGTTGAAATTGGCGAGAATGTAGAGACTATCGGCAAAGAGGCTTTCTATGGTTGCGAGGATCTCTTGACTGTGAAAATACCTATGTCGGTTAAGGCAATCGGTTACACTGCATTCTATGACTGCCCCAACATCACATCTGTTTACTCTGAGTTCGGTGGTGTTCCCGCAGCAATGAATACAAACTACACATTCAGCAGCAACGTGTACGACATTGCAACACTCTTTGTGCCCGCAGGCAAGAAGCTTAATTTTGAATCTGCTACAGGTTGGTTGCACTTCAAGAATATTGCCGAGGATGGTACTCTTACAGGTATCAAGGACATTGTTACCGCCGGTGAGGATGGTGTTTACTACAACTTGCTTGGTATCCCCGTTGAGAATCCTACAAAGGGTGTATATATCTTGAACGGTCAGGCTGTTATGGTAGAATAATCCAATAACACAACGCAATACAGGGAACGGGAGCAGTTTTGCTCCCGTTTCTGTTTATTATTATACCACCCGATAATAATATTGCCCTGTGGTTGAGCGTTATCCCATTTTTTTTGATTAATTTCGCAGAATAAAACGTACAAACAATTAAACAATATAAATATGTTCAGAACAAAGACTTGTGGCGAGCTGCGTTTGCAGGATGTTGGTAAGAGTGTTACCCTCAGCGGCTGGGTGCAGCGTGCCCGCAAAATGGGTGGTATGACATTTGTGGATATTCGTGACCGTTACGGTATTACACAGCTTGTTTTCAGCGAGGATACTAATGCCGAACTTTGCGAAAAGGCTTCACACCTCGGCCGCGAATATGTTATTCAGGCAACAGGTGAGGTGCGTGAGCGTCAGAGCAAGAATGCCAATATTCCCACCGGTGATATTGAGATTATAGTAAGCGAGCTTAATATATTGAATGAGGCAGCTACGCCCCCTTTCACAATTGAGAACAACACCGACGGTGGCGACGATATACGTATGAAATACCGTTATCTCGACCTTCGTCGTGAGGCTGTGCGCAGCAACCTTGAATTGCGCCATAAAATGACAATGGAGGTTCGCCGTTACCTCGACTCAATGAATTTCATTGAGGTGGAGACTCCTATGCTCATTGCTTCTACACCCGAGGGCGCCCGCGACTTTGTTGTGCCTTCTCGTATGAACCCCGGGCAGTTCTATGCATTGCCCCAGAGCCCTCAGCTCTTCAAGCAGTTGCTTATGGTGTCGGGATTCGACCGTTATTTCCAGATTGTAAAATGTTTCCGCGACGAGGATTTGCGTGCCGACCGTCAGCCCGAGTTTACACAGATTGACTGTGAAATGAGCTTTGTGGAGCAGGAGGACGTGATTTCACTCTTCGAGGGTATGGCAAAGCACCTTTTCAAAACAATCCGTGGCGTGGAGCTTACCGAGGCTTTCCCCCGTATCACCTGGCACGATGCCATGAAATATTATGGTAGCGACAAGCCCGACACACGTTTCGATATGAAGTTCGTGGAACTTATGGACATTATGAAAGGCCACGGCTTTGGAGTGTTCGATGCGGCCGAGTATATTGGCGGTATCTGCGCAAAGGGTGCTGCAACTTACACCCGCAAGCAGCTCGACGCCTTGACCGACTTTGTACGCCGTCCTCAGATTGGTGCAAAAGGTATGGTTTATGCCCGTGTAGAGGCCGACGGCACTGTAAAATCGAGTGTCGACAAGTTCTACTCGCAGGAGGTCCTACAGCAGATGAAGGCAGCCTTTGCTGCCGAGCCCGGCGACCTTATCCTCATCCTCAGCGGCGACGACACAATGAAAACACGCAAGCAGCTTTGCGAGCTCCGTCTCGAGGTTGCGCAGCAGCTTGGCTTGCGCGACAAGAACAAGTTCTCTTGCTTGTGGGTAGTAGACTTCCCCCTGTTCGAATACAGCGAGGAGGAGGGCCGTTATATGGCAATGCACCATCCCTTTACATCGCCCAAGCCCGAGGATGTTCCTTTGCTCGACACTGATATGGGTGCTGTACGTGCCAACGCATACGATATGGTTATCAATGGTGTTGAAGTGGGCGGTGGTTCTATCCGTATCTACGACAGCGAGTTGCAGAACAAGATGTTTGCATTGCTCGGCTTCACCCCCGAGCGCGCGCAGCAGCAGTTTGGTTGGTTGCTCGACGCATTCAAGTATGGTGCGCCTCCTCACGGTGGTCTTGCTTATGGTCTCGACCGTTGGGTGAGCCTCTTTGCCGGTCTCGACTCTATCCGCGACTGCATCGCGTTCCCCAAGAACAACTCAGGCCGCGATACAATGATCGATGCTCCCTCGGTGCTCGACCCCGCACAGCTCGACGAACTCCAGATTGCTCTCGACTTAAAAGAGAACAAGTAATGGCAAAGAAGAGTGAAGCGCGCATTGCAAAGGAGCGCAAGCGCAAAGAGGCCAAGCGTCGCAGTAAAATGCTGAAACAGGCTGCTGTTATTGTGTTGGTGGCAACACTTGTAATTATGTTGGTTTTTGCCTTTGCTGCAACACCAAAAGCTATGTGATAGATTCTATACAAAAAATAATAAAAATCAAGAGGGTGACCCAAAAGTCATTTTGCAAAGAGAACAAACCCTGCCAGAGCGCATTCTGACAGGGTTTGCTTGTTCTTAAACGGGGCTTTTGAGCCAACCCCTTGATTTTGTCGTGTCTGCCGCGTGCGTTATTTCTTCAAATTCTCGATGAAGAATTTTGCAATGCGGCTAAAGAGGTGGAAGCGTGTGTTGCCACCGTGGTAAATGCTGTGGTTGCTGTCGGCATATATTGCCATCTCAAACTCCTTGCCGGCCTGTGTGAGCTCGTGGCTGTAACGCACCATATTGCGCAAGTGAACATTGTCGTCGGCTGTGCCGTGAATGAGCAACAGGTGTCCGTTGAGCTTGGCGGCGTTCACAACAGCCGAGCCGTTGTCATAGCCCTCCTTGTTCTCTTTGGGTGTGCGCATATAACGCTCGGTGTACACGGTGTCGTAGAAACGCCAGTCGGTGGGAGCTGCAACAGCTACTCCTGCTTTGAACACTGCTTCGCTCTGGCTCATAGACATAATGGTGTTGTAGCCACCGAAGCTCCATCCCCAAATTCCAATGTTATCCTTGTCGACATAGGGCAGTGAGCCGAGGTATTTTGCAGCCTCCACCTGGTCGTGGGGCTCGTATTTTCCAATCTGCAGGTATGTGCATTTGCCGAACTTTGTACCGCGTCCGCCTGTACCGCGTCCGTCTACACACACCATAATGAAGCCTTCGCTTGCCATATAGCTCTCGAACATTGCGTTGCCGTAGTTACCGATGTACCAGCTGTCGTTCACCTGTTGCGAGTATGGGCCGCTGTACTGGAACATTACAACGGGGTATTGCTTTGTGGCGTCGAAATCGGTGGGTTTAATCATCCAGCCGTTGAGTTGTGTGCCGTCGGTTGTGGTAAAGCTGAAAAACTCTTTCGTGGGCATATCGAATTTTGTGAGTTTCTCCTGGAGTGAACTGTTTTCTACAAGAGTTTTTATCTCCTTGCCACTGTTGCTGTTGGTTGTTACAATGTGCGGCGTGTTGATGTTGGAGAATGTATTGATGTAGTATTTGAGTGTTGAACTGAACACTGCGCTGTTGGTTCCCTCTTTGGTGGTGAGGCGTGTCTTCTTGCCCTTAGCGTTCACTTTGTAGATGTTGTCGCGCAAGGGGCTGCCCTCGTTGCTCAGGTAGTAGAATTCGTTTTTCTTGCGGTCCCAGCCGTAGAATTTCTTCACTTCATAGTCACCTGTGGTGATGGGGCGCACAAGCTCTCCGCCTGTGGTGTAGAGGTAGAGGTGGTTGTAGCCGCTACGCTCACTATGGAATACAAAGTGGCCGTCGAAGAATTCTATGCCGGCGTAGGCCTGCTCGTTTATGTAGGTGTCGCTCTCTTCGCGCAGAATGCGTTTGCTTGTGCCCGAAAGGGGGTTCACTGCAAAAATATCCATCACACTCTGGTGGCGGTTAAGGGTGATTACTGCAAGTGTGTTACCCTCTTTGGTGAATTTGATGCGCGGAATATAGCCCTCCTCGGCGAGGGGTACATCGAGCTGGCGGGTTACGCGGCTCTTTATTTCAAATGAATGTACCGATAATTTTGAGTTTGCAGCTCCTGCTACAGGGTATTTGAAGCTGTAAGGTGCACAGTAGGGCTCCATTGCTACGTTGGGGCGGCCTGTGGGGAGGTACATAGGCATATCGTACATCATAACGTCGCTCTCGTCGTATTTTATGTAGGCGAGCACTTTGCTGTCGGCGCTGAAGTCGTAAGAGCAGTTGGTAACAAACTCCTCTTCGTTCACCCAGTCGGGTATTCCGTTTATTATGCGGCCGGGGGCTCCGTCGGTGGTTATCTGCGATTCGCTGTTGTCGAAAAGGAGTTTTACAAGGAAGATGTTGTTGTCGCGCACAAAGGCTATCATTGTGCCGTCGGGCGAGAATTTGGGAACCTGCTGCGCTCCGTTCTCCGAAAGGGGAGTGGCCTTCTTGTTCTTGCGCGAGAAAATGTAGTGCTCGGCGGTGTAGGAGTTGCGGTAGATGCCGCGGGTGTTGGTCTGCAACAGGATGCGGCTCTCGTCGGGCGAGAACTGGTATCCGTCGATGCTCTTCTTGTCGAAACCGCGGGTGTTGCTTGCGTCGAAGAGGGTGTCGACAATCTCTCCGTCCTTGAACGAGCCCATAAGAATCATTTTGCGGTCACTGCTCATTCGTGCAAAGTGTTCGCCGTCGGCCATGGGTTGAATGGCTGCATATGTCTGCGGCCAGTAACCGCTGAGCATTGCGTCTATGAGCTTGAATTTGTCGCCGGCTGTCATTGCCTGTGTGAAGGCAAGGGCGAGGATGAATGATAGAAAATGTTTCATTGTGTTTTGAATTGTTTCTTTGTGCGAAGATAGTGATTCTTTTTTATATATGGAATATTATTCTGCCTGCATTAACAGCTCGTGGGCTTTTATTCTTTTGAGCATATTTTATACCTTTGTATAGATTTTTTAATTATTTGATATTATGGCAATGATAAAATATATGCTCATAGTGGGCGCGGGCAGCTTTGTGGGCGGTGCGTTAAGGTATCTCTTCTCCACTTTTGTGAGCAGCGCTGCCGGTGGCAACTTCCCGTGGGGCACGCTTGCGGTGAATGTTGCGGGGTGTTTCCTGTTTGGTGTCGTGTATGCGTTTTTTGCACGTTATAATATGTTGCAGGGTGGCTTTTATTTGTTGCTTGCAACGGGCGTGATGGGTGGTTTTACTACCTTTTCGGCCTTCTCGCACGAGGCGGTGCAGTTGTTCCAGAGTGGTGCGCTTGTGGCTTTTATTGCTTACGTGGCAATGAGCGTGCTGTGTGGTCTTCTGGCAGTGGCAGTGGGGTATAGCGTAGCCTCTTGGTTGGTGGGGTGATTTTTTTTCTCAAAAAGATGTTCTTTTTTTGGGGAAATGTATATCTTTGAAAATCAATCGTTACAGCTTGCTCTTTTGCAAGGTTGTTTATAAACTGCGGAATTATATAAAAATCTTATGATATCTATGAGAACTAAATTTTTCTTCCTTTTTTCTTTCTTTCTTTTTGTGTCGGTGTGTGGTTTTGCACAAAAGCGCGAAAAACATAAAGAAAAGGATGGCTTTGTGTGGTATAGTGTGCAAACCGGAAATTTAATAGAGGCGCAGACAAAAAAGAAGGAGGTTATTATTCCTTTAAGTGCCGGTTGCACAAAGATGATTTATGTGGAATCGCACCAGGCTTTTATGTTTAGAACAAAGGAGAATTATATTGGTGTTTACGCACGCGATGGCAGGCTTATTCTTCGACCTGGGAAATATTCGAATTACAAGCTTGTTACAAACGTGGTTAATGAAAAGTTATATTATGTGATGAGTGGCGATTTCTGGGGTATCTGCAATGCTAATGGCGAGGAGGTGATTGCTCCCCAGTTGTATAGCGACATAGAATGGTGCTACGACAACAGGCTTGGGAACTATTATAAGGTGTTGAAAAATGGGCTAAAAGGTATCTGCGATTCTAATGGCCGCGAGGTTATTGCTCCAAAATATGATGATATAAATGTGGATTATGAAGAGAATTGCGGAGTATACTATAAAGTGGAAAAAGAGAAGAAAAAGGGTATCTGCAGTTCTAATGGCTGCGAGGTTATTGCTCCAAAATATGATTATGTATATGTGCACTATGAAGAAAATTACGGAATATACTATAAAGTGAGAAATGGGAATAAATATGGTATATGCGATTCTAATGGCTGCGAGGTGATTGCTCCAAAATATGATAATGTATTTGTGGATTATGAAGAAAATTGCGGTGTATACTATAAAGTGGAAAAAGAGAAGAAAAAGGGTATCTACGATTCGAATGGCCGTGAGGTGATTGCTCCTGATAAATATAGTAATGTGTATTTGTTCAACAACAAGGAGTATGGTGCCTATTTTTCTGTTTACAGCGATGATAATAAAAAAGGTGTATGTGATATTACGGGCAAGGAGATTGTCGCTCCGATATATAGCAGCGTAATATACTCTCGCGGTTGTTTCAGGTATAAGCACGCATCGGGTGAGTTTTTGCCGGTGCCCGATGGCTCTTTTGCCGCCACCGATGCAATAGTTGCCGTGGGTAACAAATTCTCTATAACCGATGCTACTGGAAAGGCTCTTAATAAACACTTGTATGACAAGGTGGTTTTTGTGCCCGAACAAAATAAATACATTGCTTCAGTTGGAAATTATCACACAAAGGTTGATGCGGTAACCGGCGTGGAGGATAATCCCATTACTACGCAAATTTTCTATTCGGCGTATAACCTGGATGACTCCCGCAGTGCCGAACAGCTTAAAATCTATGAATATCTGCTTTCTGTCGACCCTGCAAACAGCTATGGGATTAACCACGTGGTATACAATAATATAGGCGTTATTTATCTGAACCGCGGAGAATATGCGCAAGCATTGACCTATTTTACTCTATCTCTGTCGGTTCAGCCTGAATATGCGCAGGCAAAGGCAAATATGGAGGATGTGCGTAGCAGAATTGCGCAAGCGCAGGCGCCGCAGCAACAGTATCAGCAGGTTGAGGAGCAGGAGGATCGTTTTTCGAGTGCTATATCAAAAATAAGTGAGGCGTTGTCTAATATAAGCCAGATTGCAAGCGGTGCTAGCAACAATAGTTACAATTATAATAGCAATAGTAGTTATAACTATAACAGCAGCAGTAGTTACAGCGGCCAAAGTTCTAAAAGCACGGGTGGCAGCAGTACAAGGGCTGCAAGGCATTGCACAAAATGTGCGGGCAGGGGTAGTTGTTCCAAATGTGGTGGCGATGGTTATGTGCTTGGTAAATTCTCGCAGGAGTTCGAACCCTGTTCGTCGTGTAATTTCAAAGATAGAACCCCGTCGAGCAAGAGAGGAAAATGCACTTTCTGCAATGGTACAGGCCAGAAATAATGCAGTGTAGTATAATAAAAAGTGCTGATGATGAATTGCGGGGAACGTTTCTACTATAACGAATTTTCGAGTTTTCTGCAGAGGTTTTTCCCTTTCAAGGTGCAGAAAATCACGCTCGACGGCGGCTTTTCGTGCCCCAACAGGGACGGCACGAAGGGGCGTGGCGGTTGCACCTATTGCAACAACCAGACGTTCAACCCCGCCTATTGTCATCGCAACAAGCCTGTTGCCGAGCAGATGCGCGAGGGTATCGCCTTTTTTGCGCACAAGTACCCGCAGATGCGCTATCTCGCCTATTTCCAGGCCTACACGAACACTTACGCTTCGTTGGAGGTTCTGCAGCAACGTTACGAAGAGGCGCTTGCCGTGGAGGGCTGCGTTGGGCTTGTGATTGGTACCCGCCCCGACTGTATGCCCGACGAGCTTCTCGATTATTTGCAGCAGCTTGCCACGCGCACCTTCGTGCTGGTGGAGTATGGCATTGAGAGCTGCAACGATGCTACTCTCCTGCGCATTAATCGCGGGCACGACTATGCCGCTGCCGTTGATGCTGTGAGGCGCACCGCCGAGCGTGGCCTGCCGGTGGGAGCACACGTAATATTGGGCCTTCCCGGCGAGGATAAAGAAGAGCTTATGCGTCAAGCGGTGGAGCTGTCGCGTCTGCCGCTCACCACACTCAAAATGCATCAGTTGCAGTTGATACGTGGTACCCGTATGGCCGAAGAGTATGCGCAGTGCCCCGGAGATTTTCATCTTTTTGAGCTCGACGATTATGTAGACACGGTGGTCGATTATGTAGAGCGCCTGAACCCCTCGCTTGTGCTCGAACGCTTTGCATCGCAGTCGCCCAAAGAGCTGCTCATTGCGCCCGATTGGGGCTTGAAGAACTACGAGCTTGTGGAATGTGTCAAGCGCCGTATGCGTGAACGTGACACGTGGCAAGGGCGTCTCTTTTAAGATGATAGGCTGCCTTACTAATAGAATTAGCTCCTGCAAACACGTTTGCAGGAGCTAAATTCGTTGATGTCGGATAGGGTCCTATTTTGTGAAAATTGCGTCGAGGCTTAAATACCCGATGCTTAAATTCTTCCCGCTGACGTGAATCTCTTTTTTCATAGCCTTATGTGGTTAGTCGTTTGTTTGTGGTTCTGTGTAGTATCGGACATCTACAACATCTTCGGCCTCGTCGAACATATTTTCTACTTTCTGCATAAAAGTTTCAAAGCCTTCCACGCTGCTGTTGAGCTTGTCGCCGTCCACGTGTATGTGTCTTTTTAATTTATCCTTTTTGTTGTTGCTTGTTTCGTTTTCTATTATGGTGCAGCTTGAATAATAGGCTACCTGGAGCTTGTTTACAATGAGCACCGGGGTGCGTTGTGTGCCGTAGTAGAATATCTCGAAAGGTATAAGGGTGGTGCTGTTGTCGGCGGTGCGCTCGTCGGCGTAGCGCAGTCGCAACGCGGCAGGGTTGTCGAGTGTTATGTGCTCGTTTATCTCGCCGTTTATGTTGTGGAAAACACCATCGGGGTGGTTGTTGTCTATGTAAAGGGTGTTGTTTTTACCGTCCCACAAAAAGTGGAGGTAGCCGTTGAGGCTTTGGTCCTTGCCTGTGTCTATTGTGTAGCTTGCAATGTACTTTTTGTTGTGTATTATGTCTACAGTCTCGTTGTTGTCGCCGGTAGGTTGGTAGAAATATATGTTATAAACACCGTTGTTGTCGTGTATGCTCTCAATGGTGAAGGGTATGCCGCTGTTGTGCAGGTCCTTCTCCCATATTGCGCCGAATTTATGGCTGCCGTTGCTTGTGAGCGGATGTTGTTGATAAAAATCACCTATTGTGGTGCTGAATCTTCCTCCTATGCTGAGCAGTTCATCAATATCGCCGTTAATGATGTGATGTGTTAAGGAAGTGAATCTGTGGTAATTCTCTTTGTTGAAATAACAGCCGGCGAGTGTTGCAATGCCTGTTGCAAGCCACGCAACAACGAGCGTGGTTTTTACCCACAGCTTCATAGGCTTGCATTTGCCGGTCTTTTTAAGAATCCAATGTAAAATGGCAAAAAGCGGGAACCCTATTGTGATGATTATTCCCACAAAAAGGAGCACGTGCCCTATGGTTATAATGCTGCTTGCGTTAAAGAGTATCGCCACAAATATTATGGGTACAAGAACGGCTATAATGAGCAGAAGACCCAGCGGAAGGGCTGCAAATGCCATAAGGATGAAGAACAGCACTCTTACTATTGTGCGCAGGCAACCATCGTCGGCTGCTATGCTCAGCTCTTTAATGGTGCGTTCGTAATTCTCTTGCCACGCTTGCTCTGCTGCTGCGGTGCTGTTTGCCTTGACGCGTCGCATACGGGTGTAGTCGATAATGGTTACTGCTTTGGGGAGCACCATCCATAATACGATGTAGGCGAGCAGGAGCGGGAGGCCTGTTATCTCCAACGGTAGCAGGAACAACAATATTGTAATGAGGCGCAACAGCCCTGCGCTCACGCCGTAGTATGCGGCAAAGCCTGCCAGCACACCACCTATATAGCCGCCGCGTGTGTCGCGGAACAGCTTGCAGCCTTTGAGCATTGCCTTTTGCCACGGAGACTCGTCGGTGGTGGGGGCGGGCTGCTCTTTTTCGGCAGCCTTCTCTTGTTGCGGCTCCTGTTCAATTTTTATCCCAATCTCTTCAATGGCTTCTGTAATTATTGCATTTGTTACAATGCCGCCTTCGCCGGCTTTTGCGCGGCACATTTCGGCAATGCGTTGCTCAACTTCGGCCACTTTCAGCTCCTCGCCATTGTCCTTATAGAGCTGTTTAATGCGCTCAATATATTGCTCGAGAATTTGTGCCGCATCGTCATCGAAAAAGAATGCTGCCGAGCCTATGTGTATTTGAACTACTTTTTTCATAATTGTTTTTTTATATTATGGTGAAGAAAAGGAATATTGCAATTGTAAGTGTTACAATGCCTGTAACCACCAGTGCAGTTGTGATTATTTTTTTTGCCCTCTCGCCAAGAATGTTGGTTATTTTGTTGGCAATTAGTATGGCTGCGAGTGTTATTGTGGCTGTGGTGAAAAAGCCACCGATGTAAAGAGCGGTGTTGTTGCCTGTTACTATCACTCGCGGGCCCAGCAAAAGTATTGCAAGTACAATTACAGCTGCGAGCAACCATTTTTTTGTCTGCTGCTCTTTAGCTTCGTCTTTTTTGCTCTCTTGCGTAGCGGTCTGTGGTTCTTTGGTTATTTTGCGAGCAATCTCCTCGGGCGTGGGCTCAATGCCTTGCATACGCAGGCGGTCGGTGGTGTTTTGCGCTTGTGGAGCAATGCACCACACGACAAGGTAGATTACTAGGCCCGGAATTCCTGTGGCGAGCAGTGCAACGAGTGCAATGACACGCAGCAAGGTAACATCGGCTTTCAGGTAGGCTGCAAGGCCCGAAATTACGCCACCCACCATACGGTCGTTGTCGTCGAGGTAATATTTCTTTGCGAGCGTCTCTTTTGGGTTGGTTGCTTCGCTCTTTTTTTCGCTCTCTTTTGTTTCTCCCGCATCGTCGCCTGCGGGTTCTTCCTCGTCCAGCATAGCTTCGGGGTTGCCTACGCGTGTTATTATGGTGTTGACAAGAGTGATGTCTATTATGGGCGAATGGCTTGCTTGCAATTGTTCGCTACACAGTTCGCTGATGCGGCCTTCAATGTCGGCTGTAATTTCGTCGCCACATTCGTGGTGTTTGAAACAGGCTGCAATGCTGCTCAAATAGTCGTCGAGGCGGGTATATGCCTCCTCGGTAATTTGGAATGCACGGGCACCGAGGTTCACGGTTATTGTCTTTTTCATATGTCTGGGTTATTTAATATTTCTTATTCGGTTTACTGTGTCGGCGAGGGCGTTCCAGCTGCTGTCGAGCGCCTCAAGTACTTCGTTGCCGCTGTTGGTGAGCTTGTAATATTTGCGCGGAGGGCCCACCGGGCTCTCTTGCCACTCATAGTCGAGTATTCCCTCTTTACGCAGGCGGGTGAGCAGGGGGTAGAGTGTGCCTTCTACCACTATAAGGTTGGCTTTTTCGAGCTCCTCAATAATATCCGATGTATAGCGGGGCTTGTCGCGTAGCAGTAACATTATGCTGTATTCCAGCATACCTTTGCGCATTTGCGATTTTACATTTTCTACGTACATTCTATTGATATTTAATTGTTTGCATTAGATAGTGCCGTTAGCTGGCACTGGTCTTTGCTATATTTACACCGCAAATATATGTGATATTATAGTACCTTGCAATGCAAAGTACCTTGTTTTATGAAAATTTAACTAATTTCCGAACTGTTGTTATAAAAAATCGGAACCACAGATAACGTGGTTCCGATTTTTATCTGCGCTCGTAGTTTGTTTACTTTTCGTATTTGCAAGACTGCAGAAGGTATTGCAGCACACTCTCCCAAGAGGGATATTTCGCCGACCCGAATTCAATCCACTCACCCTTGAATTCGCTTGCACCGTTTTTCCCGCGGTCGTCAATCAGAAAGTCTCCGTCGCACAAATGTTTGCAGTGGGTAATTATTACGCGTTTGTGAAAAATCTCCCCAAAATATTTTGTAATCCATACAACCTTGTCGCTCCACGCCGAAGGGTTCTTCCACGGAGCGGTGGAGAGAATGTAAACATCGTAGTGCTCGCGCAACGCTTTCACAGCCTCTATAGCTCCCTCCATAGGCTCCATAAGCCCGAAGATACCGGGTACTTCATCCAGGCGGTCCTCATACTCCTTTTTCTTCGCGTCGCTCAATTTGTCTATTCCCGACTGAAAGTCCACAAGCACGCCGTCCATATCAAAAAATAATCTCTTCTTCTCCATAAATCCGAATGTTTTATCTTGTAGTTGAATTAAATTTTCGCGTCACATATATAATATAGTAACATTGCGGCGAAAATTCAATTTTCGGGGTAACTTTTTTTATTCAATTGTGAAAATTGTGCTCGTTGGCATAGTTTTAACCCTCTGTTTGTGCAATAAAGCTTTTCAATTGCTCAATTTTTTGAATGTTGGCAGCCGTCTCTTCGCGCATAGTGTTTACAAAAGTGTTCTCCTCGGCCTTGCCGTGTATCGCGAGGCTCTCGGCTGCGTTTCTGCAGGTCGATGAGCGGAAGGCGTTGTCGTGGTCTTTTTTGCGCGAAACGTATACCTGTTCTGCAATCTGTTGCTGGATGTGGATGCCGCGCGAGAGGGCCTCTTGCCACCCTTCGGCGGTAATTGTGTCGCAGCCCAGTACGGTGGTGAGTGCGTGCAGCGAGTGGCGCAGCTTGTCGGTGGGGTAGCGCTGCCACAGCTCGTTGTAACGGCCGTGTATCGCTTCCCACGTGGGCAACGTGCCGTTGCATATATCGCTGCGGAGGGTGTCGATGTCTCTCTCCATAATAAGCTGCCCGCCCAGGTTAATCCATTTTTGCCCTGCTATGCAGTGGCTGCTTGCGGAATATTCTTTGCCGGCCACAATGTCGCGCGCCTGCTGCACGTCTTTCAGCAGGTTGATGGTCGCATAGTGTATGAGCATATCGCCGTAGGCGTGGTAAGCATCGTAAACTTTGAGTATGTGCACGGGGCGGCGGCTGTTTTCAATTCCCTCGGCCGTGACGGTGAGATTGTCTATTACTCCGCGCTCCCCGGCAAGCAGGCGGCGGCCTGTTTCAATGAGCAGGGCCTCATTGCCGAGCGCATCCTGTGGGGCTGCTGTGGTTTTTAGATAGGCTTTTGCGGTCCACACCTCCAACAGGCGGCGTGCGTTAATAACCTCCTGCATTGTGTCGGGCGCAAATGTGTCGAATTCGATATTCTGCACCTTGGTGATGCGCTTGTCGCGTGTGTGGTATTTCCAAGTGTTGCGTGCAAGGGCATACATATTGTAGAGCCACCAATAGGCGGGCATAATCTCGAGGCGGTCGGCTGCCACGTTGTTGCTGACGAGGGCGAATGGCAGTGTTATGTTAAGCTCGGCAGGGTAGTCGCCCTTTGCAAGCAATGTGAACGAAGCGAAACTGCTAGAATGTTTTACCGACGAACAGAGCCCCGGCCAAAAGCCTCGCCCCGCCACAAGTTCTCCGTCGTTGGTGCGGCTGTTGTGGTTGCTGCCGATGGTTGCTCCCGCAGCCATATTGCTCTGTCCCATAATTACCGATGCTATGAGGAACGAATTGTTGTGGTGCTGTTCGTGCCCCGGGAAAATGAGGTTGTTCAGCACCTCGCAGCACGAAATGGTGCTGTTGTCGCCCATTATGGAGTTTATGAGCCTTGCGCCGTACTTGAAATTGGAGTTATTGCCAAGGATGAACTTTACAGCCGTGCACGAATAGAATATGCGGCAGCCGTAGCCCACAATGCCGTTTACAAGAATAACATTCTCACCAATCTGCGTGGGCTCCCCGTTGGACGAGTTTATTGTAATGTTCTTCAGCTTCGACGCTCCTTTTATGTAGCAGTCGGTGCCAATCTTCACATCCTTTATAATTGATGTGTTTTTTATTATGCAACGCTCGCCAATTTCGCCGTAATATCCGCGGTGGTGGTCGGTGCTGTTCTGTGTAATGTGCAACAGACGCTCTTGCAGCGCTGTGTCGTCGACATATTTCCCCCACAGATAAGCGTCGGCGGTAATCATACCGTCAAATGGGACAACCTCGCGTGCCCCTGTCTCGTTCATAATCTCAATGCGCACACGCACCGCCTCGGGCTCACCGTCCTTCACAACACCGTTGCCGAACTTTGCGTGGTCGGTTGCCGACATCTCCTGAATGTTGAACAGCATACTATGGGCGCCTATAATGTAGTGCGAAAGGTAGTGCACATCGTGTATGGCGCAGTTGTCGCCAATGTCGCACGAGTGTATGCTGGAATTTGTTATACCCACTGGCAGGCGCAGGTCGTGGAACTGCAGCGCTCCGTTGCACACGCGCCCTATGCGCACCGTGCCGTAGAACTTGTTGTCCTTTATTGCGGCGGTGTTGAATTCGTCGGTCACCCACACTTTGTCCCACGACGAAGCGGTGTTGTTGTTCTTCACCAGCTGTTCAATCTCGTCGCTGCGCAGGTGGCGCCACCCGCCTTCGGGCTCTTTCACCTGGCGGTTGCGTATGTAGTATTTGTCTTCTCCTTCGGGCAGGTATTTGGGGTCTATCCACCCGTCGCTCAGTGCGGTGGGGGGTAGCAGTGTTACACGTTCCATAACTTATTGTCTCTTTATGATATACTTAAACGCCGTTGGCGGTAAAATATTGTGTGTTAGTGGGTAAAAACAGGGCGCAAAACTGCGCCGTTCCCTGTGCTGGAAAAAATAATCACCCTTTTTATAATTTGTTTGTGCAATTTATGATATTTTTGCAGAATGTGAACAAAGGCCGGCGAATTATTTTTTGTCCCTGCCCGAAAATCCTGAAATTACTATAAAAAAATAAACGCAATTATGTCTAAATTCAAGTACTACCTTTACGCTGCGCTTCTTTTCATATTGTTGCTGCTGGTGTTGCCCTATGGTTGGGAAATAATATGCAATCTTTTCCTTTCAAAGGCTCCCATCCTCACACAGCTCGATGCCTATAAATGGGCTGCTATCGGTGCGTTGATAGCAATGTTCATTGGGCATCTGTTCAGTAAAAACCAGACCTGGTTCGAAACATTCAGCCACGAACTCACACACATTGTCGTTGCGCTTATGTTCTTCAGAAAAGTGCACTCCTTCCACGCCGAAAGCGGCACAGGAGCGGTTACCACAAGCGGTACCAACCAAAAAGGTATCATACCTATGGCGCTTGCCCCTTACTGCCTGCCCATCTTCGCCTATCTGTTGCTGTTTCTGCGCCCGTTGATGAACTCTACAGGCAGCGCGGTGCTCGACGTGTTCATTGGTGCAAGCATTGTGTTCCACTACCTCTGCTTCAAACACCAGACAGGCAACCACCAAACCGACATTAACCAGTATCCATTCTTCTTTTCATACACATACATTTATATAGCCCGCCTGGTAAACGTGTGTATAATACTTGTTGCATTCTGGCCGGGGTACAATGTCTTCACCTCAATGTGGAGGCTCTTCTGTTCCCTCTATGGCAACGCAGCCGTGTTTGTGGAGTGGGTATACAACTCATTGGTTCAATAATAAAAAACGGGCAAGTAGTAGATATGCGCCTGCTCGATAATATCAACCGAGGTCCTGAACCACAATTATATTAAATCAATTAAATATTATGGCAAAAGTCAAAATTTCAACAACTATGGGCGACATAACTGTGCGCCTTTACGACGATACCCCCCTTCATCGCGACAATTTTCTTAAACTTGCTTCGGAGGGCTTTTTCAACGGCACTTTGTTCCACCGTGTGATAAAGGATTTTATGATTCAGGGTGGCGACCCCGAAAGCAAGGGAGCTCCCGCCGGCAAGAACCTGGGCAGTGGCGGCCCCGGCTATAATGTGCCTGCCGAAATTAAGCCTGCCACACTCTTTCACAAACGTGGTGCATTGAGCGCTGCACGCTTGGGCGACGAGGTGAACCCTGCGAAAGAGAGCAGTGGCAGCCAGTTCTATATTGTCTGGGGAAAGGTGTACAAGGCTGCCGAGCTCAAACAGCTTGAGCACCAGTTGAAGATGCAGCAGGAGCAGAACATTTTCAATGCTCTTGCAGCGGAGCACCGCGACGAGATTATGAACCTTCGCCGCAACCGCGACCGTGACGGCCTGATGGCGTTGCAGGAGAAGCTTGGCAAAATGGCGATGGATAAGAGCAAGGAGATTGGCGCTCCTGCCTTTACACCCGAACAGGTGGAGGCTTACACCACGCAGGGTGGCACTCCTTTCCTCGATGGTGCCTACACTGTTTTTGGTGAAGTGGAGGAGGGATTGGATATTGTTGAGGCTATCCAGAAGGTGGAAACTTCGTTGAACGACCGCCCCAAGACCGATGTGGTTATGACAGCTGTGACCGTCCTCGATTAAGCTGCTTTAGCCAAGAATATAGATGTTAACAAAATGACCGCGAACGTCGTTCGCGGTCATTTTTTATTATTATCAGTGCTCCGTTGTCTCTTGCATGTAAGAGCATCTATTTTCTGTAACGTTTGGTAACGGCAGCATACCCGCAGCGGCGGCAGAGTGGCTCCACGGCTGTATGTCGGGTGAATCCATCGTATATGGCTTTTGCGCGTGGCGATGAGAGAATCTCCTGCAAAGGGGTGTGGAACAGGTTCCCCAGGGCAATATCTCCCGCGTGGTCGAGGCAGCAGGGTACTACTGTGCCGTCTACAAGAACGCCAATCTGGTTTCTGAGTGCATAGCAGAACTGCTCTTCTTCGGCATATTCGGGGCGTGCCGTATCGGGCCACTCGAACATCTTGTCATATTCAAGGAATATGTTGTCGGTAACTTTCCACCCGTTGCTCTGTTCCTTCCACGGGGTGGGGATGTGCCGGGCAATGAGGTTTATGAGCTCTTCGTTGGTGCTCTCGTAACCACCCTGGTTCCAGAACCGCAACACTATGATTGTGCCGTGTGCGGCGGCCTTAATGGCAAACTGCATTACGTTGTTAATGTAATCTGTAGCGTTCTCTTTGCTGTTGCCCTCATGTGAGTGGAGCGATATTTGTATTTTGTATGGTTGCGCCTCAATAACCCCCTCGGCTCTCGACAACAGCGTGCCGTTGGTGGTGAGCACCGGCACAAAGCCTTTCGCACGTGCCGTCTCAATGAAACTGGGCAACAGCGGGTGCAGGAAGGGCTCGCCCATCAGGTGAAAATAGAGGAACTGAATCTCTCCCTGCAGGCGGTTGGTGAGGGCGTCGAACTCCTCGAACGTGAGCCGGCGTTTCGCTCTCTCGGTTTTTGGGCAGAACACGCAGCTTAGGTTGCATATGTTTGTTATCTCAAGGTAGCAGCGGGATATCATTGTGGAACTCTATTTTACAATGTTATTGCAAATATATTAAAATCTTATTGCAAATATATTAACAAGCGAGCAAGAAAATTCGTCAAGCGAGTGGGTAAAAATTCATTTTTACACGCAACGAGCGCCTAGAATTTCGGAATCCCCAAAATTGAAGCTAGCTTCAATGTTTTTACAGCGAGCGCAGTTTATATTCGATTCTGTCAAATTCGGAACCCCCAAAATTGAAGCTTGCTTAGATTTTGTCAAATGTACGCCCAAGCAACGCCAGAACCTCCTGCAAGTCATAAGCCTGGTAACGGGCCTTGGCTATGTCGTACCTCTTGTTTATCTTTGTAAAAGGAAGCCAATATTTGCTGAAAGGTTGTAAACTCACCTTTTCGCTTGTCCCGTCTTCGCGTATGGCGGTGCATCTGTTAGTACCGCTCAAAGGACTGCCGGCAATGTGGTATACAAGGCTGCGCACTCCATCGTCATCCACACGCAGGGTGCCCTCACAGGCGTTCCACCACTCTAAATACACCCCCAAGGTCGGGCTTCTGAACCCCGATGTCCCGTGTAGGCCAAGCCGTTCTCTATGGCTATGGGGCAGAGGAACATACGGCTGTCGGCGAGAATGCGTTTGCGGTTGTCGAGAATAAAAAGAGCATTTTCTATAAGGAGCTTTTGGCTGGCCGACACCTTGGCAGGCACTTTTTCTTTTTTAGACGTGGAGCATTACCGATAGTGAGGTAACGACCTGTTGTGTCAAAATCTATCTTATTCTCCTCTACTTTGCCTTGCTCCTCCACGGCAAGCGGGAAACACGCAAGCTCACGCCCGTCAAGTAGCACTATTTTGTTTTCGTGAAAGTTGCAACCCTCACTATCATACTGTTTGTTTATATCGTTCATTGTCTATCCACATTTTTAACCTCTACAAAACTACTCCGCTTCGTAACGCTCGGGCTCTCTTTATACTCTTTTTTCCATCATCGTTCAAACGGTTATTAAGCTTCAATCACTCCGCGTATGAATTTTGCAATGCCGTTTATACCATCGGGGTCAAAAATGCCCTCACCGGGGGCAATCAAAGCGTCTCCGAATTGCCTTATGTGCTCCTTGTAGGTATCGGTTTCAACATCTTTGGCAAAGAACAGTGAGTGTGCTCCGTTGTTGTAACCATTCTCCATAGCTTTCATTTCAAGATGCTTGTATTCCAACATCATAGGGCGTGCAATGGTCAGGTACTCGGGGTTGCCAAGAGTGGGCAGTTCTATTCTTGCCTTCACATTTTTCTCGCCAAGCATATTCTTGAGTACATTGCTTGTGTTGTAATAGGGCTTTATAAGTACCTTTTCAACATCCTTTATCTGTGCGGCAATGGTTGCTCCTGTGCCGTATGCGACAATAAGGTCGGGGGCCGATGTTGCAAGGCTTAGCCATCTTATCTTCTTTACCATCGCCTCAGGGCCTCTACGACTGAATATAGTTATGCAACGGTATTCGGTATTCAGCAACTCCTTAACCGCTTCCAGGGCGGGGTTCGACTTGCTATGAAAAAGGTCGTCTATGAACATTATAACCTTCCGGTCATCTTTGGGCGGGGTATAAACGCTGTTAAGTGGTATTCTCATTCTATATAGCTTAATAATCTTATTTAATATCCTAACACCTTATCCACCAACTTTTCTGCAAGGCTTTTTTCATCCTCAATCCTATGGCACAGGATTTTGAGCTGGCTCTCGCTCAGTTTTGTCTTTATCTCTTCGTGGGCATTGTAATAGCTTAGGCTGCGTTCAATTTTTTCTAATAAATCCGTTCTCCAGCCGGTGTGACATTTGCCGCCATAGTTGCTGGTCCTGATGCTCCACGGTGTGGTTTCCACCATATTCACAAGCTCGTCCCAAGTGAAACGGAAAATCTCTTTTTTATAGGGGACATCATAGGTTTGGTATTCCTTTTTTACCACAAAATAGAGTTCGCCATTAAGGTGCATTATCTGGGGAAGTTCGTAGTCCTCATAGTGATAGCCCTTTATGGGTACAAGCAGCATTTGCCACCCTTTGGGAACAACCTTTATTTTACCTATATACAGCTCGAAAACATTGCTTTTATAGGATACCAGCCCGTGTTCCTTCATCTTTTTCTTGATTGAGTCGATATACTTTTTTTCAGCGTCGTCCATATTTATTAAAGTTGTTGGTTAGTATATGCGTAGCAGTGTTTCGTCATCCACCACTTTCCCGATGGTGGGGTTGCAGGGGAGCGGTGCGTTTATGCAGTCGGCAAACAACTGCTCGTGCGACAACCCTTCCCTCACAATTGTACCTGTGATGTCGCGGAAACTCCAGTTGCCACGGAGTTTGCCTGTGTTTCAATATCGGTGAGCTGGTTTATGTCGCGGGGTAATAGTTTTTGCGACAATGGCAACAATTCCGCAAGGGTGTTCTGCAACTCGGTCAATACTGCACATCCGCTCTCGGCAGCCTCCAAAAGCTCGGGGTAATAACGCTCCACAAATTCTCTCAAAGTGTGTGGCTGGCACTCTCCTGTAAATCTAAGCATAATACTATTTTTATGTATTTTCAATAATTCGTTTTTGCGCTACGCATATATAATATAGAAACTTTTTCAAAAAACGCCCTTGTTTTTGAGATGGCTTAACAGTTTGAGGCGTTAAACCCCACCTTGTTGCGTGTGGGTGTGTTTGTGAGTTTTTCGTTGGCACAGTCGCGCAGCAGGGTGTTGAGCGGTTGCTCCTGCTGGCCGTAGAGTACATTGTTGATTGCGTGCTTGCGTGCGATGTTCTCAATCTGTCCGCCACTGAGGTCGTAGCTTGTGGCAAGGGTTGCGGCATCGGCGGTTGAGAGTTCGGGAATCATTGTCTGCCATATTCTTGCACGCACGCTCTCGTCGGGCTTCTCGAACTTTATCTTGTAGAGGAAGCGACGCTCAAAAGCGGGGTCGAGGTTCTCCTGCAGGTTGGTGGTTGCAATCATAATGCCGTCGAGCGTCTCCATCTCCTGCAGAATTATGTTCTGAATGGAGTTTTCCATCTTGTCCACAGCGTTTGTTGCGCCGTTCTTGCGTGTGCCAATAATGGCATCGGCCTCGTTGAACAGCAGTATTGGGGCTTGTGTGCAGCGCTTGCAAATTTCGCGGTAGCGGTCGAAGAGTGCTTTGATGTTCTTTTCGCTGTCACCCACCCATTTGCTCTTTATCTGCGGAACATCAATAGTCATAATGTCGCGCCCCGTCTGGCGTGCAAGCTGATACACCGTTTCGGTCTTTCCTGTTCCGGGACCTCCATAGAAAAGGCAGGCAAAGCCCTGGCGGAACCCCTTTTGCTGCATACGCTCACGAATTTCGTTGTACTTCTCGGGGGCAAAGAATGTAGCAAGGCGTGCCACCTCATTTTCAATGCTCTGTGTGTAGAACAACTCTTTTGCTGTTATGGTGTTGTGCTGCAGGAGGTCGGCAATCTTCTCCTCTTTTGTATTGATTTTCATTTCGCTCAGCAACGAGCGTTTGGCCTCCTCGGTGAGTTTGTAGCGTGTGTTGTCGGCGATGCCGCTCACGCAGATGTGCTCAACAAGGTTGTGCTTCATCAGTATATGCTCCCCGCTACGCAATTTTGCTTTGCAATCGTTGAAATCACTTACCGATTCAAACAGGTCCTCCATTTGACGAAAGCGTATATCATCGTCATCATCTATTATCAGTTTTTGGCAGAACAGCATCAGTAGCAACAGGCTCTCATCGTCCAGATTATGCTTTTGAACCTCTTTCACAAGTTTGATGTCACCGTTGTCCTCAAATAGTTGCTTTATGTTCCTTATAGCCTCCTCCGGGTTGATGCTGTTGTTGTCAAGATCGTTGAAGATAGAGTCCAGCTGCTCGATGAGTTGTGCACAGTCGAGTCCCTTCATTGCCGGCTGCTGATAGGCCTGGTTGTGTCTTAGCGCCTTAATCACCGGTTGATATACATCGAATTCATCCTCGGTCTTTGCGTTGCGGTAACGCAGCAGACGACGTTGCACAAGGGCATTGATGTCATCGGCGTAGCTGAGCATATGTATGCAATTGAGGTCAAGAAAACGTGCAAGGTCGTTGAAATCTACACGGTTGGGACCTTTCTCGAGGCAAATGCAGAACAGCACTGCCTGCATCTCTGTTATGCCGTAGCTCTCGGCAAGGAAGTTGCTATATGGCTTTGCCTTTTGCAGAATCTTCTTATCGAGCTTTGAATCCTCGGTAAGTGCAATAACCTTTTCAATAGCCTGCAACAGTGTGATTTTCTTTGTCGTTCTTTTCTTTTCCATTTTCTATCCTTTTTTACATAATATAGAAACAAAAGGAAAAAAATTCAAAGTCAGTCGCTGCTTTAGTTGAAAATAGTTTATAAAAGAAGGAATATCAAAGCGTTGCAAAAGTGTTAAAGTTTGTAAAATGAGGGTTTCGGGGCTAATGATGTCAGCAGGGCTATATAACTTATAGGAAATCATTGTTATATCGGGCCTGGCAGATTTGCTTATTCCATTAAGAAATTTGTAATTGAAAATTTTGGTAATAATATAGATGTTGCCCCGGCGATGTTCATCCCGACAGAGCGTAGCGACGAAAGTTTGGTTCGACAATGCTTGCAGCAAAAGGTCACGCGTAGCAACGCAAAAAGTGTTGCCGAGTGGGTTGCGACAAGCAAGGATTGTCAAAGGATCTCTAAAAACTACATACGAGATATCTCACATACGTTCGATATGACACATACGCAGTGTTTTCTAAAAATGGGTCAGTTGCTATATTATTACTTATTTTATTCTACCGGTATCTCAATATATTCGGGATAAGGATATTGCGAGAACCATTGTTCGTTGGCTTCGGCATCCCTTTCGACAAGCTCTTCGAGTGCCGCAGCAAGCGCATCGGCGATGCGTAGCAGTGAAGTTCTGTCGGTGAGTTCGCGAAATGAAATCTTTCGTTCATCGGGTATTGTCCGCACACACCATTCTCCGCTGTCAAGTTTCACACAATCCATACATTCTCCACTGTATAAAGCATCCTCAAGTATGTATGTTCCTGTTTCAACAATCTTCTCGCAAGCGTCAGAGGGGAGCAACTGCATCGCCACCATCTTCCGCTCAACAGCATTGGCTATTTCAACAAGCTCTTTGTAGCAACGGTTAATCCTGGCATACGAAAAAAGATTGATTAGTGATGCCGACGAGTGATGTCGCAGAAAATGCCGGAAATTGTAGTTTTCTCCGCGCTTGCTGTGGTAAATCTCTTTTGCCTCAAAGTACATCTTCTCGTACTCCTTGTCTTTGGGCTCACGTCTCACTTTTTTAAGCTTTGTTATTTTCAGTTGTCGCATAAGTCTAAAAGATGTAATTAATCAATTCCAGTCGTCCCACGACCTATAACCCCATTCGTGCAATTCCGCCGCCATTCCCTTTTAAGGTTGAGTATGAGATTGGGGAAAGGTTTGTGCTCCGTTACTTTTACCGCTTCATAACTTTGGGTTTTCTTACTTGTAATCCTTGAACCTCTCAACAAGCAGATAACAACAGTAATTCAGTTTTTTAGTGTAAAGCTCATCAAGGAATTTTGTCATTTGCTTTGATGTCATTGCAGCTAAAGGCTTTGCCGTGTGCACATTGTAGATGGCAATTGTTGTGCTCTCTTTTTCCCTGATTTCGCAGTTCCAGGGCAATAATATCGGATTTTTCATCAGCCAGTCGCGTATTTCATTGGCAAAGGAAATGTCTCTTTCAACGCGAAATGCCAATTTATACTCATTCCCAAAGAACATATTCCTTGCATTTATTCCTACAAATTCCAAACGAGCCTTTGCAAATTCTTTAAGTCCTATTTGCACTGTTCCGCAGTTGTTCCAGGCAACATTTCCGCGACATTCAACTCTCCATACCTTTTTCCACTTTCGGTTGAGTATATCGGCTGTGTTTTTTTTCAATTCACCAAAAGCAGCCTCTTCAATCATATCTTTTATGCTTTGGCTTGCATTATAAATTGATTCTATCGCATCTACTTCCGAGTCGTTTTCTGTAACGAGATCTTTAAACATTTGCTCTCTTATTGTTGAAACGTCTTCGCAGAATGTGCAAACAGTATCGAATTGTTCCTCTGTCAGTCTCTTAATGCTATGATGTCCCACCAAACTATTCAACAGTCTATATTCCTGTTTTTTTGAAGGGTTGCCCATCAGTTCGTTTGCGATGTTCACAATCTCTTGTTTTTCCATAATTTACTGCATTTATTTTTAATTTTTATTTGCTTTTTTCTCAAGGAACTCCTTTAAGGTTGTTCCGCAGTCATTGGTTTTTACAAAATCACCTTTCTGCTCGTCCCACTCGGCTTCGACAGTGCTGTTTAACGACTCTCTGGAAATGCGACGACCGCCCTTGAAATATTGTGATGCATCGAGCATTACGCGTGTACCTTTGTACTCCACAAAGCAAATTTCACCACCGGTCTTGAGGTTCTGGAGTGCTTTGGCTATGTATGTGGTAGCGTAAAGTTTGCCGCTTTTGAATATAAGGGTGTTGCCGTTGCGTTCATCGAGGCGGAAAAGTTCTGTCCTTGCAACATCTTTGGGAAGTCCTGTTTTTGCCAAATGCGATGGCAGTTCGCAATGATAAATGAGATTTTCACCGGCTACAAAAACTTTTGATTTGTTATTTTCCATAGTGCTTTGTTTTATACGTTACGCCCATAATATAGAAACTTTTTCAAAAATTTCGATTTTTTGAGTTGGTACCGATGAAAATAGTTCATATCGCATTGAAAGACAATGTGATATAAATAGTTAAAAGTTGTTAATAAAAACGTGCCAATATCGGGGAATAATATAGCAGTTGATCCAGCGTTCAAATGTCATTCTGCACGGCTCACCTTCACCTCTATCTCGCCATTCTTCACAGCCTTTAAAAGGGCAATGATTTGCTGTTCCTTCTCTTCGGTCATTAGTTTATAGGGGTATTCGTCGCTTTCGCTCTCGGGGAAATACTTGCCTTCGGCGTCGTTCTTCACATATATTTCGCAACCTGGCTCCTCGGCCTTGTAATATATGCGCAGGGTGGGGTATGTCTCTTTTAGTATTGTGTGCAGTTCGTAGCGGGGAGTCCACGCGCTCTCTATGGTGGTGCGCAACGTGTCGCCGGCGCGCTCCAATGATATCCAACCACCACGGCAGTCCAATAAATCGGATGATTCCTTGCCTAATGCCTGTGCAAGGTCGTCCAAACCCTCCTTCTCCTGGTTCTGCAGGTTATTCATTGTGTTGTACAATGCGTCGAGTGCTCTCTCTTCGCCTTCGAATACATAATGAGTTGTGCAAATGTTTGGCATAATCGTAGATGTTTTATATTATATTTATAATATAGTAACTTTTGGTAAAAATTTCAAAAAATGGGGCAACTTTTTTTACTCAACATTGTTTTTCAAGCATTTTGTCTATTCTTGCGGCAAGTTCGTCCATTTTTTTACAGAGTGCCGGCATCAGTTTCAGGTAACCCACAAGTGCGTGAATGCCTATGGAACCCTTTATATCCAAACGGAAACGGCGTACCCTGGCGTTGGGGAAAATGGCAAGAGTGTTTTTTAAGCCAATTGAAGAATAAATCATTTCATCCATTATCATTTCGGAATCCCCCACCTTAAAGCAGGCGATGGCTTGCTCTCTACTTGGGTTGCTCAAGAACTTAGCGGCGGTAATTACAATCTCCCCCACAACTTCTTTCCCTTCACAAAATTCAGTAACTGTTTTTTTAGGCCAGCCGACTCTCACCACCGTGTTATATAATGGCACGGATTCGGAGATTCTCTCAATTTCAAAATTCTTGAGAGAGAATCTATCGTCGTACTTGTTGCTCATCAGCATAAAGTAATTGCTTATGGCATCCATCCAGGGTTGTACGATGGCTTTGAATGTGTTGTCGCTATCGATCCCTTTGTTGCCACACTCAGCAATGATGCTTTCAATGGCAGCATCATCTATTGGATCAAGCGGAATCTGTTCCTCGTCCAACACGGCTGTATCCATTGTGAGGATGCGCATCTGCTTTGCGTGGTATGCAATCTCCTCCTGGCGCAGGCGATATTCAAGCGCAAGGTCCATAAGCAGTGTTGCAAGGTCCAGAAAGTAGAATTCCTGTTCTGTAAGGTTAAAGAGGTCGCTTTCGAAAATTACATTGCAATTCACCCACATCTCCTTGGCCGGGATTATTGTGTAGTGAGAAAAAGGAGAGCCTTTAACGTAGGTTCTCTTGATTTCCATCTGTATGCAGTCGTATGTGATGGTGCATACCTGCTTCATCACATCCTTGCGTTTAAAGTAGAGCGAACCGTAGTACACATCATCTTCAAAAGGAATCTCGGCGGTATCCATTTTCAGTAGTTCCGGGTCGGCGCCCTTTTTTTTAAGCGCAGCACGCAGCCCTTGCTCCGTAAACTGCAGTTTGCCGTCGCTGAAGGATACTATGGGGTTAGGCTCGTTCTTGAACTTGTACGATTCTCCAAGATAGAATCTAAGGTACTTGCATTCAAGTATTTTGTTAACATCTCTTTTTATCTTATCAAGGTCGTACCCACGTCCGATGTAAGCATTGTAACGTTCACCAAATGCATCGCGACGCTTCTGTGCGTCGCATTCGTTATGTGCTAATATGCGTTTCATCTTTTGTTTCTTTTCTTATCTCTCCATCAGGCATACTCGCCCTGTCTTGCGCAGATTCTCATGTATGTTTTTGTAACTGCTCTCGTTGTCTATCACCCACAGCAGTTTTGTACGCAGCTGCTCTGTGTTGGGGCACGGGGCATAGCCGTCGGTGATTATTATGAGTCCGTCATATTCGGGGTGCTTTACGGCGTAGTCCACTGGTGCTTGTAAATTGGTACCGCCACGTCCTTTAACATTTAGTTCTTTGATGCTTTTTTTTGCATCGGTTAGTGTCAACGGTTTCCCACACACACGGGTGTCGAACATCAGTACATCAATCTCCTGGATTCCGTACTTGAAGAACGAGGTTATTACATTCAGGTATCGTCCCAGGTCCTCGCTGCCCACCGAGCCGCTGGTGTCTATGGCAATGAGCAGGTGCGTGGTAAAGTCGTAACGGCTGCCCATCTGCTCAAAGCCGAAGCGACGGCTGGGGCGCATGCGGGTGAGGCGGCGTTTCTGTGAAATGATGCTTGCACGGAACATACGCAGCACAGCGCGGTAGTTAATCTTTCCCTCGGCGGCCTTCTTTATTAGTTCAATCATATCACCGGGCAGGCTTCCCCACGATGTTGTTCCTTTTACAATGTCGGTAATCTGGCGTGCCTGGAACTGGTCTTCCTCCCAAAGATCTGTGTATCCCGATGTGGGCTTGGCATGAGACTCATCTCCTTCATTGCCGTCGACTGTTGATTGTTGACTTTTTTCTTTTGTTAGCTCATCCCCTTCGTTGCCCTGGCCTTTATCTGTTGATTGTTGACTTTTGTCTTCTATTAACTCATTACCTTCGTTGCCCTGGCTGTTATCTGTTGTCTGTTGACTGTTGTTTTCTGTTGACTCTTCACCTATGCGACTTTGCCGATTCACTAGCTGTTCCTGGGAATGCCCCTCGCTGGGTATATCTCCATCACGATGAACGTTCAACTCCTGCTGTTCGCCTTGACTGCTACCTTGTCCTTGCTGTTGCTCACCGTTTCCTTGTCCTTGCTGCTCGCTTTCTAGCTCGTTTCCGCCCTGTTGTCCGCTTTGACCGCCATATTGTCCTTGTTGCTTGCCTTGACTGTTTCCTTGTCCTTGTTGCTGCTTGCTCTTTTGCTGTTGTTCGCTCTCCCATTCTTGTTGTTGCTTGCTGTCATCTTGGGCTTGCTGTAATTTCTCAAGCTGCTCGTTCAGGCGCATTGCATACCATTCGTAGTTCTGTCCTGTGGGCAGGTCAAAATCCGTGGGGTGGGCAAGATTCGCCCACGCAAGGTTGTAGGCGGGCGAAATCACAAGGTCGCTTGCCTTCTGCAACACAATTGATGGGCAGCCCATCGGCTGTCGGGCATAGGGGTGCTGCAGCAGTATGCGTATAATCTCCACTCGCATAAGGCTGTGCAACATTGAATCGGGCATAGTCTCTACGATGGCCGGGTTATACTCTATGCGCCCTTTACCCGAACGCAGCGGGCACAGCATGTTGGCATTCATCACAAGGCGATGACTGCAATAGACGTTGAAGAACACAGGCTCTGTAAGGAACCACTGCTCAATCTCTTGCTGTATGCGTTCGCGTGCTGTCATAGAGTGCTGATGAATTGCAGAACTTTCTTATAGGTTGTGGGCATTTCCTTGTTTATGAACACCAACATTTTCTTGTAGTTTATGCCGTCGATGAGTGACACAAAGTGCGCGTAGGCCTCGCGGTTACCCTTGTGCAGGTAGTCGTGGTAGGCTTTCAGGTTGTCGGCCACCGTTTTGCGCTCAAGGGAGTCAACTTTGTCTGTTTCAAAGAAACGTGCCAATGCATCGTTGAGCAACGATAATTGGTGCAGCTCGTACTTGTCGAGTTCTTTCTTCGCGGCCTTGAAATCGGCAAGCAACTCTTCGGGGCTGATGTCCTCCCTGCGGAACGACAGGAACAGCATTGCTGCCGCGTGCACACCCACAACACCGGCAACAATCTTTTGATGTACGGGAGCAGGTTTGGGCACATTTTCCATGAGGCGTGCAACCTTCTCCCAGGCACGGCGGTCGGGGTCTTTCTCAAGGCCCTGCTCCTCTTTGGTATCGCTGCTGCGGTCGAGCATCTCGGGGTTGGCGCTTATGAACTGGATTATGCGCTTGTCGAGCCCGGCGCCTTCGGCCCACAATAGCCACTCGTCGGCCGACGGACGGAAGGTGTAGATGTTGAAACGCGACACAAGAGCCGGGTCGAGGTCGGTAAGCTGATATTCGTCGCCATCGTTGCAGGCCGAGATGATGCGGCTACCCTCGGGCAACGGACGACCGGCAAGCTTGCGGTTGAGCACAAGGTCCATCACTGTCTGCAAAATCTCGGGGCGGGCACGGTTAAGCTCGTCGAGGAACAGTACAATGGGCTTGCCGTCGATGGGGAACCAATAGGGTGGCATAAAGGTTGTCTTGCCCGTTGCCTCGTCCTTCGTGGGGAGGCCAAGCAGGTCGCCCGGGTCGCTCATCTGGCCCAGGAACAAAGTCTTGACAGGCATTCCCTTTGTCTCGAAATACTTGGTCAAAATCTGTGACTTACCAATGCCGTGACGGCCTGTAAGCATTATATTCTGCCACGATGGTGTTACCTCGAGCAGTGTCATAAGTTCTTTGCTGTCAATTGCTATTGCCATAGTCTATATTATAGTTTCTCATTAATAGTTTGTTATTTCAAGGTAGCAGCGGGATATCATTGTGGAACTATATTTTTGCAAATATAAGGACAAATCGGCATGTAGGTGAGCAAAAACAAATTTATTTGATTTTACGGCGAGCGAAAGCAGATTTGGCAAAGCCAAGCACAAAATTCGTTTCGGTTTTTTCAAAGCGAGCGCAGTTTATATTCGAGGTTTATCTCAAATATAGCAGCAAGCAGTTCGCAATTCAGCTTATTGTGATCAACGTAAAAAGTTGAAGGGGCGGTGTTATTTTGCGGCCATTCTCTCAATTAAGTATTCTTTTTGTTCTTCTTTCTGTGCGACAGAAAGAAGCAAAGAGCCCGGCACAGAGATTCGCGATTCAAACAAAGCTTTGCGTTCCGGTCGCTTTGTTTTCGCCGTTGTTGTCTTTACGCGGCAAATTCGGGAACGGAGCAACTCGCTGTGCACGTTTCCCATACAACGCTGCTTTCCCAACGCTCAAACAAGCTCCGTTCTTTTTCCTCGTTTGCCGCTAACAACAACTCACGCTCATACAGTGCCGTTTTTAGGAGATTACTTCTGCTGTGGTTTTCCATAGCAAAGGTATTTTCTTAGCTCCGCCACTCTGGTGTCAGAGGGGGCAATGCTTACCCGCATTGCCCCCACCGTAGGAGGAGCGCAGCTATATAGTTCTAATGCGTGCACAGAAAACACAAAACCATATATACAAAAAAACGGCGGCGCTTAAAAAAGCGCCGCCGCATTTATGTGAGTTGTCAAAAATTATTCAACAACAATTTTCTTGGTCTCAACTACACCGTTAGAGTATGTAATCTCAACAATGTTGATACCCTTAACAGGAGCAGCTGTCTCAATACCGCCTACTGTGTAGTACTTAACAGTTGCAGCGTTGTCACCCTCAGCTACGATATCCTCGATAGATGTGGGGAGAGAAACTGTAATCAAGCGCCATTTAGAAGCGTCGATGTTGTTAGTGTCGATATCCCAGTATACAACGTTACCGTTGTTACCTTTACCCTCGGAGTGACCTGCTGCGTGGAGCTGTTTAGACTCGCCTGCAACCTGGTCGATGAGGTAGATTGTGTAGAGGTCAGAAGCTCTGTTCTCGAATACGTAAACACCTGCCTCTGCAACATCCTCTACAACGGGAACGTTCGCGCTGGTACCTGTACCTTTACCTACATAGTAATCGCCAGATGCGCTCTTGATGTAGTAGTAGTCCTTCATTTCGCTTGTGAGGTAACCGTCGTTCTGGAGCTCAGCTTTCTTAGCACGGTCAATCTCCACGAGTACGAACTCGCTGTTAGCACTACCTGCGTTGTCCCATCTCAACTCGCTTGTTCCTTCGGGGAAGCACAAGTGTTTCTTGGTTTCGAAGAGAGGAGCCTGAATGTTGTATGTTGCGCCGGCAATAATGGGGTTACGCTCTGAAGCCTCAGCACCCAAAGCCTCCTCTACAACAAGTGCAAATGCTGTAGCAATGTTCTCTGCATTAGCGTAGTCTTTAGCCTCGATAGCTGCCTGAACTCTTGCAAACTGAGTGGCTACAGCCTCGGGCATAGGATACTGACCGGGGTTGGGACCGAAACCGAGCTCCTCCTGGAATGTAGTAGCAAGGCTCATCATCCAGAAGTAGTAGGGGTTGTCCATTGTTACCTTGTAGAGTTTCCACTCACCCTCACCGTTTGTTTTGTTGAAGTGCAAGTAGTCGCCGAAGCCTGTACCTGCAAGGTTAGCGGGAGTAAGGGCGTTGATCTTATCCTCGAAACCGGGGTAGTCCTCGGCGTTAACACCGGGCTGGTAGTCGATTACAGGACGTGATGCAATACCGCTGCCTGCGCCCCAGTCCATAATAACGTTGTACTTCTGCTCAACAGAGAGACCGTTGATAGAGTCGTTGTCGCTCCACTTGTAGTTGATCTCAACAGTTGTAGGCTCAATGTCGGTGTAGAGAACGAATGTGTTCTGGCCGGCGAAGTCGGGGTTGGTAGAGTTGTCGAACTTGATGTCGGCAGCATCGGCTCTGTTGGCTGTGAGGCCACCGAGTGTCCAGTATTTACCTGTTGCAAGGTTGCAGATGTTGTAAGAAGCACCATCGGCATTAGCACGGAACATATATACACCGTTCTCGCGCAATACGCTCTTGTGGAAGGGCTGCTCACCTGCGTACCACATCTCATCGGCGGGCTCAGCAACAGCCTGCTCGTTGGGGTTAGTGTTCAAAAGACCCTTGATAGCGAACAATCCGTAGTCGTTGATGTCGGTCAAACGCTGGATGGGGCTACCTGCCTTAACGTTGTACTCGTTAGCCGACTCAAGGAGGGGATCGTAAGCCTCACCGTAGGGGCTAACATAAATCTGTGTAGCATACAAACGGCCGTTGCCACGAGTAACGAACTTAAGTGTGATACCTGTGCTGTTGAAGTCCTCGGGTAGCTGAACATCGAGGTAAACGAACTCTTTGGGAGTGTGGCCGCCCCATACAGTGTGGTAGTGGTCGCCATAACCTGTAATTTCACCATCCTCGTTGTATGTCTTGTCAACAAGACCGGCAAGGCCTGAACCGTCGGTACCGTGAATAGCGTTACCCTGCAACATGTCAGTTGTGAGCTGGAACTCTGTACCATCGGCACGGTAGAGCATCATCTCCTGCAATGCAATTGTGGGGTGCTCGCCGTCGATCTTCTCAGTTGCACCGCTAGGACCATTCTGCAAGAATGTGATACGGAAGCTCTTGAAGTTCTCCTCGAGTGAGGGCTGGATGAGGCTTGTAGTAGCTACGTTGCCGTTCCAGGTGATACCTGCAGCAACACCGTCGTTAACCTCGGGAGCTGTCAAAATGATGGGGTATGCTGTGATAGTGATACGTTTGTTCTCGAACTCGATTTTCTTTGCAGGTGTACCCTCGTATAATGCGATGATTTGGCTTGTGTATGCCGAAGCTGCTACAGTCTCGCCAAGGTCGATAGCATCCCAAACCTCGTTAAGGATGTTGAGGTAAGAGTCGAGTGTGGGCTGCATAATCTCGTTCCAGTCGCTCAAGAGGAACTTGCCGCTCTCTACTGTCTCAACGATGTCAGAGTTGGGGCCATAGATGGGGTTACCATCCTCGTCTGTCTCTGTAACATCACCGATAGAGTCGCGGTAAGCCATAATGTCGAGAGCACCCTGGTAAGCCATTGTCAAGAAGTACCAACCGAGGTTCTCGTTGATTTCGTCGGTTGTGGCTTTAGCGCTCTGGCTTGTGAAATCGCCGCTGGCAATCATATCAAGAGCCTGAGCTACAGCGCCGTCAACAACTTCGTACATTGCGCCGAAAGACTCTTCCTCTGTGGGCTGCTGGCCATACTTGCCAAGCATCTCGCTTGCCATATAAGCGGCATTTCTCAAGTTGCTGGTGTAGATGTATGCGGGCTGCTCATAGTTTGCTGCATAGAATTTGAAAGCAAATGATGCGGGAAGACCGAAGCCCTGTGTGTAGTCGCCGGCCTCAATTGCAGCCTTAACCTCCTGGGGGAAGATTTTTGTTGCTGTACCTGTACGGGGGTCGGCAGCAAACCAAGCTGTAACAGGAGTTACACCGTCCATCTTTTTAGAGGGGTAGCACATCTCGAATGTACCGTCACCTCTTTCTGTGATTGTAAGCTTGGCTGCAAGAGACTTGTCTGCTCTGGTTTTTGCCCAAGCGTTCTTGTCCTGACCATCGGTGAATGTACCGGCTGCCAAGTATGTGCCGGCCTGGGGCCAGTAGAGGTTGAAAGTGCCATCACCCAAAGAGATAATCTCAACGGCGTTAGCTGTGCCGAGCTCCTCACCAAGGGGAGTGTAGGTTACAGCGTCGGCAAGGAAACGGGGACCCCAACCCTCGAAGTTGTTGTACTCTTCGGGTTTTGCGCCTGAGAAGCTTGTGGGAGTGGTGCCTTGTATTGCAACATAATCTGTTGTGAAGAAGTCATCGATAGAAGTCAACTGCTCAGCAAGCTCGAAAGTACCCTGCTCGGGCTCCTCAACCTCGTCGGGAGTACCTGCTACGCCTTTGGGAGTAAGAACGAGCAATGTGGGGCTGAACTTGTGGCTGTTAGGACGACCTGACAATACAACACGGAAATCGGAAACAGACTCGGTGAATGCCAACTCGATGTAAACATACTCGCCCTCTTCACGAACGTTCTGGCTGGCATCGCCACCCCAGAAAGAGTGATAGTAGGTATTGTAGTCGTTGTCTGTCAACGCAGCCATACCGCCGCCATCGGCGCCGCCCTGCTGAATTGAGTTAGAAGTGGGGGTGAACTTCACCTCTTTGCCGTTGCCGTCATAAACTTTAATTTCGGCAAAAGCGGCCATTGTGGTTCCCAAGTTAAGCTCAGGTGTCTGAGTGTCACAGATTGTAATACGCACACCGTCTGTGGGAGCGTCGAGGCTCACCATAGGAGTTCTTACAACTTTGCAAGTTGTGAGAGCGTCTATAACACCGGGAAGACCATCTACTGCAGACAAAGTCTGCGACCACTGTGCGTTAACAGTTGCAAAAGAAGCAACCAACAACGCGAGAGTTAGAAATAGATTTTTTCTCATAACGTAAAAATTGGTTAATAAATAAAAGTTAATAAAGTTTTCGTTAAAATTGAGCCCAAAAGTGGACCCGTTGACCGAACTCCGCCTCGCTGCCACGTATCGTCTTTGTGCGCGCAACTCTTTGAGTGTCAAAAAGTTGCCTTGCGAAAAGAGCAATACATAGTATTGAGAACATACATTCAATCACGCAAATATGAGAATATTAATTAAAACCACCAAGAAAAATTGATAAAATTATTTTTGCCACCGCAGCGAACCGGCGAAATAAGGGTGGTGTAAAGTGGGCGTTCCTCGCTCCATTGCAGCGCTTGGTTTGTGCGTCTCTTTTTGCAAATGTGGTGGCGTGGTTTTGCCACCCGCTCTCTTCTTTGTACCTCGCGCACCCGTAAAATAAAGAGTAAATAATGGTTAAATTTAAAATAAATAAGGGTATAAGCATTATATATATGAAAAAATAGTTATATTTGCCCACGAGTATAATAGCGTGCGCGCGAAACGGCCTCTGCAAGCTATAAAGTAAAAAAGGAGAAATTACTTAAAATTAATATTAAAAATTATGAAATTGAGAACTTTACTTTTAACATTCGTTGCAATGTTAACGTCTGTAGCCGCAATGGCGCAGATTACCTCGGGTAATGTTTATCGTATTGTTAACCTGAGCTACGAAACTGTTGCCAGCGAGCAATTGGGCAACAATGCCGTTAGTTGCAGCAACAAAGGAACAATCGAGGATTACGAGCAGTTGTGGAAAATAACCGAAAGTGCAAACGGTAGTTACACTTTCCAGAACGTATTCACAAAACGATACCTCAAGTTTAACAACAACAGAAACGGTGTCTTCACAACCACCACAACACCCAACTACCTGTACATCGCCGACAATAGTTCACAGTTCCCCGGCGGTTACACTATCGCTGCTGTAAGTGGTTCAACTTGGGTTATGCACTGTGATGGCAGCTCACAATGTGTGCCCTGGAACAACGACGAGAAACCTTCTAACTGGTATTTCGAGGAGGTTGCTTTCACCAGCGAGGACTACGCCAAAGCTGAAGATATATACACAAAGCTGATTAATGTCCTCGTCAACAAGAGTTCTATAATTGCGGCTGCAAGCAAGTACTTTACCGACAACACCGGTACTGCTCTCACCGATGCATACGCAGCTATGAGCGACGAGGACTTTGCTGCTGCAATGGTTGCCGATGGTCTCCCCGAAGACCTCCAGGAGATTATCCTCAAGATTAAGAACAATAGTTGGGATACCGTTAAACGCGAGAAAGAGTTCCGCGTGTACGACTACAAGCCTTACAGCGATGTGAACAAATGGGCAAACGTGCTCTATACCCGCCTTTACAGCCCCATCGATAACCCCACCGGTATATGTACACAAAACAGCAAGCAGTGCTTGTATATTTGGGTTGAGGATGTTCCCGCAAATACCACAATTGAAATTGCCGAGATTGCAAAAACCGGTTATTTCGGTACCAATACTCAGTTGAAGGCGGGTCTGAACATTGTCTCTTCTTCTCTAAGCAATGGTTTCTTGTACGTGCGCTATATCTGTGAAACCGACACTGCCGGTGCAAAGCTCGCCGATTACCCCGCTGTTAAGGTTCACATTGAGAACGGTTATGTAAACGGTTTCTGGAGCAAGGAGCGTGGACACACCAACGCCGATTGGGTGTATATGCAGCAGCATATGTTCCAGAACGAGGACGCCATACAGGCAAAGGGTATATACACTCTCCTCAACTTCCGCAAGAAAGAGTTCATACAGAACGATGAAAACGGCTTGGCTTGTCCCGAAAAGATTTCCGAGTTGATTGATATTTGGGATTTCTACAATGGTACACAGCAGAAATATATGATGCTCGACAAGTACTATGCTTGGTTCAACAACTTGCAGCTTGCAATGAGCGACGACTCTGGCTTTATGGATGCCGGTAACCACCGTACCCACTACAACAACAACACATTGACAACCATCGCTTGTGTTGAAATGATGATGAGAGATGCCGGCCAGGCTTGGGGCCCCCTCCACGAGATTGGTCACAACAACCAGTATGCATTCGAGATTGTCGGAACATCGGAGGTAAGTAACAATGCTCTTGCCAACATCGTGAACTTTGAAAGAGGTACTCATACCAGCCGTGGTAATGGTTTGGTGAACCAGATAAAGGACTTTGAGAACAAGATTCCTTATGTTCTTCGTGGTGAGAAAATGTATGGTTCGAAGCTGTTCAGTATGACACGTATGTACTACCAGCTCTTCCTCTACTTCCACGCGGCAGGCAAGTGCCCCGACTTCTATCCCCGTCTTTTCGAGAGACTCCGTTACGACCGTCTGAAGGGATGGAGCATTACCTCGAGCGACGCGGTGGATGCCAACGGCTACCACATCAACTCGGTCAATGCAAAATATGACCAGTTGAAGTTCGCTGAAATCTGTTGCGAGATTACACAGACCGACCTCAGCGAGTTCTTCGAGGCTTGGGGCTTCTTCATCCCTATGAAGAACGGCTATGTTGGTGACTACGGACACCACTACGTATACCTGTTGCAGGAGGATATCGATGCAAGCAAGAAGAAGATGCAGCAGTATGCAAAGAAGGGTGGACAGATTATGTTCCTTGAGGACCGCGTACGTCCCTCCAAGAAGAAAAAGAGCCCGCTGAACGACGACGAGGAAGGCTACCGTGCCGACTACAGCGACGAGGTTAAGGTGGGTGACACCAGAGAGGTAGGTTACTACGGACAGTGGGAGGACTGCATCGACGAGAGCGTGAAAGCCGAAGGTTACTACTATATCTCTACAGGTAAAGTAATCACCATTGTCGAGGCAGAGAATGCTAAGGGCGCACTCGGCTTCAAGCTCTACGATGCCGAGACCGGCGAATTGCTCACATACACCGACAGAAGAAATATGTCTATCCCCATGCACGCACAGGGCAAGGATATTATTGTAGCAGCAGCACAGGCCGACGGTACAAACTACAATGTTCCCAGTGCAGCTGAGGGCCCCGTGTCTCTCCAGAAAGAGTTGCTCGACAACAAACTGAACCAGGCCGTTCTCTTGGCAAACAACAAGGCCGTTAACGGTAACGAGATTGGTAAATACGCACCCGCAGCACTCGAAAAGCTGAGCCAGCTTGTTGACGCAGCCGATGCAGCATACAGCAACAACGACACAAGCGTTCACTCGTTCGGCGAGTGGGCTGCATTGCTCGACGAGGAGTACAACAACGTTGTTGCCAACACTGCAGCTCTGAACATTATTAAAGAGGATTGCAAATATCGCCTCGAAAGCGCAAGCAAGAGCAAGTACTATTTTGAGCAGACCAGCGGCAATATGTTGATTTCAAAATACGATGACCCCACAACCAACGAGGCATTGTTGTGGAGCTTCGAATCGACAGGCAAGCCCTACGAGTACTATATGAAGGCCAACGATGGCAAGTATATCTCTAACTTGGTTCAGGGGCAGTATGCATACGCGTCGACAACCAGCAAATCCGAGGCTGTCAAGTTTGAAATCGGTTACACATCGAACGGTAGAACATACATCTACGCAACAGGAAACAGCGGCCTTGCATTGAGCATCGACTCAAAGGGTTATGTTATTGGTGGTAACGCAAGCAGCAACACCGGTCAGTGGAAAGTTTACATTGCCGAGGACAACGCTGCAGAGTTTGAGGAGACTGAGTTTGCATACCAGCTTGCAAAAGCAAAGACTATACTTACCGAGACAAGTGACATTGACTCTATTGCAAAGGGTAATGTCGAATATATGAACGACAACATATATTCACTCAGCACCGAGTTGCGCGATAACATCATAAACCTCTACAATGTATACACAGCAGCCGAGGCAGCTGCAAGCACTCCCGCCGAGTACTATGCGCAGATTATGAACCTGCGTGGTGCCATTGCAAAGATTAACGGCCAGTACACAATTACTGCTCCCCGTGTAATAAAGGACGGTAAGCTCTTCTGGTACACCATCAAGAACAACGCCGACAATTATTATTGGTCATCGACAGCTACACAGGTTGCGTCTGTTTACCTTGGCGACAACGCACCTGCCGACAGCGAGCTCTACTGCTTTGTCCCCTACGGCAACGGCCAGATGAACCTCTTCAGTAAAGGGATGGAAAAGTATGTGTACAAACACAAGCCCGCGATGGGAACATCGAACTACTTGGCAACAAGATTAGATTCTAAAGCGTCGCTTGTCATTGCCACTACATTCGATATCAACAAGAGAGCGTTCAAGATTACAGCCGACGGCACCGACATTCAGTCGCAGAGCAGCAAGCCTGCGTTGAAGAACAAGAGCAGCCAGGCTACAACTTGGGAAATTAAGCTTGTAAGCATTGAGGAGGACCTCGATTACTTCGACCAGGTTACAGCTATTGGCGAGGTTGTTGTTGAGGATGGCGAGATTAACGGCAGCGACGAGATGTATGACATCTTCGGTAGAAAGGTTACCGCTCCCACAAAGAACAACATTTACATCAAGGGTAACAAGAAGATTATTTTCTAATCTTCACTCTCATAAACAGAGCCGGGCTTGCTGCATGCAGGCCCGGTTTTTTGTAACGTGTATTAATATAATAAGGTGTGGGCGAAGGGCTTTGACGCGAAGCGACGGAGGGGAGTGAATGTGCTTGCTATAAACTCCTCGGTGCTATTTTGCAACTATTCTCTCAATTAAGTGAATCCTTTATTGCCCTTTTGCGCAGCAAAGCGCTGGCACAGAGATTCGCGATTCAAACAAAGCTTTGCGTTCCGGTCGCTTTGTTTTCGCCGTTGTTGTCTTTACGCGGCAAAGTCGGGAACGGAGCAACTCGCTGTGCGCGTTTACCGTGCAACGCTGCTTTCCCCTGCGCTCAAACAAGCTTCGTTCTTTCTCCTCGTTTGCCGCTAACAACAACTCACGCTCATACAGTGCAGTTTTTTAGGAGATTACTCCTGCTGTGGTTTTCTATTGCAAAGGTATTTTCTTAACTCCGCCACTCTGTTTACAGAGGGGAGGTGTCACAAACGTAGTGCAGTGACGGAGGGGAGTGAACGTGCTTTCTATAAACTCCTCGGTGCTATTCTGCGGCTATTTTCTCAATTAATTAAATTCTTTATTGCCCTTTTGTCGCGCAAAAGGGCAGCAAAACGCCGGCACAGAGATTCGCGATTCAAACAAAGCTTTGCGTTCCGGTCGCTTTGTTTTCGCCGTTGTTGTCTTTACGCGGCAAATTCGGGAACGGGGCAACTCGCTGTGCGTGTTTACCGTGCAACGCTGCTTTCCCTACGCTCAAACATTCCCCGTTCTTTTTCCTCGTTTGCCGCTAACAACAACTCACGCTCATACAGTGCCGTTTTTAGGAGATTACTCCCGCAATGGAAAGCAACAGCAGAGGTAATTCGTCGCTGAAAGCGAAAGTTCGTGCCAGCGAGTGTAACGCAAGCTTGCTTGCAGGTTACGCAACGAGCGCAGCCGAACTTGGTAAAACAAAAGGCTGCGTTACGCAGCCGCAGAGAGCATGTCGAGC
>JAZTWX010000020.1:0-196011 GCA_045636125.1 Bacteroidaceae bacterium
CCGACTTCCCACCCGCCCCTACTGGAAGTGCTACGAGATTGAGTACGACCGCCACGCTTACGATGGCCACAACTGGCTCTACGTCAACCTCCCGCTCGACGAGATAAAGCAGATGGCAATTGCATCAATCAAGGACAGCACAATGATGTATTTTTCGTGCGATGTGGGCAAGTACCTCGACACCAAACGCGGCACACTCGACATTAACAACTACAATTACGACAAGCTCTTCGGCGTTGAGTTCACAATGGACAAACGCGAGAGAGTGATGACATACGACAGCGGTTCGTCGCACGCAATGACACTGAAAGCAGTGGACATCGACAGCAACGGCAAGCCCACAAAATGGCAGGTAGAGAACAGCTGGGGCGCAGCCAGCGGCTTCAAAGGAACATTGATAATGACCGACGAGTGGTTCGACGAGTATATGTTCCGCCTCGTGGTGAACAAGAAATATGTTCCCGCAAAGGTGCTCGATGTGCTCAAGGAGAAACCCACAATGCTCCCCGCCTGGGACCCTATGTTTGCACCCGAGGAGGGCAAGGCCCCGGTTGCCGACAACAATTCAGACACAAAACCTTATAAAGTATTCTGCAAGGTATACAGCAGGGCCAAATCAATGGCAATGACCGAATTCTTTATGATGATTGATTACGGGCAGAAGAGAGAAAAAAAGGGCGCATTGGATACCATTGTCGACAAAGACGGCAATAAAATACTTTTCAACTCCGACATTGGCATCATCAACTATATGCTTAAAAGAGGCTGGGAGTTGACCGAATATAGTTTCAGTGAAACTAATGGAACTTATATCTTCGCAAAAATGGTAACAAGCGACGAAGAGATTGCCAACGGTTTCTACACCCTTGCCGACTACAAGAAAGAACACAAATAAAGCGAACAACCATCGTTAATGCACACAGCCGCCCCACAAAAAGGGCGGCTGTTTTTTATTTACCACTCAACAACGACCGTTTGAACACCATTTTGCACCACACTGCCACCCCACCGAACAACAGGCTTATTTTCAGCCCCGTAGAACAAACGCCAACCTGTTGAAAACTTTCGAAAAAATAATTTTTGTTTTATGGTGGGGAATTGTGGGGAATTGTGTAATTTTGAAACGAATTATATATATTGGCTTTAATATATGCGTTTAATTGGCAACATAGAGGCAAAAACCGACAGCAAAGGCAGAGTTTTCCTGCCCGCCTGTTTCCGTCGCGAGCTGCGTACCGATGCTTGCGACACACTTATGTTGCGCAAAGATGTGCACCAGAAGTGCCTTGTGCTCTACCCGCTCGAGAGCTGGAACGCACAGCTCGACCTGCTGCGCAGCCGCCTCGACAAATGGAACGCACGCCACCAGATGATTTTCCGCCAGTTTGTGGCCGATGTGGAGGAGTTGCACATAGACAGTAACGGCCGCATCCTGCTACCGAAGAGATACCTCAAGATGGCCGACATTGAGGGAGAGGTGCGCTTCATAGGCATGGACGACACAATAGAAATTTGGGCAAAAGAGAAGCTCGACAAGCCATTTATGAATCCCGAAGAGTTCAGCAGCGAGCTCGAAAAGATTATGACAACAGAGAAAGGAGGCCACAATGAGTGAGGAACTTGTATACCACACCCCGGTGATGCTCAAGGAGAGTGTCGACGGGATGGAGATTAAAGACGGTGATGTGTGCGTCGATGTTACATTCGGCGGTGGAGGCCACTCGCGCGAAATTCTTTCGCGATTGGGGAAAAAGGGACACCTCTACAGTTTCGACCAGGACGAGGATGCCGAACAGAATGCCCCCAGCGACAAGCGCTTCACATTCGTGAGAAGCAATTTCCGCTTCCTCTACAATTTCCTGCGCTACCACGATGCAACCGCCATCGACGCCCTGCTTGCCGACCTCGGTGTTTCGGGGCACCACTTCGACGACGAGACACGCGGTTTTTCGTTCCGCTTCGACGCAGAACTCGATATGAGAATGAACAAGCGCGGCGGCACCACCGCGGCCGACCTCTTGAACAACGCAACCGAGGAGGAGCTTGCAAGAATATTCAAACTATACGGCGAACTTAACTGCGCCCGCAAACTGGCGGCAACGATTGTAAAGAGACGCGCAGCGCAGCCCTTTGTGCGAGTAAACGACCTCATTGAGGCTGCAAAGCCCTTCTGCCCGCCACAGCGCGAAAAGAAAGAGCTTGCAAAGGTGTTCCAGGCACTGCGCATTGAGGTGAACCACGAAATGGACGCCCTCAAGGAGATGCTCACACAGGCAGGCGAAGCACTGAAACTCGGTGGACGCCTTGTGGTGATAACCTACCACTCGCTCGAAGACCGCCTTGTGAAGAATTTTATGAAGAGCGGCAACATTGAGGGCAATATCGAGAAGGACTTTTTCGGGCGCGTAACATCGCCTTTCGATATGAAAAAAGTGATAATACCCACCGACGAGGAGCAGCAACGCAACCCCCGTTCGCGCAGTGCAAAATTGCGCATAGCCATTAAGAAGGAGGAGCAACAATGAGCGACACACCCAAGAAAAAGAAGAAAAAAGGCGGCTTTATGACATTCATCTTCGGCGGCCGTTTTTTTAGCAGCGAACTCTTCCTGGGCAACGCCTGGCTGCTTGGAATGGTGGTTATATACTCGTTCATATATGTGAGCAACCGATACGCCTTCCAGCAGGAGTTGCGCGAGATTGAACACCTGAAACGTGTGAGACTCGACCTCCGTTACGACCTTTTGACCATACAGAGCGAATTTTCGGACAAAAGCCGACAGTCGCACGTGGAACGATACATACAAGAAAATAACAGCGAACTCAAAACAGCGACAAGACCACCCTTTTCCATTGAATAGATATGTTCGACTTTAAGAAAGACATAATTTTCCGCTTTAAGCTGCTCGTGCTTTTTGTCTTCGGCATCTGGGCCGTGATAATTATCACGAAGGCAGGGTTTGTTATGTTCAAGGAGAGGGATTTCTGGAACGAGATACGCGAGAGGGGCATAAAATACAACCAGCCTATACCCGCAAAACGCGGAAACATTTTAAGCGACAATGGCGAGATAATGGTGAGCAGCCTCATCAAGTACCGTGTGTTCATTGATTTCGACTACACCGACCCAAACAGCAAGGTAACAGAAAAGAAGGTACGCCACAGGAAAGACTCCATTTGGAACGCCGACGTGCGCGCCCTCTCGCGCGAGCTCTCGAAAATGCTGCCACAATGGAGCACCGACGATTTTGAGAACCATCTGCGCCGCGGTATGGAGCTCAACCGCAAACGCAGCAAGGGCCGCCGCAAGTACCCTTTGTGCCCCGGCAACAACCGCTATATAACATACTCACAGTTCAAGGAGCTCAAGAAGATGCCCATCCTCTCGCTCTCGTCGGCCTATTCGGGCATAATTACCGACGATTTTGTCGACCGCAAGAAGATTTTCGGTTCGCTTGGCAAAAGCACGCTCGGTGATATTGTAGCCAGCGAGAGCAAGAGCGGTAAAAAAATTAACGTGAGCTACGGCATTGAACAGACATACGATTCGTTGCTACGCGGGAAGGACGGCGTGGGACGCAAGGAAAAGTCGCGTCTGCGCATCGACGCCCCCGCAAGGAACGGAGTAGATATTCAGACAACGCTCAATGTCGAAATGCAGGACATTTGCGAGAAGGCGCTGAAGAACCAACTTATAAAGCGTGACGCAATGGCCGGGTGGGCTATCCTTATGGAGACTGAAAGCGGCGACATAAAGGCTATTGTAAACCTCACGAAGGTGGGCGAGGGAATATATATCGAGACCAACGAACAGACAGCCAACAGCCAGACACCCAACCACGCGCTGTGCAATCTGATGGAGCCTGGCTCAATTTTCAAGACCGTGGCACTTGCGGCTGCAATGGAAGAGGGGAAGATAAAGACAACCGACTCGGTGCCCCACCACGGCGGAAAGCACCGTTTCTACGGCAACAGCGTAATCAGCGACAGCCACAAGCCCGCCGCAGGAACAACGCACTACAGCATAACCGAGGTGTTGAAATACTCTTCGAACATTGGAATGGGCGAGATTATAAACCGCGGCTTCAAGAACAACCCCAAGGCTTTCACCGACAAGCTCAATGAGTTTGGAATGCGCAACAACTACCGCCTCATAAGCAAAGAGGCTACGCCTATGTTTGCCAACCCCGCGCAAAGGACCTGGTCGCTTAGTGACCTTGTTTCGCTCTCCTACGGATATGCGTCTATGATGACATCCATTAATATGGTAACCTTCTACAACGCGATAGCCAACGGGGGCGACCTTATGAAGCCCCGCCTTGTAAAAAGGATTGTACAGGACGGCGAGACGGTTCAGGAGTTCCCCACCGAGGTGCTTAAAAGAGGCATAATGTCGCGCTCAACCACCCGCGAGCTCACCAAAATGCTCATTGAGGTTGTAAACGCCAAGGACGGTACCGGCGGCAATGCAAAGACACGCAATTTCGTATCGGCCGGAAAGACCGGAACAGCCCGCATTGCAAAGAACGGAAACTACAACTACTCTCCCAAAGAGTATCTGCTCAGTTTCTGCGGTTTCTTCCCCGCCGACAAGCCGCAATATACCTGCATTGTACAAATGACAAACTTCAAGCGACCTATTTCGGGAGGTATGACATCGGGAGAGGTTTTCAAGGAGATTGCCGAGAACATTATGGCAAAGCAGGAGCGCGTATCCATTAAAATGGGAAAAGACACGGTGAATGCGCTGCTGCCCACTATTAAAAAAGGTAATATGAACGCGGCAAGCTACCTTATTGACAAAATGGACATTGATATTGAGAGCGACTACAGCACATCGGCCGATGAAGAGCCCGAATGGGGTGTTGCAAAGGAGGAGAACAACGGCGTCACTCTCACAGGAATTGAATTTGCAGAAAACACAATACCCAACACTGTGGGGATGGGAGCAAAGGACGCTCTCTACCTTATGAAAAAAGCGGGCCTGCGTGCGCACATCAACGGATATGGCAAAGTTGTGTCGCAAAGCCTGCAGGCCGGGACAAAAGCACCGAGAGGCGCATATGTCACACTAACTCTGAAACCTTAAAAGCTATGAGATTAAGTGAAATTACAAGAGAAATTGGTTACACACAGATAGTACTCCCAAAAGAGGAGGTTAACATCACAGGCGTGAACATCGACTCGCGACAAGTGAAAGAGGGCGATATATTCATTGCCATAAAAGGTACACAGGTAGACGGTCACCAATACATCGCTGCTGCCGAGGAGAAGGGAGCCGTAGCCATTGTATGCGAAACAATGCCCGAGCGCCTACACCCCGAAAAGGCCTATATTAAAGTACAGTCGGCACAGAGTGTCGCCGGCAAGGTTGCCACAATTTTCTACGGCAAGCCCACCGAAAAGCTCAAACTGGTGGGCGTTACAGGCACAAACGGCAAGACTACAATTGCTACCCTGCTCTATGAATTGTTTATGGAGATGGGGCACAAATGCGGCCTTCTTTCAACCGTGTGCAACTACATCAACGGCACAGCCTACCCGTCGACCCACACAACCCCCGACGCGGTAAACCTCAACCGCCTGCTTGGCCAGATGGTTGATGAGGGTTGCGAGTATGCATTTATGGAGGTGAGCTCACACTCACTTGCCCAGGAGAGAGTGGCCGGGATACGCTTTGCGGGAGGAATTTTCACAAACCTCACACGCGACCACATCGATTTCCACGAGACGATGGACAACTACCTCAAATGCAAGAAAAGTTTCTTCGACGCGCTGCCCCGCGACGCTTTTGCAATAACAAATGCCGACGACAGGAACGGCGCTGTGATGGTGCAGAACACCCGTGCCGACATAAAGAAATATTCTACTCGCACACTGTGCGACTACAAGGCCCGCATAGTTGAAACCCACCTCGACGGTATGGTGCTCGAATTCAACAACCGCGAATTTGCCACCCCGCTCACAGGACGTTTCAACGTGAGCAACCTGCTCGCCATTTTTGGTGCGGCGGTGGAGCTTGGTAAGGAGCCCGAAGAGGTTCTGCGTGTGTTGAGCACCTTGAAACCCGTTTCGGGACGCTTCGAGACATTGCACTCACCCAATGGTTTTTCGGCAATTGTCGATTATGCCCACACCCCCGACGCTATAAAGAACGTGCTTGGCACGGTAAACGAGGTTCTGCGCGGCCGCGGCAACATTATCACCGTGGTGGGAGCAGGCGGCAACCGCGACAAGGGCAAGCGCCCCATTATGGCGCAGGAGGCCGTGAAGGGAAGCAACCGCGTGATAATAACATCGGACAACCCCCGTTTCGAGGATCCGCAGGAGATTATAAACGATATGCTCGCAGGGCTCACCGACGAGCAGAAGAAGAACGTGCTCTCAATCACCGACCGCAAGGAGGCCATAAGAACAGCCTGCGCGCTTGCCACAAAAGGCGATGTAATTGTGGTAGCCGGCAAGGGACACGAGAATTACCAGGACGTACAGGGAGTAAAACATCACTTCGACGACAAAGAGGTTCTAAGAGAGATTTTCAACATATAATAATATATAATATAAGGTAGAAGATGTTGTACCACATTTCAAAATTCCTGCAAGAGTGCGATTTCCCGGGTGCGCGCCTTTTCGGCTACACCTCGTTCAGGGCACTAATGGCAATTGTGCTCGCTCTGCTCATATCGGCTATCTTTGGCGAGTATTTCATACGATACTTCAAGAAAAGACAGATATCGGAGACCTTGCGCGACCTCGACAAGAACAACCTCAAGGTGGGCGTACCCACAATGGGTGGCCTCATAATAATTGTGGCAATATTGGTTCCTTGCCTCCTGCTCGGCCGCTTGGACAATGTCTATATGATTCTGCTGCTCGTTACAACCGTGTGGCTGGGAATTGTAGGCTTTGCCGACGACTATATAAAGACCTTCAAAAAGAACAAGGACGGAATACCTGGCAAGGTGAAGGTGGTTGCACAGGTGGGGCTTGGACTGCTCATCGGCCTTACCCTTTATTTGAGCCCGCAAGCCGTTATGCGCGAAAACGTTACAGTAAACGTCAACAACAACATAGAGGTGCAGCACCGCGCTACCCCCGAAAAACACAACAAAACCACTATACCATTTGTAAAAAACCACAACCTGGGGTACAACGAGATTATGGCGTTCTGCGGGAAATACTCAACCGCTGCCGGCTGGGTACTCTTTGTTATTGTTACGGTGTTTATTGTAACAGCCGTGTCGAACGGAGCCAACCTCAACGACGGAATGGACGGTATGCTCGCAGGCAACTCGGCAATTATAGGCGTTGCGCTGGCCGTGCTGGCCTACGTGTCGAGCCACGTGGGGTGGGCCGAATATCTTAACATAATGTTCTTGCCGGGCAGCGAAGAGGTTGTTATCTTCTCGTTTGCATTCATCGGTGCGCTCATTGGCTTCCTGTGGTACAACTCGTTCCCCGCACAGGTGTTTATGGGCGACACGGGCAGCCTCACCATCGGAGGTATCATTGCTGTTATTGCAATTCTCATTCACAAGGAGATTCTGCTTGTGTTGCTCTGCGGAATATTTGTGGTAGAGAACCTTTCGGTGATGGCACAGGTTGCATACTTCAAAAGCGGCAAGAAAAAGGGTGTAAGACAGAGACTCTTCCGCTGCACCCCTCTGCACCACCATTATACCATAAGCGACGACAAGCTCGACAGCAGCAGCAAATATGTGTTCAAAGGGCCCAAAAAGCCTATGCACGAGGCCAAAGTGACCATAAGATTCTGGATTGTGACTATCATTATGGCCGCAATCACACTAATGACATTGAAGATAAGATAGAAGAGAATGGAAAAGAAGATTGTAATACTTGGCGCAGGCGAGAGCGGTTGCGGAGCAGCCGTGCTTGCAACAAAATTAGGGTTCGATGTATTTGTTTCGGACTTTGGAAGCATTGCCGACAAATATAAGAAGATGCTCGACGAGCGCAACATACGCTGGGAAGAAAAACAGCACAGCGAGGATATAATTTTGAGCGCTGCCGAGGTTATAAAAAGCCCCGGTATACCCCACGAGGCACCCATAATTGTAAAAATAAAGAAGGCCGGTATTCCCATTATTTCGGAAATTGAGTTTGCAGGGCGCTACACCAACGCCAAAATGATATGTATCACCGGCAGCAACGGAAAGACCACCACAACCTCGCTCATATACCACATTTTCCGCGAGGCCGGGCTCAACGTGGGCCTTGCCGGCAACATCGGCAACAGCCTTGCCCTGCAGGTGGCCGAGGACGACAAGGATTACTATATTGTGGAATTGAGCAGCTTTCAGCTCGATAATATGTATGAGTTCCGCGCCAATGTTGCGGTGCTTATGAACATCACTCCCGACCATATGGACCGTTACGAGCACAAGATGCAGAATTATGTAGATGCAAAATTCCGCATCCTGCAGAACCAGCAACAGGACGACGCGTTCGTTTACTGGAACGACGACCCCATTATTGCACGCGAGCTCCCCAAATACAAACACGGGAAGCTCTACCCCTTTGCCGAAAAGAACAACGGTTCAATGGCCGCCTACACCGACGAGCACAAGCTCATCTTCACCGAGCCCACGCCTTTTAATATGGAGCTCGAAGAGCTGTCGCTCACCGGCAAGCACAACCTCTACAATTCAATGGCCGCAGGTATTTCGGCCAACGTTGCAGGTATACGCAAAGAGACCATACGCGAAGCGCTTGGCAGCTTTGCAGGCGTGGAGCACCGCCTCGAAAAGGTGAAGAAGATTGACGGGGTGGAATATATAAACGACTCAAAAGCCACTAACGTGAACAGCTGCTGGTATGCACTGCAGAGTATGCGCACAAAAACCGTGCTTATACTGGGCGGAAAGGACAAAGGAAACGACTACAGCGAGATTGCCGACCTTGTAAAAGAGAAGTGCAGCGGCCTTGTGTTCCTGGGAGCCGACAACAGCAAGCTGCAGGAGTTTTTCGCATCGTACGGCCTGCCTATTGCCGACACACACTCGATGCAGGAGTGCGTTGAGGCGGCACGCAAAATGGCAAAGAGCGGCGAAACGGTACTTTTGAGCCCCTGCTGCGCAAGCTTCGACCTCTTCAAGAGCTACGAGGACAGGGGAGAACAGTTCAAGAACATAGTTAACGCATTATAACAAAGAAACAGCCACAATGGGCAAAGGTATAACAAGGAGAATTTTCAAAGGCGACAAAATTGTGTGGACAATTTTCTTCATTTTGTGTGCTCTTTCACTCATAGAGGTGTTCAGCGCCACAAGCCGACAGACCTATGAGACGCACAACTATTGGCAGCCTATAACAAAACACGCGGTATTCCTTTTATCGGGTGTGGGAGTCGTATGGTTCATACACAATATGAAGATAAGCTGGATAAAACGTTTCTCCTACTTTACCTACGTTGCGGGCGTGGTACTTCTCCTGTGGGCACTTATTGGCGGAAACACGGTGAACGACAGTGCCCGCTGGGTGACCATCTTGGGCGTGCAGTTCCAGCCGCTGGAGATTGCCAAAATGGGCATTGTTATGGCCACAGCAATGGTGCTGGCAAAGGCACAGACGGAGTATGGCACCGACCTTGGCGCAATGAAAAAGATTCTTATGCTCTGCGCGGTTCCCTGCATACTCATTCTGCTGGAAAACCTTTCCACCGTGGTAATTGTGCTTGCCACCGTGTTTTTTATGATGTTCATAGGGCGAGTATATTGGAAACACCTTCTGGGGCTCGTGGGAGTGGGACTTTTGACTGGCGCCCTGCTCATATCTCTCATTATGCTCACCCCTAACAAGATAAGGGACGACGCTTCAGGTGTCGAGAGGAAGATACACAGCAAGATGCTTACGTGGAAAAACCGTATACTCGACGTGTTCAGCACAAGCGGGCCTGTGAAACCAAAGGATTATAAGATTGCAGGCAACGAGCAGCGCACATACGCCAGCATTGCCATAGCGTCGAGCGGCCTTGTGGGAAAAGGCCCCGGGAACTCGGTGCAACGCGACTTTATCCCCCACGCCTACTCCGACTTTATTTTTGCCATTATCATAGAGGAACTTGGGCTGTTGGGTGGTATAGGAGTAATTATGCTCTACCTCACCTTGCTCTACCGGTGCGGCAACATTGCATCAAAGTGCGAAGACCCGTACGCAGCGTTTCTCATAATGGGAGTGGGAATGATTATCACCATTCAGGCGCTGTTGCATATGAACATTTCGGTGGGAGGCTTTGTAACGGGCCAGCCACTGCCGTTGGTGAGCCAGGGAGGAACATCGATACTCATAAACTGTATGTACATAGGAATTATTTTGAGTATTAGCCGATACGTAAAGAAACTGAACAAGGATAATAAACCTGCGACCGAAGCTGCCGACACAGACAACGAGAACACCGGCAGCGAGGAGCAATAAAAACCGAAGATTATGAAAAAAGAGCTTAGGATTATTATAAGCGGAGGAGGAACCGGCGGACACATTTTCCCCGCCCTCTCGATAGCCGATGCTATTCGCAGCAAGCACCCCGGTGCAAAGATTCTCTTCGTGGGAGCGAATAATCGTATGGAAATGCAGCGCGTGCCCGACGCGGGCTATGATATTGTAGGCCTCCCCATCGCAGGGTTCGACCGTAAACACTTGTGGAAAAACATAAAGGTGCTGTGGCTCATTTTCAAGAGCCAGCGTATGGCAAAGAAGATAATAAAGGAGTTTGCGCCGCAGGTGGCTGTGGGCGTGGGCGGATACGCAAGCGGCCCCACACTTAAGATGGCCGCATCGATGAACATCCCCACCCTCATACAGGAGCAGAACTCTTACGCAGGAGTTACAAACAAAATTCTTGCAAAGAAGGCAAAAATGATATGTGTTGCCTATGAGGGTATGGAGCGCTTCTTTCCCCACGAGAAGCTGAAGCTCACCGGCAACCCCGTGAGAAAAGCCCTGCTCGATATGCGCACGAACCGCACCGCTGCAATGGAGCAGATGGGGCTCGACCCGCAAAAGAAATGCGTGCTCATTGTTGGCGGCAGCCTGGGCGCACGCAGCATAAACGAGAGTATCATCGGCAACATTGAGATAATAAAGCAGAACCCCGACATACAGTTCGTGTGGCAAACAGGAAAGCTCTATTACGAAGAGATGGTTGCCCGCGCCGAAAAGGCCGGCAAGCCCGCCAACCTTGTAATAACCGACTTTGTAAGCAACATGGCCAACGCATTGAGCGCAGCCAACCTTGTTGTTTCGCGCGCGGGAGCAGGTTCTATTTCGGAATTTGCATTGCTTGGCAAAGCTGTAATACTGGTACCCTCACCCAATGTATCGGAGGACCACCAGACAAAGAACGCGATGGCGCTTGTGGAGAAAGATGCAGCAATTTATGTGGCCGACGCAAAAGCGGCCGAAGAGTTGTTGCCCGCAACAATTGCCACTGTGAACGACGACGAAAAGCTAGCCCTGCTCGAAAAGAATATTCAGACAATGGCAAAGCCCAACGCAGCACAGGAGATTGCCGAGGAGGTTATTATGCTTGCCGAAGCTTATAGCGAAAAAGAGACACGACGTATAAAAGAAAACCTGAAATAATGGAACTTAAAGATATAAAACAAGTATATTTCCTGGGTGCAGGCGGCATTGGTATGAGCGCGCTTGTGCGTTATTTCCTTAACTGCGGTAAAACCGTAGCCGGTTACGACCGTACCCCCAGCCCCCTCACCGACAAGCTCATTGAAGAGGGTGCGCAACTGCATTTCGAGGAGAATATAGACCTTGTGCCCGAGTGTTGCAAGAACCCCGAAGGCACACTCGTAATATACACCCCCGCCATCCCCGCCGACCACAAAGAGTGGGAACTTTTCGGCCGCGGCGACTTCACCGTGAAAAAACGCGCCGAGGTTCTTGGCATCATCACCGGCGACAAGCGAGGGGTGTGCGCAGCCGGCACACACGGCAAGACAACAACATCTACAATGACCGCGCACCTTCTGCACCGGTCGCACGTCGATTGCGCAGCCTTCCTGGGCGGTATTTCAAAGAACTACAAAAGCAACCTTGTGCTCACCGACAAAAGCGACCTTGTAGTAATTGAGGCCGACGAGTATGACCGCTCATTCCTGCACCTGCGCCCCTACATAGCTACAATAACATCGGCCGACCCCGACCACCTCGACATCTACGGAAACAAAGAGAATTACCTCGAGGCTTTTGCGCAATTCACCGAGCGCATAAGAGAGGACGGCTACCTGATTATACACGAGGGGCTCGAAGTCACTCCCCGCACAAAGCCCGGAGTACAGACATTCGTGTATGGCCGCGAAAAGGGCGATTTTCACGCCACAAATATCCGCATAGGCGGTGGAACCATTCTTTTCGACTACGTTTCACCGTGGCAGACAATAAAGGATGTTGAGCTCGGCGTGCCTGTGAGCATAAACATCGAGAACGGCATTGCATCTATGGCTATGGCCGAAATTTGCGGCGCAACAGCCGAGGAGTTGAAGGCGGCAATGAAAAGCTTTGCCGGAGCCGACCGCCGTTTCGACTTTCACATAAAGACCGACAACCTTGTGCTCTTGAGCGATTATGCCCACCACCCCGACGAGGTGCGCGCCTGTGCAAAATCAATTAAAGAGCTTTACAGCGACAAAAAGGTGACAGCACTCTTCCAGCCCCACCTTTTCAGCCGCACAAAAGACTTCTACAAGGAATTTGCCGAGAGCCTCTCACTCTTCGACGAGGTTATTTTGGTTGATATTTACCCCGCACGCGAGCTGCCCATCCCCGGCGTTACAAGCAAGCTCATATATGACCACTTGAGCGAGAACGTGACAAAGAGCCTCTGCAGCCGCAACGACGTTGTAAAGACCATAGAGGAAAAGAAACACAGCATAGAGGTTCTTGTGTCGCTTGGCGCAGGAGACATTGAGAACGAAATTCACACCCTCAAGAACATACTCGAAAACCGATAATGTTGAAAAAGATACTCATATACATTGCAGCAGCATTGGCCGCAACCTACATTCTGCTGGCTTTGCTCTTCCTCACCGGGAAAGAGCAGGGCGAGTTGTGCAAAGGCGTGGACATTGAAATAAACGATGCAGGCTACAATGTGCTGTCTACTGCCGATGTAAGGAAAATAATGGGCGAGAAAGGGCTGGAGCTCAAAGGCAAGCCCCTCGACGGCATAAGCTGCAGCAAGGTGGAAAAGATTCTTTCCACGCTACCCATTGTAGACGATTGCCAGTGTTACAAGACACACAAGGGTTTTGTGGGCATAACAATCGACTGCAAGATACCAATTATGCAGGCATTCGACATAAACGGCAGGGAGTTCTTCATCGACAGAAAGGGAACCGTTATCGAGGGTATGCACAATGCCGTGTACCTGCCCGTTGCCAGCGGATTCATCACACGCGATATGGCCCGTAAGGAGTTGCTCGCGCTTGCAACCTTCCTGCACGACAACCGTTTCTGGAACGAACAGATTGAACAGATATATTTCACGGCGAAAAAAGAGATTATACTCGTTCCACGAGTAGGCAACCACACTGTGGAGTTCGGAAAAGCCGAAAAGATAGAGGAGAAATTCGGCAAATTGCTTAAATTCTACGAGAAAGGGCTCAACACCATTGGGTGGAACAAGTACAAGAAGATAAACGTGGAGTTTGACAAACAGGTTATTTGCACAAAAAGAGATTAATATATGGGAACAAAGAATTACATAACAGCCATTGAAATAGGCTCATCAAAGGTGTCGGGCACGGTGGGTATTGCCACCTACGACGGCATAAAGATTGTGGCCTATGCAAGCGAGCCCGTTGAAGGGTTCATTTCAAAAGGCGTGGTGCGCAATGTCGACGCCACAAGCAGCTGTCTCACAAACATCATCAACCGCCTGGAGGCGCAGCTCGAGAATGGAGCTACAATTGAGAAGGCCTACACAACGATAGGCGGCCTTTCGGTGAGGGCTATCAAGTCGACCGTACGCCGCAGTTTCGACGAGTACAAGAAAATTACTCCCGACATTATCGACAGTATGGCACTTGAAAACGACAATGAATTCATTGTTCCCGAAGGCTATCTGAAAGTTCGTGGGTTCGTGCAGGAATACAAACTCGACAGCGGAGTGAACACTGCGCCCACAGGTTTCCACACACGCAATATTGAGTGCAACTACCTTAATATTGTAATTAAGGAGCAATTTGTGAAACAGATGAACGAGAGCTTCAAGATGGCAGACATTGAGATTGTCGACAGTTTCAGCGCCGCAAAACTCGAAGCTGACATTCTGCTTAGCAACGACGACCGCCGCAACTGCGCACTTATAAATATGGGTGCAGCAACAACAACCGTTTCCATATACAGCGACAATTTCCTGCGCACCCTTGTTGTGCTCCCCATTGGCGGCGAGAACATTACAAAAGATATCTGCACCGAGCACATTTCGCGCGAGGAGGCCGAGCAGTTGAAGATTTTCAAAGGCTACAACAGCACAATTGTCGACAATTCACCCGTTCCCAACGAAACACTCAATAAAATTATCGCAGCACGTGTGGGCGAAATACTGCTCAACGTGAAACACCAGATAGAGATTTCGGGCTACAAGGTAGCGCAGATTCTCTTTACCGGTGGAGCGGCAAAGCTCAAGAACCTGAACACGCTCATCGAGGAGCACTTGTCAGGATACACCACCCGCATAATAACCGAGCCGTCGCTCAACTGTTTCAGCGACAGCAACCTGTACCTTGCACAGGGCGCAATAACCCCCACACTCTTCGGCCTTCTCACCACTGGAAAAGAGAATTGCTGCAAGGAGCCCAAGCCCAAAGAGCCCGCAAAACCAGTACAGACAACCCTTTTTGACGAAGAGGTGGAGGAAGAGGTTATCAACGAGCCACAGGAAAAACCCGCACCAAAGCCCGAAAAACCCAAGAAGCAGCCACGCCCGGCCAATGGAGGCGGTTGGGGACTCTTCGACATTTTCTCAAAAGGAAAAGGAATGCTCAAGGAGTTCAAGGACCAGATATCGGAAGAAGAGGAAGACGGTGGCGACGACGAATAATTAACAACAGAAACAACACGCTATTATGTACGAAGAAGAAATAAAAGGACTACCCTTTGCAATACCCACAGATGTTCCACGAATAATTAAAGTTATCGGCGTGGGCGGCGGCGGAAGCAATGCAGTACAAAATATGTTCGAAAAGGGCATACACAATGTTTCGTTTGTTATATGCAACACCGACAAACAGGCACTGCAGGAGTCGCCCGTTCCCGTGAAGCTGCAACTGGGCGAAACTATAACCGAGGGATTGGGAGCCGGAAACGACCCCGCCGTCGCACGCGAAGCTGCCGAGGAGAGCCGCGCCGACATTCAGGCACTCTTTAACGACGGTACAAAGATGGCCTTTATCACCGCAGGTATGGGAGGTGGTACAGGAACAGGAGCAGCCCCCGTTGTTGCCGAGATTGCCCGCAGCATGGACATTCTCACCATTGGAATTGTAACAATTCCTTTCCGCTTCGAAATGGGAAAGAAAATCAAGCAGGCTCTGCGCGGAGTATCGGAGATTGCAAAGCACGTCGATGCGCTGCTTGTCATAAACAACGAGCGCCTGCTCGACATATATCCCAAACTCAATATTGAGGACGGTTTCCGCAAGGTTGACGAGATTCTCACAACCGCAACAAAGAGCATTGCAGAAATAATCACCGCACGCGGAACAATCAACCTCGACTTCCGCGATGTGAAGAAGATTTTGAAGAACGGCGGCGTAGCCATTATGAGCTACGGCATAGAGAGCGGCGAAGGACGCCTTGCAAAGGCTTTTGAAAAGGCAATGCACTCGCCCCTGCTCAACAACAACGACATATACAAGTCGAAGAAGATTCTCTTCAACATATACTATAACCCCAACGAACCTATGCTCGTGGAAGAGATTAACGCCGTAAACGAATTTATGGAGCAGTTCAAGTACGAGAATATCGAGGTTATCTGGGGATTGAGCAAAGACCACGCGCTGGGCCGTGGCGAAGTGAAAGTAACCGTACTTGCCACAGGCTTCGGTATGAGCCACATCCCCGGCATGGAACCTCTCATAGAAGAGGAAAATGCCGAAAACGAGCGTCTCACACGCGAAGAGCAGGCACGCCGCGAGGCCGAAGAGAAAGCCTTGAAGGCGATGGAGCAGAATTTCTACAAGGAGGAATACAAGAGCTTCATTTTCGAAGCCGAGGATATGAACTGCGACGAACTTATTGCAGCAATCGACAACTCACCCACCTACAAGAGAACAATCCAGGAACTTGAGGCGTTGAAAAACATTGCAATGGGCTGCACCGCGCAGGACGAGCCTGCCAATGAACCCGAAAGCCCCAATTCCGAAGAAGAAACAATTAATGACGAAACAATAGAATAAAAATTATGGAACTTTTCGATATTATAAGCAACGACATTAAAGAGGCTATGAAAGCCAAGGACAAAGTAGCTCTCGACACTTTGCGTAACATTAAAAAAGTGCTTCTCGAAGCAAAGACCGCTCCCGGCGCAGGCGACACAGTGAGTGACGAAACAGCCATCAAGCTCATTCAGAAACTGTCGAAACAGGGCAAGGAGTCGGCCGAACTTTTCAAGAGCCAGGGTCGCGACGACCTTGCAAACGAAGAACTCGCACAGGTGGCAATTATGGAGAAATATCTTCCCAAGCAGATGAGTGAGGAGGAGATTACCGCTGCGCTCAAGGAGATTATAGCACAGGTGGGCGCGAACAAGCCCCAGGATATGGGAAAAGTAATGGGCGTTGCCACAAAACAACTTGCAGGAAAGGCCGACGGAAAGGTTATTTCGGCAATAGTGAAGCAATTGCTTGCATAATAAAAAGGATTACCACGATAAAGTGAACCCCAAAAGTTTTTCTAACTTTTGGGGTTCACTTTATTTATTGGTTCCTTATCTTATTTCCCAATATAAAACCGAATATACCGGTAAACAGAATTCCAATGGTTGTCTGCACAATGTTCAACATATCGATAAGCGGCGAGACGTTGCGCAATAGATCGGAGTCTATACCCACCATATTCTTGAAACTGATCAACAGGGACTCGCCATACTCGAGCAGCGACACGTTCGAATAGAACACCCAAGCAAACAGAAAAACTGTGATAATATATGTAATCACCATTTTTGTGATACTCTCACCGAAGCCGAAAAGAATATCCGATGCCGAATTGGTGAATATTTTGACTGCGTTGTGCGCGCCTTTTAAGACGCCTACTTTGCGATAGAAGATTTCGGCTATCATACGACGGCGCTCCATACGGCGGCCCTGCACATAGGCCCAGTTACCGTCGGCAATAAAGCCCTTTTCGGTCCATAGGGCGTTGAAATTCTTGTATATCTCCTCGGCCTCTTCCCAGCGGCCTTTCAGTGCCTCGGCGGCGCTCCAGTCCGATATTGCGTTGACATCGTTCTTTCTCTCGCCGGTGCCATAGAGGTGCCACTGGGTGAGGAATTTCTCATACTCGCCGGCCGACTGCTGCAGAATGCGCCCCTTGACGAGCGAGCTGCGCCTCAACACGGCCGAGTCGCCGAAATATGTCTTGTTGAAACTGCAATTGCTCACACAACTGTGAGTGAATATTATTACACCGCCAAGAAAGGCGCGGTAGAAGTCGCAGAATTCAATTTTTGCCTCCTCGAACGTTCCGTGCTCTATGTTGGCATACCTGAAGTCGCTCCACACGATTGTTGCTTTGCGGAAACGGCAATGAACAAGCTCGCACTGTTTGAAGCTCACACGCTCCAGGCGGCAGCCCGAAAAATCGATGCCTTCGAGCCTCTGCCCCGAAAAGTCGACTCCTACAATCTCTTTCGTTTCAATAAGTTTTACAAGTTCTTCTTTTTCCATAGTACATTCTTTCGCGGTTCAACCGCGCGCCAAAGATAGGTCTTTTTCGTGTTTATTACAAAGAATTTTCGGCTTTAGCCCGCGTGCACCAGGCTTAAACCATAAAAAGTTCGCGCAACACGGCAGTGGAGCGCAAAAAGGGAAAATCGGGGATGTGCAGGCGGTAATACTCCTCAAAAGCAGTGAGGAAACTGCCGCGCAGTTCCTTGTTCAACCCCAAACGGCGCACTGTCTGAAAGTCGCTGTTCAAAAGTTGTGCGAAACGGGCCGTCGCATTGGGCATAAGAAAATGGGCGTGCAACGGATGCTCGCGCACGCAACAGCCCGACAGCATATCGAAATAACTGCCCTCCTGCGCCTCGCCTATATTGGGATAGATACCCAGGAAAAGCAGCAGGCGCGAGAGGAAGACAAGGTGAAAGTCGGCATAAGCCTCATCGGCTGCATCTAACCACAAAAGCGCATTCTCAATAAAGGAATAGAGGGTTTCGTCGGCACCCTCGTCGCGCAGGGAGTATGTGAGCACTTCGGCAAGAAACATTGCAATGGACGATTTTACGACATCGTATGGCAATGTGGCATATAATTTAAGCGGTTGAGCATCGGCAATGCGGGCAAGCGACTTTGTGCTGCGCCCCGACGCTGAAAAGGCAACCATAGAGAGGGGCTGGAAAAGCACGTTGCGCACTTTGGAATTCTTGCTGCGCGTAACAGGCAACAGGAACGAACGACGGCCCGCTTGCCGGGAGTAAATATCGGCAATCATAAGCGAGTCGTTGTATTTTATCGTGCGGAGCACAATTCCCTCGTACTTTTCTACCATATAGCACAGAATTACCCAAAAAATGCCGGAAAAGAGAACGTTTCACGCCCAGAACCAACATAATACGGCACAAAACTACAAAAAAAAACTGGAAATTATTTGCCAATTCAAAAAAAGGTTTTACCTTTGCAGTCGCTTTACCACTAATATGTGATAACAAGCGACAATCACCGCTCCAAAAGAGCAAAAAGGCTGGCCCATTCGTCTATCGGCTAGGACGCAAGATTTTCATTCTTGAAAGAGGGGTTCGATTCCCCTATGGGCTACTAATAAAAACTTGAATAATTTATAAAGAGATGGCAAATCACAAATCATCACTTAAAAGAATCAGACAGACAGAGAAGAGAAATCTTCAAAACCGTTATTTCGGTAAAAATATGCGTTCGGCAGTACGCGACTTGCGCGCTATGACCGACAAGAACGAGGCTTTGGCCAAGTTCCCCGAGGTTCAGAAAATGCTTGACAGAATGGCTAAACGTGGTCTCATCCACAAGAACAAGGCTGCAAACCTCAAATCAGGTTTGTGCGCTAAAATCGCTAAATTAGCCTAATTTCTAAAACATATATTTACCTACGATAGGCTGGATGAATAATCCAGCCTTTTCGCGTTATACCCTCCCCGGCCGGTAGACAAATCAAAAAAAAAGCCTTCGGACCCGCATCCAAAGAAACGGAACAACCGACACACCGGCACACACCCTGTACACCGCCAAAAACCTACCGCAAGCCGCACGCTCACGAGGCAAGAAGCCGCACCATACGCAACAACACCAGCAAAGTTTCCAAAATGGTAAAAACTACGTTTTTATGGGCTAATAAAAGCGCGGAAATCCTTGCAGAATAGTGCATTTATTTGTATTTTTGTTGAGTTATTCCAACAAGAAAAATACACTATGAGCGAAGAAGTAAAACAGAACACGGCAGCACAGTATTCAGCCGACAGTATTCAGGTTCTCGAAGGACTTGAAGCGGTGCGCAAACGCCCCGCAATGTACATTGGCGACATTAGCGAAAAGGGATTGCACCACCTTGTATACGAGGTTGTGGACAACTCTATCGACGAGGCTATGGCCGGCTTCTGCACACACATAAATGTTTCAATCAACCCCGGCAATTCAATTACCGTACAGGACAATGGCCGTGGTATCCCCGTAGACTGGCACGAGAAGGAGAACCGTTCGGCTCTCGAGGTTGTAATGACCGTACTCCACGCCGGTGGTAAATTCAACAAAGACTCTTACAAAGTATCGGGAGGATTGCACGGCGTCGGCGTTTCGTGCGTAAACGCCCTTTCGACACATATGAAGACCGAGGTGTTCCGCGACGGAAAGCACTACGAGCAGAACTACTCTTGCGGAAAGCCCCTCGATCAGGTTCACTGCGTAGGAGATACCGACATTCGCGGTACACGCCAGACCTTCCAGCCCGATGACAGCATCTTCGTGGTTTCGGAATACAAATACGAGATTCTCGCAACCCGTTTGCGCGAACTTGCATTCCTCAACGCCGGAATCACCATCACACTCACCGATAAGCGCGAGGCTGACGAGAACGGAGAGTACAAAAGTGAGACTTTCTACTCAACCGAGGGCTTGAAGGAGTTCGTGCGTTACATCGACGAGTCGCGCACACCCCTCATAAACGATGTAATCTACCTCAACACCGAAAAGAACGGAATCCCCATTGAGGCAGCCATCATCTACAACAACGGTTACAGCGAGAACGTACACTCATACGTAAACAACATCAACACCATAGAGGGTGGTACACACCTTGCAGGCTTCCGCCGTGCACTCACCCGTACCCTCAAAAAATATGCCGACGACACAAAGGCTCTTGAGAAAGCAAAAGTAGAGATTTCGGGAGAGGACTTCCGCGAGGGACTCACCGCCATTGTTTCGGTTAAGGTTGCCGAGCCCCAGTTCGAGGGACAGACAAAGACCAAGCTCGGAAACAACGAGGTTACAGGCGCTGTAGACCAGGCTGTGGGCGAAGCACTCGCTTACTACCTCGAGGAGCACCCCAAAGAGGCCAAAATGGTTGTCGACAAAGTTATTCTTGCAGCAACAGCTCGTATCGCAGCGCGCAAGGCACGCGAGAGCGTACAGCGCAAAACCCCTATGGGCGGTTGCGGTATGCCCGGCAAGCTCGCCGACTGCTCCGACAAAGACCCCGCACGTTGCGAGCTCTTCCTTGTGGAGGGTGATTCGGCCGGCGGTTCGGCAAAACAGGGCCGCAAGAACACATTCCAGGCTATTCTCCCCTTGCGCGGTAAAATCCTCAACGTGGAGAAGGTAATGTGGCACAAGGCTTTCGAGAGCGACGAGATAAACAACATCATTCAGGCTATCGGCGTACGCTTCGGCCTCGACCCCGAGGACAGCAAGAAAGCCAACATCGAAAAACTGCGCTACCACAAGATTATTATGATGGCCGATGCCGACGTCGACGGTGCTCACATCGGTACACTTATTATGACACTCTTCTACCGTTATATGCCCGAAATCATTGAGGGAGGTTACCTCTACAAGGCAATGCCCCCGCTCTACCTCTGCACAAAGGGCAAGGCAAAGAAATATTGCTACGACGACAAGGAGAAGGAGGCATTCATACAGGAGTATGCCGGCGGTAACGAGAAGGAGATTAACATTCAGCGCTACAAAGGTCTTGGAGAGATGAACCCCGAGCAATTGTGGGACACAACAATGAACCCCGAGACACGTACACTGAAACAGGTCACCATCCGCGATGCGCAGGAAGCCGACCACATATTCTCAATGCTTATGGGCGACGATGTAGGCCCCCGCAAAGAGTTTATCGAGAGAAACGCAACATACGCAAACATCGATGCATAACAAGACAACAAAGAGGGTGACCCAAAAGTCATTTTGCAAAGAGAACAAACCCTGCCAGAGCACATTCTGACAGGGTTTGCTTGTTCTTAAACGGGGCTTTTGAGCCAACCCCTTTGTTGTTCACACCCTTTCTTGTAGACACCTTCAGGAATATTCTTTTTCGGTAAAGAAATTATTGCCCCCCAACAATCCTCCGCCGCCATAATCATTCTATTATAAAACTGTTTACCTCACAAGCAGACAAGGGCTGAAATTCCGCTGCGCGCCCCACAGCAAGAAGAGCCACGGGAACAAGCCCGCCACACTCCTGCAACGCAAAATCCTTTACAACAGCACCGCTCAGGCCAATTTCGGCAGCCTGCAAAAGCATTGCCTGCACAGCCCTGCCAAGAGTAAAAGAGCAGCACTCTGCGGGCGCATATACCGCAATGCAGGCTGTGGGCGACAGCACACCTGTAACACACTGCACAGCATCGTCGCCACAAAGTAATTTATAACGGAAAGCAGCTGCGGGAGCAACCTTCACAGCTGCCACCACAATGCGCCGTAATTGGTCGTGGCGCACCTTAAAGCCATCGAACTCCGTTGCACAGCTTTTCTCAATGAGAACGGCAACAGAAGCACCCCTTGCAGCCCCCTGCGAGGTTGCACGCGCCTTGTATTGCTCCATTCTTTTTTCTAAAAAATTATCGGCCATAGTTCTATAAAAAAGAAAGCACCGCAATTGCGGTGCTTCGAGGTACCTGGCGGATTCGAACCGCCGTACATGGTTTTGCAGACCACTGACTAAGCCACTCATCCAAGGTACCAAATTGCTCACAAGGCATATGCCCCATTTGCAGCGACAAAGGTATAACTATTTTTCATAAACGGCAAATTATGGAACCTATTTTTTAGTCACAAACACCTTTTTATGCCATTTTTAATAGAAATATAAAGTTTAAGACCTATCTTCGCACATATAAAGGAGAAAATGGTACACAAAGTCGCTAAATTCATAGAGAAAAAAGCTTTACTCGCCGACGGGGCAAAAGTTATTGTGGCATTGAGCGGAGGTGCCGACTCGGTGGCGCTTCTGCTTGTATTGCAGAAACTGGGTTACTGCTGCACTGCCGTACACTGTAATTTCCACCTGCGCGGCGAGGAGAGTATGCGCGATGAACATTTTGTGCGCGAGCTGTGCCACCGCCGCAACGTTCCACTCACGGTTGTAGACTTTGACACCACCGCATACGCACAAGAAAAGAAGATTTCCATTGAGATGGCAGCCCGCGAACTGCGCTACGAGGCATTTAAGCGCCTGCGCAAGGAGAGTGGCGCAACAGCCATTGCCGTAGCGCACCACCGCGACGACAGCAGCGAGACGGTTCTCCTGAACCTGCTGCGCGGCACAGGAATAAAGGGGTTGCGCGGCATTCAGCCGAAAAACGGCTACATTGTGCGCCCGTTGCTGTGCGTTGGGCGTAGCGACATTCAGGAATACCTGCACTACCGCGGCGAGGAGTATGTTACCGACAGCACCAACCTGCAGACCGACTACACACGCAACAAGGTGAGACTCGAGATTCTCCCTGCAATGAGCAAGATAAACCCGTCAATCATAGAGAGCATAGCCCAAACAGCCGAACGTGTGAGCGAGGCCGAAAAGGTGTATGCAGCAGCCATTGCCCAGGGAATAGAAAGAGTGAAAAAAGGCAACGCGATAGACATTGAGAAGCTCACAAAAGAGCCCTCGCCCGCAGCGCTGCTGCACGAAATTCTGCAACCACTAGGGTTTAACTCCACACAGATAGGCGACATTTGCAGCACAATGGAGAGAGAGGGTTGCCACACATTCGAGAGCAACGGGTGGCGCGTTATAAAAGACCGCACAACACTCATCGTTACACAAAAGAGAGGCGAGGGGAGCACCGAAACGGAACTTATAACCGATGGTGCAACAGAAACACCACAAGGCACTGTATTATGTTCCACAATGCCCTTTAACGGCGAAATAGAGCGCGTAAAAGAGGTTGCCACGCTCGACTATGAAAAAATTCTGCCACCGCTCACGCTGCGCCGTTGGCGCAAAGGCGACCGCTTCGCCCCGTTCGGAATGCGCGGCAGCAAGCTCGTCAGCGACTATATGACCGACAAGAAGATGAACGCCGTGCAGAAGGAGCAGCAGCTTGTAGTGACCGACTCCGCAGGCACTATTCTATGGCTCGTGGGCGAAAGACCCGCAGCACACTGCAGCGTAACGGAGGAGACAAAAAAAATCCTCCGCATCGAATGGCGGAGGATATAAGAGGGATTCATTATTCAGCAAGGTGGCGCTGACGCACAGCCTCGTAGAGAATCACTCCTGTTGCCACCGACACGTTCAACGACTCAATGTTACCGAATTGCGGTATCTGCACCCACTCGTCGCACAGCGCAAGATGCTCGCGTGGAATACCTGTATCTTCGGCACCCATCACAATGCATACAGGCTCGGTGTAAGCAGTCTGTGTGTAGTTTATTTCACCCTTCTCGGTTGCACATACAATCTTTATGCCCGATGCTTTAAGGTACTTGAGCGTTTCGGTGATATTCTTTTCACGGCACACGGGCAGAGTGTGCAATGCACCGGCCGATGTCTTGACAGCGTCGGCGTTAACGGTTACGCTGTTGTGCGCAGGGATAATTATTGAATCGACTCCGGCACAGTCACAGGTGCGGGCAATAGAACCGAAGTTACGCACGTCGGTAATACCGTCGAGAAGCACAAGGAATGGGCTCTTGCCCTCCTCGTAGAGTGTGGGCACAAGTGTATCGACACTTGCATACTCCACAGCCGATATGAACGCAATCACACCCTGGTGGTTCTTGCGTGTTATGCGGTTGAGTTTCTCCACGGGCACGCGCAACACGGGTATTGTGCGACCTTTGAGGGCCGAGAACAACTCACGCGACAGCTCGCTCTGGATATCGCGCTTAACAAGAATCTTATCTACCTCTTTGCCGGCCTCAAGAGCCTCCAACACGGCGCGTACGCCGAATATCATTTCGTTTGTGTTTACCATAATCTATATTCTACTCTTGTGACAACATTTGGGTTGCGTTGGAAAGGGCCGCTTCGGTGAGAACCTCGCCGCTCATCATCTGCGCAATTTCACGCACGCGCTCCTCCTGTGTCAGTTTTATTATATTAGTAATTGTTCCTTTTACACTCTCCTCCTTGTACACCTTGTAGTGCGATGCTCCAAGAGCCGCAACCTGCGGCAGGTGGGTTATGCTTATAACCTGATTGCTCTTGCCGCCCATCTGTTTCATAAGGCGTCCCATACGCTCGGCAATAACACCCGATATACCGGTGTCAATCTCGTCGAATATGAGCGTAGGCTGTCCCATATTGCTTGCGACAAGCGATTTAAGGGCGAGCATCACACGCGCCATCTCACCACCCGATGCAACGTCGGACAGCGGCTGCGGAGCGCTTATGCTGTTGGCCGAGAAGAGGAAGGTTACCAGGTCTACCCCGGCGGGAGCAAACGAAACGGCTTTCTTCATTTCAACCTCGAAACGTATGAGCGGCATACCAAGGTTCACAAGAATGGCCGCAATATCACCCTCGAGCCCCTTTGCTGCCGCTGTACGCACAGCGGTTAGCTGCGCCGCAAGCTCGGCAAGCTCGCCACGCAATGCATCGAGGCGCGCCTCGGCCTCTTTTATTTCATAGTCGCCGTTGTCTATGTGGTCGAGCTTTTCGCGGTAGCCCGCTGCAAGAGCAATAAGTTCGGCAACGGTCTGCGCCTTGTGTTTCTTCTGCAGGCTGTAAAGGAGCGCAAGGCGCGAGTCGACATACTCCATACGCGAGGGAACAAACTGCACACGCTCGGCACGCTGCTGAAGTTCCTCACAACAATCCTTGAGCTCAATATAATTGCTCTCTATGCGTTCCGAAAGCTCGGCGGCGGGAGCATAGTGCGACGATATTCGGGAGAGAGAGGCTGCTGCGTCGCGCAAAGCACGCAAAAGGCCGGCCTCGTCGTTACCCTCTATTGCACCCACGGCACCGTAGAGAGCAGCCTGAATATCTTCGGCGTGAGAGAGGGCATTCTGCTCCTCTTCGAGCTCTTCGAGCTCGCCATCCTTCAACGCCGCACCCTCGAGCTCTTCGAGCTGAAAACGCAACCACTCTTCGTCGCGGCTGCTGCGCTCGAGTTCTTCGCGAAGCTTCGCAAGTTCCTTTTCGGCAGCCGTGTAGGCGCTGTATTTCTGCTCGTAGGCACGCAAAAGGTCGCTGTCACCGGCAAGAATATCGAGCACATTGAGCTGGAAATTGCGGTTACCGAGCAACAGATTCTGGTGCTGCGAGTGTATGTCTATAAGACGGCCGCCAAGTTCCTTGAGCAGTGCTGCCGCCACAGGAGTGTCGTTTATGAACGCACGGCTGCGGCCGTTCGACGAAAGTTCGCGCCTTATTATGCAATCGTCGGCGCAGTAGTCTATTTCATTTTCGTCGAAAAAACTGCGCAACGAAAAGGACGATATATCGAAATGTCCCTCAATGATGCAACGGTCGGCACCCTCGCGTATAGACTTTGTGTCGGAACGCTGGCCCAGCATCATTGATATTGCTCCCAGAAAGACCGATTTTCCGGCGCCCGTTTCACCGGTAATCACCGAAAAACCCTGTTCAAAGTCCACCTCGGCCTTTTCTACAAGGGCAAAATTCTTTATTATTATCGAACGTAACATTCTACAACTGGTTCTCTGAATTACTTTCCGCCTTGTCCCACGCTGTGGAGAGAGAGGCATCGATTGAAGTCACTACCCTGCGCACCTCGCCACGCTCCTTTGTGGCACCAACGGAATATATGTTTATTAGTTCGTCGTTCTTGTATTCAACCCACAGCTTTGTGAAATAGGCCATAGGGCGGTCTTCGTAGGCCTTTTTAAGCATCTCAATACTCTTGCTCACCTCGGCACGGCCTGTGCGCACATTCTGGTACATTGTGTCGAGCCCCAAGCGGTGGTATCTGTACATAAGCTTGCGCACCGGTTCGAGCGCGCCGTTCATATAATCGTCGATTATGGCGAAGCGATTGTTCTCGCTGCCCGATGATTTCCAGCCTGCGTCGCCGAGCGTCTGGGCGTTGTTGGCAATATTCTGCGCCTTGTTGAGCCACTCGCTGCCGCCAAGCTCGCCCATTGCATCCATGTCCATACCAATGATTGTGTAGGCATAAAAGGCAAGCACTGCGGTGAGGTTATTGTCGAGGTTGTCCTCATTGAAATCCATACGATCGTATGGCTGGTAGTTGAAGGTTATTGCCTTGTCCTCGTACTTGAAGATTGTGGTATTATAGGACGAGCCGTACACGGGGCGGGTAGCCTGCACAATTAGCGAGCAGGTGAAAGAGCCGTCGTTGGAGTATTTTTCTACTACAAAATTGAAGTTGCTGTTTATACGCTCGTTCTCCTCGTAAGTATTCTGTGTCCACTTGCGGGTGTTCAGAAAATCGGAGATTGACTCTTCGAGCACCTTGAACACATCGGTTTCACCACCCTGCACCTTCGACGAATTGAGCGTAACTTTTGCGTTAAGTTCCTCGCCTACAGCCGATGCGCCGACGGGCACCAGCAACAGAAGCACGGCAAGCAGAAGTTTAGAGAGATACGACACAATGTCGCCGGCAACGTCGCGCTTGCTCTTGAGCGGGAACTGTTCCTCACCCGCCTCGCTTATAAAGGTTACCTTGTTTGTGTCGTGTCCAAAGCCCGCACCTTCGTCGGCAAGCGAGTTTAGAACTATAAAATCGAGATTCTTCTTCTGCAATTTCTCGCGTGCGTGAACCTCGCCGTCGTTTGTCTCCAGCGCAAAACCCACGAGCAATTGCCCGTCGCGCTTTGTCTTACCGAGCGAGGCTGCAATGTCCTTATTCGCCTCCAGCTCAATTGTCATACCCTCGCCCGTGCGCTTAATCTTTTTGTCGGCACACACGGCAGGACGATAATCGGCCACGGCAGCGCTCAAAATAGCAGCGTCGCAAGCGGGAAAAGCCTCCATTGCAGCGTTGTACATCTCCTCGGCCGATTCCACGTTTACCCTCTTGATATTCCCCGCAGGGGTAGCAAGGGAAACAGGGCCCGACACAAGCACAACCTCGGCACCACGGCGGGCACACTCACCGGCAATGGCATAACCCATTTTGCCGGTTGAATAGTTGCCGATAAAGCGCACAGGGTCTATCTTTTCGTATGTGGGACCTGCGGTAACAAGCACGCGCTTGCCTGCAAGGCTGCAACTAGTCAAAAAAAAATCTTTGAGGGCTTTTACTATGTTCTCGGGCTCCTCCATTCGTCCTTTGCCGCTAAGGTGGCTTGCAAGCTCACCCGACGCAGGCTCAATTATAATGTTGCCGTAACTGCGCAACACCTGCAGGCTGTGCTGTGTTGCGGGGTGGGCGAACATATCGAGGTCCATTGCAGGAGCTATGAAGACAGGAGCCTTCATAGACAGATATGTTGTCACCAACATATTGTCGGCAATGCCTGCGGCCATTTTTCCCATTGTGGCAGCTGTTGCAGGAGCCACAATCATAGCATCGGCCCAAAGACCGAGTTCCACGTGGCTGTGCCACTCGCCGCTGTTGGCGTTGAAAAAGTCGCACACCACAGGACGGCCCGACAGAGTGGAGAGAGTGAGCGGAGTTATGAATTCCTTGCCCGAGGGGGTCATCACCACCTGAACCTCGGCGCCCTCCTTCACCAATAGACGAACAAGTATTGCCGACTTGTAAGCAGCAATACTTCCCGTTACTCCCAATACTATTTTTTTTCCTTTCAGCATCTGTTATTTGTTAAAGTCGCGCAGTTTAATTCTTGTGAGCGCCTGCTTTGTATTCAACGGAAAATCTCCGTTCATCATCCAGCCATAATAGCCGGGGTCGCGGCGCAACACCTCACTAACGCTTTCACCCTTGTATTTTCCGAAATTGAAAAGCTCACGCCCTGCATCGTCGTACACGAAACGGCCGGCAAAGTCGACATTGCGGGTGAACGACGACTCGCGTGCGAGAGCAGCCACGTCGTTTTCCATGTCGCTGTAGTGGTCGAGCTGAGCCTTAAGCACCTCGTAGGTTGCACGTGTGTCGGCAAGAGCGCTATGGGCATTGTCGAACTCTGTGCCGCAGTAGAACTTGTGAGCGGCCGACAGTGTGCGGGGCTCGCGCTTGTGGTAGAGCACCTGAACATCTATCGCGTGGTGGCGTGTGAGGTCGATATCAACCTGTGCACGCAGGAACTCCTCGGCAAGCAGGGGAAGGTCGAAGCGGTTCGAGTTAAAGCCCGCAACATCGCAACCTTCGAAGTCGGCAGCAATCTCTTTGGCAATTTCGCGGAAGAGGGGGCAGTCCTTCACATCCTCGTCGTAAATTCCGTGAACGGCCGACGCACCCTCGGGAATGTGCACCCCGGGGTTCACGCGACGCACGCACTCCTTCTCGCTTCCGTCGGGAAATACTTTAATATAACATATTTCCACAATGCGGTCCTTCGATACATCGACACCCGTTGTCTCGAGGTCGAAAAATATTATAGGGTTCTTGAGATTAAGCTTCATTGTTTTCTATTATTCGGTAAGCATCATAGGCATCAACAACATGAGCAGCTCCTGCTGGTCTACCTGCTCGGCGGGAACAATCACACCTGCACGCGAAGGATCGGCAAGCTCGATTATTACATCCTGGCCGGGGAGGTTGTTGAGAATATCGATGAGGAACGATGCACGGAAGCCGATGTTCATCGATGCACCCTCGTAGCTGCAGGTGATGCTCTCCTCGGCCGATGTCGAGAAGTCGGTATCCTGAGCCGAGATGACGATCTTGTTATCCTCGAGGTGGAGCTTGATAAGGCTCACCTGTGACGAGAAGATAGCCACACGACGCAATGTGCTTATGAGAGCCGCACGGTCCACTGTGAGCTTGTGGGGGTTGTTCTGGGGGATAACCGAGTTGTAGTTGGGGTAGCGACCGTCGAAAAGGCGGCAAATGAGCTTATACTCACCCATTGCAAAAATTGCGAAACGGCCGTCGAACTCAACACCAACCTCCTCCTGCTCGTCCTTGCCAAGAAGGTTCTTCAACAGCGTAGCAGGCTTTTTGGGAAGGATGAAAGCCGATTTTTCGGCACCTGTAACCGAGTAGTCGCGGCAACGTACGAGCTTGTGACCGTCCGATGCAACGAGAGTGATGCTCTCGGGGGTAAAATCGAAATATACACCGCACATAACGGGGCGCACCTCATCGTCGGCAGCGGCGAAGAGCGAGCAGGAAATTCCGCTCGAAAGCACCTTTGTGGGAACATTGATGGCAACAGCACCCTCGCCAAGAACTGCAGCCGAGGGATACTCGTCGGCGTTCTGTGCAACCATGCTGTACTTTCCGTTCAAATAGTATATTGTAATTTCAAGTGTATCCTTGTTGACCTCGAAACGCAAAGGCTGTTCCGAAATCTCCTTCAATGAGTCGATGAGGATTTTTGCCGATATTGCAAAATTGAAATCCTCGGAGCTCTCGACAACCTCGAAAGAGGTATTGAGTGTATTGTCGGGGTCGGAAGCTGTGAGTGTGAGGGTATTTCCCTGCAACTCGAACAAAATACAATCCAGCACAGGGATGGGGTTCTTTGAATTTATTACTCTGCTGATAGTCTGCAAACGTGATGACAAAAGCGAGCTCGATACTGTAAAATTCATAGTATATAAAGTTAAATTTAACAATCAGAAATTCCGCTCACGCGCACGCGCGATACGTAGTTACAAAGATAAGATTAAATATAATATTCGTTGCAAAATTGAGAGAAAAAAAATTGGTTATCGGTGAGAAAAGAGTTATTTTCGCAAGGTATTTGAAAAAGCATTATGGAAATAACAGGAAAAATCATTGCAGTGCTGCCCGACAGAGGCGGTATCTCAAAAACAGGTAACGAGTGGAAAATGCAGGAATACGTAATTGAAACACACGAGAAGTTCCCTCGCAAGGTATGTTTCAACGTGTTCGGTGCCGACAAAATAGCACAATTCAACATTCAGGCAGGCGAGGAGCTCACAGTCTCTTTCGACATCAACGCACGCGAGTATAACGGCCGTTGGTTCAACGACATACGCGCTTGGAAGGTTGAGCGTGGCGTAGCCCCCGCAGGCTTCCCCGACGATATTCCCGCAATCGATGCGCCCAAGGCAAAAGTAGAAGATTTTGCAGCTGCCGACGAGGCCGACGACCTTCCCTTCTAAAAAACATTTTCGACCATTAAACACAAAATCAGGGTGACCCGGAGGTCACCCTGATTTTTGTTTGCAAAGAGCTGCCTTACAGCTCTTTTCTGCGTATATCAAGAGTTCATACTCAAAAGAAACTCCTCATTATCCTTTGTCCTTTCGAGCCTGTCCTTCACAAATTCCATCGCCTCCATAGGATTCATATCGGAGAGATACTTACGGAGAATCCACATACGGTTGAGAGTCTGCTTGTCGAGCAGAAGATCGTCGCGACGGGTAGATGAAGCGATGATGTTCACTGCGGGGAATATTCGCTTGTTGCTCAATGTGCGGTCGAGCTGCAACTCCATATTACCGGTGCCCTTAAACTCCTCAAAGATAACCTCGTCCATCTTTGAACCGGTGTCAATGAGCGCTGTTGCGATAATGGTGAGCGAACCACCGTTCTCAATGTTACGTGCAGCACCGAAGAAGCGCTTGGGCTTGTGCAGAGCATTGGCATCGACACCACCCGAGAGCACTTTTCCCGACGCGGGCGACACAGTGTTGTATGCACGCGCAAGGCGTGTGATAGAGTCGAGGAAAATCACAACATCGTGACCGCTTTCAACCATTCTTTTTGCACGTTCAAGCACAATGCCGGCAATTTTCACGTGGCGCTCGGCGGGCTCGTCGAAAGTCGATGCAATAACCTCGGCGTTGACGCTGCGTGCCATGTCGGTAACCTCCTCGGGGCGCTCGTCAATAAGCAGCATAATCATATACGCTTCGGGGTGGTTGGCTGCAATTGCGTTTGCTATATCCTTAAGCAGCATTGTTTTACCCGTTTTAGGCTGCGCTACAATGAGCGCACGCTGTCCCTTGCCGATGGGGGCAAAAAGGTCGACCACTCGCGCAGACATATTGTCGTAGCTACCCGCACAAAGGGTGAATTTCTCGTCGGGGAAGAGGGGGGTGAGGTTGTCGAATGCTACACGGTCGCGCACCGACTCGGGAGAGAGGCCGTTTATTCGGTTCACCTTCACAAGGGGGAAATATTTCTCACCTGCGCTTGCGGGGCGTATCACGCCCTCAACTACATCGCCTGTTTTAAGGCCGTATAGCTTTATCTGCGACTGCGACACATATACATCGTCGGGCGACGAAAGGTAGTTATAGTCGGACGAGCGCAAGAAACCATAATTGTCGGGCATTATCTCGAGCACACCCTCCACACGCAGGACATCGGAAAAATCGTACTGTGGCTGCTGGCGCTCGGCCTTTTCGACAGCCTCGTAGCGGTTCTTTTCGTTGCGTTGGCGACGCTGGTTCTTGTCGCCGGCGTTATTATTCTGCTCGTGTATGTTCTTTTCTATTTTTTCGGCAAAATCGGCGGGAAGAGAGGCGTTGTCGGCAGGGAGGTTCTCAATTGCCACAAAAGCCTCGCCACCCTCCTCGGGTGCGGGTGCAGCAGTTTCGGTTACCGCTTCGGGCGCCTGCTCCTGTGCAGCTGTTTCCTGTTGCTTTTTTGACTTGCGACCGCGTTTTTTGGGCGCGGGGGCAGCCTCGCTTGCCGCAGCTTCGGCAGCAGGCTCTGCTACGGGTGCAGTTGTTTCGATTACCACCGCTTCGGGTGCTTGCTCCTGCACAGCAGCTTCTTGCTGTTTCTTGGGCTTACGGCCGCGTTTTTTAGGCGCAGGTGCAGCTTCGCTTGCCGCAACCTCGGAAACGGGCGCAACAGGCGCTTCAATGCTTTCAGGAGCATTGAAAGGAGCAGCCTGCTCGGCCACTGCCACAACAACAGGCTCCTCTATTTTGAAAAGCTCTTCGGGCTTCATCTTTTTAGGCTCGTTCTTGTCGAGCTTCACTGCCTTGTCGCCGGTAGCTGTATACACCTTGTTGTCGGCGTGTATGCGGTTACGGCGATGTTCGCGACGGTGCATACGGTTCTCCTCCTTAACAACGGCAGGAGCGCCCGATTGACTGTTCTGTAATGCCTGTCCGTCGAGAATACGGTAGATAAGAGAGTCGCGGTCGGCCGATTTTACGCCCTTGATACCCAAATTCTGGGCAATAGATTGCAGTTCGGCAATCTCTTTGTTCCTCAATTGTTCTATATGATACATAAGTTTGTGAAAAGATACTCCCACTGCGAGGATGTTCACTTTAAGAAATCTGTAAAAAGTAAGATTGTTTCGATTTGAAAGGCTGGCAGCGAAAGGCGCTGCGCATATATCTATAATGCAAAGATAGATATTTTGTTTAGAAAACAGTGCAAAAAAGAATATTTTTTGCCTATGGGATGCCAAAAGACATTATCTGAGGGGCACTCAAAGGGCATCCTCCTTTGCAGGTAGTGAATAAAAAAGCAATTTCGCTTTTTTATTCACTACCTTTATGGGGAAAGGGTTATTTGTCAGGGAATATATTTCATATCCTCGGGCACGGCATCGACACGCACATAGGTGTACGAATCGCTCTTGTTGCCGTCGACAACCCACACCATCGAATTCTCTTTGAACGAGGTGATAATGTAGTCGTTGCTCCACTTGCCGGTATCCTTGCCATTGTCGTATTTTCCGGTGATGATGTCGCCTTTATAATAGTCATCTTCCAGTTCATAAGTTCCGGAAACAACGTCGGGGTACATTGTGTTAAGTCCCCTTGTGTAGATGTTGTATTTTCTTTCGCTACCACGGAGGAACTCAAGATAAACCTCAGGAAGTTTCTCGCCGGCCCCGCTCCACTCCTGCAGTTTCCACACACCTTTAATGCTATAGTATGTCACAGGGAGGGTTGATAATGAAAAAGAGTCGTCGTCGCTGCAACCCTGAAAAGGAATTGCAAGAATGAACAACAGCATCAGTTTGAAAAGGTTTTTCATATATTTCAATTTTAATTTTTACTCAATTGTTGCTTTTATCACGCGGGCAGTAGCCTTGCAGTCTACCCCCTCGACCATAAACGAGAAGGCTTTTGCGCCACCCGCTTTCTCCTTGTCGATGGTTATAACAATGTCGCCCTCTTCACCCGGGTGCAACAGCGCCGGTTCCACCGCAAAGGTGGCATACTGCGGCAACAGCGTTGCGCTCAATTCAAGAGCCTTGGCACCCACATTGGCACAAGGTATGCGCGCTTCGGTGCGTCCCTTTGTGAAACTCACTTTTTTGCGTTTGAGCTTCAAGGCCCCCATTGTAACGGGCAGGTGGTTCCACTCGTCGGTATTTATTACCGTTCCCAGCAGGGTGAGCTTTGCAACGGGCTTGCGGCCTGTGGCACTGCAGTAGACAAATGCGTTTGTGTCTATTGTGCCCAGACGGCCCTTAGGGTTGTAACTAACCACCACATATCCCTTTTCACCGGGAGCTACAGGCTCTTTTGTGAAACGGGCAGCGGTGCAGCCACAATGCGTTGTTACGTTTGTTAGCGTCACAGGGCTGTTGCTGCGGTTGGTGAAAGTGAAATGCACCTCGCGCACACTGTCACTCTCGTATATCACGCCCAGGTTCTCGCTTTTCTTTTCGAAGAGAAGAATTGTTTCGGCTGCGGCGTGCAGTGCGGGGTTGAGCAGAGTGTCGGCAGCCGCACGCAATGCGTTCTGTGCCTGCGCACCAACGGGCGACAGCGCCCACAAAGCAAAAACAGCAGCTACAACAACCCCTCTCATACTTGCTCTTCTGTTATTACAACCAACCGTTGTTGTTGGCGTTATTACGTACAGTAATGTTTATAACCTCGCTCTTTGTACCGGTGGAATCGGTAATTTCCACAACAGCGGTGGTAACACCCTCGGCTACACCTGCAACGGTGAGCACTGTACCCTCGATGCTAACGGTTGCGATAGCCTCGTTGGCCACTGTGCAGGTATATGTCTTTTGCCCGCCGTCGATAAAGTATCGTGCAAGGTCCACTTTTTCGGCCTTTTCGGTATTACCCTTTGAGGGAGCAAGATAGAAATTGGGCAGCTTCATAGGACGGCCCGCCCCATCGATAGCGTCGAGAAGAGCGGCAGCATCTACCATAACACCCATCTTCTTGCGGTATTTCGACAGATTCACGCTCACAAGGTTACCTCCCATTGAGTGGTTACGCGAATATTTCTTCACGCCTGTGAAATATGAATCAAGGTCCTGGTTCGATGTTTCAAGGATAAGTTTCATAAACTCCTCCTGTGTAAAGTGGCGGCGCTGCTGTGCGGCATAAGAGAGACCGAGCGCAACAACACCCGACACGTGGGGGCAAGCCATTGATGTTCCCTCGAAGAAGTCGTAACGTGCCTCGCCCTCTTCAACTATTGTAGAGTATATCATACCTTTTTCGTAGCTCTCCTTACCAAGCTGGAAATAGTACGAACCGTCGCCACCGGGAGCGGCAATATCGTTGCCGGGGCCATAGTTGGTATAAGATGCAGGAGTATAGTCGGCAGCAAGAGCGGTAACGGCAAGACATTTTGAGTAGGCACCGGGGAAAGATGCTGCGGCAGCATACTCGTTACCCGACGCATACACGATGATACCGCCGTCAATTACACCGTTGGGTGAACCTGCGTTGGCAATAAAGTAGTCGAGAGCCTCCTTTTCAAGAGGATAGTACGACGACCACTCTTTCTCGGTTGCGGGGCCGGGAGTAAAGTCGGCCGAGTTAACCTCCGATGAAAGGTAACCCCAGCTGCACTGCAGAACGACAGCACCGTTGTCGGCAGCATATTTAATGGCTTTTGCCTCGTTCACAAGCGACGACTGATACTGGTCGTCGAAAAGCTGGCAGCTCATAATCTTCACACCACCCTTGCCTGCGGCAGCATCGCCACCCGCAATACCGCAACCACCGGTTGCGTTGTTGTTCATTGCGGCAATTGTTCCGGCAACGTGTGTTCCGTGACCTGTGCTGTAAGTACCTGTTACCGAGATAAGGGGGCGGTCGGTTGCAAAGTTGTAACCGTAACGGTCGCCCTTGTAACCATTGCCGTCGGCATCCTCGTCGGAGCCGTACACCTCATCGTTCTCCCACATATTTGTGAAGCCTACACCGGGCTTACCTGTAGACCAAAAGTCGTTGTGGTTCCACATAACGCCCTCGTCGAGCACTGCTACAATGATTGAGGGGTCGCCTGTTGACTTTTTCCAAGCCTCCTCGCAACCAACGTCGCAACCTTTCTTTACAAGAGTGTCGTTGCCGGCCTTGCTCTTGCTCCAGTCGTAGCTACCACGGTTGATGTAGCTCCAGTGGTACTCGAAAGCAGGGTCGTTGAAGAAATTGTCGCTGCTGCCTGTGGGCTGCTCGGCAGCAAGAGAGGCCGATGCGCCTGCCTTTGTGGCATTTGCACGGTATATTTTGCGGTTGCACTGCATTTTAGAAACCTCACCAAGCTGCGAAACGCGCTCGTATGCGGTTTTAAGGTCGACACTCTCGTCGAATGTCACGCGATACCACAAGTGCATACCCGCCTCGCGTGTACGCGCCTCATTTTTCTTGTCCACGGGGAAGACACGCTCAAAGCTGTAGGCGTTGATTATGTCGAGCACCTCGTCGGTAGAGGGAATACCCGAACGGCTCTTCAAGCCACCGGCCGCACGCGACGCGGGCAACTTGTCGAGAATTTCCTCCATAGCGGGGTTGAACTTTATAAGAAGTTCTCCGGCCATTGAACCATCGGGGATGGTAATTGCAGAGCCTGCACCGGGAGCACCCGCTGCGGGGGCGGTAATATCGTTATCGGTACAAGAGGTTGCAAACAACACAACCGACATCAATGTATATAAAAATACCTTTTTCATATCTTATTCTTTTGCTGAATATCGTTAATTACTCCTCGTCCTCCATTACATCCTTGAGGTCATATTTTGCATTCATCTTGGGGAACGCACCGTTTTCCAGGCCATAATAGTAGTCGAAATTGGTAGGAGCATTATCAAAGCCCACTCTGTCGCCGTTCGAGTTCAAGCCACCCTCCTGCTGGTTGAAGATAAGCAACTCGGGGATAAAGTCGATTAAACGGGGATGATAGAGCAACCAATCGGGGAGCTTGCCTGTGAAGAAGTTAAGGTTTATCGCAAGCATCTTCATATTGGGCAATATCACGGGCATATCGTTGTCGACGAGCCACTGCAGGGTGTCGCCCATTGCAAGTACCGACTCATAGGTCTTTTTCTCCTTTGCATCGGTTATATTTTTGAGCTCGGCATACGATTTAACGTCCTCTTCGCCCACTTTGAAGTCGGGCAGCTCACCCTCGATATAGCAGTTCTGCAGACGGAGCTCTTCGAGGCCCTCCCACAGGAAGAGGTCGCGCAAGCGGCTGGGCTCGTCGGTTGTGCTCAAGATATTAAGACCAATACCATCGTCGTAAGAGCCTTTTGTTGTGAGGTCCTTGAGTGTCCAACGACGCTCGCCCACCAGCTGCAGTACTTTGAGGTTGGGGAAATTCTCGGGTGTGAGAATTGCGGGAATATCGTTGAAGTTGTTTGCACTCAAGCTCAACAGCTCAAGGTTTTTGAGATTCTTGAACTCGTCGGGCAAAGAAACAAGGCCATAAGAGAAGATATCGAGGTTCTTCAAATACTGGAGCTCACAAATCTCGGGACCGAGGTCGATGCTCAACAACATTGTGTTGACATTGGACATAATTGTAAGGTTCTCAAGATACTTGAGGTGTCTTATCTGCTTGGGCAGGCTCTCCTTTGTACGAAGGAAGGCATAAGAGACTGTGCGCACACGGCCTACAGCTTCGGGGCAAGGAAGATCCTTGTCGTTGGCCTCCCACAAGGCAACACCCTCCCAGTTGTCCATACGCTCGCTGGTATCCCAGTTCTCGGTCATACAGTTGAAGAGGTCATATATTGTGAGCAGTGCAATTGAGTCGCCGCTACGGTTATCCTCAATTTTCACCGATGCTTTCTGTGTGAGCTTAACCACGGCAGGCTTGCCTATAGTTTCGCCGTTACGTGGCAAGAAGTGGATTTCAAGCTCGCGTGCAACCGATTCGGCATTCAAGAGCCAGTCGAAACGCAACTTCACGTTGCGGGGACGAGCACCGTACTCAAGCGTTACATCGTACTTCTGTACCTCCACCCAGTCGGGAGTAACAGGGGTTTCTTCGCCGGGAAGGCGAAACTCCACATCGAACTCCACATTAGTGGCAACCAAAAGTTCGAAGAAACGTTTGTCATATTCGGCGGTCCAGTCTATTTCAATCTCCTTTTCGCGGGGGAGAATCATCTTTTCGAAGCCGGCCTGCAGAACGTGCAGGAATTTATCTTCAACGCCCGAAGTGATTATAATATCTGTTTCGCGTACATCATTTACAAGCGACGAGTCTACTTTCAGCTCGCACATAGCGCTGCCCACGCCATTGGCGGGAGTAACACTCACCCAGGGCGCGTTAACCGAGAGCGACCACTCGCCCGCAGCCTCAATGTTGAAAGACTCCTTGCCACCCTCGGCCGAGAAGAGCGCGTCCTCTTTGTCAACCGAGAATGCAACCGATGCTGCATTGTCCTTGTCGTCGCAACCAACCATTATAAACAGGCCGGCAAGCAAGCCCAATGTTATTTTAAGTATATTCTTCATTTTTGCTCAATTTATAAAGGGTTAGTTTTCAATATCAAGAATGTCACAACCACGGATATCCTGTGTCTTGTCGTATATGAACATAATGTAACCATAGCTGATATAGGGGCAAAGCTCCGACACGTTCATAGTGATATTGGGGTTGTCGGCAACCTCAAGATAGAAGAGCTGTGTGGGCATTGTATCCTCAATCTTACGCAGGTCGTTACCACCCATAAGGAAGAAGCGCAAGCCCAAGTGCTGCCATATTCCGGTGGGCCACTCACACAGGCAGCGGTTACCGTTCTCGTCGGCCTGGTAACGTATAAAATAACGCGCAAGACCCTGGATAGTAAGGGGCTCCCAAGGGAACTTTTCGAAACAGTTGTAACTGATGTCGATACCTGTGAGCAGGGGCAATGTCAGCACGTTGAAGTCTTCGGGGAGGTCGGAAAGTTTGTTGTAGCTCAAGTCTATAGCCTCAAGCATATAGCTGTACTTACCCTCCAACGAGCCTTTGGGAATTTCGGTCATACCGTTACCCGAGAGGACAAGGTAGGTCAAGGGCGAGCCTGTCTTGAAGAGAATAGAGGGGAAGGTTTTGAGCTCGTTTTTCGACAAGTTCACCTGGTTGGCGTTCACACCCTTGAAGGCATCGCCATTCTCGAAACGGCTTATCTTGTTGCCCGAAAAGTCGATAGAGGGGCAGATGTGAATGAGCTTGGCATCGAATATGTCGGGGAATTCCTCAATTTCGTTGTTGCTTACCGAGAAGCCTTCCATTTGGGTGAAACCACAGAAGAAGCCATCGGGTGCGTGGGGCACGCTCTTAATCTTGTTGTAGTCGAGATAGAGCTTTGCAATGTTCACGCCCTTACCGAAGGGGTGCAGGGTGTGTATTTTGTTGTTTGTGAGATCGAGCAAGCCAAGTTTCTCCATCTTGCACAATTTCTCGTACACGGGGAACTCCTCGAGGTTGTTGTAACCCATATAGATTCCCTGAATCTTGCCACCGTTGGTTGTGGGATTGTCGATAAGCTCTTCCCAGTCGGCCTTCAACTGCGCGCCCGATATACCCTTCATACAAGCGATGTTGAGCATCTGCAGTTCGGGAAGGTTGGCAATCATATCCATAGGCAACGAGGTCATATTCTTGCAGTTGTAGATTTCCATATCGGTGAGCGCTGTGAAATTGGCCCAGCTCCAGGTATTCTCCTCGGCTGCATATTCGTGATTCTCGTCAATATCGTCTACAAAGAAAGTCTCGCTCTTTATGGGTGCGTTGGCAATGTAGAACTGCTCAAGTTTTGTACAGCGCATAATGGCCTTTGAAACGCCGGTGATACCGTTGGTAAAGTCACCGAACTGAATGCCCTTTGTAGATATTCTCTTGAGGATGGGGGTTGCAAGAGTGTCGAGCTCTATAGTCTTCTGCCACTCTTCGGAGAGAGCGCTACGGAAGTCCTTTACAAGGAAACGGTCCTCATAATCCTTGCGCACAGCCTTCAGGAGATTCTCGTTCTGCTCCTCGTCGGCAGGGTTGAATTTATGATAGTGGCTACCAAGTTCCTCGGAGTGGCTGCTGAGGTAGAGCACCATAAGCTCTGTGAGCTGACCGATTTCCGAAGGTACGTTACCCTTTGCACCGAAGCCCTCGAGCGAGATTGTAGCTACACGGCCGTCGGCGTGCAACTGCACACCGGGCTGCTCACCCCAAAGGTCGATATCCTTGTTGAAGTTCCAGTTGCAACCGTCGGGCTCAACAATACCTTTGTATCTCCACTCGGGACCACCCATTGCGTCCCAAATCTTTTTAAGTGCAATGTAGTCCTTAATATAGATGGGAGCATCGGCCCACGAAGCCTTTATATCGTAAGGCACCTCCACATCTTTCGACAATTCGTTATCCTTAACGGTAAAGGTCTTGTCGGTAAGGTTAAGCACCTCGTTGAGTACCTTTGTACCCTTTTTGTCGGAATAGGCCTTGAAGCTGAGCACCTTGTACTCGCCTGCAGGCATCCATATGATGGAGTCGCAACGAAGGTAAGAGGTCTGGGGGTTCTTGCCGGGAGTACCATTATCGTGGAAATCCTCGATATACTTGGTCTTGATAGCCTTGTAAGTTGTCTGCTCGTAGGTCTGTGTGTTCTGCACTGTGATGTCTACCGATGCAACCGAGTTGAGGGGAAAAGCTCCATCCTCGCCCACTGCACGTGAAGCGCCGGTTATGTTCTTCACAACACGGAAAGAGGCCTTTCCACGGGGCTCGGTGGGAACCGAAAGGTCCTCAACCCAAAGACCACCTGCAACAACTTCGAAGTCGCTGGTTACGTCTATAGTGATGAGTTCACGGTCAACCTTGTCGTAGAGCGTGTAACCGATAAGCTTATAGGCACCGGCAACAAGCTTCACCTTGTCACTGCGCAATCCATACTCGGCATTTTCGCTGTCGAAGGCATTCAAAGCGAGCACCTGTGTAGTTGTTGCGCTGCTACCGCGAAGAACGACCTTAATTTTGCAGGCATCGGAGAGTCTTTCGAGCTGGTCGAGCACAAAAGCACGGCTACCGGCCTTCTGTCCCTCGGCCGATGCACTCTTGTATAGCTTGAACTGAACGTAGCCATACACACTGCTGCTCTGCTTCGAAGAGTCGTCGTCGGAGCAACCAATCTGCACCATAGCAGTGAGGGCTACGAGCAGCATTAAAAGGTATTTATTTATCTTGTTCATCTGTTCTTTGTGTTATCGGTTATTCTTTAGGCCTCAAAACCAACAATTTGGTATTTGTGTTATTTGATCTCTCGCTCATACACAACACAACGTATTCGGTCTCATATGTTGCAAAGGCATCCTTGGTGGGCATATAGATACTGCATACCCAATAGCCCTGCTCGTTGAGCGACCAGTTAGCAACTGTCAACTCAAGTTCTGAGGGGGTTACCCAGTAGGTACCCTGACGGAACTTGAACGAAGCCCTTACATCTTCGACGGTGGGATATTCGGTGGCAGTGCACATTGTGTTTATTGCATACTGCTTGCCATACTCGAATGTTGCTGCGTAGATGTGCTCCGAAGGATATATTTTACCGTCAACCTCCTTGACCTCGAGAAGCTCGCTCGAAATTCCTACAAGGAAATCGTTGTCCGAAGCATCCTTGGCACAAATATCCTCCGCTCCAAGGCCGGGGGCAACAACCGCGTAGGATGTTCCGTCAATCGCAATTGTTCCATCGACAACTGCGTATGCTGCACCGTTCACAAGAGCCGAATTGTTCATAACAGGGTAATATGTTCCGTCAACAAGCACTTTGGCGTCGGCTGCAAAATAGTAATTCTCGTCAATGGTGATACATTTACCCGAAGCTGCGGGGTATTTGACACCGGCGATTGTGAAAAGGAGACTACCGTCCGATGTACGGCTGGCATTGTATGTCTGGCCATTGATGGTCACCTTGCGGTTTACAACGGGGTATACTACATTTTCGTATATAATGTAGCTGTTGTCGAGTGTTGCATAGACATTGCCGTCGATGGTTACCTCACCGGCAACAATATCGTACGAAACACCGTCTATGATAATGGGGCTGCTCTCATAAGCAGCAATTGCAAAGCCCAACATCTCGGCAGGTGTTCCTTGCTCGGCCTCCATAATTGCGTAACGCCAATAGTTGCTGGTTATGCTGTCGTAGTCGTTGTATATTTCACAAGCGGCAACATAGCTGTCGTACACGCTTTCGGGGAAGGCAAAGAGGCAGCCCTTGCGCCAGGTAACATCGGTGGGGAGGGGAGAAGCTACAACTGTGATGTTGGAAGCATCGGTTGCATCGCGCTCAATTGAGAGCCACGCAGCGTCGGCCACGTTCTGGCCAACGAAGTACTCCTTGTACTCATAGTTCAAGCAACGTATGCTATACGATACAGATGTAGACTCGGTATCTCCTGTAGTGTCGTTGGTACGCGAGAATGTTGTACCATCATCGGAAATTTTCCAGCTGTCCTTGTCGCCGTCGATGAGAATTGCTTCGGGCAACATACCGGGATAGCTCACAGGCACTGTAAAGTCCTCGGCTTCGTAACCGTTAATGGCCGAGAAGGTTATTTCACCCTCCTGAGGAGTAGCTATATACTCGTCTATCACCGAGAGGGTGTACTTGCCCTCGCTGTAAGCGGGCTCTTCTACCCACACGGGGTACTCCTTAATACCGTAGCTGAAGTTTCCTCCCGCCTCGAATGTACCGGTAGCCAATGTTCCGCTGTTGGAACCGGCAATCACGATTGTTTCAACAACCTCGCCATTGTCGTCCTTAATTTCGGTATCGTATGCCTTTGCGTGACGGTATTCGGGGCCCATAGGGAACTCCTTGCCACACGACTCGAACGCCCAGTTGGCAGCCGAAGGCTCGAATGTGCGTGCGTCGTTGGTAAGCTTCATATATACCTTGTGTGTGCCGGCAGCACCCTTAATTTCGGGAGCGTAGACGCCATCCTTGGTTTTTGAGAAGAGCACCCATATCTTGTCGGCGTAAAGTCTCCAGTCGTGTGACGACTCAAACTCTACCGAACGGATGATGCACTCCTGTGTGTCGAAGAGAGCTGCATCGTAGGGCTCAATGCTCACAATCTCCACATTGGGAGTTGCTGCCGACTTTTCGTCGTCGGAACAAGCCACAAAGCCGTTTGCCGCTATTGCAAACAGGCTTATCATAAAAATATATTGCAGTTTTTTCATAATCGCCATCTTTTAATAACCCTCTTGTCTGTACTTTTCGGCCTCATCCTCGCTTATCCACTCCACTGCATTCACAAACACACCCACGGTGTTATACCCCTCCAGACTGGGTATGTAGAGCCCCATATACTGGAAAATGAACTTTTCGCAGCTGCTGTAATAGGATGTGTACATTGTGGGCTGATACATATTGACAATACCCTCGGTACCGTATTTTGTACCGAAAGCCTCGGCTGTGGTGCCAAACTCCTGCTCCTCGAATTTGATGAGGGGGTTGAGAATGTCGTTTGTCGTGAACTCGATTTTCACATCGTAGCCATCGTAGAAATAGTCCTTTATGATAATGGTATTCTCCTTTTCAGGGTCTACAATTGAGTATGTGAGACGACCAGAAACGTTTGAATAGTTATCGAGATAGGTAGACAATGCAATGAAACAGGGGCCTGTGAATGCGTTGATGTCGAACTTACAAGCCTTCTGCAGGAACACGTGGGCATCGCTACGGTACAAGTCCCATTCATAATCCTCGTGACCTACAAGGCGTATATTGAAGCCAAGTGAGTCGCCCACCTCTATAAGGTCGTGGTTACCCTTGACCTTAACGTTGGCTACACGCTCGCCGGCCTTAATGGTTACAGTGTTCGACTGCAGTGTATAGTGGCGGCGTTCTACAGCGTTGCTCAAGGTATCGACAATTTCAACAGCCACGGTGCGGTCGTAGTCGCAGGTTTTTGTTGCGACAACGGGAATTTCAAAATAATCGTCGTTGTTTACAACGGGGAATTCATACAATGTGTCAGAGAACATAATGTAGTTGCCACCGTTGTACTTTACATACTCGGCATCGGTGTCACACGATGTGAACACAAGCAGCAGAGCAGAGACTATACATAAACTTTTCAATATCTTTTTCATATATAATCTTTTTAGATGTTACTTTTATTGGGCTGTATGTCGGCACCCGGTGAGTCGAGCTCGTGCTGGGGTATGGGCCACACAAACAGGGGGTTATCTTTCTCAATCTTAAGTTTGCTGCCGTTAGAAAGCGACTGCTCCTGGGGAGTACGCTCAAAGCCCTTGCCCCAACGTTTGAGGTCCTGAAGACGGAAGCCCTCCATATAGAGCTCTTTCACACGCTCCTCCTCCACAATTTCCATTGCGTTCTTTTCATTCATAGCAACGCCACCACCAAAGTTAGCGTAACGTTTCGAGCGCAATGCGGCAATATCCTTACCCGCTTTTGAATACTCGGGAGTCTCCTTCTGGCAGTAAGCCTCGGCACGAATGAGGTATTGCTCCGAGAGGCGGAACACTTTGGGCATACTCTTGTGAACAAGCTGGGCTGAGTTCAGGAGGTCGCTGTTTCCAAAGTATTTGTAGAGCAAAGGCCAGGTGAGCCCGTGAGTGTGACCGGTCTGGACAGTGTAGAAGCAGATATCATCGCGCAAATCGCTTCCATCGTAGAGATTGAGGACCCAGGTTGCGGGCACATAGTCGGGGTAGTAGTTCGAGAAGTCGTAGTTCCAGAAGATTGAGCCCAATGAACCGCCGTAGTTGGTGGTTGTGAAGTCCACTCTCCATATAATTTCGTACGCCTTGTCAACCTCCCACATATATTGGTAGTAGCTCACGCCCGAGACAGCCTCGTCGGTAGCGCTTGCAAGAGCATAATAGCCGCTGTCGATGATTTTGGAAGAATACTCGATAGCTGCTTCCCAGTCGCGCATATACAATGCTATGCGGGCACGAAGAGCGTAAACGGTATACTCGTTGAAATAACCGGCAGCGTTGAAAAGTTCTCCGTCTGTGTCAACATCGTAATCTTCCTCATCAATATCGAGATACTTTGCAGCACGGTCGAGCTCGCCTATCACAAACTGGTAGCTCTCGTACAACGTACGGCGTGTGAGGTTGGGCTTTTCGTAGTAGCTGGTGGTAATAACGACACCGTGCTCCTTTTTAGCCTCCTCGTCGCTCTTATAGTCGACACAGTAGAGCTTTATGAGCTCCGAATAGGCAAGTGCACGGGCAAAGATTGCCTCACCGCGCAAGCGGTCAAGATATTCAAGCTCGCTGTCTACAGTGAGTTTCTTTTCCAGTTTATCGGCATTTTCGAGAAAATAGTTACAGTTGCCAATCACCGCGTAGAGCCCTGCATAAACAGCCTCGATTTCGGGGTTAGTGGGCAGAATATTCCAACGCCATATATCGCCATACTGGTTGCTGTAACCGTTAACGGCGTACACAAGGTCGGTCTGCAGGTCGGGCAACAATGTAAGGTGTCCGCTGTAAAGGGCACCATTCAAAAATGACGAATAGATACCTATTATGGCTTCGTCGGCCTGGTCTATGTTGGTAATAGCCTTATGCTCCTCAACAGCATCCTCGGGGAACTTGTCCAAGCACGATGTTGCCGTGAAGGCCAACATTGCAAGCAATGCAGTTATTTTTATGTATTTCATCATATTCCCTTAATTTTAGAATGTTAGCTCCAAACCGCAGGTATACTGGCGCGACATAGGGTACTGTGCAGCATAGATGTTGCTTGCACCCTCGGGGTCGATACCGCTGAACTTGGTAATTGTGAAAAGATTCTGTGCCTGCACGTGGAGACGCATTCTGCTTATAACCTTTGTCTTCTTCAAGAGCGACTTGGGAAGATCGTAGCTCAACATCACGTTCTTGAGACGGAGGAACGAAGCATCCTCAATGAAACGGGAGTCCATTTGGGGAGTTACACCGTAACGGGGAATATCGGCAATATCGCCCGGTTTTTTCCAACGGTCATAAAGCAGACGCTTCGACTGGTTGTAGGTCGATGAATAGAGGCCGTTACTCTCCTCGAAGAAGCGGTCGTTGTTGAACATATAACGGTCGGCAACCCAACTGAAGTTGGCAGCAAGAGTGAGCCCCTTGTAGCTTACAGTGGTTCCGAAACCACCCTGCCAGGGAGCGATGTAGTTCTTGCCAAGCATAACCTTGTCGCTCTCGCTGTATTCGTTGGTGAGGTTGCCGTTCTTGTCGTACCAGAGAGCATCGCCGTTGGCAGGGTTGACACCTGCGTAGCGAGTCATATAGAACTCACCCACCGAGTGACCCACAACTAGCTTTGTAGCGGTTGTTCCCACAACATACTCCTGAACACCGTTGTAGAGCTCGGTAATTTCGTTGTGGTTGTACGATGCGTTTGCGTTCACGTTCCACACAAAGTTGTCGGTGCGCAGAACATCAACGTTGAGTGTAAGCTCGGCACCCTTGTTCACCATTGTACCCACATTGTCCCAACGCGAGCCGTAACCGTTGTTGGCATAAGACTGGGGAACCGACATAAGCATATCGGTTGTCTTCTTGTGGTAGAATTCGAGGTCGACATTTACACGGTGGAAGAAGCCCAAGTGGAACGCAATATTCGAAGTGTGGAGCTTTTCCCAGCTCAAATCCTCGTTACCCTGTGTAATGGGCGCAATACCGGGGTTGTCGTTGTATTTGCTGCCGCTCGCCACAAGTGCAAGGTGGTCGTAATCGGGGATAGACGAGTTACCCGATGTACCGGTGCTCACTGCAACCTGTGCGTTTGTAATCCACTTTACATTCTGCAGGAACTTTTCCTTTTTCATATCCCACATTGAGCCGAGCGACCAGAATGTAGCCCAGCGGCCATTCTTACCGAAACGCGACGAAGCGTCGGTACGTAGCGAGAAGTCGACAAAATAGCGCTCACGCAAGTTATATTCGGTGCGGCCGAAGAACGAGAGGAACGCGTGGCTCGACGATGAGTTGGCCCACGATGAGGCTCTTGTTCCCGATGAAAGAAGAGTGAAAGCATCGTTGCTCTGTCCGCGGGTAACCACCTGGAAGCCCTCGGAGCGGTAGTCGACACCCTCCTGTCCAAGCATAATATTGAAATTATGTCTCTTGTTTATGTCGAAAAGATAGTTGGCAGTGTTGGTGATTGTGAGGTTGGCAACAGTGCTCGATGCACGGCCCGCTGTACCCTGGTTATTGTTACCCACGAAGCTGGGGAACGACTTCATATCGGTTGTAGAGTGTGTGAAGTCGACACCGAACTGCGAACGCAGGATAAGGTTCTTTATGGGAGAATACTCGGCGTAAAGCACGCTTATAGCCTTGTACTTTTTGAGGTCCATAGGGTTGTGCTTGAGCCACTCAACAGGGTTGTATCCGCGGCCTGTCCAGCTACCGTCTTTCGACGAAGCTACCGAACCATCCTCGTTGTAGGGGTTCCAGTAAGGGAGCATAAAGCGAGATGCCGAAATGGGAGTATAGAGAGCATACTCACCGTCGTCGGCCTGGTTAACCTCCTCGTATGTAAACATTGTGTTGGCACCAACCTTCAAATGGTCGTTGGTCTTCACGTCGGCATTGACACGCATATTGTAGCGGGTGAACGACGAACCGAGGGCAATACCCTCCTGGTCGAAATAACCGGCCGACACAAAATAGTTGAGCTTGTCGGTTGCGTGGTTAACAGAGAGGTCGTAGCTCTCAAGCTTCGCAGCGTCGTTGAACACCACATCGAGCCAGTTTATGTCGGTCTTGCCCAATATGTTATAGTCCTGACCTGCGTCGAAGCCAAGCTCTTTTTCGAATTGTATGCGCTCGGCTGTATTCATAAGATTCCAGTTGCCGTGAGCAAGGTCGGAAATACCCCACTGCGAACGGAAGGTAACATCGACCTTTTCGGTGTTTGTACCGCGCTTTGTGGTGATAACAACCACACCGTTGGCAGCACGGGCACCGTAGATTGATGTAGACGATGCATCCTTGAGCACGTTGATCGACTCAATATCGGCAGGGCTTATGGCATTGAAGTCGGAGCTTGTGATGGGCACACCGTCGAGAATGAACAGCGGTGATGTTCCCGAGTTGATAGAGTTTGTACCACGAATCTGGAACACAGCAGCCTTGCTGGGCTCACCCGAGTTTGAAATAACTGTCATACCCGGAGTCTGTCCCTGAAGCGCCTGGTCGAAACCTGCGGTGGGTACATTTTCAATCTTTTCGGCCTTGACGGTAGCAACCGAACCGGTGATGGTTCCCTTTTTACGCACACCGTAACCAACGACTATCACCTCGTCGATAGCCTGAACCTCGGGCTCGAGCACAATATTCAACACTTTTGTCGACGCGCTCACCACTCTCTGCTGCTTTTCGTATCCCATATACGAAAACTCGAGAGTAGCCTCCTCGGTTCCTCTAATTTCTATGGAGTAATTACCATCAAGGTCGGTAACCACACCATTTGTACTCCCCTGCTGCATAACACCCACACCAATGAGCGCCTCGCCATCCTCGGCCGAGGTAATGTTACCTTTTACAGCAAAATACTGCGCAAAGGCACCCTGTGCAAGTATCATACAAAGAAAAGCCAATAGAAGAAGTCTTCTTTTTCTCATCTTTTGTATTATAAATTTAATTTTCTGTTTTCTTTATTATATTAAATAGGAATATAGCGACGCCACAGGCAAATTTCAGCAAATTTACACAGTAACGCCACTGCAATTTGAATAAGTATGCAGGTTATATTCGCATAAACACATAAAGCGGTGCAAAATTACAAAAATTATTCCTATGTAATGGCTCTTTTTAATAAAAAAATAACTAAAATAGAATAATTTTAACAGCTATGGCCGAGAGTTGGTGCAATTTTGTAAAAATCAGTATCATTTTTACAATTTGCATAAATTATTGCATACAGTAGTTGTTAATACATATTTAAGAGGAGGGGGAAAAGTGCAGAGATTCTATAAAAAGTTAAACGCGTATTTTACTCAGTGGCGCGGGAACATAAAGGTGCGCTCCTCCTATGGAGGGGGAGCTGTCGCAAAGCCACATATAGTTCCCGGTGTTATTTGTAGAAAATAGCTCACGGGCCACCGAGGCCTTAAAGACAAAAAAAACAAGGGCGCGCCAAAAGGCGCACCCTTGCTGAAAGTCAAAAAAAGGAGAGGAATTATTTTACAATGTAAAGCTTGCCACCCTTAATTACAACACCCTGGTAAGAAGCGTCAACGGGCTGACCGAGGAGATTGTAGATAACCTCTGAATCGTTCTCTACAACAACATCCTCAACACCAACAGTGCTGCCCATAACTTCGATACAAACTTTTGTATCATCGGTGTAAACAAACAATGTATTACCGCAGATATCAGAATAAACATACTCTTCGGTTGTCATAATCTCCTGACCGGCAACATAAGCATAAGAAGTCTCGCCGGCTGAAATAATAACCACCTCGCCAACACCCATACAAGCGGCAGGAGTATAAGCCTCACCGAATGAAACAGCCTCTTTCACAGTACCATCTTTTGCAAGCTTTGCAACGAAGAGAGCTGCTGCCTCCTCTGTAGCGAAGCTTGTATCGAAGGGAAGCTCACCGAAGTAAGTACCTGCAATAACAATTTCCTCACCAACAACCTCCATGAAAAGGCTGAAGGGGATGTAGAACTTGTCGTTTTTAGCAACACGGAACTCTTTTACAGTTGTTGTTGCACCAATCTCGGCAAACACAAAAGCGTGCTCGGTTGAACCCTCTTCTGTCAAATCAAAAACAAAGTTCTGAGTACCGGCAGCTGTTGTGAGTGTGAGGTTACCATAACCGAAGAAGCCAAGATAAACTTTGCCATTATCAGCTGCAAAGCTAAAAGCCTCGGCCTTGTATCCAACATAAGTGATATCATCGGTATCCTTAACTGTTGCTACGCTTGCAATGTTCTCCAAATTACTCTTGTCCAATGAGAAGACACCATAGTTCTGGTTCTCCATATACATAAAGTCAAAAAGGTTCAGGTATGTTGCAACCCAACCAAGTTCGGGGACATCGGCTGTGAAAGATGCAGAAACGTAAACCTTGTCACCATCTACCTGAATCTTCGAAGGAGTGAGGTAAACCAAACCGGGCTCGGGGAAGTACATGAAGCTATCCAAGATTGAAGTGCTGATAACGGGAGCAACAGTTTTTACAACCTCAATTTCACCGGCTGCGCTGATCTTTGCAATGAAAGTGGTGTACATTGTCTCGTCACCCGAAATTGTAGTTTCAGCACCATTGGCACCTGTACAAACTACATCGGCTGCAAAGTGACCGGCAGCGTAGAGTGCACCATCGATATCGGCAGCGATATCAAAAATTTCGGCAGCACCAGCGAATGTTACAACCCACTGCTCGGCACCTGTTGCGTCGTACTTAACAATGCAAGACGATGTAAAATCGGGGGCGGCAACCTCGGCACCAGCAAAGGCAAATGCCTGGTCATAAGTGCTAGATACGTAAACCGAACCATCGGCAGCGGCAGTTGTTTTAATGTTGTTCAACTCAGAAGAAGCTGAAACAGGCTCAAAAGAACCTAAAATTGTTTGTGCAGACGCAGCCATAGCAACTACGAATGCAGCGAATGTGAGTAAAAATTTTCTCATACAATTCTTTTTTTTAATTGGTTAATAAAAAATATAGTTTGTTAATCTCTTTTTTCATTTATCCCAAATCTCAATTCCGGGGTTAGCGGCAACAGCCTCACCGGGGAAGCGCATTGTATATTTTTCGGGTGTCAAAGTAAATGTCTCGCCATTATAGGTGCGGGTGAGAGTGGGGCGCGTCGTGCGGCGCAGGTCGTACCAGCGGTGTCCCTCGAAAGCAAGCTCACGGGCACGCTCGTCGAGAATCTCCTGCACAAGTTCATCTTGTGTCATCGCTTCCATCAGCTCCATTGTTGTAGTATAGGCCGACTTATTAAGGCGCTTTTCCATAATGGGCACAAGATATTCAATAGCACCGTTTGTGTCGCCCAAGCGTGCTGCGGCCTCGGCTGCTGTCAGATAGATTTCGGCTGTGCGGAAGGAGGAAAAACAATCGGCGTTACTGCCACCTTTCTGCACAACAGACCTTGCCGGCAATGGTTTAGCCTCTTTCTTATAAAATTTCTTGGCAGAGCCTCCTCGCTGGTCGCCTGTGCGGTACATACCCAAGAAATCTTCCGACACAACGGAAACTGCCGTGGGTACGTTAGTGTCGAAACTTTCCAGCGACACAATGCTCTCAACCGACTTATAGCTGTTGGGCAGCGTAGGGCTACTGGGTATTAAATCTTCAATCTGGTTATATGTTACAAGCACCGCTTTTGCTGCATCCAAAGCCCCCTGCCACTCGCCCATATACAATAGTACACGCGCGCGCAAGGCCTGTGCCGATGCTTTGTTGAAGCGGTAGTTATAGCCTGTTTCCCATTTCTCGACATTGAGATACGTCGCGGCCTCATCAATGTCGGCAAGCACGCTGTTATATACATCCTCGACACTGCTGCATCGGAGCACGGCGTTCACGTCGGCTTTCAGCTGCAAGGGCACACCACGGGTTGTAGCGGGGTTGCAGTGGGTGTAGGGCTCGGCGTAGAGGTTAACCAAAAGAAAATGCGTGTAGGCGCGCATCATATAGGACTCGCCAACCAGTTGGTCTATCTCCTCCTCTGTAGCCTTTGTTATTTCGCTCTGGTGCTCAATTATATAATTGGCAATATATAAAGCGTGATAATAGCCACGCCATTCAAAGTAGCTTGTTGTTGACGCGGGGTTCTCGTCATTCCAACGCCACAAATCCAAATAAGATTCAGTGTTTCCTTGCGACCAATATTTTTGCACATCATTGGGGAGTTCGTCGGTGCGCAGAGTGGTTTTGTAGCGATCTTTTACAAAATTATCATATTCATAGGTAAGGAGGGCACGGTATTCATCACCTGTTTGGGCAATGACCTTTCCTGTTGGGGTTATATCGAGGAAATCGTCGCACGCTGTCAATGCAAACGCCGCTATAATGGTGAACAGTATGGTTTTTATTTTCATTGCTGTCGGTAGTCTTTTGGTTAAGAATTAGAAATTCAGGTTCAAGCCAAAAATATAGCTCTTTGTTATGGGTTGCGCATAGGGGTTGCCCATTGTCTCGGGGTCGAGATAATTGTTATAGTCGCTTGCTACAACAAAGAGGTTACGACCCTCGAACGAGAGCGACGCCGATGTTATTCCCAGCGGTTCAAGAACTTTTTTGGGAATTTTATAGCCCAGACGCACGCTCTGCAGGCGGCAGTAGTTCTGCTCGCGCACCCATATGTCGAGCATACTAAATGTGCTGTGCTCGGCATAATGCGTGTATTCTTCGGAGCGTCCCGTAGAACTCACCATAAGAGCGGGGAGCTTTGAGCCGCTGTTTTCGGGTGTCCAACGGTTGAGAATATCCTTGTTTCCGTTCAGGCCTTTGTTGTAATGTACGGGCGAGTAAGAGGGTTGCACACGCACTTTCATTCCAAGATTGAACACAAAATTCGCACTCAGTTGCCAGTTTTTCCACTCGAAGGTGTTTATGAAACCTCCCGAACATTTAGGCTCCGATGTACCCATATATGTGTAAAGGTCGCGCTGCTCGGCTTCAGAGAGGGTGCTTCTGCCGAAACTATTGAGGCGGAAGAACTCCTTGGCTGTCTGCTTGCTGCCATCTTTTGCCACAAAGAGAGGGTAACCGTCGCTGTCGAGCCCTGCTGTCTTATAGGCAAAAATTGCTCCGATGGGATAACCTTCGCGACTGGGGGTTGTTGAATTTTCGGCAACCGATTCGTCGAGTATCTTGTTGGTGTTAAAACCAAGATTAAGCATTGTAGTCCACTTGAAATCCTTCGTTTTAATATTGGTTGTGCTCACAGCAATTTCCCAACCTTGGTTCTCCATAGACGCCCAGTTGATGGTTGTTGTTGAAAAACCTGTCTCAAGAGGCAACTGACGCGAACTTATGAGGTCGGTACTGCGACGGAAATAGTAATCGACATTCAGGCGTACACGGTTACGGAACATCTCTATATTAAGGCCGGCATTTATGTTGCTTGTCTTTTCCCACTTCAAATTGGGGTTAGGAGCAGTCTGAGCAGAAATTACATCTTCGCTATTACCGGGAAGCACCGAACTTTTATCCAATATACCAATGAGATAGGGTGAGGTATTCTTGTCTATGTTACCCTGCAAGCCATACGATGCACGCAACGAGAATTCGTCAATCCAGTCGGCATCACGAAGGAATTTCTCCTCCTTTGCACGCCACATTCCGCTAACCGAATAGAGCGGCAGGTAGCGGTATTTCTTTGCTACTCCAAACACGTCGCTACCGTCGAAACGGATACTTGCACCCAGTGTATAGCGGTAGAGCAGCGTGTAAGAGCCAGTCGCAAACCACGATGCATAGGCATTTTCTACGTGGTTTTCTTGATATAGCGGGTAGGATTCTGCTACATTTTCATTTGGGAACACCACTGGTTGCGAGGTGAGCGTGCGCTTGTCGTAACCATAGGCAGTGGATGTTACCATTCCTGTTTCGGAGTGACGGATTTCCGTTCCTCCCATAAGTTCAATGTCGTGAATCTCGTCGAAACGCTGCGCCCAGTCGAGCATTGCCTTCCAGGTCCACTGCGAGGTGCTCGACTCGGTCTGTTTATTCATACCGCCGTCGGGGATTATACATTTATACACATCGCCAACTTTGTATATAGCATAGGCCTTCACTTTGCGCATCGCGTAGCTGTCGTGCCCCGCATAGCGTGTGAGGGTGTAATTGTCGTGCTGATAGCCGAATTGTGATGTGAGCTTCAGGTGGCTGTTGAATTTCAATGTAGCATCGAAGAGTGCCATCACCGAACGGTCGACACGTTTTTTCGATGTGTTTTCACGTTCCTCGAATATATTGAAGTCGGGAACATCTTCACTGGTTTCTACTCCTTGATGCACATTCTTGTCGTAATTATACTTACCGTTTGAATCGTAGGGCTCTAAATAGGGGTTGGCTATACGAGAATAGTAAACAGGGTTGGTAAAGCCGGCTGCGTCGGTCATATAACTATCCTGCTCGCGTTGGTTGGCAAAGACCGATGCACCCACTGTGAGTTTATTATTCAACTTGAAGTCACTCTTCAAAGTAACATTGTAGCGGTTATTCTCTACCCCTGTCACAACACCTTGCTCGTTGTAGAAACCTGCCGAAGCGTAGTAGTGGGCACGGTCGCTGCCACCGCTAATGCTGAGGTTGTATTCCTGGTTAAAGACATCGCGGAAGAGGATGTCGTTCCAGTCGGTATTTATCGAGCGCAAACGGTTTATGCGGTTTTTCGCGTTGTCGGACAGTGCGTCCCACCCGCCGCTCGTGTAGGCATCAAGTTCTCCCAGCCCATTAATTATTCTATAGACTTCGCCATTGCTCTTGTAGTGAGCTGTACCATTGTTTGCAAGCAACTCCAGTTCTAGCCCCACCTTCTCACTTGAATTCATAAGATTCAGGCGGTCGATATCCACTTTGGGGCTATATGTCATTTTGCTCGAAAAGTTCACAACTGCGCGCCCCTCTTTTCCCTTCTTTGTTGTTATAACAATTACTCCGTTGGCTGCACGGGCACCATAGATTGCGGTTGCCGCAGCATCCTTGAGCACTGTTACACTTTCAATATCCGAGGGGTTGATGCCCGCAATGCTTGTCTGGTAAATATCGTCGATGTCGTTGAGGTCCTCCATAGCAGGAATTTCATTACCCTCCATAGGAATACCGTCGAGCACCCACAGAGGCTCCTGTACACCATTGATTGACGATGTTCCGCGAATGCGTATCTTCACAGGTGCGCCGGGTGCGCCACTCTGCGACACGGCGGCAAGACCCGCCACCTGGCCGGCAAGTGCCTGGTCGACACTCTTGACAGCACCCACCGCCTCGTCCGATATATTTACGGTGGTTACAGATGCTGTGAGCTTGCGACGGTCAATCTGCTGGTAACCGGTTACAATAACATCGGCCAAATTCTGATTTGCGGTGTGCAACGTTACGGTATAATTGTTAACACCGGCTTTGAGAACCACATTCTGTGTCTCATAGCCCATATAGCTTATTGTAAGGATTTTCACCTCGGGCGAAACAGAGAGGAAGAATTTTCCGAACTCATCGGTAACTGTTCCCTTGGTCTCCTTTCCCTCCTTTACTGCAATTGTGGCACCCACCAATGCTTCGCCCTTGAACGCGCCGTCCATCACAATACCTGTGATACCGCGTTTCTGGGCAAATGTTGCCACAACAAACATCAACAACAGAGTCAGTAAACAGATTCTTTTCATTTATATAGTATTTTATTTCCCGTAATTATTTTTGCAGACCAAGCGCTGTCTGAATGCGCAGAATAACATCATCGTAGTGCATCTGTGTGCTCAAGTCGCCGCTCGTACGACGGTTCTTCATCAATCGCATAATGCGTATGAGCTCGCTGCGCTTCACGCTCAAAGCATCACTCGTGCGCGTTATCTGCGCCATTGTCATATCCACTGTGCGGGGTGCACCGGTGCTCACGTTCTTGTCGTCGGCAAGCTTCTTGTTTATTTTCACGCCCTCGTACTCGGCAGCGGCGGTAATGAGCGCATCGACAAAGCTCTTCTGCAAGCTGCGCTCCATAACGTTCAGTTTCTGCCCCGCAATTGTCTTGCGGAAGATTGACTGGTGGAGCATATCGAGCATTTCAACTGCTGTGAACGCCTTGTTGCCGTTCATCCACTCATTCTGGTACATTCTAACCAATCTCTCGTTGGCAAGCAAATCCCAGAGAATGTAGTTCTGCTGGTTCTTGAGCAACATTGCAGGCTCCTGTTCGGTAGTGCCGAGCGGAGTTCTGCGCAAGGGATATATCTGTGTCGAGAAGGGCGAGCCGAAAAGCCATTCGGGGAAACAGAGAACCTCGTCGAGGAGGAATTTCACAGCCTCACGCTGACGCTCTTTCTCCACAAATGTGAAGGCCGATTTTTGGGGGTCTCCAGCCCACTCTATCGTAGGACGGTCGAGGTAGATACCACCAATGTTTGCCATAACGTGGTAGTGGTAAAGATTCCACTGGTATATTATTGCCGAATAGAGACCGGCAGCCTCGTCGTAGTTCTGTCCCTCTTTGTTGTTGCGTGTCCACTCAATGAGGTTGGGCATAATGCGTTTGAGGTTCTCAATACCCAAACGGGCCGACTTTATGGGGTCGTCGCCCAGGTCCTCGCTCAATGCGCGGGGGTCAATTGCCGTGCGCTGCTGCTGTGTCTCGCTGTAACGGTACTCCTTGCCATTGTGCTTTGCAAGGAATTCGGCCAGAACCTTTTCCTCGTCGGTACCGGCGGGATACCAACGGTAGCCCCACTCAATGGCCATATAATCGTAAACGCCTATGTTGGGCGACATAACCTTTACACCGTCGCCGGGCTGTGCAACGTAGTTGAAGCGGGCGTAGTCCATAATGCTGGCCGATGTTCCACCCATGCGTGTGGTGAACGATTCGGAACGCAACGAGTCGGTGGGGAAGGCTGCCGAAGCCATCATATTGTGGCGCAAGCCGAGCGAGTGACCAACCTCGTGACAAGCCACAAAGCGTACAGCATCGCCAATGAGTTCAATGGGCAACTCCAGCGAACGAGCACGGGGGTCGACAGCACCTGTCTGCACCACAATCCACTCGCTTATGAGCGACTGCACATTGTGCCACCATATAATATCGGCCTCAATAATCTCACCTGTACGGGGGTCGATGGTCGAGGGGCCCATAGCGTTTGCCTTTTCCGATGCTGCGTATGTGAGCACCGAGTAGCGCATATCGTCGCCATCGACATCCAATGTATCGTGGGGCACAATGGCCTGCACTGCATTTTTGAAACCGGCCTTTTCGAATGCACTGTTCCAGTCGAGGATACCCTCAATGATGTAGGGGCGCAAATGTTCGGGCACCGCACCGCCAATATAGAACTTGATGGGCTCAACGGGCTCGGTGAGCTCGCCGCGCATATAGGCTGCAGTGTCCGAGGGCACAAGGCGCCAGCGGGTAATGTAGCGAGCGTGCTCAACGCGCTGTTGAGTATCATTGTATATTGTTGCGGGGGTAGAGAAGTATCCCACACGCCAATCTTCGCGGCGGCGCACCATAGGCTCGTCGGGCAACAGACATATTGCAGTGCTCACCACCACTGTTACGTTAACCTTTGCAAGGCCCTCACGAACGGTGGTTGTAAGTTCCGACAGGGCAACCACGCTGCGCTCGTATGCCTTCACGCTCACAATGCGCGAAAGCTCGCTCACAGGCGATGTACCGATGTTTATGTCGTTGAAAATATCATTGAAGATGTTTTTCTTGCCGTTGAAGAAGTCGCTCACCTTGAAGATGACCGAGCTTGAGTCGGGCGCAACGCACTCAACCTTGAGCGATGCGATAATAGGGTCGATGTAGTTGTCGGCCACAGAACGGGCAATGCGAGAATCCTTGGGGACCTCGGGAGTGAGGCGCTGCTGATGGATTTTTACCTTCTTACCCTGTTTGTCCCACTCGAAACGTACCACCTGATTGGCATAGTTTATACCTTTGTTTGCGCTCGACTGGTTCAACTCAATGGGCACCTGCTGCAACTTGTTCGACACAAGGAATTGCTTGCCGAGGTGCTTTGTGGGGAGCTCCAAATAGACAGTGTCGCCTTTCTGAATTACATTCATTACTCCCGACATTGAAAGGGAGTCGCGGCCTGTCATTGTTTTGTAAGCCGAGGGAGCGGGCTTTTCATCATCCTTCGATTTCTTTTTCTTGAAGAAAAGGAAGCTCTTGCCCGATTTTTTCTCACTCTTTTCTGTTTTCTCCTTGCCTGCTGCATACGCCGGTTCAACATTCATCCCAAGCGAGAGAATGGCTATTAAAGCAAAAAGCAGTGTTTTCCCGTTCATAGACGCGTGTGTATTTTGTTTAGTAATTATTAAATTATTTATATTAAACCGCAAAAATATAATAAAAACAGCAACCGGCAAAATTTCAACGACCGATTGTGACCCTACAATCCTTGGTTTAACTATTTATTGTTCGCTATTGGCTATACATTGGTATTTTTATGCATAAAAGTGGGTTTTTATACTCGGTAGCCTTAGCAAGCCTGGCACCAAGAGCTTTATTGTATCCCCGCAGCAAAAGCAGGTAGCTTATATACAAAAAAGCGCTCCCCCTGTGCCAGGAAGAGCGCAACCTATTATCTGTTTTTGGGAAAATCACTTAACCGCCTCAACCAAAAGAGTCTCAATCTCCTCACAAGAGAGGTTGCGGGCAATAATAGTACCATCCTTGTTCACAAGCACATTGGCTGGGATAGCATCAACGCCATAAGCAGCTGCAAGTTCGGCACAACCACCCGCAGGAGCACACAACTGCACCCAGGGGAGTTTCATTGAAGAGACTGCGGCAGCACACTCCTCCTTGTTGCTGTCGAGCGACACACCGACAACAGCAAAGCCCTTGCCGCGGTATTTTCCATAGAGCTCGGCAAGCTGCGGCAGGGAGGCGCGGCAGGGAGCACACCAGCTTGCCCAGAACTGCAACAAAGTATACCTGCTTTTATTTACAATATTCGAAAAAAGCACCTTTTCACCGCTTAAATCGGGTAACTCAAAGTTCTGATATTCACGCCCCACAGCGGTTGCTTTACGGCGGTTGGCAGCGGCCAGACGCTGGCCGGTAAAAGAGCGCACAAGCTCGTAACGCGAGTCGCGCAGATACGTGGGCACACGCAAAAGGAAAGAGTTCACCACTGCAGCGTCGAGCGACTCATAACACTGCGAGAGCATATAAATACCAAGCTGATTATGCACATTCTGTTCAATGGCTGCAAGAGCATAATTTTCGAAAATCCTTTCTGCATCGGCACGGGCAGCGAGCAGGCTGTCGAGCATACTTTTGCCCACAGGCATTGCGCGCAAAAAGGCGGGAGAGGTTACCGAAGCGAGGTTCTGCGCCCTCTCGCGGCTGTCAATAAAGCCCTGCAACACCTTGTTGCCAAATGTTCCGCCGCGCCACATCGTCTGCTCCATTTTTACATAAACGCGCCCCTCTTCAACCACCACAGGGCCACCAACAGCTTGTTTGTCGGCAAGGAGCATACAGAGCACGGGAGTGGAGGCTTCACACTCGAAGCGGAAGCGGCCACCCTGCACAACAGCCGAGTCGAGCGGGGTGTAATTCTCGTCGGCCGACAGCATATAGACCATTGAGCCATCACCGGCGGCGGGCACAGAGCCCTCTATTTCACAGGTTGACGAACCGCACGCAAAAAAGAAAAAAACAGACAAAAAGGCTGCAGACAACCGCCACAAGGCACTCGCTTTCATTTATTCGAGAGATTTATTTATTTCGTTAATATACAGGAGAATATCTTCGCGGCCCAATGCACTTTCCGACGATGTTACAAACACGGGGGGCAGCTCTTCCCACTCCTCCAAAAGGCGCTCCTTGTAGGCTGCAATATTGGCACCGAGAGCTGTTTTTGTGAGCTTGTCGGCCTTTGTGAACACAATGGCAAAGGGCACACCATTTTCGCCCAGCCACTCAAAGAATTCAAGGTCAATCTTTTGCGGAACGTGGCGGCTGTCTATGAGCACAAAAAGGTTGGTCATCTGCTCACGGTCGAGGATATACGACGAAATAATGTGCTCCAGCTGTTCGTTCTGCGACTTGCTGCGCTTTGCGTATCCGTAACCGGGAAGGTCGACAAGATACCACTCGTCGTTAACTATAAAATGGTTTATTAGCAGGGTTTTTCCCGGCATCGACGAGGTCATCGCCAGCTTGTTGTGGCGGGTGAGCATATTGATGAGGCTCGACTTTCCAACGTTCGAGCGACCGATAAAGGCATATTCGGGCTTGCCGTCCTGCGGACATTTCTTCACGTCGCTGTTGCTTATCACAAAGCGGGCGGTTTTTATAACGGGTGCGTTCATTGTGTAAAATATTTAGCGCGAAGATAGAAAAAAATGGCAAAAAGTGAAAATATGGCGCATAAAAAGCAAAAAGCAGAGCCGTTACGCCCTGCTTTCGCCCATTATATAACATAGTCGATTAGTTCCCTATTTCGTAGCACAGCCTCAACAGGCCCACAATATTGCTCTCCCCGTCGGTGCGTATGGCGTGCACTGCCGGCTGTATGCTGAAGCCCGCACCCACAGGACAATTGAATGTAATTTCGGCGTCTGTTTCATTGCCGTCGATGCAATAGATGCGACACACCGAAAAGCCCAATTGACCGCCGTTTTTCGTAACATTTTCGGCCACAACACCGCCGGCCCAGAAGCCTTTGCACGAAGCGGTGCGAGCAAAATTCTTCGAAGCCTGCGCAAGGAGGCTCACACGGGCGCGCCCTACGTTGCACACAGGCTGCTCCACACTACCCCATACACCGAATTCATTGTGCCCACGAGCCTCTTTTGTGCTTACAGCATAGCCCAGAGTATAGGATGCTGGTGCCACTTCGTCGCTTTCAACGGCATACATTGCACTACCAATGTTGAAAAGGCCGTCGCGCCCGGGGCGGAAACGGAACTGCTCCTCTATTTTGTCGGACGGAGCACCATTGTAGAGCGTCTCGCGCAGTGTCCAGTTACCGCCGGTGTATTCAAGATGCAGGGCAAGAGCCGCTTCGGGGTACACGGCAATTGCGTGACTTTCGGTGAAAGTGGGCATTGCGCCATAGGCCGACCCTGTGAAAAGCCCCGCAAGAGAGGTGTTGAAATAGTCCTCGTCGGCAGCCTTCAAACCCACAAAAACCGATAATTTGTCGTTAAAGAAATTCTGCGACAAGCCTGCGTGGAAAAGCCTGAAGGCATTGTTTTCGGCATCTATATTTGAAAAACCCATACGGTCGGCAGCCACGGGAGAGCCCGCGCCGTACGTGCTCAACGCAGTAGCATCGAACAGTGCGCCGTGCCACAATTCAACGCCTACACCGGCATTAAAAACATTCATCCAGCGTGTTCCGCCACCCGACATACTCCACTGGCCCTCGCTCACCACTCCGGCCGACCACGACACGCGCCCGTCCTGAGCCTGCAACGAAAGAGAGGCCAAAAGAATCATAAAGGAAAAAAGCGTTTTTTTCATAACCATTTATATACAATATCATTTTCGGCTGCAAAGTTCCCACAAAAAACAACACCATGCAATCGCAATATTTTGTTATATTTTGCTAAAAGTTGCAACTTTTTTAACAAAAACGCATTAAGCACCACGCAAGCGGTGGCATTTGTGGCAAAAAAGACCTACATTTGCGAAAAACCCCAACAAATGAGAAAGATACTTACAATAGCAACCATAGCTGTGGCAATATGTGCCAATGCACAATACAGCAACAAGCGCAAAGAGGAGATAAAGCAATATTTTGCACAAAGCCTCAACGGCAACGAGGCCGCCTTCACGCGAAAGGATAAAATTGCGATAAAAGAGATTGACAAGGCACGCAGCGCCGTGTGGCAATGCTGGCGCGAGGCTGTCGCAGGCACAGCCGAGGAGAAACTCCCCGCCCTGTTGCCCGCCGAAGCGCGCGACACCATCTATTGGACAATGCCCACCCACCCCGAAGAGGGGGCACAAATGCCCTTCCATTATATATACAAAGGGGAAAAGCCCGACAGCGGCTACCCCTTGTTCCTTTATATGCACGGTTCGGGGCCTAAGAGTGCCGAGTGGGACACAGGCTACCGCCTTTGCCGCTCGTTTGCCGACTCGCCCTCGGCCTACTTCATCCCGCAGATACCAAGCGAGAACCACTACCGCTGGGCAATACAGCCACAGCAGTGGGCGTGGGAAAAACTGTTGCGCCTGGCATTTTTGTCGGACAGCATCGACTGCAACCGCATATACTTTTTCGGAATTTCAGAGGGTGGCTACGGCAGCCAGCGCCTCGCCTCGTTCTATGCCGACTACCTTGCGGGAGCAGGCCCTATGGCCGGTGGCGAGCCCCTGCAGAATGCACCCTGCGAGAACCTTGCCAACACAGCCTTTTCGCTGCGCACCGGCGAGAGAGATTATGGATTCGGGCGCAACTACCTAACATATGTAACCAACCTCACCCTCGACAGCCTGCAGGCCGCGCACCCCGGGCTCTACAACCACAAGATTGAGATTGTACCGGGGATGGGCCACGGCATAAACTACGAGACAACAACCCCGTGGCTGGCACAGTTCAAGCGCAACCCCCACCCCACATATTTCTACTGGGAAAATTATGAAATGTATGGCCGCAAACGCAAAGGATTCTACAACCTGCGCGCCGACGAAGAGGGTTGCAACGAGCAGGAGCGCGTATGCTACGAAATGAACATCAGCGACAACACCGTCACCCTCAACGTGAACAATGTCACATACCGCACAACGCGACAAATGGCCGGTATTCCAATGACTTTCCACAAGACATTCACCCCCGCCACAAAGGGAAAAGTAACCATTTTCCTCAACGAGAAGCTTGTCGACCTGAAAAAGCCCGTGAAGGTTATCGTCAACGGCAAAGAGGTTGTGAATAAAAAGGTTAAGCCCACAACAAAAGCTATGGCCGAGAGCTGCGCGCTTTTCAACGACCCCGAACGCCTCTTCCCCGCCGCCGTGCAGGTAACAATTGAATAATATCGCGCGGGGAGCCCGAAATGTGCAAAAAAAATAGTATCTTCGCAACCCCGTAACAACTGGAGCAGTGGCCGCGCCACTGCGCGACGGAACCCACAAAAAACTGAACAACAGAAAAGAAACAGATGAGCCAAGAATATCCATCGGCACTACTCGAAAAGGCGGTGAGCGAGTTCAGCAAACTGCCTGGCATAGGGCGCAAGACAGCAACGCGCCTTGTGCTGCATATGCTGCGCCGCAAGGAGGACGAGGTTGAAGCCTTTTCAAGCTCCATCCTTCGCCTCAAACGCGAAGCAAAATATTGCCGCGAGTGCCACAGCATATCGGACACCGACGTGTGCCCCATATGCGCCAACCCTCTGCGCGACCACAGCGTAATTTGCGTGGTGGAGAACATACAGGATGTTATGGCCGTGGAGAACACAATGCAATACCGTGGCGTGTATCACGTTCTTGGCGGTGTAATATCGCCCATGGACGGAGTATCGCCCGCCGACCTGCACATTGACACACTTGTCGACCGCGTGGCAAGCGGCGAGGTAAAAGAGATTATCCTTGCGTTGAGTTCCACAATGGAGGGCGACACAACAAACTTCTACATATACCGCAAACTGCTGCAATACAATGTAAAACTGTCGGTGATTGCACGTGGAATATCGGTGGGCGACGAGCTTGAATATGCCGACGAGGTTACCCTCGGACGCTCCATTGTCAACCGCACCCCATTCACCGGAAAAACAATATAACGAAAAATGACAACCGCACAGGCACTTAAAAAGACACGCATAAACTTTTGGGTACACATTGCCATACTTGCAGCCATTGCCGCAGTTTTTGAAACAGGCTTGATTGCAAAGAACACGCTCGCAATGAGCGAACAGACACGCTACATTGTAGATGTTGCGGGCATTATGCTCACCATTGGACTTATACCCCTTGCAATAAAAGGCTTTTCGTCGCAAATGCGCAAGGCCGCCAAGGAGAAGAGAGAGGAACTGCAGCAACTTTTTGTTGCAAAAAGCAACGCAAGAGTGGCATTGCTTTTCATTGTTGCCGCAACAAACCTTTTCCTCTACTACACTGCAAGCAACAACGGAGCATTCTACTGCGCCATTTTAGGCCTTGCAGCCCTTGTGTACAGCTACCCCACTGCGGGAACAATTGAAAACAGCAACCGGCAGGAAGAATGAAACTTTCCATCATAATAATAAGCTACAACGTTAAATACTACGTGGAACAGTGCCTTTGCAGCATATTCAAGGCTGCAAAGGACGATATTCCCGTGGAGATATTCGTTGTGGACAACGCCTCGCGCGACAATTCGGTGGAATACCTCACGCAACAGTTCCCACAGGAGACTTACCCCAACCTGCACATTATAGGTAACGGAAGGAACATCGGGTTCGGCAAGGCCAACAACCAGGCTGCGGCAAAAGCAACGGGCGAGTATGTGCTCTTCCTTAACCCCGACACTATAATTACCGAGGATACACTGCGCGACGCAATAAAATTTGCCGACGAGCACCCGCAGATGGGCGCCCTGGGCACAATGATGCTCCACAGCAACGGCTCTTTTGCCTACGAATCGCGCCGCGGGCTCCCCACTCCCTGGACAGCGCTGTGCAAAATGAGCGGCCTGTGCCACCTTATGCCCCGCAGCCGCACATTCGGCAGGTATTATATGCGTTACCTCGACAAGGAACAGCCCTCGGAAATTGAAATTGTTTCGGGAGCATTCTTTATGGCCCGCCGCGACGCACTTGCACAGACAGGCCTCTTCGACGAGGATTTCTTTATGTACGGCGAGGACATTGACCTTTCGTACCGCTTCCTCAAGAAAGGCTACAAGAACTACTATATACCCTCGCCCATACTCCACTACAAGGGCGAGAGCACACAAAAAAGCACCTTCCGCTACGTGCACATATTCTATAATGCAATGCTCATCTTCTTCAAGAAGCACTATCGCCATTATGGAATAGGACTCACACTGCCCATAAAAACAGCTATTATCATAAAAGCCATAATTGCAGTTATTGCGCAGAACATAAACAAGGCAAAGGATTTTATAATACCGCCCAAGCAGATACAGGATTTCAACTACATATACATTGGACGCAACAGCGAAAAGATAAAAGAGCTTGCCGAAAAATGGTGCCTCGACATAAAATATATCCCCGGCGACGAGCAAACAATGCCATGCGGCACACTGCCCCCCTGCGAAAAGAAAGAGAGCACACACATAATATACGACACAAGCGACTTTTGCTATAAATACATTCTCGACAGTTTCCGCCGTTCGGGGCACAATGCGCTCATAGGCACCTTCTACCCCGAAAAGGAGATAATAATAACCTGCACCGACGTGTTCACACGCTAACCCCCGGCAACAACCCAATGAACAGCCCCAAAATAACACTGCGCGCCCTGGAGCCCGAAGACCTTGAACTGCTCTATACCATAGAGAACGACACCGAGGCGTGGGACACAAGCTCGGCAAGGGTGAACTATTCGAAGTTTGCAATAAAACAATACATTGCCCAGCAACCGCAAGAGCTTGCCGCCTGCGGCGAAATGCGCCTTGTGATAACCGACAGCGCAACCCACAAAGCCGTGGGCACAGCCGACCTCACCGGCTACTCACCCACCGACCGCAGCGCCGAAATTGGCATTGCGATACTTAAAAGCGAACGTGGCAAGGGATATGGAAAGGCAGCTATTGAGGCGCTCGAACATTATGCACGCAATTTTTACAATATGCGTATGCTATACGCCCACACATCGGACAAAAATAACCCCGCAGCAAAAAATCTCTTCGCCGGCAGCGGTTACACACAGGTTGCAACCCTCCCCGAATGGCACTTTTACCGTGGCGAATATGAAGATTTGGCCGTTTTCAAAAAAAAAATGTAAAAAAGTTACCGAAATATTTGGAGGATTAAAAAAAAGCGCATACCTTTGCACTCGCTTTGAGATACAAACAAAGCAGATATTTGAAATATTGGTGCGTTAGTTCAGTTGGTTAGAATACATGCCTGTCACGCATGGGGTCACGGGTTCGAGTCCCGTACGCACCGCAAACGAGTTCCAAAGAAATTTGGGACTCGTTTTTATTATGTATAAATCGCAAGGGCGTGAACAGAGGATAAAACATTGATAATAAAGCAAATAGCAGTGTGTTTCAATATCCTCTTATCTATATAAATTCTTACAATAAAGCAGAGGAGCGAATAAAGCAAAAAGGGTAAAAAAGGGGTATTTTGCAGTAGAAATGTTACCAACCTTGTTACCTATAGTGTTACCAAAAATTTTAAGAGTTTTCGGGTTTCGATAATTTGTTAAACATTTAATTACAACAAGTTATGTGGAATTTTTCATTCAGGGTTCATTTTTCTGGGTGAAATATTTAAGCAAACCCATAATTATTCACTCGTTTGTGTTTATCTTTGCACTTGTATGAATAAATTTATAGCAAGACCATTTGTGAAATGGGTTGGTGGTAAAACCCAGTTATTAGAGGAGGTAAAAAAGTCACTTCCTGCTGATATGCATATGCGTAATGGGTTGATTTATATAGAACCTTTTGTCGGTGGTGGAGCTGTGTTATTTTGGATTCTTCAAACATATCCAAATATAAAACGAGCAATAATCAATGATATAAACGCCGAACTTATTTGTACGTACAGAATTATACAAAATAATGTCAACGAATTAATTCATCTTCTTGCTATTATACAAGACCAGTACATTTCATTAAACTCGGAAGAACGTAAAACTTATTTTTTAGAAAAGCGTAAGCTATTTAATTCTAAAAAGTGTTCAGATGTTGAGCTTGCTGCGTTGTTTATTTTCTTAAACAGAACTTGTTTCAATGGATTATATCGTGTGAATTCAAAAGGAGAATTCAATGTTCCGCACGGCAGATATACTAATCCTAAGATATGTGATAAAGAGAATCTCATAGCTGTATCACAACTTCTTCAGAGGGTGGAAATTTTATGTGGTGATTTTGAGCAAACAGAAATATATGCAGGTGAAAATTCCATTTTTTATTTAGACCCTCCATATAAACCTTTGTCAGAGACCTCTTCATTTACATCTTACACAAAAGAGGGATTTAATGATGTCGAACAAGTGCGACTAAGAGACTTTTGTACTCGTATCTCACAACAAAAAACGCATTTTATTGCTAGCAATTCAGACCCGATAGAGAGTTCTGGAACATCTTTTTTTGAATGCATATATCGCCAATTCAAAATAAGAAGAGTTTTTGCGACAAGACTTATAAATGCGGATTCAGAAAAAAGAGGCTTGATTTCTGAAATTATGATTTCTAATGTATAAAACACCTCAAATGAAAGATTTCAATTTATTTATTTCTCAACTTAGCGAAACAAATGCCACTTTGGATTCTTTTACCGATTTTGGAAAAGTATCTCGCAATGTCGCTAAAATCTCGATAAAACTGAATCAGTTGAATTATTTATTGGGGAAAGATGATTTGGAGACAGCTGTATTTGAATTGTTTGAGGAAAATCCCAAATCATTTGAAGTACTTGATATTTTGGTTGCTGTCCGCTCATCTGATAACAAAAAGGTATTAAATGAAAACTTTAATCCAGTTTTGGTGAAGTCATATTTTACAAATGTAGATAGCATTTGTAAATTTATTAAAGGGACTGGGTTGGCAGAAGTCTTTGCTTCAAATAAGATAACCAACCTTGTAGATTATGTTTTTGGAATTGAGGTAGGTCTTGATACTAACGCAAGAAAGAATCGAGGTGGAGATATTATGGCAAAAGCCGTAGCGAAGATTTTTGCAGATGCTGGTATAGCGTTTAGAACAGAAGTCAATAGTACGGAATTTCCTGAAATTACAGCACTAGGCGCAGACTTGAAACGTTTTGACTTTGTTATTAAAACGAGCCAAAAGACATACTTAATAGAGACCAATTACTATAATGGAGGAGGTTCAAAGTTAAATGAAGTAGCGAGAGCGTATTCAGAACTTGCACCCAAAATAAACCAATATACATCATACGAGTTTGTCTGGATAACAGATGGACAAGGTTGGCACTCTGCAAAAAATAAATTGGAAGAAGCATACAAAATAATACCACAAGTATATAATCTTACATCTATTTCCCTTTTTATTGATGAACTAAAAGCAAACATCTAATCAAAGAACAATTGTGATAACTCCCTACTATAAGTCTTTAGATAGAAACTTTACACTCATAAAAGGAGATTGCATTGAATTGCTAAATCAGTTTGAATTCAAATTTGATATGATATTTGCAGACCCACCGTATCATTTATCAAATAATGGATTTAGTGTGCATAGTGGAAAGAAAGTGTCTGTCAATAAAGGAGTATGGGATAAATCACAAGGTTACGAAAAAGATTATCTATTTGACAGAGAATGGTTATCTGCATGCAGGAACAAACTAAAAGACAATGGTACTATATGGATAAGCGGAACATATCATAATATATTTTCCATAGCACGTTGTCTTACAGAATTGGATTTTAAAATACTTAATTGTATTACTTGGGTAAAGACTAATCCTCCTCCTAATTTATCTTGTCGCTATTTTACCCACTCCGCAGAATATATTCTATGGGCCAGAAAGAACTCCAAAAATCCTCATTTCTACAATTATGAACTAATGAAAGAGATTAATGGTGGTACCCAAATGCGTGATGTTTGGAATCTACCCTCAATTGCCAAATGGGAAAAGTCCTGCGGGAAACATCCAACACAAAAACCACTATGTGTACTATCTCGCATTATTCAAGCCTCAACAAAAGAAGGGGCATGGATACTTGACCCATTTACAGGAAGCAGCACAACAGGAATAGCTGCAAATCTTTTAGGACGTCGTTTCCTAGGCATAGATATTAACGATGAGTTTCTGCAAATTAGCAAAGCGAGAAAAGAAGAGATAAGCAGTATTGTAAAGCAAAAAGAGTACATTAGTAGATTGCAACAACAAGCTAAACTGTTCGGTAAAACAACAAACAGTATTATGGTATCAGACTTAGAATGTTCATATGCAAGAGAACTTCCCTTTTAGTCTATAAATGTTACCAAAGTTGGAACCTAGACAAAACTAACTGATAAATCGGTCTATTGCCTTATTGAGAAAGGGGTTTATTTACGGGGCAGTAATCCCGTACGCACCGCAGAAAGCCTTTCAGTTATGCTGAGAGGCTTTTTTGTTTGTGTATTGTGAAGAGAAAATTCAGGATAAATAATAAAAGAAGCGCTACACCATTACAGGTTTAGCGCCTTTTTCAACCTACCTGAAAATATTCTTAAAGAATTTCGTCGAGCAAAGGGAAAAGCTGCCCGCACACGATATCGGGGGTAACAGCATCGAACATATTACCGACTGGCGGGGTGCTGCCGGGCAAAAGTACATCAGCGGGCTCTATTCCATAAGCGGGAACAGAGGTGCGGGGCAACCAACGTTTCTTTTTCGCCACAGGTGAGAAGAGTGCATACGACGGCACGCCCAATGCTTGCACAAGATGGCGCGCGCCACCCTCGTTACCAAAATAGAAGGTGCAGTTGCTGCAAAGGGCCATAAGCTCGCGCAACGACTTTGCTTCAACATCCATTTTCACAGCTGCGGGACAGCCGAGCGACTCGAACATCTCACGTGCCTCGGCCGCCTCTTTTCCCGGAGCAAAATTAAAGATGAACTGTGCTTGAGGGTAGCGGGTAAGCAAGCGGCCCACAACCTCCTTCATATACCCCACATTCCATTTTTTGTGGGCAAGCTTGGTGGTTACGCCCAAAAGCATCACAGGGCGCGAGAAATCAATGCCTTTGCTTGCCATATACTGCCTGAATTTCTCCTTTTCATCGGCGGTAACGTAGAGGCGGAAATCCTTCACCGGCACAATGGGTGTTATGCAGGAAAGGGCCGTGGCAAAGCGGCTGTCGCCACTAACAACGTCGCAGTCGGCGGGCATTGACGGTATATTTATATGCTGGAAGAGGCGTGCATATTTTTTGTCGCAACCCACACGCAGCGGGCGATGTTTCTTGAACAACGAAAAGAGCGAGAAAAACAGGGTGCGCACAGTGGAGCGAATATCCACTATTATGTCGTAATCCTCGCTGTGTACAACTTTCCACACGCGTGCAATATACTTTAAGAAATTGCCGTTATCGTCGTTGGAAAAGGTTATTACTTTTGAAATATCGGGGTGACCGCCAACCACTGGCGCTATGCGCTCATTGAGCACTATGTGCACCTCGGCTGCAGGAAAATTCTTTTTGAGTGTGCTGCACAATGCGGTGGTGAGGATTGTATCACCTATTTGCCTGAAACGGATGACAAGAATTTTCTTGACATCATCCTTGCTACGCTTTTTCATTTTCATTTCTTATTGGTAGCGGCAAATGTAACGCATAATATTCTTTTTTGCAATGAATATAATATTTATTTAGCAACAACCTCGCTGCCACAGAATTTGCAAAAAGGAACAGCGGAGCGGTGCTGCTCCACACAATAGTCACAAAGTTCCCCGCATTTTGGACAGACGAAATAGCGGCGCCCTATAATCGCCCACCACAAGCGGGAGCGCAGCCTGCGTGTTCCGCATTTGTTGCATATAATGTGAAGGCCTGCCATTTTATTGAAATTACACTTTCAATGGCTAACACGGGCAAGCGCCGTTTGTTCACAAAAATAAAAAAACATACGGGCGTGGGCCCGTATGTCACGTCAAAGTCATTATCGTTCGGCACGCACAGGGTTCGTGAGAAAATCCTCGTATGCAAGGCGTATACCGTCGGCAAGTTCCACTTTGTATCGCCACCCCAGCTGCGCTGTTTTCGACACATCGAGCAACTTGCGCGGGGTTCCGTTGGGTTTTGTGGTATCCCACAGAATTTCGCCTGTATAACCCACCGCCTGCGCCACCATTTGGGTGAGTTGTTTTATAGTCACCTCTTTACCCGTGCCGGCATTCACCGTTTCGTTGCCGCTGTAATTGTTCATAAGAAAGATGCAGAGGTCGGCAAGGTCGTCCACATAAAGGAATTCACGCAGAGGGCTGCCGTCGCCCCAACAGGTTACACTGCCCAGCCCGGCCTCCTTTGCCTCGTGGAAACGGCGTATGAGCGCGGGAAGAACGTGGCTGTTGGTGGGGTGATAATTATCGTTGGGACCATAGAGGTTGGTGGGCATAAGGCTTATAAAGTCGGTGCAATACTGCCGGTTGAGATATTCGCAATATTTAAGCCCCGAAATTTTTGCAAGGGCATAGGCCTCATTGGTGGGTTCAAGCTCCGAGGTGAGCAGACAGCTCTCTTTCATTGGCTGCGGCGCCATACGCGGGTAGATGCACGACGAGCCCAAGAATTCGAGCTTCTTGCAGCCGTTGCGCCACGCTGCGTTTATAACATTCATTTCGAGCATCATATTCTCGTACATAAAGTCGGCAAGAGCATTGCTGTTTGCCACAATGCCACCCACCTTTGCTGCTGCAAGGAAAACATATTCGGGCTTTTCGGCAGCAAAGAAAGCTTCAACCTGTTGCTGACGGCAAAGGTCGAGTTCGCTGTGGGTGCGGGTGATAATATTGGTGTAACCCTCGCGCTGCAAAGCACGCACAATGGCCGAGCCCACCATCCCGCGGTGCCCTGCCACATATATTTTTGAGTCTTTTTCCATAGAAAAGAGGTTATTTCACAATTCCTCGCTCGAGATACTCGGCAAGGTTGGTGCGTATGTGCTCTTCGGCACGCTCCACGGCCACTTTTGCCATATCGGCGTCGACCATAATCTTAACAAGCTGCTCAAATGTCGTTTTTTGAGGATCCCATCCCAGCCTTGTGCGGGCTTTTGAGGGGTCGCCCCAGAGGTTTACAACGTCGGTGGGGCGGAAGAAGTCGGGCGATACCTCTATGAGCACCCTTCCCGTGGCCTTTTCAACACCCTTTTCATTTATTCCCTCTCCCACAAATTCAAGCTCAATTCCCACCTGCTTGAATGCGTGGTAGCAAAATTCGCGCACAGAGTGCTGCTCGCCCGTTGCAATCACAAAATCCTCGGGTTTCTCGTTCTGCAGCATCAACCACATACATTCAACATAGTCCTTTGCATAGCCCCAATCGCGCAACGACGAGAGGTTGCCCAAGAATAGTTTGTCCTGCTTGCCTTGCGCTATGCGTGCGGCTGCGAGTGTAATTTTGCGGGTTACAAAAGTCTCGCCCCTGCGCTCCGACTCGTGGTTGAACAATATTCCCGAACAGCAGAACATATTGTACGCCTCGCGGTACTCTTTCACAATCCAGTGCGCGTAGAGCTTTGCAACAGCGTAGGGGCTATAGGGATGAAACGGAGTATTTTCGTTCTGCGGCACCTGCTCCACCTTGCCATACAGTTCCGATGTTGATGCCTGATAGATGCGACACGACGATGCAAGCCCCGAAAGGCGCACAGCCTCCAGAATGCGCAACACACCCGTTGCATCGACATTGGCGGTATATTCGGGAGAGTCGAAACTCACCTGAACGTGACTCTGCGCCGCAAGATTATATATTTCGTCGGGACGCACCTTGCCTATCACCTGCAAGAGGCTCATAGAGTCACTGAGGTCGGCATAATGGAGGTGAAAACGCGGGTTACCCTCGAGGTGGGCTATACGCTCGCGATAGTCGATCGACGAGCGTCGTATGGTGCCGTGGACATCGTATCCCTTGCCCAAAAGAAATTCCGAAAGGAACGAACCGTCCTGCCCTGTAATTCCGGTTATAAGTGCTTTTTTCATCATTATTCTATTGTGGATATTTGCCTATACTGTTATAATGAACGCAATTATAACGCAAAATTCTGAAAACCTTACACTTATTATGCACTTTTTTGGAATTCAAGTACAATGGATTGTGCAAAAGACCAATAGCTGAACTGAAAATAATTCAAAGCAGCCACCTAACGGCAACGGCTGCAATTATTAACAAAAGCAAAAACAGCACCCCGCGGCGCTGGCCTTTTGAAAAATAAAGATAAAATTTCATATAAATTCTTATTATGGGGCAGCAACTGTTGATTTTATGGTGTTTACAATATTAATTTTGCAGAGCACCAACGGTGCGAATATAGCTTTTTATATTGAATTGAGCAATGATTGAAAGAATTGACAAGATACTGAAACGTTACCCGCTGTCGCTCATTACCGTGGCAGCGATAATCTATCTATCGTTTTTCAAGCCACCAAAGGACATTAACCTCGAGATTGAAAATGCCGACAAGATAGCCCACCTCTTTATGTACAGCGGGTTCTGCTCCATTCTGTGGTTCGAGTATTTTCTCACCCACCTGCGGGTGAATGTGACAAAGATTTTCTGGGGAGCCATCATTGGGCCGACGCTTTTCAGCGGTGCGGTGGAGATTGGGCAGGAAATGCTCACAAAATACCGTGGCGGGGACTGGATGGATTTTCTTTTCAACTGCACGGGCGTTGCGTGTGCAGCGCTCTTCAGCATTTACGTTACAAAGCCGTTGATGATAAAATTCAACCTGTGGCTGAAGAACGGGGTTGAATAACTATTTTTCCCACAACCTGTATGGGAAACGCGACAGGTGGCCGTTGTAATATTTTGCCTCGCCTGTAACCTCGCACCCCAGGAAAGAGGGCTTTTCAAAAGCCTCATCAATGCCGGAAAGCTCAACCTCGGCAACCACAAGCCCCTCGTTGTCGCCCAGGAACTCATCTACCTCGAATGTGTGCCCGCCGCAGTCGACAAGGTAACGATACTTGTCTATAATGCCACCCTGACACAGTTTCATAAGCTCCCAAGCCTCATCGACTGGAATTTCACGTTCCCACTCGTAACGGCTCAACCCGCCGTCCAACGACGGGCCTTTTATAGTGAGATACCCCTTGCCTGCACGCACACGCACGCGAGTGGAGTTTCCCCCACTGCGGCATATGTAACCTTGTGCTATGCGGTCGCAACTGTGGGCTAGCGCCTTGTAGCTGTCGCCCGTTACAAGGAATTTACGTTCAATCTCAACTGCCATAATTACTCGCCATCCTCGGCAAATTCCATGAGATACGACTTGATGAAGCCGTCGATTTTACCATCCATAACACCGTTTACATCGGATGTCTGGTAGTTTGTGCGGTGGTCCTTCACGCGGCGGTCATCGAACACATAAGAACGTATCTGCGAGCCCCACTCGATCTTTTTCTTGCCGGCCTCAATTTTATCCTTTTCGCGCTGACGGCGTTTGAGTTCCTTGTCGTAGAGCATAGAACGCAAAAGTGCCAATGCCTTCTCTTTATTTTTGGGCTGGTCGCGTGTTTCGGTATTTTCAATGAGAATCTCCTCCTGCTCGCCTGTGTCGGGGTCGGTGAACATATAGCGCAGACGAACGCCCGATTCCACCTTGTTCACGTTCTGTCCACCGGCACCACCGCTTCGGAAAGTATCCCAAGAGATGCGGGCCTGCTCAATAACCACCTCGATGCTGTCGTCGACAAGCGGAGTGACAAAAACCGATGCAAAAGAGGTCATACGCTTGCCCTGTGCGTTGTAAGGCGACACGCGCACAAGACGGTGCACACCATTCTCGCCCTTGAGATAACCGTAGGCAAATGGGCCGTCAATCTGTATTGTGGCGGTTTTAATACCCGCCTCGTCGCCCTCCTGCAGGTTTATGGTCGATGCCTTGTATTTGTTGGCCTCGGCCCAGCGCAGGTACATACGCATGAGCATCGACGCCCAGTCCTGGCTCTCGGTACCACCCGCGCCCGAATTTATTTTGAGCACACAGCTCATTGAATCGGCCTCGCCACGGAGCATATTTTTAAGCTCAAGTTCCTCGATAGCCGACAAGGCACGGGCGTAAACCTCGTCAACCTCCTCCTCGGTGACCATCTCGTCGCGGTAGAACTCCATTGCAAGCTCCACCTCCTCGGTAGCGCTGTTAACCTGCTTGTAGCCATCGATCCAGCCTTGCAGTGTTTTCACTTTTTTCATCTGCGCTTCGGCCTCTTTGGCATTATCCCAAAAACCGGGAGCCTGCGTGCGCAACTGCTCCTCCTCTACCTGAATAATCTTTTCGTCGATAGACAAATACTGTTTCAAGGCCGCTGTACGCTCCTTTATATCTTTTAACTGGTCGGCTGTTATCATTGTGTTATATCTATAAATTCGGGTGCAAAGATACTAATATTACATCACTTGGCAAAACAATATGGGCAAGCAGCAAGGAAAAACATAATAAACACAAAATATTGCAGCAAACAGCAAGCCATTAAAATTTATCTTGTATTTTTGCATTCAACGAATAACGGCAACAGATATATGAAAGTAACACAGCAGAATGTAACACAGGCAACAGAATTGTTGAAATTGCTCATAAGCACCCCGTCGACCAGCCGCGAAGAGAGCGACGCTGCCGACAAACTGCAATTTTTCATTGAGCGCAGCACCCCGGTGATGATTGACATTCACCGCCACCTGAACAATATATGGTGCGTTGCTCCCGGGTTCGATGCTTCGCGTCCCACACTGTTGCTCGATGCCCACATAGACACTGTGAAGCCTGTTGCAGGGTGGAGCACCCACCCCTGCTCGCCCATTGTCGACGGTGACATTATTTATGGCCTCGGAAGCAACGACGACGGCGGCTCGTTGGTTACAATGCTGCAGCTTTTCTACCTCATTTGCCAGCATCCACAACAATACAACACAATATTCCTTGCATCGGCCGAAGAGGAGGTGTCGGGCAAGAACGGCATTGAGGCTGTAATGCCCCTGCTGCCGCCAATAGCCTGCGCCATTGTGGGAGAGCCCACAGGGATGCAGCCCGCAATAGCCGAAAAGGGATTGCTTGTGCTCGACTGCGCCGTGCACGGTGTTTCGGGCCATGCAGCGCGCAACACAGGCGAAAATGCCATTTACAAGGCAATGAAGGAGATTGAGTGGTTCCGAACATATAAATTCCCCTGTTCATCGAACCTTTTGGGAGATGTAAAAATGAGTGTAACACAAATAAATGCCGGCACACAGCACAATGTGATACCCGACCTCTGCACCTTTGTGGTGGATGTACGCACAAACGAATGTTACAGCAACCAGCAGATTGTGGACATTATAAAGCAAGAGGTTACAGCCGATGTTACACCGCGCTCCACAAGGCTCAATTCGTCGTCCATTGCAATGGAGCACCCATTGGTGCAACGCGCCATTGAGCTTGGCCGCGAACCGTTCGGTTCCCCCACCCTTTCGAACCAGGCGCTGCTCAATATCCCCACACTGAAGATGGGCCCCGGCGACTCGAACCGCTCCCACACAGCCAACGAATATATTAGAGTGAGCGAAATTGAGGAGGGATTGAATATTTTTGCACAAATGCTCGACGGGCTCAAACTATAAGAGGATGACTTCAAAAGCCATCCTCCTTTCCTACCTGTGAACCACTGATTATCGCATTGCAAGAGCCTTATCCTCGGCTGCTTCCATAATTTCGCGCTCACCGGGTGCCTTGTCGTTTATGCCGCAGAGATGCAGAATTCCGTGTATTATAACGCGGTATAGCTCCTGCTCGTAGGTTGCACCCACAAGCTCGCTGTTGCTGCGCACAGTGTCGAGCGAAATGAAAAGGTCGCCGCTTATTGTGTCGCCATCGCAATAGTCAAAGGTTATAATATCGGTGTAATAGTCGTGTTGCAGATACTCCTTGTTCACTTCGAGAATCTTTTCGTCGTTGCAGAAAATGTAGGCGATATCACCCACTTTCTTTCCATAGCTCTGTGCTACGGCCTTCACCCAAGCGCTCACCCCGCGGCGCTTGATAGCCGGCATCTTTACACCATCGTTCAAATAACTTATCATAGCAAAAAATATTTATTGGTTTCCAAAGAATATATAAGCAACTACAATGGCTGCAATTATACCCGCAGCGTCGGCCACAAGGCCACAGGTTACCGCGTGACGCGTTTTTCTTATTCCCACACTGCCAAAATATACCGCAAGAATGTAGAAAGTGGTGTCGGTGGCACCCTGGAAAAGACAGGCCAGACGACCTGTAAAGGAGTCGGCACCAAAGGTGGTCATTGCATCAATCATCATTCCCCTTGCACCGCTGCCACTCAAAGGTTTCATAATGGCAGTGGGAAGGGCTCCCACAAAATCGGTTCCAACACCAATCTTTTCGGCACACCAGGCAACAGCGCCCATAATAACATCCATTCCACCCGAGGCACGGAAAACACCAACAGCCACAAGTATCGCAACAAGGTAAGGGATTATGCGTACCGCGGTTGTAAAACCATCTTTTGCACCCTCAATAAAGGCGTCGTACACATTAATCCTTGCACGCAGGCCGGCAAGAATGAATATTATTATAACCGAAAAGAGAATTATGTTGGCAAGCGAGGTCGAAATAACCTCTATCTGCACCTGCGAGAGCTGCATCATCCCCCACGTTCCGGCAGCAATAAAAATGCACACACCCAAAAGAAAAAGCACCATAACCCTGTTGAAAAGATTTATGCGCTGCACAAACGATGTAACCACAAGGCCCACTATGGTGGAAACGGTGGTTGCTATGAGAATTGGGATAAATACATCGGTGGGGTTTGCGGCACCCAGCTGCACACGATAAAGCAACACACTCACGGGAATGAGCGTCAACCCCGACGTGTTGAGCACCAAAAACATTATCATAGGGTTGCTGGCCGTCTCCTTATCCTTGTTTATGCTTTGCAGCTCCTGCATAGCCTTAAGGCCCATAGGGGTGGCAGCATTGTCGAGCCCCAGGAGGTTGGCCGAAAAGTTCATGAACATTGTTCCCATAACAGGGTGTCCCTTGGGAATATCGGGGAATATGCGGCACAGCACAGGGCTCAACAGCCTTGCAAGAGCCGCCACAAGCCCACCTTTCTCACCGATTTTCATTATACCCATCCACAACGAGAGTACACCGGTGAGGCCTATGGAAATTTCGAACGCAGTGCGTGCCGTTTCAAATGTAGACGACATTATTGCAGGGAACACCTGCACATCGCCACAAAAGACAAGCTTGCCCAGTGCAATTGCGAACGACAAAAGAAAAAAAGCCACCCAAATGTAGTTGAGAACCATACTCCGCTGCTGTTAATGAAAAGAAATGAAGTTTACGCCTGCGAAGATAATAAAAACTGAAAATTAAACCACATTGCAATTATTATTATTATCTTCGCGCTTGTAATATGAGATTCCTCGCCGTGGGGAACAATTCTCAAAAAAAACGGAAAAAAGAATAGAATAAAACTACAATAATTTATGAGCGAAGGTTTCAATATTCGCGGCAAAAACAGCGATAAAGAGTTCGAAAATGCTCTGCGCCCACTCTCCTTTTGCGATTTCAGCGGACAGGAGAAGGTGGTGAGCAACCTCGAAATTTTTGTGCAGGCTGCCAAAATGCGTGGCGAGTCGCTCGACCACGTTCTCTTGCACGGCCCTCCGGGACTGGGAAAGACAACACTCAGCAACATTATAGCCAACGAGCTTGGAGTGGGGTTCAAGGTGACATCGGGCCCGGTGCTCGACAAGCCCGGCGACCTTGCGGGCATACTCACATCACTGGAGCCCAACGACGTGCTTTTTATCGACGAAATTCACCGCCTCTCACCCATTGTCGAGGAGTATCTCTATTCGGCTATGGAGGATTACAGAATTGATATTCTCATAGACAAAGGCCCGTCGGCAAGGAGCATACAGATAGACCTCAACCCCTTTACACTCATTGGTGCAACCACCCGCAGCGGCCTGCTCACAGCCCCGTTGCGCGCCCGTTTCGGTATTAATATGCACCTTGAGTATTACGACAGCAAGACACTTGCAGGCATTATAGCAAGGTCGGCACAGATTTTGGGCGTGTCGTTCGACAACGATGCGGCCTACGAAATTGCTCGCCGCAGCCGCGGAACACCGCGTATTGCCAATGCTCTGCTGCGCCGTGTGCGCGATTTTGCACAGGTTAAGGGCGACGGACACATAACAAACGCAATAGCAAAAATTGCGCTCGAAGCGCTGAATATAGACCGCTACGGGCTCGACGAGATTGACAACAAGATACTCTGCACAATTATAGACAAGTTCAAGGGTGGCCCTGTGGGAATAGGCACCATTGCAACCGCATTGAGCGAGGATGCCGGCACCATTGAGGAGGTTTATGAACCCTATCTCATAAAAGAAGGATTCATTAAACGCACACCCCGTGGCCGTGAGGTTACCGACCTTGCCTACCAGCACTTGGGGCGCAGCCGCTTCAACAACGCAGAGCAAGGAACGCTTTTTTAGAACACACACATAATGGGAAAACTGCAATCACTTGCAAAAGACACGGTCATATATGGACTGAGCAGTATAGTAGGGCGCTTTCTCAACTACCTGCTCGTGCCTCTTTACACCGCAAAAATGAGCGTTGAAAGCGGCAACTACGGAGTGCTCACAAACATTTATGCCTGGACAGCACTGCTGCTCATACTCCTCACCTTCGGGTTCGAAACAACATTCTTCCGTTTCGCAAGCAAAGAGGGAGCCGACCTTAAAAAGACCTTTTCAATGTCTATGCAGGTGATAGGCACCCTGTGCACGCTGTTTCTTGTGGCGATATTCGCGTTCCTGCCACAGGTAGCCGGTGCGCTGGGATACGCACAACACCCCGAATTCATAGCCATTATGGCGGTGGTTGTGGCGCTCGACGCATTGCAGGCAATCCCCTTCGGGCTGTTGAGGTTCCAAAAGAGGCCACTCAAGTTCGCCGGGCTCAAATTGCTCAATATTTTCACGAATATAGGACTTAACCTCTTTGTGTTCCTGCTGCTGCCGCTGCTGTGCGAGAAATTCCCGCAGACAATGGGTAACCTCTATTCGGCCGACAAACAGGCACTTTACGTGTTCCTCATAAACCTCGCCTGTACAGCGTTCATAACACTCTTTTTCATTCCCGAGTGCCGCCTCTTCCGCCCCACAGCCGACAGAGCCCTACTCAAAAGCATGCTCAAATATTCGTGGCCGCTGCTTCTGCTGGGAATTGCGGGCATCCTCAACCTAAACGCCGACAAAATAATATATACAAGCCTCGTACCCGGGCAAAAGGGAGTTATGGAGCTTGGAATATACGGCGCAGCCGTTAAGGTGGCAGCAATAATGGCAATGCTTATGCAGGCCTTCCGATACGCCTACGAGCCGTTCGTTTTTGGAAACAGCAAAGAGAAAAACAGCAAGGCCCTCAACGCCGACGCAATGAAATATTTTATAATAATTGCCCTGCTGGCGTTCCTCGCCGTTGTGTTCTATATGGACATTCTGCGTTACCTCATAAACAAAAGCTACTGGGAGGGACTTAAAGTGGTGCCCATTGTAATGGCCGCCGAAATATTTATGGGCATATACTTCAACCTCTCTTTCTGGTACAAACTGAACGACGAAACATACTGGGGTGCGATATTCTCGTTCATAGGGTGCGCAATACTATTTGCCGTGAACATTGTTTTTGTTCCCCGCTACGGCTACATAGCTTGCGCGTGGGGCTCGTTTGCCGGCTACTTCACCGCAATGCTTCTCTCATTTTTCATCGGGCAGCGACGCAACGCCACAGATTACGACCTTAAAGGAATATTCTCGTACGTTGCACTTTTTGCCGTGCTCTACTGCACATCGCTGCTGCTACCAATTGAAAACAGCATTGCAAAAATTGCCGTCAACACACTGCTGTTGCTTGTTTTTGTGGCCTATTTCATTAAAAAAGACCTGCCGCTGAACCAGATTCCTGTTATAAAGAGGTTTGTGAGGTAAATAGCAAATATTTTGGGAATAATATGGCAGTTGACCCATCGTTTTCTGCCACTAAAAGCAATAAAAAAAGGTGCTCTAAACATTGCTAAACGCTTGTTTTCGAACACCTTACATATTTTGTAGCGAGACCCGGGATTGAACCGGGGACCTCATGATTATGAATCATGCGCTCTAACCAGCTGAGCTATCTCGCCATCACATTTTTGCGGTGCAAAGATACGTCTATAAATTGAAAAACACAAACTTTTCACTCTTTTTCGTGAAAAAAATATTCAAACACGCAAAAAAATTGGTGTACCGGTGGCTTTTCGTGAGCAAAAAAACAGGTTTTGTGTTTATTAACTAAATATAATTTACAAACGAGTTGTTTTTTTGATTTTTATTTTATAACTTGCAACTGAATTAATTAACCTATAACTCTTTACCCGCAATAACAACCAAGAAAATGAGCAAAGAGAAAATTAACATTGAATACCCCATGAGGGGTAGTGCGCAAATGATTTGGCGCTACATTGGTACCGCCGCAGGGTTATCGCCCTGGTTTGCCGACAAAGTGGAGTCAACCGGAAAGACTTTTGTTTTTCACTGGGGAAAAACCGAACAGAGAGTGGCCCACATTGTAACGCAAAGGAGCGGTGTTTATGTTAAACTCAGGTGGGACGACGAGGAAGCCTACACTTATTTCGAGATGAGAATTTCCTACAACGAGCTCACAAGGCAGCACACGCTTGAAATTACCGACTTTGCCGAAAAAGATGAAATAGAGGACCAGAAAAATCTCTGGGATATGCAGATTGAGGCTTTGCGCCGCCAGTCGGGCATGTAAGAAAAAACGCAACCACATAACCGCACTGCACTGTTGTCACGCGACAATGGTGCAGTGTGCTATTATAATATTAATTATATTAATATCAAAAATAGATGATTTGTTTTGTTTTGCTACCGCCTTGCATTATATTTGCACGTTGAAAGTATTAAAATAACACAAAAAAATAACACTGCAAGAGCGAGTGCATTGCAACCGGTATGAAAAAACCTCCGTTTTACATAAAAAAACTCGATTGGTTCATTATTAAAAGTTTCACACAGCTTTTAATGGGTACCTTTCTCATCTGCCTTTTCATCTTCATCATGCAGATGTTGTGGCGCTCGGTTGATGAATTTGTGGGAAAAGGCCTCGATTTTTCGGTGCTTGCACAATTCTTTTCACTCTGCTCCATAGCTCTTGTGGCCGAGGCTCTGCCGCTTGCCATACTGCTGGCTGCGCTTATGACATTCGGTAATTTTGGAGAGAGGCTCGAATTACTTGCAATGAAGGCTGCCGGAATTCCGCTCATACGCATTATGGCACCCATTATTGTGGAGTGTATGTTGCTTGTGGGCGTGTCGTTCTATTTCCAGAATGTGGTGAGCCCATACGCCCAAATGAAACTCTACACAATTCTCTACTCCATTAAACAGACATCGCCCGAAGTGGAAATTCCCGAGGGTGTCTTCTACGACCAAATAGAGGGTTACAACCTTTATGTGCAGAAAAAGGACAAGGAAACAGGTATGCTCTACAAGGTGATGATATATGACATGTCGAACGGTTTTGAGAATGCAAATATTCTTGTTGCCGATTCGGGAAAGATTGCAAGCACTCCCGACGAAAAGCATCTTATGCTGCAACTCTTTTCGGGTGAGCAATTCTCGAACATCACCGACCAGAATATAAACAGAAGAAATGTACCCTACCGCCGCGAGACTTTCCGCGAAAAGGTGGCCATTATACCCATTGACGGCGGTTTCGACATGAAGGACGGATCGTTCCTTAAATCGAACGCAAAGAGCCAGAACATGAACGAGCTTAAGGAATCTGTAAAAAGACTCACGCTATACACCGACAGCATCGGGCATAACAACTGGAAAGGTGCTGTGCGCACAACATTCAATATTGAAACCACCCTCACCCCCACCGACTCCACCTACATGGAGCGCAATAACATATACTCAATAAACACCGACAGTATTTTCAACAACGCTACAGTTGCCGACAAGAGTGCGTGGAAAAAGGCGTTGCACACAAAGATAAAACAGCAGAAGAGCGACTACGAAATTAAAAAGAGCATTCTGCACAAAGAGGATAAAGACCTTAACAAGCACAAAATAACCTGGTGGGACAAGATTACACTCTCGCTCGCCTGCCTTCTCTTCTTCTTTATTGGTGCTCCGCTTGGTGCAATTGTGAGAAAAGGCGGATTGGGCTACCCTGTGCTCATTTCGGTGGCAATATTCATTATGTACTACCTCCTGAACACATCGGCCTACAAAATGGCACGCGAGGGTGAGTGGCACATATGGATAGGCAGTTGGATGAGCACGCTTGTGATGACTCCGCTGGGTATTCTCTTTACATACCAGTCGAACAAGGACTCGGCAATATTCAACACCGATGCCTACAAAGCATTTTTCCGCAGCCTCTTCTGCATTCGCGAAAAACGCAACGTAACACTCAAGGAGGTTATAATTGATGACCCCGACTACAGCAGCGACTACAAGATTCTTGAAGAACTGCACAACGGGGCAAGAGCCTACAAGAAGAAAAACAAGCTGAAAAAGCTGCCTGCAATAAAAGATATATTCTCGGCCACAACCGACGAAGGAATAACCATTTTGAACGACAAAATGGAGGCACTCATAGAGGAGCTTGGAAACAGCCGCAACAGAAAGGTAATACAGCTCGTAAACGCATACCCCATAATGTCGGTAAACGGTATAAAATCGCCTTTCACAGCCAAATGGCTCAATACACTTTCGCTTGTAATATTCCCTGTGGGAGTGGTAATTTACGCAAGAGCGGTAATGTTCAGAATGCGTCTATTGAAAGACCTTGTGGCAATAGAGAAGAATTCTAAAAAACTAATGGAGATATTCACTAAAGAAAAACTTGTATAACATAATATGGATAAATTCACACTCAGCTCAATCGACGATGCTGTAAAAGATTTCAAAGAAGGAAAATTTGTTATAGTAGTCGATGATGAAGACAGAGAAAACGAAGGCGATTTTATTATAGCCGCCGAAAAGATAACTCCCGAAGCTGTTAACTTCATGCTCAAGAACGGCCGCGGAGTGTTGTGCGCCCCCATTACAATGTCGCGTTGCAAGGAGCTGCAGCTCGATCCCCAGGTGAGCTCAAACACCAGCCTCTTGGGAACACCTTTCACTGTGACAATAGACAAAATTGAGGGTTGCAGCACAGGTGTATCGACCAACGACCGCGCAGCTACAATAAAAGCTCTTGCCGACCCCACAAGCACAGCCGAAACATTTGCCCGCCCCGGACACATCAACCCCCTTTATGCACAGGACAAGGGCGTTTTGCGCCGCGCCGGACACACCGAGGCCAGCATCGACCTTGCACGCCTTGCAGGCCTCTACCCCGCTGCCGCGCTCATTGAGATTATGAACGACGACGGCACAATGGCGCGCATGCCTGAGCTCATTGAAATTTCTAAAAAATACGATATAAAGATAATATCGATAAGCGACCTCATAAAGTACCGCCTGAAACAAGAGTCAATAGTTGAGATGGGCGAAGAGGTTGATATGCCCACAGAGTGGGGACATTTCCGCCTTATCCCCTTCAAACAGCTATCGACAGGCCTGGAACATATTGCGCTCATTAAAGGAGAGTGGGAAGAAAACGAGCCCATCCCCGTGAGAGTACACTCATCGTGCATGACAGGCGACATATTCGGTTCAAGCCGTTGTGACTGCGGTTCACAGCTTCACAAAGCTATGGAGATTGTAGAGAAAAACGGTAAAGGAGTTATCATATACCTGAACCAGGAGGGCCGCGGAATTGGTCTTATGAACAAGATGAAGGCCTACAAACTGCAGGAGGAAGGCTTGGACACTGTCGATGCCAACTTGTGCCTCGGATTCAAAGCCGACGAGAGAGATTACGGTGTTGGAGCCGAAATTCTGCGCAAGATAGGTGTTCACAAAATGCGCCTCATCACCAACAACCCCATAAAGAGAATAGGGCTCGAAAGCTACGGTCTCGAGGTTGTGGAGAACATTGCAATTGAGATTAAACCCAACGATTTCAATTCGCGTTACCTCCACACAAAAGCCGAGCGCATGGGACACACATTACATTTCGATAAAAATTAAAAAAAGACAATATGAACAAACTATCAGACCGTGTTAACAGATTAGCACCCTCTGCCACACTGGCAATGTCACAGAAAAGCCAAGAATTGAAGGCACAAGGAGTAGATGTAATAAATATGAGCGTTGGAGAACCCGACTTCAACACACCCGACGCCATTAAAGAGGCAGCAAAAAAAGCAGTAGACGACAACTGGTCGCGCTACTCACCCGTCCCCGGCTACCCCTCGTTGCGCAAAGCAATTGTGGAGAAGCTCAAAAAAGAGAACGGGCTCGAATTCACCGAGGCCCAGATATCAGTATCGAACGGAGCAAAACAGGCTGTTTGCAACGCTATTATGGCGCTTGTGAACGAGGGTGACGAGGTTATTATACCCGCTCCCTACTGGGTGAGCTACCCCGATATGGTGAAACTCGCCGACGGCACACCCGTTATTGTGAGTGCTGGCATTGAGCAGAACTTCAAAATCACAGGCAAACAGCTCGAGGAGGCTATTACACCAAAAACAAAAATGCTCATTCTCTGCTCACCTTCGAACCCCACAGGATCGGTTTATACACAAGAGGAGCTTAAAGAGCTTGCCGATGTTCTTGCAAAATACCCCAATGTATTTGTTGTTGCCGACGAAATTTATGAGCACATCAACTACGTGGGCAAGCACCAGAGCATTGCACAGTTCGAAGAGATTCGCGACAGAGTAATCATTATAAACGGTGTGTCAAAAGCATATGCAATGACAGGCTGGAGAATTGGTTTCCTTGCAGCTGCCGACTGGATTGTAAAGGGCTGCAACAAACTCCAGGGACAGTACACAAGCGGCCCCTGCTCGGTATCGCAGATAGCATCGTTGGAGGCTTATAACGGCTCACAGGAACCTGTTGAGGAGATGCGTAAAGCATTTGAGCGCCGCCGCGACCTCATTGTTAAACTCGCAAAAGAGATTCCCGGTCTCGAGGTTAACGTTCCCGAGGGTGCTTTCTACCTCTTCCCCAAATGTAGCTCGTTCTATGGAAAGAGCTATAATGGCACTGTAATTGAAAATTCCGACGACCTTGCAATGTATCTCCTCACCGAGGCTCACGTTGCTGCCGTTGGTGGTACTTCATTCGGTGCTCCTGAGTGTTTCCGTATGAGTTATGCAACCAGCGACGAGAATATCATTGAGGCTATCCGTCGCATTAAGGAGGCGCTTGCAAAGCTTAAATAATTGATTAAATAGTTTTTTAAGGGAAGGGAACGTTCAAAAAGCGTTCCCTTTTTTCTTTTCCTTTTTATAAATAATAAGGGGTATTGTGAATATTGATTTTTTATTGCTGGGAGAACTTATATTAAGGCTACATTCTTCTTTTGGAAAGGAGCTGCCCACAGGGTTGAGGAGTTGAAATCTTTAATATAACTTGCGCTTTGCTCACTCATGTTGGGAATATAAATATTCCATCAGTCACAAACAACACTCACCCCTGTTCATAACAACAGTTATAACTGTTAATAACAATGTTGAAAACATATTAATAACTCAGTTAAAAAAAGTGGTAATTCAACTTTGAAAAAACGTGAAAACGATTAAGCCGACAGCAAAAGCAAAAACCCAAATTATATTACCACTTTTTTACAATAACTTTTCAGTATGTTCTTAACAGCAAAAGAGAGTAAAAAAGAGATAAAACAATCAAAAGCAAGGTTATAAACAGGCTGTTAATAACCACAAAATAGGTATTAAAAATCAATACTTTACACAAAAACAAGCTGTTGATAACGTAATCATATTACACAATAACTTAAAAAACAATACTTTTTCAAAAAACTTGTCGACACTTTCAACCGACTTTATTATTGTTGTTGATTATTTTTAATTTTATAAGAAAGGAATATATATAATAAATGTGGTTGAAAACCCACTATAGACAACGGCTGCAAAAAATAAGCACAATAAATAACCCAAACAAAAAGCCATTATGCGCGCTACACGGGCATTTTCTCTGCTATAATGGCAATTACCTTATATATTATATAAAACTCAACAGAAAGCTCCTGACAGCCTTGTAAAGATACAAAAAAAGCGGCCGTGGCAAAAGCCATAGCCGCTATAATTTCAGGTGGTGCGTCGTACCCCTATCGTGTGATTAGAATTTTTGTGGCAACACCCTCGTTTCCCTCCTCATCGTATGTGAGTACATAATAAACTCCGCTCGGTACTTTTTCTCCTTTTGCGTTTCGTCCGTTCCAGTTAAACTGTCCTCCGTTCGAAACACCTTCTGCAATCAAATATCCGGCCGTGTCGACTATTTTTACCTCGCAATCGAATGTGAGTCCAACTATTGAAATATTTCCGCTGTACGAGGCTTTTACGGGGTTAGGGAAGGCGTGTACACTACCCTCTTGCAGTTTCTTTTCGGGGCGGGTTGCATCGCTTGCATAGCTCACAATTCCCCCGTCGGTTCCAATAAATACCTCTCCGCTACTACCGTTCACAGCAATGCTTGTTATTTCGTTCGATGGTAGTGGTGAATTCTCTGTAGTAAAGTGGTGTATACACTCTATTCCATCGGCACTCAAAAGGTATATTCCATTATTCTTTGTGCCCACCCATTTGCGGTCGGCACCATCGGTGGCAATAGCAGTTACAATAGCACCATTCAAGAGATAGTCGGCAAGGTTGCTGCCATCGTTGCGTGGTACTTTTATTTGAGTGAAAATGCCGTCGTCGAAAAACTTTTTAGGGTTGTCAATAACAAAAAGTCCGTTGTCGGTTCCCACCCATATAGCACCGTTCCTGTCCTCATTTATGCAGAATACAGTGTATATTGTGTAGTTTATTCCATCCTGATTGGTGAAATTATGAAGCCACAATTTTGTATTGTCGTCGCTTGTGTCGAAGGGTGTGTTGTTCTGTTTTGCACAGAAGAGGCCTGCGTTGTCACCACCTTGCAGTGAGGTAACCCACAACCATCCTCGCGAGTCGATGAGAAGGTCGACCATTGTTTCGAATTCTGCAATCTCGGCATAATGGAGTTCTTCCCAATTGCGGTCGTTCTTGAGTACTTTAACAATGTTTTTACCGTGGGTGTTTGTGAGCCACAGGTTGCCCTTTGAATCGAATTTCACGCGAGGCACGCGAATATAGTTCTTGGCGTTTGAATGATCTTTGCCAAGAGGGCTTTCGAGGGGGCTTTCGATGTTATACACTGTTACAAGTTCTCCGTTGCGGAATTCATACAATCCTTGTCCGTAGGAGCCGGCAAAGTAGTGTCCCTCTTCGAGCGGGTCTTCATCAATAGATGTTATGTTTACAAATTTATACCCTGTTTGCGATTTAATATTGTCGGCATTGAAATTGGTCCATCTATCGCCGGAGTAGTCATACTCCATTATGGTACCAGGGTTGGATGTTATATCAAAATAGTCCAGTGTACCGTCGACAACAAGCAATTTGTCGTCGCTTGTGAATTTCATATACGCACAAAGGTTTCTCACCGGAGCATTTGGGAGAATGTAATTTTCTCCGTCGACAAAGCTGTTGCCCTCTATCTTGCTTTGCACAACTCCTTTCGTTCCCTTGCAGCTCCAGAATATATCTCCGTCGGGGAAAAGGTAATTTGTATCGTTGCCTGTTGCGTAGATTTTTACATCGTTTCCAATTATTGCAAACTTTTCTTTCCACCCAATGTACACTTTATTGTCCTTTTCGTAGAGGTATTTGAAGGCTCTTGTTGTGTTATGTAGCTGTGTAAATTCGTTTTTAGTGTGGTTGTAGCTGCTCACTCCTTTTTTTTCGATAACGCACAGTAATTCCCCCCCTACGCTGCCGAAAGAGAGTATTTTTTCGCTACTTATCTTCTCCCAATTATTCTTGTCCAGAAGGTTTGCTGTGAGTGAGCCTTTGAACATTCCCTCATCGGTACCAATGAAAATGTGGTTGTCGAAAATGTAGCTGCAATGAGTGTTGCGGTTTTGGTTGTATGTATTTGAGAATTCGAGCTTCTCAATGTCAAAAACCACTACTCCGAAACTGGTGCTTATATAGGCGGTAGTTTCGTTTATATAGAGGTCGTTTATTGTTTTCGATGCAAGTACCTTGTTCTTGAAGTCGATTACGTTGTAAACATAACCGTCGGGGTAGAGAATATCTATATTGGCGTTCTTGTATATGATTACAAGCGCGCCGTTCTTTTTACAATAACCTATCTTTGCAATATCGTAGTCGCTTAAATTGTCCAGTGTGTTGTATTGGTACAATTCACCGTCCTCTTTGTCGTATGAAAAGAGTGCGCCCGATGCAAGCACATATACCTTCTCTCCCACTACCAGGCAGTGAGTGGCATCGTTGTACGATGTGTGTAAGCGCCAATCTCCTGTGCCGGCCTTTGCTGCGAGCCAGAGAAAAAGAAGAGTTATTGCAAAAAGATTTCTAATCATAATTTTCCCTTATATAATTGCTCAGTTTTTCGGTGGCTCTGTATCGGTGGCTTATGCGGTTCTTCTCCTCGCTGCCCATTTGTGCAAAGCTCTGCGAGTAACCTTCGGGAATAAAGATGGGGTCGTATCCGAAACCGGCCTCGCCCATTTTCCCTGTGCTTATTGTGCCCTTTACAATGCCGTCGAAAGTAAATTCTCTGTTATTTATAATTAACGCAATAACTGTGCGAAATTGTGCGTTGCGGTTATTTTCCCCTGTTAAATTATGTAACAGCTTCTGCATATTGGCTTCGGAATTACACTCCTCGCCTGCGTAGCGTGCCGAATATACTCCGGGAGTACCGCCAAGAGCCTCCACTTCGAGCCCTGTGTCGTCGGCAAAGCAGTTGCAATTATATTTTTCGCTCACCCAGCGGGCTTTAATGAGCGCATTTTCCTCGAGTGTAGCACCTGTTTCGGGAATATCGTCGTGGCAACCTATCTCGGCAAGCGAGAGTACCTCTACCCTGCTGCCGAGAATATCCTTCACCTCCTGGAGTTTATGTCTGTTGTTTGTGGCAAATACTAATTTCATTTTTCGCTGTTCTGTTTTTCTTCCTCTTCGATTTTAAGCTTTATTTTCTTTGCTTTTATCTTGTCGAAACCGTTACCGTATACCCCCATTACTTTCGATTGTGAAATGAGCGCGTTGGGGTCAATCTGCTTGACCATGCTGAAAAGCTGGTTCGACTGGTTGGCTCTTGTGAGGGTTGTTATAACCTTTCCCTCTTTTTTAGAGTAGAAGCCTACAGAATCGAGCAGTGTTACACCACGTTTAAGCTGGCGGGTAATGTAGTAACCAATCTCTTCGTATTTGCTCGAGAATATAAAGAACTGCACCATCTGGCGGTTGCTGTTCACCATATAATCGAGCGAGAGGTTTATCACCACAAGTGTAATGTATCCGTAGAACATTCGCGAAAGGCTTGCCGAAATATTGTCGGGTGAAATGATAAAGAAACTGCTTGTGATGATAAACGTGTCGACATATAACATTGCACGGCCAAAACTAACATCTTTGTATTTGTTTACAATGGCTGCAATAATATCCACTCCACCGGTGCTACCGTTGTTCAAAAAGCATATAGCAATTGCAATTCCTGTGAATATAGAACCCACAAGACAGGCTTCGAGTTGTTTGTCGGGGCCTAAAATTGTAAATGCATTATAGTCTTTGAATATTACTTCCGTTATACTGAGAAGTATTGTCATACAGAATATTGCATAAATGGTTTTTATGCAGAATTTCCAACCAAGTATCTTTATTGCTATTATAATGAGTACCGAGTTTATTGCAAAGTAAACATATTGCATTGAAATACCCACAGAGTATTGTACTATAGCTCCAATACCGGTTACCCCACCAATAAGGAATTCATATGGGCTCATAAAGAAATTCCAAGTGAATGCATACAGGGCCAATCCTAAGGTAATCATTATGTAGTTTTTTACCTCGGACATTATTGACGGGCGCGGAAAAGAAAATTTAGCCATAATAGTTTCTTTTTTGTCGTTTTACAACTCTCTATTGCTCTCTAGGGTATTAAATTACCACGTTAACAATTTTCTTGGGTACAATGATTACCTTCTTTATAGGTTTGTTCTCAATGTATCGTTTGCTGTTATCGTCGGCAAGAACGGCTGCTTCAATATCGGCATTTGTGGCATCGGCTGCAAATTCCATAGTGAAGCGGGCTTTTCCGTTGAACGATATTGTGTACTTTATAGTATCCTCTTTCAGGTACTCCTCGTTGAAGGTAGGCCACTGTGCGTCGCACACAGTTGTTGTGTGTCCCATCTTCTCCCACAACTCTTCGCTTATGTGGGGTGCAAAGGGAGCGAGCAGCACAACAAATTGCTCGAGAATCTCTTTCTTGTTACATTTGAGTGTGCCGAGTTCGTTTGCGCATATCATAAACGCACTTACTGTGGTGTTGTATGAGAATGCGGGAATATCCTCGGTGGTCTTTTTAATGAGCTTGTGAAGCGATTTGAGCTCCTCTTTTGTTGCAGGTTCGTCGGTAACAATGTAATTGTCGTTCTTGTCAAAGAACATACCCCAGAACTTGCGCAAGAAGCGGTGACAACCGTCTATTCCGTTTGTATCCCAGGGTTTCGACTGTTCAACGGGGCCAAGGAACATCTCGTAAAGACGCAAGGTGTCGGCACCATACTTTTCTACAATTGTGTCGGGGTTGACAACGTTGAACATTGATTTACTCATCTTCTCCACTGCCCAACCGCAAATGTATTTGTCGTTTTCGAGGATGAATTCGGCGTTGGCATATTCGGGGCGCCAAGCGCGGAAAGCCTCAATGTCGAGCACATCGTTTGTTACAATATTCACATCAACGTGCAAGGGAGTTACGTCGTAATCCTTTGAAAGGTTGAGCGACACGAATGTATTTGTGTCCTTTATGCGGTATACAAAGTTACTGCGGCCCTGTATCATTCCCTGGTTCACAAGCTTCTGGAAGGGCTCTTCCTTAACGCTTACTCCAAGGTCGAAAAGGAACATATTCCAGAAACGTGAGTAAATGAGGTGGCCTGTAGCGTGCTCGGTTCCACCAACGTAAAGGTCCACATTCTGCCAGTAGTTATCGGCTTTTTCCGACACGATAGCATCGTGGTTGCGGGGGTCCATATAACGCAGGTAGTATGCGCTTGAGCCTGCAAAGCCGGGCATTGTGTTGAGCTCGAGGGGGAATATTGTTTCGTTGTTTATGTTATCCTTGCTCACGACACTGTTGGTTGTTGTGTCCCATGCCCACATTTTTGCGTGTCCCAACGGGGGCTCGCCACTTTCTGTGGGGAGGAATTTTTCAACATCGGGGAGCTCAAGGGGCAAGCACTCTTCGGGTATGGGGGTTGCAATGCCGTTCTTGTAATATATGGGGAAAGGCTCGCCCCAGTAACGCTGGCGGCTGAAGATTGCGTCGCGCAAGCGGTAGTTCACCTTTACACGGCCCAGTTTGTTCTCGGTAACATATTTTTTTGTTGCAGCAATAGCCTCTTTCACTGTGAGGCCGTTGAGGTTGAGCTTGCAGTCACTGAACTGTGCTGTGGGAGAGTTTGTCATTATACCCTCTTTTGCGTCGAAGCTCTCGTTGCTCACGTCGCAACCCTCAATGAGCGGGCGTATTTCAATGCCGAAGTGTTTTGCAAAAGCGTAGTCGCGGCTGTCGTGTGCGGGAACGGCCATAATGGCTCCTGTTCCATAGCCTGCAAGCACATAGTCGCTCACCCACACGGGAATATCCTCGCCAGTGAGGGGGTTTATTGCGTAAGAACCTGTGAATACACCTGTTACGTTGCGGTCAATCATACGCACACGCTCGGTGCGTTTCTTTGTGCGGTCGAGGTAAGCTTCAACAGCCTCTTTCTGGTCGGCTGTGGTGAGCTGCTGCACAAGCTCGCTTTCGGGAGCAAGAACCATAAAGGTTACACCGAACACTGTGTCGGCGCGTGTGGTGAATATAGTGAATTCAATGTCGCTGTCCTTAATGTGGAACTGCATTTCGGTTCCCTCGCTGCGGCCTATCCAGTTGCGCTGTGTCTCTTTGAGAGAGTCGGTCCAGTCGATATTGTCGAGTCCGTCGAGCAGGCGCTGTGCATATGCCGACACGCGCAAGCACCACTGTTTCATCTTTTTCTGAACAACGGGGAAGCCTCCGCGCTCCGACACTCCGTCTACAACCTCATCGTTGGCAAGTACTGTTCCCAGCTGTGGGCACCAGTTTACCATTGTTTCGTTGAGGAACGCTATGCGGTAGTTCATGAGCAGCTCCTGTTGTTCATTTTCGTTCATTGCGTTCCACTCGGCTGCCGAAACAAGAACCTCTCTTGTGCAGGCTGCGTTAATGTTCGCACTACCCTCTTTTGAGAGTTTTTCAACAAGCTCGCCAATTGGTTTGCAGCATTTTGCGGCATTGTCGTAATAGTGGTTGAACATTTTTATGAATGCCCACTGTGTCCAGTGGTAGTATTCGGCGTCACAGGTTCTTATCTCGCGGTCCCAGTCGAAACAGAAACCAATCTTGTCGAGCTGTTCGCGGTAGCGGTTAATATTGTGCTCGGTTGTAATTGCGGGGTGCTGTCCTGTCTGTATTGCATATTGCTCGGCGGGGAGGCCGTATGCGTCGTAACCCATAGGGTTAAGCACGTTATATCCCTGCAGACGTTTGAAACGTGCAAAAATATCCGATGCTATATATCCCAGAGGGTGGCCTACGTGAAGGCCTGCTCCCGACGGATAAGGGAACATATTAAGGACATAGAATTTCTTTTTATCTTCGTTCTCTACTACACGATAGGTTTTGTTTTCTCTCCATCGTTGTTGCCACTTCTGCTCAATTTCGTTAAAATTGTATCCCATTTTATGTATATATTGTTTGTTTTTATTCATTTTCTCTATTACTATCTACTAAAGTAGATGTAATAACTTGCAAAAATATATAAAAAATGGAGTAATTGAATAAATGTTCCCTGAATTTGTTTTTTAATACCCTTTTTTGCTTTTTATCGGGTTTTTTTCGGCAAAAAAAGTTATCTTCGCATCTTATTAAGTGACTTTTTTATTTATGGCAGAAAAAGATACTGCTGCAACCCCTATGATGCGTCAGTTTTTGGAGCTCAAAGCCAAACACCCCGACGCTGTTCTTCTGTTCCGTTGCGGCGATTTCTATGAAACATACTGTTCCGATGCTATAATTGCGTCGGAAATTCTGGGAATAACCCTCACAAAGCGTTCCAACGGAAAAAATCCGTCGGCACAGGCTACCGAAATGGCAGGTTTTCCCTTTCACGCGCTCGATACTTATCTTCCCAAGCTCGTGCGTGCGGGCAAGCGTGTGGCCATATGCGACCAGCTCGAAGATCCCAAGATGACCAAAAAACTGGTTAAACGTGGTATTACAGAGCTTGTTACGCCCGGTGTATCAATAAACGACAATATTCTCGATTATAAAGAGAATAATTTCCTTGCCGCGGTGCATTTCGGCAAGCCAATGTGTGGAGTATCTTTTCTCGATATTTCAACGGGTGAATACCTGCTTGCCGAGGGTACATTCGATTATGTTGAAAAGCTGCTCGTGAATTTCCGCCCCAAAGAGGTACTCTTTGAGCGCGGGCAAAAAAAGCGTTTCGAGGAGTGTTTCGGTGCAAAATACCTCACATTCGAGCTCGATGACTGGGCTTTCACCGAGGAATTTGCCAACGAAAAGCTCACAAAGCATTTTGAAACAAAAAACCTCAAAGGCTTCGGCATTGGCCATTTGCGCAGTGGAATTGTGGCTGCGGGTGCAATTCTGCACTACTTGAACGTTACGCTACACACTCAAATTTCGCACATAAGAAACATTTCGCGCATAGAAGAGGAACGATACGTGCGACTCGACAAATTCACCGTGCGAAGCCTTGAACTTATTGGCAGTATGCACGAGGGTGGAAGCTCGCTTCTGTCGGTTATAGACAAAACCGTAACAGCTATGGGTGCGCGCCTGTTGAAACGCTGGCTGGTGTTCCCGTTGAAGGATAAAAAGCCCATAGACGAGCGCCTGGATATTGTGGAATATTATTTCCGCGAGCCTGCTTTCCGCGATGTAATAGAGGAAAATCTATCGCTTGTGGGCGACCTTGAACGCATAATTTCAAAGGTAGCGGCAGCGCGTGTATCGCCCCGCGAACTTGTGCAGCTGAAACTGGCTCTGCAGGCTATTGAGCCCATAAAAACAGCGTGCGAGGCATCGCATAACGATGCCATAAAACAAATTGGTGCCCGGCTAGATGCCTGTGCTGATATACGCGACCGCATTGCGCGTGAAATTGTGCCTGAGCCACCTTTGTTACTCAACAAGGGCGGGGTAGTGGCCGATGGTGTGAGTGACGAGCTCGACGAACTGCGCGCAATTGCATACAACGGCAAGGATTATCTCATGCAGCTGCAGCAGCGCGAGAGTGAGCGCACCGGTATCCCCAGCCTTAAAATATCGTTCAACAACGTATTCGGATATTATATTGAGGTGCGTAACACATACAAGGATAATGTTCCCGCCGAGTGGATACGCAAGCAGACACTTGTGAACGCCGAGCGTTACATTACACAGGAGCTCAAAGAGTACGAAGAAAAAATACTTGGTGCCGAGGAGAAGATACTTGCGCTTGAAACACGCATATTCACCGAACTTGTGACCGACCTTGCAAGCTACATCCCCTCGATTCAGCTCGACGCCACTTTGCTTGCACGGCTCGACGTTCTCTTGTCGTTTGCAAACACCTCACGTGCCTATAAATACATTCGTCCGGTGGTAGACGAGAGTGATGTGCTTGATATTAAACAGGGCCGTCACCCGGTTATCGAAAGACAAATGGCAGTGGGGGAGAGTTACGTTCCCAATGACCTTTATCTCGACGGTGAAAAGCAGCAGATAATAATTGTAACGGGTCCCAATATGGCCGGTAAGTCGGCTCTGTTGCGCCAAACAGCACTAATCACACTGCTTGCACAGATAGGTTGCTTTGTACCGGCCGACAGTGCCCGCATAGGCCTTGTCGATAAAATTTTCACCCGTGTGGGAGCAAGTGACAATATATCGGCCGGCGAGTCTACCTTTATGGTTGAAATGACCGAGGCTGCCAACATATTGAACAATCTTTCGGGGCGCAGCCTTGTGCTCTTCGATGAGCTTGGTCGCGGAACATCTACTTACGATGGAATGTCCATTGCCTGGGCAATCGTGGAGTATATACACGAATTTTCACGCGGCAGGGCGCGCACATTGTTTGCCACTCATTATCACGAACTTAACGAAATGGAAAAGAGCTTCCCGCGCGTGAAGAACTTCAATGTATCGGTGCGTGAGATAGATGGTAGGGTGATATTTATGCGCAAGCTTATGCCCGGTGGCAGCGAACACTCGTTCGGTATTCACGTTGCAAAATTGGCAGGTATGCCCAAAAGTATTGTAAAGCGTTCCGAGCAAATTTTGAGCAAGTTGGAGGCCAACGACAATCGTGGCGACATAAAAAGTGCCCCCACAGCATCCATTGCCGACAGCCGCGAGGGTGTGCAGCTGAATTTCTTCCAGCTCGACGACCCTGTGCTCTCGCAGGTGCGCGACGAAATTCTGGGAATTGATGTAAACAACCTCACACCGCTTGAGGCACTCAATAAATTAAACGAGATACAGAAAATTGTAAAGTAATATTTTACGGTTATAATTGTTAGTAATATCCCTGCTTTGTGGCGGGGATATTTTTTTGTATTCAAGAACAAAGCCACGGCCTGATTGTTAAGAAATTAAATATAAATACTTTATTGTTTATGGATGAAAAATTTCTTACCAACGAGGCAGGTGCGCCTGTTATCGACAATACCAATTCCCTGTCTGCAGGGCAGCGTGGCCCTCTTTTGCTCGAGGATAATTGGCTCATAGAAAAACTTGCACATTTCGACCGCGAGGTTATTCCCGAACGTCGTATGCACGCAAAGGGTAGTGGGGCCTTTGGCTGTTTCACCGTTACCAATGACATCACCCGCTACAGCTGTGCATCGCTCTTTTCGGCAGTGGGTAAAAAGACCGATGTTCTTGTGCGTTTTTCAACCGTTGCAGGCGAGCGTGGTGCAGCCGATGCCGAGCGCGATATCCGCGGTTTTGCCGTGCGTTTTTATACCGAGGAGGGTAATTGGGACCTTGTGGGTAACAACACCCCTGTATTCTTCTTGCGCGACCCCCTGCAGTTCCCCGACCTTAACCACGCAATAAAGCGCGACCCGCGCACCAACTTGCGTTCGCCGCAGAGTAATTGGGACTTTTGGACTATGTTGCCCGAGGCGCTGCACCAGGTGACAATAGTAATGTCCGACAGGGGTATCCCTGCATCGTACCGCCATATGCACGGCTTTGGTTCGCACACCTTCAGCCTCATAAACAGCAAGGGCGAGAGGGTGTGGGTGAAATTCCATTTCATCACACAGCAGGGTATAAAAAACCTCAGTAACGATGAGGCTGCCGACATTATAGCCAAAGACCGTGAGAGCCACGGGCGCGACCTCTTCGATGCCATTGAGCGTGGCGATTACCCACGCTGGAAATTGTGTGTGCAGATAATGACCGAGGAGCAGGCACGCAGCTACAAGGAGAACCCCTTCGACCTCACCAAGGTATGGAGCCACAAGCAGTTTCCACTCATAGAGGTGGGTATATTGGAACTGAACATGAATCCCGAAAATTACTTTGCACAGATAGAGCAGGCAGCGTTCAATCCTGCCCACATAGTGCCCGGCATAGGGCTGTCGCCCGATAAAATGTTGCAAGGAAGGCTCTTTTCATACGGCGATGCGCAGCGTTACCGCCTGGGTGTGAACCATGACCAGATACCGGTGAACCGCCCGCGTTGTCCCTTCCATAGTTATCACCGCGATGGTCTTATGCGTGTAGATGAAAACAGTGGTGCCACAAAGGGCTATTCGCCCAACAGTATAGGGGAGTGGCAGGTAAAGGATACCGTGCATTCATATTCTCCCGTGAACGGGGAGGCTATGCGTTACAACCCTTACGAGGAGCGCGAGGACAACTGTTTCTATCAGGCAGGCGACCTCTACCGCCTTATGACCGAGGAGAAGCGCCGCTTGCTCATAAGCAACACCGCTGCCGATATTATGCCTGTTACCGATAATATAAAATATCGCCACGCGGCCCATTGTTATCTTGCCGACGTGGAGTATGGCACCCGCATAGCCGATGCCCTACACCTATCCATAGACGAGGTCAAACGGCTTGCCTCATTGAGCGAAAAAGAGCGCTTGGAGGCCACAAAAACGGTTTGTTAGGTATAATACTTACATCAATAAAAAAAGCAGCCTACGCTGCTTTTTTTATTGATGTAATCATATAATAGATTCCTATAATCATAAACGGGATACTTAGCCATTGTCCCATATCGAGCGCCATATTTTCCTCGAAATTCACCTGCACCTCCTTTATGAACTCCACAAAGAAGCGGAAAGTGAATATGGTGGCAAGGCAGTAGCCAAAATAGAATCCCGTGCCCACACGTTTCGGGAACTTTTTGTAGATGAACCAGCCGCCGATGAATATAAGCAAATATGCAATAGCCTCGTAGAGTTGTGCAGGGTGGCGCGGAGAGCTGTCGACCTGTGCGAATATTATTCCCAAGGGGCTGTCGGTTACGCGTCCCAGAATCTCGGAATTCATAAAGTTGCCCAAGCGTATGAAGGCTGCCACTATGGGGGTTGTAATTGCAATATTATCGAGCACCCACAAGAAAGAGAGTTTTGTCCTGCGGCTGTAAAGCAACAGGGCAATCATTAATCCTATTGTTCCTCCGTGGCTTGCAAGCCCTTGATAACCTGTGAAATACCACCCGTCTGCGGTTATTTTAACTGGCAGAAACATTTCCCAAATGTTATTCAGGTAGTATTCGGGCTCATAAAAAAGGCAGTGTCCCAGGCGTGCACCCAGCAATATTCCCACAAAGCAGTACATGAAAAGCGGCTCGAAAAGCTGCTCGCTCACCTTCTGTTTTTTGTAGAGGTGTTGCATTATTAAATAGCCTGCTGCGAGTGCTACCACCCAGCATAGTGAGTAGTAACGCACGCCGAACCCAAACAGGTTGAATGCAATTTCGTCGGGGTTCCAGATAATGTGGCAGGGGAGTGTGGTCATACTGCTGTTTTGTTATACGTTGAACAAGAAGTGCATAATGTCGCCATCCTGTACAACATACTCCTTGCCCTCGATTCCCATTTTACCGGCCTCTTTAACGGCAGCCTCGGAACCGTAGTTTATGTAGTCGTCGTACTTTATCACCTGGGCACGGATGAAGCCTTTTTCAAAATCGCTGTGTATTACACCTGCACACTGGGGAGCTTTCCATCCCTTGCGGAAGGTCCACGCCTTCACCTCCATTTCGCCTGCGGTGATAAAGGTTTGCAGGTTCAGAAGGTTGTAGATTGCCTTTATAAGGCGGTCGCAACCCGACTCGGTGAGTCCCATATCTTCGAGGAACATCTGCTTCTCTTCGTAGCTTTCGAGCTCGGCAATGTCGGCCTCTGTCTGTGCCGAAATAATGAGAAGCTCGGCATTTTCGTCCTTAATGGCATTGCGCACTGCATCGACATATTTGTTTCCGGCAGCAGCTGATGTGTCATCAACATTGCACACATAGAGCACAGGCTTTGTTGTGAGCAGGAAAAGATTCTTTGCAACGTTCTGCTCATCCTCGGTCTCAAAAACCACTGTACGGGCCGATTTTCCTGCTTCCAGGGCCTCTTTGTACTGCATAAGTACATCGTACTCGAGCTTTGCCTGCTTGTCGCCGCCCACGCGAGCCTGTTTTTCAACTCGTTTAATGCGATTCTCAATTGTTTCCAGGTCTTTCAGCTGCAGCTCAATGTCGATAATCTCCTTGTCGCGCACGGGGTCGACCGAACCGTCGACGTGCACAATGTTGTCGTTGTCGAAACAACGGAGAACGTGTATAATTGCGTCGGTCTCACGTATGTTACCGAGGAATTGGTTGCCCAGTCCTTCGCCCTTGCTGGCACCTTTCACAAGGCCTGCAATGTCCACAATATCACAAGTTGCGGGTACTATGCGGCCGGGGTGAACAATTTCGGCAAGTTTGTTGAGTCGTTCATCGGGAACGGTAATTTGTCCCATCTGCGCGTCGATGGTGCAGAAGGGGAAGTTTGCCGCCTGTGCCTTTGCACTCGACAAACAGTTGAAAAGGGTCGATTTTCCTACGTTGGGCAAGCCCACAATTCCTGCTTTCAAAGCCATATTTCTGTATATTATTCTGTTATTAAAATCGTTGCAGTGCCCTCTCTTATAAGAAAAGGCACTGCAAAAATACAAAATACTTTTGTAAGTAAAAAATTAAGGTGTAACCTCTCTTTGTCGTCTCTGCTTTACAGCGCGTTCCAAAATATCCATATTGCGGTTGTTGCGATACTCCTCAATGGTGTTGTAGAGCAGCCATATTATTGTTATTACAAGCAGTGGCAGCAGCAGAATATTGTAATCTAAACTGTTTAATGAGATACCTTCGTTAAGGTATTCTGTTGTAATGTATGCAATATAGTGGGCAGTTTCACTCCAATCGGTTATCAAAAGCAGAGCCACACAACCTATAATAGCTATGCAGTTGAGCAAGAGTGGCAGCATGGCAAGCCTGCTTTTGCGTGCAGGCAGGCGCATCTCTATTTGCGCTTGCAGTTGTCTTTCCCTTTCGGGCTGTGCAGGAAATGCCTTTTTAAGTGCATCGGCAAGTTGTTTATCTCTCTCTTTCATCGCTTTTTAGAATCTTTTCGAGGTTGTTGCGCCCGCGCGACAGATATGCCTTTATGCTGCCGGCAGGGTAGCCTGTTATTTTCTGTATCTCTTTTATGCTCATCTCCTCAAGGTAGAAAAGCGTTATGCAGTGTCGTTCCTTTTCGTTGAGGCTGTAAATAGCCTTTTGCAGTGCCTCTTCCTGCCACGTGGGTGGTGGCCCTTCGTCGGCTATTTCGTATGCGGTGCGTTCATCGTCTATGGGTGTGGTTTGGCAGGCTGCACTGCGTGTGTGGTTCATAAATGTGTTGAACGCTATGCGGTAGAGCCAGGTGCCGAACGAGGATAGCCCGCGAAATCCTCCAATCCCTTGCCATGCCTTTATGAAGGTCTCTTGTGTGAGGTCGTCGCTCGTGGCTTGGTTTCCCATCGTCTGCACGAGGAAATATCTACGCACTTGGGGTAGATATTTCTCCATCAAACGCCTGAATGCGCGTTCGTCGTTCCATAGAAGCACCCTTGTTACCCACAGAATGTCTTCTGAATTTTTCATTGCATCGGCTCTTTATTCATTCGTTTCTTCCGCAGCCGGGGCTGGTGCAACGGCACTTTCCGTGGAACTGTTTTCAACCTTTTTATTAACTTTTTTATCTTTTACGAATTTTACAATGGCTATGGCTGTGCGCACGGTGAGACGCAAAATACCCACCCAAAAGAGTATATTTGCGAAGGCTAATATTATATCGGCCCACGCGTTGCCTACGTTTATAAAACCAAATCCTATACCTACAATAGTTGCATCGGTAATGAAATTCTTGCCTGTGGTTACGCTTTTTTGTGCATTGAAAAGTTCGAGGTTCACCGCTTCTCCCTGTGTGAAAACACCTTTGTCAATGAGTTTGTTAAACATCTCTTTCTTTTGCTCGTCTTTGCGCCGTAGGTTGCGGAAGGCAAGCATAGAAACCAATACAATACCGCCTGTTATGGCTATGATTGCCACAATGGGTATTATGGCTCGGCAGATTTTCTCACTATGTTTAATTGCTGCCTGTCGCATATCCTTTTCGTGGTTCTGCTTCATAGCCAAGCGGGTGTTTTCCATCTTTTCCAACTCTAATTTATCAATGGCTGTGGCAGCCTCCTCTTTGGTTATGTATCCCTGTTCGGCAAGTTCCATCCACTGTTTGTGGTCTATTTGCGCCTTCGATAGTGTGGGCAGTATGGCTATGATTGTCATTAGAAGAATGGTTTTTACAATTTGTTTCATCGCTTTTTCTGTTTTAGTGGTTATGACTCTTTTTCGGTACCGTATGTTAGACACGGGTACCTGCCGAAAGGTTACAAAAAAGAGATTTTTTTGAAATGGCAGGCTGCCTATTGCGCTCTGTTGCCGGTGATGATTTTACCTAATCGTGGTGCGTGTGTTTGTAATAATTTATCTATCGTGAAAGCTACGATAACCATTATTACCGGTGTGATAATGTATATTAACAGCAGAATAAAGGGGTTGTTGCTGTTGAGCAGTGTGTATAACGCCTTTATGGTGGGGCCTATTATTATTCCGTGCAGTGCATATAGCACAAAACATATTTTTGTGAGCCCGGGTGTGGGGCCTATGATTCTTTTTCTGTACAGCATTGATACAAAATAGAAAAGGGCTGTTATTTTTATGATGTTTGTTGCGAGGAATGCAGCCGCATTGTCACCAATGTGGTTTAGAACAATTTGCAGCGGAATGTATAATACGAGTGTGGCAATTCCTATGCTATGGGGTATTTTTGTTATGTTTATATTGTGTATGGCAATGTATGCGCCTATTGCGAAAAACATAAATGCGCCGCCACCGAAGCCGGTTATGTCAATTCCTGTATTGGTTATATAGCAAGCGGTGATTATTGCAAAATATAGAATTGCTGTTGTGTTCTTTTTAAGCAGGTGGTATAGCAGTGGGGTGCAGATTGAAATTACCATAAGGTCGCGCATATACCATAGTGGCCCGTTGGCAGGGTCGTAATTATATCTTTGTGAAAAATCCCAATATCCGCTTAAATAATCGGTAATGGTATAGTTTTCGTGCGCAATAACATTGAATCTTATGTACAAAATCAGTATAGCAATGGTGTTCCATATAAGGTATGGTACCAATAGCGAGTTTATTCTTCTTTTCAATTTGTCGGCAAAGTGTATTTGTCTTTTTACACCGTTATTCCTAAAGAAGAAATATCCCGAGATTATAAAAAGTACCGGTACGGGTTCGGGTAGCACTATTAGGTAGAAGTAGTTGAATATGTATATCAACCATTCCGGCCATTGGGGTGGTGCGCCTTCCCACATTTCCACAAGTGCATAGATATTTGTGTGCACAAGTACTACCCCAATAATCAATGGGAAACGCAGCCAGGTCATTATATCTACCTGTTCTTGGTCGTGTAGTGGTTTGGTACTCATTTCGGGTGTCTGTTTTGTGCCTGTGTGTTATACTTGTCAATGTGCTTCCAACCAATTTGTTCCCCATCCGCAGTCGGCAACGAGCGGGACGCGCATCTTGAATGCCTGCTGCATCTCCTCCACCACAATTGCCACGAGTGTCTCTTTTTCCTGTGGCAGCACGTTGAAGTTGAGTTCGTCGTGCACTTGCAGAATCATTGTGGAGCGCAGGTTCTGCTCTTTTATGCGGCGGTAGATGTTTATCATTGCCACTTTTATAATGTCGGCTGCGCTGCCTTGTATGGGGGCGTTCACGGCGTTGCGCTCGGCGTAACCGCGCACCACGGCGTTGTGCGAGTTTATGTCGGGCAGGAAGCGTTTGCGGTGGAATATTGTTTCGACATATCCTTTGAGCTTTGCTTCTTGTTTACATTTTTCAATGTATTCGGCAACGCCTTTGTATGTTTCGAAATAGTTGTCGATGAGCTCTTTTGCCTCGAAACGGTTCACGTTCATTCTTTCGGCAAGGCCAAAGACCGATATTCCGTAAATTATACCAAAGTTGGCCACTTTTGCCTTGCGGCGTTCGTCTTTTGTAACCTCTTCAATGGGCTTTTTGTATATTTTTGCGGCGGTGGCGGCGTGAATGTCGTGCCCGCTGCAAAAGTCCTCAATCATATTACTGTCGCCGCTCAGGTGGGCCATAATGCGCAGTTCAATCTGCGAATAGTCGACCGACAGGAAAAGGCATCCGTCGTCGGGGATAAAGGCTTTGCGCACCTCTTTTCCCTCTTCGTCGCGTATGGGAATGTTCTGCAGGTTGGGGTTGCTTGAGCTCAATCGGCCGGTAGCGGTCACTGTCTGGTTGTACGATGTGTGTATTTTTCCCGTGCGGGGGTTCACAAGTTCGGGCAGGCTGTCAATGTATGTGCTCAATAGTTTTTTAAGGCCGCGGTATTGTAAAATATTTTTCACAATAGGGTGGCGGTTTTGCAGCTGTGCAAGCACCTCTTCCGATGTTACAAATTGCCCTGTTTTTGTTTTTTTGGGCTTTTCTACAATTTTCAGCTTACCGAAGAGAATGTCGCCCACCTGCTTGGGTGATGCTATATTGAACGGTTCGCCTGCTTGCGCGAATATGCTCTCCTCAATTTCGGTGAGGCGTTGCGACAGCAGGGTAGATGTTTCCTTGAGCGCTTGTGTGTCTATGCGTGCGCCGTTGCGTTCCATATAGGCAAGAACGGGAACGAGCGGCATTTCTATTTTGTAGAACAACTCTCCCAGCCCTTCGCTCTCAATCTCTTTTTCGAGAATGTTTTTAAGGCGCAGGGTAATGTCGGCGTCTTCGCAGGCGTAGTCGCATATTGCCTCGGGTGTGAGGTCGCGCATGTTTTTCTGCCCCTTTCCCTTTTCGCCAATGAGCTCGGTTATTTTAATTGTGTTGTAGTTGAGATAAATTTCGGCAAGGTAGTCCATCCCGTGGTAGAGTTCGGGTTGCAGCACGTAGTGGGCTATCATTGTGTCGAACATAGGGCCGCGCAGTTCAATGCCATAATTGGCGAGCACGGTGAGGTCGTATTTTATGTTCTGTCCCACCTTGCAAATTTTTTCGTCCTCCATTATGGGGCGCAGAATTTCGAGGCGGCGCATAGCTTCGCTCCTTTCGGCGGCAATGGGTATGTAAACAGCCTCTCCCTCCTTTGTCGATATTGAAATTCCCACAAGTTCGGCCTCAATTGCGTTGGTGCTTGTAGTTTCGGTGTCTACGCACACAGTTTGGCAATTTTTCACAGCAGAAACAAAAGAGTATATATCTTCTTCTGTATTAAGGAGTTTGTAGCTGTGCGGGGTGCTGTTTAAGCTCGAATGGCTCGAATTTTTTTCTTCGCCTGTACCTTCGGCGGGAAAAAAATCAAAGAGAGAGGGTTGCAAGGGGTCGCTTTTCTTGCTTTTTTTCGTTACTGTTGCGGGGGCGGTGTTTTCTTCGTCTTGCGGGGTGTCGAAGAGTGAGGGAGCGAAATTTGTTTTTTTCACTCTCTCCTTCAGTGCGCGCAGTTCGTAAAAGTCGAGCAGGCGGGTGAGCTCCTCTTCGTTGGCGGGCTCGCGTTTGAGAGTTTCAAGGTCGAGTTCCACGGGAACGTCGGTCTTTATTGTTGCAAGGAATTTGCTGAAAAGAATTTTTTCGCGGTTCTCCTCTATTTTTGTTTTAAGTGCTCCTTTAAGCTTGTCGCTGTTTGCGAGCAGCTCTTCGATGCTGCCGAATTCGGCTATGAGTTTTTGTGCGGTTTTTTCTCCCACACCTGGGCAACCGGGAATGTTGTCGCTTGCGTCGCCCATGAGTCCAAGAATATCTATCACCTGCTCGGTGCGTTCGATGCCGAATTTCTCCTTCACCCTCTCAACGCCCATTACCTCGAACTCCTTGTCGCCATACTTTGGGCGGTATATGAAAACTGTTTCCCCGACAAGCTGTCCGTAGTCCTTGTCGGGTGTCATCATATATGTAATAATTCCCCTTTTTTCCGCCTGTTTTGCCAGAGTACCTATAACATCGTCGGCTTCGTAGCCGGGAACTTCGAATATGGGTATATTATAGGCTTTGAGTATATCCTTTATCACAGGCACCGATTCCCTGATAACCTCGGGGGTCTCCTCGCGTTGTGCCTTGTATTGTTCAAATGCTTCGTGGCGGAAGGTTTTTCCACGGGGGTCGAAAGCAACACCTATGTGGGTGGGGTTCTCCTTTTTGAGAACATCTTCGAGTGTGTTTATAAAGCCCAGGAGAGCCGAGGTGTTGAACCCTTTTGAGTTTATGCGCGGGTTCTTTATAAATGCGTAGTAAGCGCGGTATATGAGCGCGTAAGCGTCGAGCAGAAATAGTTTCTCCATCATTAATAAATAAAATACGAACGTAAAAATACAAAATTTATGGCACTATCCATATTCTTTTTATTACTTTTGTGCACAAGAAGCCCCGCGGGCGTGTTTTTTAGGCAAAATAACAACACTACAATGGACACACTATCTACCATACAGGCTCCCATAAAAGAGCATTTCGAGGCCTTTAAGGAGTTTTATGGCGCACAGTTCAAGAGCGACATAAAACTGCTCGACAGCGCCCTTATGAACGTTGCCGGCTCAAAAGGCAAGATGATGCGTCCTATGCTGTTGCTGCTCGCTGCCCGTAGTGTGGGCGAAATTGGTACGGCATCTTATGCTGCTGCAACTTCTCTGGAGCTTCTGCACACAGCGTCGCTGTTGCACGACGATGTTGTTGACGACAGCGACGAGCGTCGCGGCTCTCCCGCTTTACGCTCCATTTATGGCAACCGTGTGGCCATTCTCACCGGCGACTATCTTTTTTCGCTTGCGCTGAACAGCGCTGCACTCACAAAAAATGTTGAGATTGTGGAGCAACTTGCAATGCTTGGTTGTGCACTTTCCAGCGGTGAAATTGTACAATTGCAAACACAACGCTACGGTTCGTACGACGAGGAAAACTACTTCAATATTATTAAAGGAAAGACAGCCTCGCTCTTTGCATCGTGTGCCTACATTGGTGCATTGTCGGCTGGCGCTAGCTGCGAGAAGGCTCTCCGTTTCCGCGAAATTGGCGAGCTTATAGGAATCTGTTTCCAGATAAAAGATGATATTTTCGACTATTTCACCGACGATATCGGCAAGCCCACAGGCAGTGATATGCGCGAGGGAAAGGTTACTTTGCCTGCGTTGTATGTATTGCGCACATCGGAGTGTGAGCGCCTTAAGGCAATGAATGAAAAGCTGCAGAGTGGGGCAGTGCTCGACGAGGATGAAATAGAATATCTCATTGAGCAGTCGAAGGCTTGCGGTGGAATTGATTATGCGCTTGCAAAAATAGGTGAGCTGCGCAGCAAGGCTCTTTCGCTACTGGGCAGTGATATTCCGGCCGATTGTCGCGACGCCTTTGTTGCGTATATCGATTATGTAATAAATCGCACAAAATAAAGCGAGTAAATGTTTGCGTTACGCAAGCCTTGAATTTCCTATAATAACAGATAGGGTGGCTAGTATGAGCCACCCTATCTGTTATGGTAATTCTTTTTTTCTTCTTTTTATCGGAATTTTAGAAGAATTTTACCTCTTCGCCCAATATCTCGCCGAGGCAAAGGTTGGCAAGTCGGCTGGTTCCCAAACGGAACAGTTCATTGGTGAGCCATTCTTCGCCCAAGAGCTCTTTTACTATTGTATAGTATATGAGTGCATCGTGCACTGTGTTGATGCCTCCAGCGGGCTTGAAACCAATCTTGCGGCTGGTCTTCTGGTAGTACTCCTTAATGGTGCTGCACATTACGTATGCGGCCTCGGGTGTAGCGGCGGGAGACTCTTTTCCTGTTGATGTCTTTATAAAGTCGGCACCTGAATATATCGATAGAATGGATGCTTTTTTAATGTTCTCGGCTGTCTTCAAAGCTCCTGTTTCGAGAATCACTTTAAGGTGCTTGTCGCCGCACACGTTCTTTAGCTCCTGAATCTCGTCACACACACCTTCGTAGTCGCCGCAGAGGAATTTACCGACGCTCAATACAATATCAATTTCAGTTGCTCCGTCGTGCAGGGCCATTGCTGTTTCGGCAATCTTAATCTCCTGGAATGTCTGTGACGAGGGGAAGCCGGCCGATACGCAGGCAATGCCCACGTTCTCCACCTCCAACGACTCGCTTACTATTTTTGCGAAATTGGGGTAGACGCAAATTGCTGCCACGTTCTTGAGGTCGGGGTATTTCTCGTCGAAATCGTTTACCTTCTCGGTGAATTGCAGCACGCTGTCCTCGCTGTCGGTGCATTTGAGGGTGGTGAGGTCGATGCAGTTGAAGAGGAACTTTTTTACATCGGCGGTGTTGTTCGCTTCCACCTTCTCCTCTATGAGTTTCTTGACGCTTGCTGCAACCTCTTCGTCGCTCATTGCAGGGGTATATTCACCAAGCACAAATTCGTATTTGCTCTCTTCTTCGGCATTGAAGTGTTTCTCTCCGCAGCCGCAATTACATTTCTCGCTCATTGCTGTATAGTTTAGGGTTGTTAATATGTCTTTTATTATCTCTTTTTGTCTTTTTATCGATATTTTTACTGAACGCTTCGGTGAGGTTGGTGCTTGTCTGGTTAGCAATGCATAGGAGCACCCATAGTACGTCGGCAAGCTCGTCGCCGAGGTCGCTTTTCTCGCCATCCTTGAACGACTGTTCGCCGTAGCGGCGTGCCATTATGCGTGCAACCTCGCCCACCTCTTCGGCTAGAATGGCTGTGTTTGTGAGCTCGTTGAAATAGCGCACACCGTGCTCTTTTATCCAGTTGTCAACCTGTCTCTGTGCCTCTTCGATAGTCATCTTATTCTCGTTTTTTTGAGTCTATGAATATAGTAACGGGTCCGTCGTTAATTAGTTCAACTTTCATATCGGCACCGAATATTCCTCTTTTTATGGGCTTGTTTACGGCAATCTCCATTTCGGTGCAGAACTTCTCGTAGAGTGGTACCGATATGTCGGGCTTTGCTGCTTTTATGTAGGAGGGGCGGTTCCCCTTCTTTGTAGATGCCATAAGGGTGAACTGGCTCACTGCGAGAATATCGCCGCCTGTGTCGGTTACCGAAAGGTTCATAACCCCGTTTTCATCGTCGAAAAGGCGTATGTTGGCTATCTTTTTTGTGAGCCACTCAATATCTTCGTCATTATCTTCGTCGCAAATGCCTACAAATATAAGTAATCCTTTGTCAATCAACGATATAAGTTTGTTGTCGACTGTTACGGACGCCTTTTTTACTCTCTGGATCAATACTCTCATTCTATTTTATAGCTTTTAAGTACAAAGGTATCAATTTTTATCGGAAAAGAATGCTTTGTGCAGAATTTCTGCTTTTGCATTGCCCACAATTCCGGCAATTTCCTCGGTGGTTGCGGCTTTTATTCTCTTTACGCTTTTGAAGTGTAGCAGCAGCGCCTGCTTGCTCTTTTCGCCTATTCCTTTAACACTGTCGAGTTCACTGGCTGTTTGTCGTTTGCTGCGCTTTTGTCTGTGGAAAGTTATTGCAAAGCGGTGTACCTCGTCCTGTATTTGTGTCATCAATCTGAACATAGTGCTGTTTTGTTTCAGCCCGATGGTTGCACCGTTGCTCAATAATAATTCCGATGTGCGGTGGCGTCCGTCTTTCACTAATCCCACTATGGGAATATGTAGCCCGAGTTTGTCTTCCGTTATGCTGCGTATAGCCTCCATCTGTCCTTTTCCACCATCGGCTATTATGAGGTTGGGTAGTGCGCCGTTTTCTTCTAAAACTCGGCTGTAACGGCGCTCTACAACTTCGCGCATCGATGCATAATCGTCGGGGCCTTCTACTGTTTTTATATTGAATTTGCGGTACTCTTTCTTCGCGGGTTTAAGTTTTTCGAACACAACACAGGCTGCTACAGCGTCGCTACCTTGGAGGTTGGAATTATCGAAACACTCTATTCTCACCGGTAGTTTTTCAAGATGAAGTTCTTGCTGAATCTCTTTGAGCAAGCGGGTGGTTTTCTGTTCGGGGTTCAATTTCTCCGCCTGTTTCAGCTTGTCTGCCTTGTACTGTTTTACGTTTAATTTGGAAAGGGCGAGCAGGCGTGCTTTGTCGCCTTTCAGGGGCAGGGTAGTGGTTACTCCCTCAATGGGGAGTTCTATTTCAAAAGGCAGTATTATTTCGCGGGCACTACTCTGGAAACGTTCGCGCATTTCCACTATGCCCATTGCCAATATTTCTTCGTCGCTTTCATCGAGTATTTTCTTGTATTCAACAGTGAAAGCCTGGTTTATACAGCCATTTGTGATGTGCAGGAAATTTATGTATGCACTCTTTTCGTCGCTTTCAATTGCAAATACATCGAGGTTGTTGAGTGTTGAACTCACCACTTCGCTGCGTGCGCGGAAATTCTCTATAAGCTGGTAGCGCTCCTTTAATTTCTGCGCCTCTTCGAAATTTAGTTTTTCGGCTGCTGCCCGCATTTCACTCATAAGAGCGTCCTGCAGAATACGCGTATCGCCCTTGAGAATTGAGGTTACTTCACCAATATATTTTGCATATTCTTCGCACGAGATTTTGCCTATGCAGGGGCCGCAGCAGTTGTGGATTTGATATTCGAGACAGGGTCGCAACCTTCCTTGACGCACAGCTTCGGGTGTTATTTTCAGGTTGCAGGTGCGCAGAGGGTAGAGCTCTTTTATGAGCGAGAGAAGTGCTTGCAAAGCTCCGTTGTTGGTGTAGGGGCCAAAGTAACGGCCTGCACCCTTTACAATTTTTCTTGTCTTGAAAATCTTGGGAAAATAGTCGTTGCTTATGCAAATGGAGGGGTAGGTCTTGTCGTCCTTTAGTAAAATATTATAGCGAGGCTTGTGCCGCTTTATGAGGTTGTTCTCTAAAAGCAGTGCGTCGGCCTCGCTGTTTACTACAATATAGCGTATGTCGGCAATCTTGGAAACAAGTAATTTTGTCTTGAGCGATTGCTGTTCTTTGTTGAAATAAGAGGATACCCGGCGTTTGAGATTCTTTGCTTTTCCCACATAAATTATCTCCCCGCTATCGTTGAGATATTGGTAACAGCCGGGTGTTTCGGGCAGGCTGCCGATAATGTTTTTTATCTGCTGCTCCCGCTTGCTCCTCTCTTCTTTTTTCATTATTTGCCCTCCAGTGTGAGCAAGCAATCTATCTGTGCGTCGGCAGGGAAATTGCTGCGTCCCTTCAATCCCTCGAGCTCTATAAGAAAGTTTACATAGACCTTTTTAGGGTTGAGCTTCTTTACAAGATTGTATGCAGCAAGCATTGTTCCACCGGTTGCAAGGAGGTCGTCGTGAATGAGCACAACGTCGTTCTCGTCGATAGCATCCTTGTGAATTTCTATAGTGTCGCGGCCATACTCTTTTCCGTAGCTCTCGCTTATGGTCTCTGCGGGTAGTTTGCCGGGTTTGCGAATGGGTACAAAGCCGGCATTCAGTTTAACGGCGAGGGCGGCTGCCATTACAAAGCCGCGCGACTCGATGCCGACTATTTTTGTAATTCCCCGCTCCTTGTACATTTCGTAAAGAGTGTTGTCGAGCTCCTGCAGGCAAGCGGGGTTCTTGAAGAGTGAGGTTACATCCTTGAATTGAATTCCCGGGATGGGGAAGTCGGGAATGTTTCTCAAATTAGAGAGTAATAATTCTTTGTTCATAGCTATGGTTGTTTATTGTTTCACGTGGAACATTTACTTTCTCATTAACACAAGCAACACGTTTACGTCGCTTGGTGAGACGCCCGGGATGCGGCTTGCTTGTGCAAGTGTTTCGGGGTTTATGGCGGTGAGTTTCTGGCGCGCTTCGGTTGAAAGGGATTCGAGTGCGTTGTAGTCGAATTTGCCTCTTATGCGTATATTTTCGAGGCGTAGCATACGCTCTGCCTCTTCGCGTTCGCGCTCAATGTAACCGCGGTATTTAATTTCAATTTCCACCGCTTCGGTAATTTCGTCGCGCTTGTCGCCAAGTTTTTCGAGCTCTCGTTCGAGCGGTGCAATGTAGCGGGCAATTGATTCTATTGTTACCTGTGGGCGCTCAATTATTGCGGCGAGTTTGCAGCCGCGTGTGAGCGGGGTGGTGCCGAGAGCTTCGAGCCCCTCGTTTATGTATTGTGCCTTCACCGAAAAGTTCTCAATAAATTCGGTGAGGTTTTTCATAAGCTCTTTTTTCTCCTGCAGCTTGTCGTAACGCTCTTTTGTCGCAAGTCCTAAATTGTAGGCCTTTTCGGTGAGGCGGTTGTCGGCGTTGTCCGAGCGCAGGAGTATACGGTACTCGGCACGCGAGGTGAACATGCGGTAGGGCTCGTCCACGCCCTTGGTCACAAGGTCGTCGATGAGCACGCCAATATATGCCTCGTTGCGGCGGAGCACAAAGCTGTCCTTGCCATCTATCTTGAGCGCGGCATTTATACCCGCTACAAGGCCCTGCCCGGCTGCCTCTTCGTAACCGGTTGTGCCGTTCACCTGTCCTGCGAAAAAGAGGTTTTCTATAACCTTCGATTCGAGAGTGTGGTTCAGCTGTGTGGGGTCGAAAAAGTCGTACTCAATTGCATATCCCGGGCGGTAGGCAACAGCGTCTTTGAGCGCTGGAATTTTGCGCAGCGCATTGAGCTGAATCTCCATTGGGAGCGACGACGAAAAACCGTTCACATAAATTTCTTGTGTGCTCTCACCCTCGGGCTCCAAAAAGAGCAGGTGGCGTTCGCGCTCGGCAAAGGTTACAATCTTTGTTTCTATGCTGGGGCAGTAGCGTGGGCCTATGCTTTGTATCTGTCCGTTGTAGAGCGGAGAGAATTCGAGCCCGTCGCGCAGTGTCTGGTGAACATCGGGGTTAGTGTAACAGGCCCAGCAGGGCAATTGTTCAAGTTTTCGCTCGTTGCCCAAATATGAGAAACAATGAAAATCTTTGTCACCCTCTTGAATATCAACGAGTTGAAGGTTTATACTGCGCTTGTCGAGGCGTACAGGAGTGCCTGTTTTCATGCGGCCTGTGGTTACGCCGTGTTTTTTTATAGACTCGGTGAGTCCTTTGGCTGCAGGCTCGGCTATGCGGCCTCCCTCGAACTGTACTTTACCCACGTGCATCACGCCGTTGAGGAACGTGCCGGCTGTAATTATTATGCAGGTTGCGCGGAACTCCGCACCAAGCTGTGTGCGTACTCCCACGGCTTTGCCCTCCTCGACAATGAGCTCGTTGGCACAGTCCTGCCACATATGCAGGGAGGGGATGTTCTCGAGTGTCTCGCGCCAATATTGGCTGAACTTCATACGGTCGCACTGTGCGCGCGGGCTCCACATTGCGGGGCCTTTCGAGCGGTTTAGCATACGGAACTGAATTGAAGCACGGTCGGTAATTATTCCCATATATCCTCCCAATGCATCAATCTCGCGCACAATCTGCCCTTTCGCAATTCCACCGATTGCGGGGTTGCAGCTCATTTGGGCAATCTTGTTCATGTCAATTGTCATGAGACAGGTTTTCTTGCCCATGTTTGCAGCAGCAGCGGCTGCCTCGCATCCCGCGTGGCCGGCTCCTATAACCAATATGTCGTAGTTGAATGTCACGTTCTTCCTCCTAATATTTTACAAAATGCAAAGATAGTAACAAGCGAGCAAAATAATATCAAGCTTGCTTGAATATTTTACAGCGAGCGCTCTCTATCTTCGGCGCAGCCAATGTAGTAACAAGCGAGCAAAATAATATCAAGCTTGCTTGAATATTTTACAGCGAGTGCCTTCTATCTTCGGCGCAGCCGGGGATTATAAAACATTTTTTCGGCTCGGCAAGCTCTCTTTATTATTTGCCTTATGCGCCCTTGTGCGGCAATAAATTTGCTAAATAATATTGTTTTTAACAAAAAAGATTTATTTTTGTGGTTACATATTGTGCTATATTGTCACAAATATGCATGGTTGAACTATAATTTATTTATTTATATATTTTAATATCAATTCATTATGTGGTTATTTAATTCTTCGGTGGGAAGAAAGGTGGTTATGAGCCTTTCGGGTATTGCCCTTGTGCTCTTCCTTCTTTTCCACATGTCAATGAACCTGGTGGCTATTTTCAGCGCCGAGGGTTACAACATGATTTGTGAGTTTCTTGGTGCCAACTGGTATGCTCTCATAGCTACCGCAGGCCTTGCAGCTCTCGTTGTTGTGCACTTTGTTTATGCATTCATCCTTACAATGCAGAACAGAAAGGCACGTGGTTCGCAGCGCTATGCTGTGTCTGAGACTCCTAAAGGTGTTTCTTGGGCATCGCAGAACATGCTCGTGCTCGGTATCATCGTTATTCTTGGTATGGGCTTGCACTTGTTCAATTTCTGGGCCAACATGCAGTTGCCCGAGGTGTTGCACAAGATGGGTATGCACGTTGACGAGGCAACTTTGAGCCTTGCTGCAAACGGTGTACACTACATTAAGGAGACATTCGCTTGCCCCGTTTATGTAGCTCTCTACGTTATTTGGCTTGCTGCTTTGTGGTTCCACCTCACACACGGTTTCTGGAGCGCTATGCAGACTCTTGGCTGGGCCAACAAAATTTGGTTCGAGCGCTGGAAAGTGATAGGTAACGTTGTTGTTACTCTCATTATCTTCGGTTTCTTGGCCGTTGTTGCTGCTTATGCTCTCTGCCCCTGTGCAGGAGGTTGCTGATAAGACACACCTTATTTCTTGTATAAAATCTAAAACTTAAATACTATGGCTAAAATAAGTTCAATAAAAGTGGATTCTAAAATTCCTGAGGGTCCCTTGGCCGAAAAATGGTCTAACTACAAGGCACATCAGAAATTGGTGAACCCTGCCAACAAACGTAAACTCGACATCATCGTTGTAGGTACAGGTCTTGCAGGTGCTTCGGCTGCTGCTTCACTTGGCGCAATGGGTTTCAATGTCCTTAACTTCTGTATTCAGGATTCTCCCCGCCGTGCACACTCTATTGCTGCACAGGGTGGTATAAATGCTGCAAAGAACTACCAGAACGACGGCGACTCTGTTTATCGCCTCTTCTACGATACTATCAAGGGTGGTGACTACCGTGCACGCGAGGCAAACGTTTATCGTTTGGCCGAGGTGTCTGGCGCTATCATCGACCAGTGTGTTGCACAGTGCGTGCCTTTCGCTCGCGAGTACGGTGGCTTGCTTGCTAACCGTTCATTCGGTGGTGCTCAGGTATCGCGTACATTCTATGCACGCGGCCAGACCGGTCAGCAGCTTCTCTTGGGTGCTTACTCGGCTCTTAACTATCAGGTGAGCCAGGGTACCGTTAAGGTGTACACACGTTACGAGATGCTCGACCTCGTTATCATCGACGGCCGTGCACGTGGTATCATCGCACGTAACCTTGTAACAGGTAAGATTGAGCGTTTTGCTGCTCACGCGGTTGTTATCGGTACCGGTGGTTACGGTAACGCTTACTTCCTTTCTACAAATGCTATGGGTAGCAACGGTTCTGCTGCATTGCAGTGCTACCGCAAGGGTGCTTGGTTCGCTAACCCCTGCTACGCACAGATTCACCCCACTTGTATCCCCGTTCACGGTGACAAGCAGTCGAAGCTTACTCTTATGTCGGAGTCGTTGCGTAACGACGGCCGCATCTGGGTTCCCAAGAAATTGGAGGATGCAAAGGCTTTGCAGGCAGGTACAAAACACCCCAACGATATTCCCGACGAGGACCGCGACTTCTACTTGGAGCGTCGTTATCCCGCATTCGGTAACCCCGTGCCCCGCGACGTTGCTTCGCGTGCTGCAAAAGAGCGTTGCGATGCAGGCTTCGGCGTGAACAACACAGGTCTTGCAGTGTTCCTCGACTTCAAATACGCTATCCAGCGTTTGGGCGAGGATGTAGTGCGTCAGCGTTACGGTAACCTCTTCGACATGTACGAGGAAATTGCCGACACTAACCCCTACAAGGAGCCTATGATGATATTCCCCGCTATCCACTACACAATGGGTGGTATCTGGGTTGACTATGAGTTGCAGACATCGGTTCCCGGTCTCTTCGCAATCGGTGAGGCTAACTTCAGCGACCACGGTGCCAACCGTCTTGGTGCTTCGGCTCTTATGCAGGGCTTGGCCGACGGTTACTTCGTGTTGCCTTACACTATCCAGAACTATTTGTCAGACCAGATTCAGGTTCCCCGTTTCAGCACCGACGCTCCCGAGTTCGTTGCAGCCGAGAAGGCTATCACCGACAAAATTGCCAAGCTCATGGCTATCCAGGGTAAGCGCAGCGTAGACTCAATCCACAAGGAACTCGGTCACGTTATGTGGGACTATGTTGGTATGGCACGTACAAAAGAGTCTTTGACTGTTGCGTTGGAGAAACTCGACGAGGTAGAGAAACTCTTCTGGAGCGAGTTGTTCATTCCCGGTTCGGCCGACACATTGAACATCGAGCTCGAAAAGGCACTCCGTCTCCTCGACTTCATTGAGATTGGTCGTCTTATGGCTCGTGACGCTCTCAACCGTGAGGAGTCTTGCGGTGGTCACTTCCGCGAGGAGCACCAGACCGAAGAGGGCGAGGCAAAGCGCGACGACGAGAACTTCTCATATGTTGCTTGTTGGAAGTATGCAGGCGAGGGTCAGGAGCCCGAACTCATCAAAGAGGACCTCAACTACCAATACATCAAGGTACAGCAGCGTAACTACAAAAACTAATCTTAAAAACGAAAAACAATGGACAAGAATATAAGTTTTACATTGAAAGTATGGCGCCAGAAAGGTCCTAAAGAGAAAGGTGCTTTTGCTACATACCAGATGAAGGACATCCCCGGCGATACATCGTTCCTGGAGATGCTCGACATTCTTAACGAACAGTTGGTAAACAACCGCGAGGAGCCCATCGCATTCGACCACGATTGTCGCGAGGGTATCTGCGGTATGTGTTCGCTCTACGTGAACGGACACCCCCACGGTCCCGCAACAGGCGCTACAACGTGTCAGTTGTATATGCGTCGTTTCAAGGATGGCGACACAATCACAGTTGAGCCCTGGCGTTCGGCTGCGTTCCCCGTTATCCGCGACCTTATGGTAGACCGTACAGCATTCGACAAGATACAGCAGGCCGGTGGTTACGTATCAATCAACACCGGTGGTATGCCCGATGCTAACGCAATTCCCATTGGCAAGGATGTAGCCGAGGAGGCTATGGACGCTGCTGCTTGCGTTGGTTGCGGTGCTTGCGTTGCTGCTTGCAAGAACGGTTCGGCTATGTTGTTTGTTTCGGCTAAGGTGAGCCAGTTCGCTCTCCTCCCCCAGGGTAAAGCCGAGGCTGCAAAGCGTGCAAAATCGATGCTTGCAAAGATGGACGAGCTTGGTTTCGGTAACTGTACCAACACACGTGCTTGCGAGGCAGAGTGCCCCAAATGTATCTCTATCAGCAATATTGCACGTTTGAACCGTGAGTTCATTAAAGCAAAGCTCAAAGATTAAGCATTGTTTTATAATATAAGAATGTGGCAATCCTCGCAAGGGTTGCCACATTTGTTTTTGCAGGTATCAATCGTTTTATATCACCTATTATATAATATATAACCGCACAATTATTAACTAAAAAATAAAAGTGGCTGCGTGTAGTTGGTTATAGATTTGCCTTTTTGATTTATTTGCTTAAATTTGCAACCTGTTTACCGGCAAAGGTCTTTGCAGTGCCTTTGCCGCCTTTTATTGAATAAAAAAACAAATTATATTATGAAAATTGCGATTATAGGAGCCGGAAATATGGGCAGCGCCATTGCGCTTGGCCTTGCCCGTACCGCTGAATGTACCGATGTGATTGTGTCGAACCCCTCTGTGGAGAAACTTAACGCCCTTAAGAAGGAGTTCCCGTTTATTATTGCAACAACCACCGACAACCGCGACGCTGCGGCTGCGGCCGATTTTATATTCCTTGCCGTGAAACCGTGGAAGGTGGCCGAAGTTATTGCCGAAATCAAGCCTGTGCTGCGCTCCGAACAGGTTATTGTATCTGTTGCTGGCGGTATCAGCAGCGACACCTTGGACGGGTGGCTTGCAAAGGATGGCGAGGAGTTGCCCCCTCTTTATATAGTAATACCCAACACTGCCATTGCTGTGCTGCAGAGTATGACTTTTGTGAGCGGTAAACGCACAACCGAAGCACTCGACGCTACTATGCTCAAAATGTTCGGTGCAATGGGCGAGGTTATGATGGTCGACGAGGCGCTAATTCCCGCAGGTATATCGCTTGCATCGTGCGGTATCGCCTACGCATTGCGTTACATACGTTCGGCCGTTCTTGGTGGAGTGGAATTGGGTATGCGTGCAACCGATGCACAGAAGATTGTCATGCAGACAGTCAAGGGTGCAGCTACATTGCTCGAGGCCAATGGCACACATCCCGAGGTGGAAATTGACCGCGTAACAACCCCCGGCGGCTTCACCATCAGAGGATTGAATGCAATGGAGGAGCACGGCTTCACTGCCAGTGTAATTGAGGGATTGCGCGCCTCATACAAAAAGAAAGAATAATGGACAACAGAATAGCATACAAGCGTATAGCGGTGAAGGTGGGCAGCAACGTGCTCACCCGCCCCGACGGTACGCTCGACGTTACAAGAATGTCGGCTATTGTCGACCAGATAGCGGCTTTGCGCGCTATGGGCGTAGAGGTTATCCTCATATCGTCGGGAGCTGTGGCAAGCGGCCGCAGCGAGCTGCGTAACCTTGCCGGCAAGCACCTCGACACGGTGGGGCAGCGTCAGCTTTTTTCGGCGGTGGGGCAGGCAAAGCTCATCAACCGCTACTATGAGCTTTTCCGCGAGCACAATATACCTGTGGGGCAGGTGCTTACAATGAAAGAGAGCTTTGCCACGCGTCGTCTCTATCTCAACCAGCGCAACTGTATGATGGTGATGATGGAAAATGGCGTTCTTCCCATTGTTAACGAAAATGACACGGTGAGCGTTACCGAGCTTATGTTCACCGACAACGACGAACTCTCGGGCCTTGTAGCCACAATGATGGACGCTCAGGCGCTTGTGATATTGAGCAATGTCGACGGGGTCTACAACGGCGTTCCCGGGCAGCCGGGCGTTGAGGTTATACGTCGTGTGGAGCCGGGCAGGGAATTGTCCGACTATATTCAGGCAACAAAGTCGAGCTTCGGCCGTGGTGGAATGATGACAAAATGCTCCATCGCCCGCAAGGTGGCCGAAGAGGGCATTGCCGTGTATATTGCCAACGGCAAGCGCGACGGCATACTCACCTCGCTTGTAACCGCTCCCGAAGAGGTTGTTTCAACCTGTTTTGTGCCGTCCGAAGGCAACGTATCGCCCATAAAGAAATGGATAGCGCACAGCTCGGGCTTTGTGAAGGGTGCAATATACCTTAACGAGCAGGCTGTGAATGCTGTGTGTGGCGAAAAAGCCGTGAGCATACTTCCCGTGGGTGTTGTACGTGCCGAGGGTACATTCTGGCGTGACGACCTCGTGAGTATAATGTCGCCCACCGGCACAGCGCTTGGCGTGGGCCGTGTGGCTTACAGCAGCGAGGAGATTGAGGGTGTTATGGGCAAGCACGGCTGCAAGCCTGTAGTGCATTACGATTATCTTTTTCTGGAGTGATTTATGGAACTTACAAAAATATTTTCCGAGGTTAAAAAAGCCTCGTTGCAGCTCCTGCAGCTGGGCGAGGAGCGTATAAATGAAATACTTCTGGCCGTTGCCGATGAGGCTGAACAGCGTGCTCCATATATATTGGAGGCCAACAGCCGCGACCTTGCAAAAATGTCGCCCGATGACCCGCGTTACGACCGTCTGCGCCTCACAACCGAGCGCATAGCAGGCATTGCGGCCGATATGCGCAATGTGGCAACCCTTCCCTCGCCGCTTGGCAAGGTGCTTAAGGAAAATACCCTTCCCAACGGCTTGCACCTCTCGCGCGTGAGCGTTCCTTTTGGTGTGATAGGCGTTATATACGAGGCTCGCCCCAATGTAAGTTTCGACGTCTTTGCGCTCTGCTTCAAGGCCGGCAGCGCTTGCGTGCTTAAAGGCGGCAGCGACGCCGAAGAGTCGAACAAGGCAATTGTGGAGGTGATACACAGCGTGCTGCAGCGCTGTGGCGTGAACAAACGAGTGGTGGAGCTTCTGCCCGTTGATAGGGAGGCTACACAGGCTCTTCTCACAGCCCACGGTTATGTCGACCTCATAATCCCCCGCGGCAGCAGCCGACTGATTAATTTTGTGCGTACAAACGCCACAATACCTGTTATTGAAACCGGTGCAGGTGTGTGCCACACATATTTCGATGAGTCGGGCGACCTTGCTATGGGTGCAGCCATTGTGAACAACGCAAAGACACGCCGCGTGAGTGTGTGTAACGCACTCGATTGCCTTCTTGTGCACAGCGCCCGCGTGAGCAGCCTTGCCGCCTTGTGCGAGCCCTTGCAGCACAGCAATGTAAAAATATATGCCTGCGATGCGGCCTACGAGGCTCTTAGCGGCAACTACCCCCAGGAACTTCTCCTGCACGCAACCGACGAGAGTTTCGGTACAGAATTCTTGAGTTATGCAATGGCTGTGAAGGTTGTCGGCTCGGTAGCCGATGCTGTCGAGCACATTGCGCTCTACGGGTCGGGCCATAGCGAGTGCATTGTAGCCGCCGACGATGCGGCAGTGAACTATTTCACCACAATGGTCGACGCAGCTTGTGTATATGCCAACGCACCAACCTCTTTTACCGATGGTGCACAGTTCGGCCTCGGGGCGGAAATTGGTATAAGCACACAAAAATTGCACGCTCGCGGTCCTATGGCCCTCGACGAGATAGTAACCTATAAATGGGTTATAAAGGGTAACGGGCAAGTGCGCAAGTGATTGAAATTGTTTTTAATAACCACTTGATACTAAATGAGGATGACCAGGGTCATCCTCATTTAGTTATTTGCAGCTGTCGCGCAGCACTATCAACGCCTCGGGGCCCATATTGAAGAGAAGGTCCACAATGCTTAAATCCTTTATAAAGCCGTGGCGCGTGGCAAACACCTGGTAGTAGGGTTGCGCTGCGTAGTTTTCTATAGTATCTATGGCTTTTGGTTCGGCAATTGCTCTTATATCCAGAATATCTTTTCCCGCAGCCTCTTCAGGGGTGAACGACACCGGCCTCTCTATCCCCAAAAGATTGCACAGGGTAGTGTGCAGGCGCATATTGAAGTCGAGCAGAAAGCCGTCGCGTTCCTCATAGAAGTGGGCAAAATCGTCGGCATAATACTCAAAGAAAGGGCTTTTGCGGTAGGCGCTCACAATGGCGTTCCAGTGCAGGTGGCGCCAGTTGCCGTGCTCGCTTATGCGTATGTCGCGCATTGCGCGGCTGCCGTCGTGTACCACAGGTATTGTGAGGCTCTGCGTGCCGTTCTCCGTTGCTATTATCGCACGGTTGCGGAACGTTTGCTTCACAAATGTGCTGCCGGTATCCACAATGAGGCTGTCGGCAGCGTATAGCTGCGCATACAAGGGGACGGGTGCAAGGTACAGCGGGTGAGTGAGCAGGTTCATATTCTCTGTTTATTTGTAGCTGTCGACGAAACGGAAAAGGCGGTTCCAGCGTATCTTGCCATCGAACAGGCTGCGGTCTTTGTCGAGCGACATCCATATGAGTATGGGTTTGCCCACAATGTGGTCTTCGGGTACAAAGCCCCAGCAACGCGAGTCGGCGCTGTTGTGGCGGTTGTCGCCCATCATCCAGTAGTAGTCCATCTTGAATGTGTAGCTTGTGCTCTCTTTGCCGTTGATGAATATCTTTTCTCCCTTTGTTTCGAGTTTGTTGCCCTCGTACACGGCTATGGCGCGTTCGTACACGGGGAGGTTCTCGAGTGTGAGTGCAATGCTGTCGCCTCGCTTGGGTATCCACACAGGGCCATAATTGTCGAGTGTCCAGTGGGTGTTGCCATTGAGCGGGTATATGCCGCGCGAGTCGTTGTGGTTGTAGGGTTCAATTGATTTTACAAGCCTTGAGTATTTTTTAAGCTCGGCAAGGCTCTCTGCGGTAAGGGGCAGGAGGGTGCGGCCGCCGTAGTTGCGCTGCAGGTCGTCTATGCTTATCGACAGCTTGCGGCGCAGTCTTTCGGGTATAGGCGCTGTAAACTCCACCCAATAGTTGAACTGCACGTTCTTGGGGGCAACGCTCTTTGTGCCGTTAATGTAAATCTCTTTCTCCTTTATTTCGAGTGTCTCGCCGGGGAGTCCCACGCAACGCTTCACATAATTCTCGCGGCGGTCGACGGGGCGCCACAGCTTTTCGCCGAACTCTTCGGGGTGCTCCTGTATGTATTTGCTGCCCGCATTGTAGTATAGGTCGTACACGGCACGCTGCCTTTCAGCGGGGAGGCTGTCCATTACCACATTGTTGGGGTAGAGGTTTTCGCCAATATAGTAGCACTCGGCGTAGTAATCTATAATCTGCGGGTTGGTGGTCGCAGTGTCACCGGCGGGGTAGTTGAATACCACGATATCGCCTTTTTCAATATTTTCCCAACCTTTCACACGCTCATAGTCCCACTGCACGCAGTCGCTGTAACTCTTGCCGCCCGTCAAAGGGATAGTGTGCTGTGTAAGGGGCAGGCTCAGTGGGGTTTGAGGCTTGCGTGCACCGTAGTTCATCTTGCTCACAAAGAGGTAGTCGCCCACAAGCAACGACTTTTCGAGCGACGATGAGGGTATTACATAGTTTTGGAAAAAGAAGAGATTTACAAAGTACACGGCCACAAGGGCAAACACAATTGCGTCCACCCAGCTCATTATGGTGCGCACAACCTTGTTGTCCGACTTTTTCCACCACCCCCAGGGGATGAATTTTGTTATGTAGTTGTCAATGATGAATGGGATAACAATTATTCCCATCCAGCTCCTTACCCACACAAGAAAGGCTATGTAAAGGGCGAGCACTATGCTCAAAAGGATTATATCCTTTTTGGTTGGTTTTCTCATTTCCTGTTTTTACTAAAAGTCGAAAAGGTTGCTCATACCAAGCAGGCCGCTGTGGTTGTTTACATATTCGGCTGCAATAACTGCACCAAGAGCAAAGCCGCTGCGGTTCTTTGCATCGTGGGTAATTGTGATGCTGTCGGCGGGCGAGTCGTAGGTGATGGTGTGTATGCCGGGAACCTCGTCGCGGCGTATGGCATCAATCTTAAGTTCATCGGCTTTGGGGGTAGCGCCGGCTGTTATGCTGCCGTCGGGGTTTGTGAGGTCGCCCATCACCCAGCTGCTCTTGCGGCCGAGGTTCTCAAGAATACCCTCGGCAAGGGTGATTGCTGTGCCGCTGGGAGCATCGAGCTTGTGTATGTGGTGAGTCTCCTCCATTGCAACGTCGTATGTGGGGAAATTGTTCATTATCTTCGCAAGGTAGCGGTTAACTGCCGAGAATATTGCAACGCCCAAGCTGAAATTGCTCGACCAGAAGAGTGTCTTGCCCTCCTGCTCGCAAAGGCTGCGCATTTCGGCCTCGTTCTGCTGGTACCAGCCTGTGCTGCCGCTCACCACCTTCACGCCGGCTGCCATAGCCCTCTTGCAGTTGTCGTAAGCCACTGTGGGTGCGGTGAACTCTATTGCAACGTCGGCCGAACGGAACGCCTCGCTGTCAAAATCGTCGCGGTTGTCAATGTCTATTATGGATACAATCTCGTGTCCTCTCTCAATGGCTATCTTCTCAATGGTTTTTCCCATTTTGCCATATCCTATAAGTGCAATTTTCATAAAGCGTTGTAATTTAATTGTGCGAAGATAGTGAAAAATCTGTAATCTCGCATCGCTTTATTTATTTAAGAGGTTAAAAGATGTTGGCAGGTATAAATAAAAGTAGGGTGTATGGCTTTTTTTACGGGGTTATTTCTTCAGAAACCTCTTTGCCAAGTACCTGCGCACCGGTTCGTCGTATAGTTTAAGGCAGGCATATGCAAGCAGTATGCTCACAATTATCACCATTACCGCCACACCCCACGTTTCACCAAGTGTGTATAGCTTCTCTTTAATGAGCCACTTGTAGAAAATATACATTATGGGGTAGTGCACTATGTATAGCGGGTAGGAGATGTCGCCCAGGAATTTGTTTATGCGGCCGGTTACGTTGTCGCTGCAGCTGCCACAGGCACCTATCCACACTATGGCAGGGAACAGCAGGGCGATGCATACAAATTCGTAGAGGCTGTTTATGCTTGCTGTGCCGGTGGAGGCTATGTATGGTACCGAAAATACCATAACGAGCAACAGTGTGCATATCCAAAATGCTCCTTTTATCTTACCGGGCTTGAATGTGCGGGCAAGCAGCATACCCACCGTAAAGGGGAAGAGCATACGCACAAGGCCACCCCAAAAGTTAACACTTCCTATTGTCCAGCCCACACCCACCATATCGTACCCCGATATGTTTCCCACAAAGAACCAGGCGTGGACCATGCCGAGTACCACGGCAAGCGCCGCAAGCGCCTTGGTGGGCAGGCGATGTATGAACAGAGCATACAGAATGTTGCCTATGTATTCGAACCACAGCGACCAAGTGGGGCCGTTGAGGGGGAACATCTCGCCGTTACCGCGCACTTCGTGGGGTGTGCCGGGCAGAGCGGGTATCATTAACATAGTGAGCAGGGCGGCTATCATCACCCAACTTGTGGGTGTGGTGGCGCCGTTCCACTGTTTGCACCCTTCTACAAAGAACGCTAAAACACCTATTACGGCGCCCATTACAAGCATTGGGTGCAGGCGTATGAGGCGGCGTTTGAAGAAACCGCCAATGCTCATTTTGCCCCAACGGTCGTCGTAGGCATAGCTTATTACAAAACCCGAAAGGATGAAAAAGAAATCCACGGCAATATGCCCGTGGTTCAGTGTGGTGATGAGGCCGTTGCCGGCTCCGTTTGTGGTCTCCGCAAAGGCAAAGCCTTCAAAAATATGATACCATAGTACCAACAGGGCGGCTACGCCGCGCAAGCCGTCGAGTAGTTCATAGTGTGGTTTTGTGTCGGCAAAATGTACCGATGAAAGGGTGGTTTTTTGCATTTTTTTCTTTGTTATTGGTGTTTGCGTGTTGCAAATGTAACATATACTGCACAATTATGCAAAGGGCTACTGTTTACCTGCGTATCGTCGCGCGAAATTTAATATAAATAATATTTTATGCCTTTAATTTGAAATTAAATGCCTACTTTTGCAAGTTACTTTGTAATATGCACCAAAATCGCAGATAAAACAAAAAACAAAATATAAATCTTCTATGGAAAAGAAATTCAAAAGAACCCTTGTGACATCGGCCCTGCCCTATGCCAACGGCCCTGTTCACATAGGTCACCTTGCAGGTGTGTATGTGCCTGCCGACATTTATGTACGTTACTTGCGCCTCAAAGGTGAAGATGTGCTCTTCATTGGCGGTAGCGACGAGCACGGCGTGCCCGTTACACAGCGTGCCCGTAAAGAGGGTATTACTCCGCAGGATGTGGTGGACCGTTACCACAACATCATCAAGGATAGCTTTGAGGGATTCGGTATTTCGTTCGACGTCTATAGCCGTACAACATCGGAGACGCATCACAAATTTGCTTCGGAGTTTTTCCGTAAACTTTACGACGACGGCAAGCTTGTGGAGCAGACCTCAATGCAGTTCTACGATGTGAAGAACGAAAAGTTCCTCACCGACCGTGATGTGGTGGGCGAGTGCCCCTACTGCCACAAACAGGCTTATGGTAACCAGTGTGAGGAGGGCTGCGGCCGCGCGCTTGAGCCCACCGAGCTCATAAATCCCCGTTCAAAGGAGACCGGCGAGGCTCCTGTGCTCAAGGAGACAAAGAACTGGTATTTGCCCCTCAACGACTACCAGCAGTGGCTCAAGGAGTGGATTCTTGAGAACCACAAGGAGTGGCGCCCCAACGTATACGGACAGTGCAAGAGCTGGCTCGACATGGATTTGCAGCCCCGCGCTATGACACGCGACCTCGACTGGGGTATCCCTGTACCCGTGGAGGGTGCCGAGGGTAAGGTGCTTTACGTGTGGTTCGATGCCCCCATCGGTTACATCTCCAACACAAAGGAACTGTGCGACAAGGAGCCCGAAAAGCACGGTACTTGGGAGCAGTGGTGGCAGAGCGAGGATACACGCCTTGTGCACTTCATCGGTAAGGACAACATTGTGTTCCACTGTATCATTTTCCCGGTGATGATGAAGGCTCACGGCAAGTATGTGATGCCCGACAACGTGCCCAGCAACGAATTCCTCAACCTCGAGGACGACAAAATCTCAACCTCGCGCAACTGGGCCGTGTGGCTCAACGAGTACCTTGTCGACTTCCCCGGCAAGCAGGATGTCCTGCGCTACGTGCTCACAGCCAACGCTCCCGAGACAAAGGACAATAACTTCACCTGGAAAGATTTCCAGGCACGCAACAACAACGAGCTTGTTGCCGTGTACGGTAACTTTGTGAACCGCGCTCTTGTGCTCACAAAGAAATATTTCGACGGCAAGGTGCCTGCAGCGGGTGAGTTCACCGAGTATGACAATGCAATAATATCGGAATTTGTTGATGTAAAAGGCAAGGTCGAGAGCCTCCTCAACCAATACAAGTTCCGCGATGCACAGAAAGAGGCTATGGAGCTTGCACGCATAGGTAACCGTTACCTTGCCGAAACAGAGCCCTGGAAATTGGCAAAAACCGACCTTGGCCGTGTTGCCACAATCCTCAACCTCTCTTTGCAGTTGGTTGCGAACCTCTCAATCGCGTTCGAGCCCTTCTTGCCCTTCAGCAGCAAGAAACTGCGTGGGATGTTGCAGATGGATACCTGCGAGTGGGCAACCCTCGGCAGCATCGACCTTTTGCCCGAGGGACACGAACTCGGCGAGGTGGGCCTCTTGTTCGAAAAGATTGAGGACGATGCCATCCAGGCACAGCTCGACCGTCTTGAGCGCATAAAGAAAGAGAACGAGGCTGCCGCATACAAGGCTGCTCCCATTCGTCCCGAAATTGCTTTCGACGATTTTGCGAAGGTAGATATACGCGTGGGTACAGTGCTCGAGTGCACAAAAGTTCCCAAAGCCGACAAGCTCTTGCAGTTCAAGATAGACGATGGATTGGAGACACGCACCATTCTTTCGGGTATTGCAAAGCATTTCAATCCCGAAGAGCTTGTGGGTAAGCAGGTGTGCTTTGTTGCCAACCTTGCTCCCCGCACAATGCGTGGTATTGTGAGTGAGGGCATGATTCTCAGTGCCGAGGACAACGAGGGCAAACTGTCGCTGCTCACCGTTACTCCCGCCGCAAAACCCGGTAGCGAGGTAAAATAATATGAGCAAGGGCAGTGCCGATACATTGAAGAACGCCGTCGCAAAGAGCTTTCTTTGGGGAGGTATGAGCAACTCACTCTGCCAGCTGCTGAGTGTGTTGTTCGGCCTCTATCTTGCGCGCCTTTTGGGGCCGGCCGACTACGGCCCCATTGGTATGCTGGCCTTTTTCACAGCCATAGCAAGCTCTTTGCAGGACAGCGGCTTTGTGGCTGCCATTGCCAACCGCAAGGAGGTGTCGCACGACGACTATAATGCTGTATTCTGGTTCAGCGTAATAACCTCGGTGGTAATATATGTGCTGCTCTATTTTTCGGCACCGCTCATAGCAAAATTCTTCAATAACCCGGTACTTCTGGGGTTGTCGCGCTTCAATTTCATTGCAATAATAATCAATGGCACCTGCGTAGCCTTCACGGCCTATCTCTTCAGGGAACTGAAGGTGAAGCAACGTTCCATTGCCGCCGTGCTTGCGCTGGTGGTATCGGGCGTGGTGGGCATTTTTATGGCGCTCCACGGATATTCTTACTGGGGTATCGCCGTGCAGGGAATCGTGTATGCCCTTGTGAGGCTGGTGGTGTATGTTCTCTATACGCCCTGGCGTCCGGGGCTCGAAATAAAGTTCTACCCCTTGCGCTACCTTTTTGCGTTCAGCTACAAATTGTTGATAACAAACATATTCCAGAAGATAAACTGGAACGTGTTTTCAATTATCCTGGGCCGCTTCTACAGCAGTGTCGACGTGGGCAACTATTCAAAAGCCGCCGAGTGGTTCAGCAAAGGTAGCGACACGGTGAACCTTATGGTGAACGCGGTGGCACAGCCGGTGCTTGCAAGGGTGGTCGACGACAATGAAAGGCAGTTGCGCATCTTCAGGAAGATTATGCGCTTCACAGCCTTCATCTCGTTCCCGTTGCTGCTTGGCCTTGCGCTTGTCTCGTATGAACTTATTCTGCTGCTGCTCACCGACAAGTGGGTGGAAAGTGCACGTATGTTGCAGATTCTTTGTCTGTGGGGTGCTTTTATGCCCATACAGTCGATGTTCACCAACCTGCTCATAAGTTGCGGGCGCACAAACACCTTTATGTGGTGTACCATTGTGCAGGGTGTGCTTGTGCTGCTTATGCTGCTTGCAATGCGCTCTTTGGGAATAAAACCAATGCTTTTGGCCTACTGCATATTCAATATTGCGTGGCTCTTCCTGTGGTGTGTGCTTGCGCGCCGCGACATTGCAATAACCATAAGAATGTTCCTGAGCGACACGCTGCCTTACCTTGCGGTTGCAGCCGGCTCTATGCTTGCAACAGCCCTTCTCACCCGTGGGGTGGAGTCGCTGTCGCTGTTGCTGCTGTTGCGCATCCTGCTTGCCACGGTGCTCTACTTTTCACTCTCCTATGTGTGCCGTTTCGACGAGCTGCGCGAAGCGTATGACTATATTTTCAGGCGTAAAAAAGCAAACGGCGTATGAAAAAGATTCTCTACGATAACCAGATGTTCACCTTTCAGAGGTTCGGCGGCGCAACGCGTTATTTTGCCGACCTCATATTCAACCTGCCCGCCGACGAGTTTGTGGCCGAGCTGCCTATGCGCTTCTGCGAGAATCATTATGTAACCGAAACATACGGCCGCAAATACGAAACAATGCCTTTCCCCGCATCCTACAAAATGCGCCGTCGCGTATACAAGGTTGTGAACCGCCTGTGTGCCTGGCGAGCAGTTGTGAAGGGCGACTATGATATTTTCCACCCGACATACTTCAACCCCTATTTCCTCGACCCTGTGAAAAGGGAGCAGAAACCCTTTGTGCTCACCGTGCACGATATGGCTTTTGAGCGTTACCCACAGGATGCGTTGCTCTACGACAATATAATCCCCAACAAAAAGCGTCTTATCGTAGAGGCCGACCACATTATAGCCGTGAGCGAGAATACAAAAAAGGATATTATCGACCTTTTGGGTGTTTCGTCCGGTAAAATATCGGTGGTACACCACGGCTACCGCCCGGTGGAGGCTCTTCCCCCGCAAATATTCGACAAGTATGTGCTATATGTGGGCGAGCGCAAGGGATACAAGAATTTCCTGCCGTGGCTGTCGGCTGTGAGGCCGTTACTCGTGAAGAACCCCTTGCTCAAGATAGTGTGCACGGGCTCTGCGTTCACTCCCGGTGAGCGTGAGCTCTTTAGCCGCTGGAACATCGACGACAGGCTGCTGCACATTGCGGCAGACGATGCCCAGCTCGCCTCGCTCTACCGCCACGCGCTCTGCTTTGTCTTCCCGTCGCACTACGAGGGCTTTGGAATGCCCATCCTTGAGGCCTTCCACAACGGTTGCCCTGTGTGCTTGAGCAACGCAAGCAGCTTTCCCGAGGTTGCAGGCGACGCGGCGCTTTACTTTAACCCCTACGACGCGCAGTCGATGCTCGATGTGCTGCAGGAGGTTGTCGCTTCGGAGGCGCTGCGCAACGAAATGCGTCTCAAAGGGCTCGAACGTGTGAAAAACTTCACGGCCGAGCGTATGGTGCAGGGTACCTGCGATGTGTACCGTAAACTTTGTTAGGCCTTGTGGCTGTTATAATATGCAAAAATGAAAAAGATGGACTATAAAAAGATTTATCCTCACCTTCTTGCAGTGCTTGCTTTCATCCTTTTGTCGGGCATATACTTTGCGCCCGTTTTTCAGGGTAAGGAGCTTGTGCAGGACGATGCAAAGAATTTCCACGGAATGGGACGCGACCTGCGCGACTACCACGAGGAGAGTGGCGAGTATGCCCATTGGTCGAATGCAATGTTCGGCGGAATGCCCGCAAACTACACCTATATGCCCCGTTATGTGAATATCTTCCGCACCGTGGGCGACTTTTTCACTCTTAAATGGATGGGTGGCTCGGTGCTCCACACTGGCTATTTTTTCCTCTCGTTCATTGGGTTCTATATTTTTCTCATAGCTATCGGCTGCTCGTCGTGGCTCGGCTTTATAGGTGCTGTGGCCTACACGCTCTGTTCCTATAATCCCATAATAATAAACGTGGGCCACGTGAACAAGGCGCTTGTAATGGCAACAATGGCACCCATAATTGGCGGTGTAATAATGTGTTACAGGGGCAAGCTGTTATGGGGTGGAATTCTCACTCTGCTTTTTGCGGGTATGAATGTCTTCTGGAACCACCAGCAGGTGAGCTACTATCTGTTGCTTGTGCTCATTATTCTTGCTGTTGTGTATGCAGTGTATGCGGTGCGTGAGCGAGCATTCAAGGCCTATCTTAAATCGACCGCCGTTCTTGCGGTGGTTGCCGTTCTTGCGGTGCTGCCCTCTATCGGCCAGCTGTGGCCCACGATGGATTATGCGCAGGAGAGTATGCGCGGCGGTGCTGTGCTCAAGCAGGGTGGTGATGCGCCTGCCTCTTCGGGCCTCGACATCGATTATGCCTACCAGTGGAGCTATGGAGTGGAGGAGACGCTCACTCTTCTTGTACCAAACGTTTACGGCGGAAGTTCGCACTACGATGTGGGCACCGACTCCGAAACGTATAATATTTTCAGCCGCGCCTATGGCCGTGCACAGGCTGCGCAGGTGGTGAAACAGATGCCCACATACTGGGGCGCACAGCCCTTTACATCGGGGCCGGTGTATGTGGGTGCAATAGTGTGCTTCCTGTTTGTGCTCGGCTTTTTTGTGGTCAAGGGGCGCGAACGTTGGTGGCTGGGTGCTGCCACACTGCTGTCGTTTGTGCTGTCGTGGGGCAAGAACCTTCCTTTCATAAACGAATATCTGTTCTATAATCTTCCGCTATACAACAAATTCCGCGCACCGTCGATGGCGCTTGTCATAGCTTCGCTCACAATGGTTACATTGGCTATTCTTGCTGTAGCCGAAATTGTGAAAAAGCGCAGCTCAGGCGGTGAGGCCGAAAAGAAAGAGCTTACAAAGAAACTCACTTGGGCGTTTGCCGCAACGGGCGGTGTTGCGCTTGTGATGGCTCTTTTTGCAGGGGCGCTGTTCAGTTTCGAGGCTGCAAGCGACGGGGGCTTCCCTGCGGTGCTTGCCGATGCCCTGCGTGCCGACCGTGAGAGCCTTCTGGTGAGCGACGCTTGGCGCTCGTTTGCCTTCATTGCAGCTGCCTACGTGGCGTTACTGGCTTTTGTGCGCACCTCTTTCAAGCTGCGCTACCTTATGTCGGCTCTTGCCGTGCTTGTGCTTGTCGACCTTTGGGTGGTCGATAAACGCTTCCTCTCGTGGGACTCTTTTGTTCCCAAACGTGTGGCCGAAGAGTTTGTCCCCACAGCGGCCGATAAACAGATTATGCGCGACAAACACCCCAACTACCGTGTGCTCAACCTCGCATCGAGCACGTTCAACGACTCGCGCACATCCTATTTCCACAAATCGGTGGGTGGCTACAGCCCTGCAAAGCTGCGCCGTTACCAGGATATAATAGACCATTATTTCAACGGCACACTTAACGACAACATAATAAATATGCTCAACGTGCGATACCTTATTATCCCCGGTGAGAACGGTGGCGCCATTGTGCAGCGCAACCCGGCAGCCTTCGGTAACTGCTGGTTTGTCGATAGTGTGCAGTTCGTCTCTACTCCCAACGAGGAGATTGCAGCCATTGGCAGTGGCGACCTTTTGAAAACCGCCTTTATGGAAAACGATTGGAAGGAGCAGTTCCCGGGCTATGCAAGCTATTGCGGTGCAACCGACTCGCTTGCAAGCATCTCACTCGCCGAATATCGCAACCCCGGTCATCTGATCTACAAGAGCAGCTCGGCCACCCCGCGTCTTGCACTCTTCTCTGAGGTCTATTACAAAACCTGGAAGGCCTACATAGACGGCCGCGAGGTTCCTCTCCTGCGTGCCGACTACATACTGCGTGCGTTGCCCGTTCCCGCGGGAGAACACACCATTGAACTCCGTTGCAACGACGAGGTTATTGTAAAATCGGCGGGAATTTCGCTTGTTTCGTCAATTCTTGTGGGTATAATAATATTGTCCATCTTCGGTTTTGTGCTCTATAGGAAAATAAAAGGATAGTATGGCTTTGCGACCGAAATTTTCAATAATAACCGTAACTTACAATGCCGCAGGCGTAATTGAACCTACGCTTGCGAGCGTTGCTGCGCAAACATACGGGAACTACGAATATCTGCTCATCGACGGAGCATCGACCGACGACACCGTGGCAAAAGCCAAGGCTTCGGGAATTTCCTTCTCGCACATTGTGAGCGAGCCCGACAGCGGGTTGTACGATGCAATGAACAAGGGAATAAAACTTGCCACGGGCGACTATCTCTGTTTCCTGAACGCCGGCGACTCCTTTTGTGCTCCCGACACTCTTGAGCGTGTTGTTGCGGCGTTGGATGGGCTCACCGAACTGCCAGGGGTGATATACGGCGAAACGGCCGAGGTGGACGAGCAGAGGAATTTTGTGCGTATGAGGCGCTTGAGTGCTCCCGAAAGGCTCAACTGGAAGAGTTTCAAAAAAGGGATGCTCGTTTGCCACCAGGCATTCTTTGCGCGCCGCGACATTGCCCCGTGCTATAATTTGGAGTACCGTTTTTCGGCCGATGTCGACTGGTGCATAAGGGTAATGAAAAAAGCCACCACGCTGGTGAACACCCACGTTGTGATAGTGAACTTTTTGCAGAACGGCCTTTCGTTGAAAAACCACCGCGCTTCGCTGCTGGAGCGTTTCCGCATAATGTGCAGGCATTATGGGGTGGTGAGCACCCTCTTCAACCATTTGTGGTTCGTTGTGCGTGCAGTGATAAAAAAATAAACCATCAAAAAAACTTATAACTATGTTCAAGAAAGAGACTTACATTGAGCGTCGCGAGATTTTGAAAAAGAGAGTGGGCAGTGGCCTTTTGCTTTTCCTGGGTAACACCGAGGTGGGAGTAAACTATGCCGACAATGCCTATCACTTCCGTCAGGATTCAACTTTCCTCTACTATTTTGCATCGGACTATTCGGGCCTTGCAGCAATAATCGACATTGACGAGGACAAGGAGATAATCTTTGGCGACGAGCTTACAATAGACGATATTGTGTGGACAGGCGTGCAGCCCACAATCAAGGAGAAGAGCGAGCGTGTGGGAATTACTCTCACAAAGCCTATGGCCGAGCTTGCATCTTACATAAAGGCTGCGCAGAGCAAGGGACAGAAGATTCATTTTCTCCCTCCCTACCGTGGCGACCACAAGGTGTGGCTGCAGGAGCTCCTTGGACTTACACCGGCGCAGCAACCATCGGCCGTGTCGATGGATTTTGTAAAGGCTGTAATTGCGCAGCGTAACTACAAGAGCGCCGAGGAGATTGAGCAGATTGAGGAGGCTGTGAACGTGTCGGTCGATATGCACTGCGCTGCAATGCGTGCCGTGCGCCCCGGAACAACCGAAGCCGAAATTGTGTCGGTTGTGCAGGCCGAGGCTGCAAAGCATAATTTCAACCTTTCCTTCCCCATTATCGCAACAATAAACGGCCAGACACTGCACAACCATGCTTACGGCACCGAGCCTCTCAAGGAGGGGCAGATGTTCCTGCTCGATTCGGGCTGCGAGAATGCAATGCACTACGCCGGCGACCTCACCACCACAATGCCTGTGGGAAAGGCCTTCACCGCACAGCAGCGCGATGTGTGCAACATTCTGCGCCGTGCCCACCTTGCTGCAACATCAATGCTTGCGCCCGGTGTGGAGTACCGCGACGTCCACTTTAAGGTGCTCACCGAAATTGCATCGGGAATGAAGGAGCTTGGCCTTATGAAAGGCGACGCTGCCGAGGCTGCCCGTGTGGGTGCTGCCTGTATGTTCCTCCCCCACGGCCTTGGTCATATGATGGGACTCGATGTTCACGATATGGAGAACTTTGGCGAGCTTTATGTGGGCTACGAGGAGGGCCGTTCAAAGAGCTCTCTCTTTGGCTGGAAGTCGTTGCGCCTTGCAAAAGCGCTTGAGCCCGGTTATGTGTTCACTGTGGAGCCCGGTATATACTTTATCCCCGACCTCATTGACAAATGGCGTGCCGAAAAGCAGTTCACCGACTTTATCTGCTACGACAAGCTCGACGCTTGGCGCTCTTTCGGCGGAATACGCAACGAGGAGGATTACCTCGTCTTTGAGGGTGGTGCGCGCCGCTTGGGCAAGTACAAGCCTATGGCTCCCGAAGAGATTGAGGCCGAGCATAACAAATAATGCGAACCATGAATTTTGTCACAAAATACAAGTATCCACTGGGGCTGGCGTTGCTTGCCCTGGTGGTTTTTGTCTATATATTCAACGCTAAAATCGATTTCAACGGCGACAACTGCTATTATTACATTTTTGCATCGTCGCTGGCTGCCGGCAACGGGTACACCGACGTTATGGGCAACGCAACAGCCTTGTTCCCTCCCGGCTACCCATTGTTGATGGCTCTTGTGCGCTTTTTCACGGCTTCGGTGGTTGCGCAGAAGGTCTTTAACCTTGTGCTGCTCTTTGCGGCGGTGCTGTTGCTGTTCTTTATTCTGCTGGGCGAAAAGGTGCGTCAGCCGTTGGCATTTGTGGCGTGCGCCGCAGTGCTGGTAACCCCCCACCTGCTGGAGTTTTCCACAATGATGATGAGCGAGGCATCGTGCATCTTCTTCATAATGCTCTCGCTCTACTCTTTCGGGCGCTTGCCCCGGGAAGGTAGCGTGTGGCGCTCGCCGTGGCTGTGGGTGTTCCTGTTCGCTACTGTATATACCTTTTATATACGCACGCAGGCAGTGGTGTTTGTGGGCGCGGTAGTGGTTGCGCTGCTGTGTGCGCGTCGCTTTAAGGTGGCTGCCGCTGCCGTGGCTGCCTTTGTGCTGGGCTATGCACCGTGGGCACTGCGTAATGTGGTGCTGGGCGTGGGGCAGTCGCGTTATATGAGCCAGATCGATTTTTCGAACGTGTGGGGCAATGCCAGGATGCTTCTTGTGCAGGCTCTCCCCGAAAGCGTTGTTCCGTTTTTCGATGTAAACTATGCCGCCCGCCCGTCGGCTCTGCTTGTTGCAATTGCTGTTGTAATGCTTGCCGTTATGTTCTATGGCTTCTGGCAATTGAAGGGCCTGCGTGTGCTGTTGCCTCTCTTTTTTGCGGGTAATATTGCAATTGTGGCAATAATGAACACCCCCAGCTATTACCGTTATATGGTAATAGCCCTGCCGCTCATTACGGCCGGCCTGCTCGTGGGTTTTTGGGGGTTGTGCAACGCTGTTTGCCAACGTTTCTTGCGCCGTGGCTTTTCGGCGTGGTTCCTGCTGCTCCTGTTAATACCGCTTTTTGTAGACGGCAGCCGTAACGAAAAACACAACCTGCAGGGGTTGAACGCAATTGCCATCGACGATTACCCGCCCTTCTTCAAGAATTTCCTTGCAATAGGCGAGAATATGAGAAACCGGAATGTGCTTGTTGCCTGCCGCAAGCCCGAACTTTTCTATGTCCACTCGGGCATAAGGGCTGTGAGGTTGGGGGAGTACAAGACCTCCATTGAAATTCTCAACGATATGGTGGACAGGCGCATAGATTACCTGCTGCTCGAAAATATGGGCTTCCGTTACACATACGAGAAACTTTACCCGTTGACAACGGAGTATGAAAAATTCTTCACCCTCGAAATGTATACTGCCGAGCCCGAGAACCTGCTCTTCAGGTTCCACCGCCGTGAGGCCGAAAATTGGCTGCGGCAGAATTGTTACAGATGGTAGTCGCAAGGTAAAAAAGCAGAGCACGGCCGCTCTGCTTTTTTCTTTTATCTTTGCTGCAAAAGAATTTGTTTTTTGTGCCGTGTTTTAATATAAAATCACTATTTTCGCAACAGAATAGGTTCCTTTGAAATATCCCTTTCAAAGGATTAAAAGGGAAACGTGTGAAAATCCCGTACAGTCCCGCTGCTGTGAAACTCTTTTGACAGCCCGGATATTCTGCCACTGGCCCTGCGCCGGGAAGGCTCCGGGGCGAGGAGTGAGTCAGAAGACCTGCCTGTTCTTTAAGTCTGTCGTTGCTCGTGGATTGGCGCGGCAGTGCGAATTATTTTTACAAAACCATCAACATCCTACTAGAATGATTCAGACAGTGCTTAAACGCGATGGACGCATCGTGGGTTTTAATGAGGAAAAGATAGTAACGGCTATCCGTAAGGCGATGCTCCACACCGAAAAGGGTGAGGATATGGCGCTCATACGCCAGATAACCGACCACATATCTATTAAGGGCGATTCGCAGATGACCGTGGAGGCCATACAGGACATGGTTGAAATGGAGCTTATGAAGAGTAGCCGCAAGGATGTTGCAAAAAAATACATTGCCTACCGCAACCAGCGCAGCATTGCCCGCAAGGCAAAGACACGCGATATGTTCCAGGAGATTATAAACATAAAATCGAACGACATTACGCGTGAAAATGCCAATATGAACGCCGATACTCCGGCGGGAATGATGATGAAATTCGCCAGCGAAACAACAAAACCCTATGTCGACGACTTTTTGCTTGGCGACGAGGTGCTCGATGCTGTTGCCAACAGCTATCTGCACATTCACGACAAGGATTACTATCCCACAAAGAGCCTCACCTGCTGCCAGCACCCTCTCGACCACATTCTCGAAAACGGTTTCTGTGTGGGCCACGGTGAGTCGCGTCCCGCAAAACGCATAGAAACAGCCAGCGTGCTTGCCTGCATTTCAATGGAGACTGCACAGAACGAGATGCACGGCGGCCAGGCTATCCCTGCGTTCGATTTCTATATGGCACCCTATGTGCGCGCCACTTTCATTGAGGAGCTTAAGAACCTCGAGGAGCTTACATCGGCCAACTATGCTCACCTCTACGACCGCGAAATAAACGATTACGAGGAGCTTCCGCTCGATTTCCTTTCGGGTGACGAGCGCATTGTGCAGCACGCAATGAATCGCACCGTGAAACGTGTGCACCAGGCAATGGAGGCGTTCATCCATAACATGAATACAATTCACTCGCGTGGTGGTAACCAGGTGGTTTTCAGTTCAATAAACTACGGAACCGATACTTCGGCCGAAGGCCGCTGCGTCATAAGGGAATTGCTCAACAGCACCTATCGTGGTGTGGGCAACGGCGAAACAGCCATCTTCCCCATTCAGATATGGAAAAAGAAACGTGGCGTGAGCTACTTGCCCGACGACCGCAACTACGACCTCTACCAGCTTGCCTGCAAAGTGTCGGCGCGCCGCTTCTTCCCCAACTTCCTTAACCTCGACGCTACATTCAACCAGAATGAAGCGTGGAGAGCCGACGATCCCAAGCGTTACATACACGAGGTTGCCACAATGGGCTGCCGCACACGTGTCTTCGAGAACCGTTTCGGTATGAAGACATCCATAGGCCGCGGTAACCTTTCGTTCTCAACAGTAAACATTGTGCGCCTGGCTATTGAGTGTATGAATGTGGAGGACAAGCAGCAGCGCGTGGCACAGTTCTTTGCACGCCTCGACAGCCTGCTCGAAATTACCGCAAAGCAGCTGCACGAACGTATGGAGTTCCAGCGCACTGCCTTTGCAAAGCAGTTCCCTTTGCTTATGTCGGCACTGTGGGTGGGATGCGACAAACTTAAACCCACCGATACCATTGCATCGGTAATTAACCAGGGCACGCTGGGTATTGGCTTTATTGGTCTTGCAGAGTGTCTTGTGGCTCTTTTGGGCAAGCATCACGGCGAGAGCGATGAGGCTCAGGAGCTTGGTGTCAAGATTATAACCTATATGCGCGACCGTGCCAACGATTTTTCGGAGCGCTACCAGCACAACTACAGTATCCTTGCGACGCCCGCCGAGGGCCTTTCGGGCAAGTTCACCCGTGCCGACCGCAAACGCTTCGGCGTAATAGAGGGTGTTACAGACCGCGATTATTACACCAACAGTAACCACGTTCCTGTGTACTACAAGTGCAGTGCGCGTCACAAGGCCGAAATCGAGGCACCGTACCACGCACTCACCGGCGGTGGACACATTTTCTACGTGGAAATTGATGGCGACGCAACCCACAACCCCGAAGCCATTATGCGCGTTGTAGATATGATGGATAAATACAACCTGGGTTACGGCTCGGTGAACCACAACCGCAACCGTTGTATGGACTGCGGTTACGAAAATTCGGAAAAGGATTTGAAGGCCTGCCCCAAATGCGGTAGCACAAACCTCGACCGCCTGCAGCGCATCACCGGCTATCTTGTGGGAACAACCGACCGTTGGAACAAGGCAAAACTTGCCGAACTTAACGACCGCGTTGTCCACGAATAAAGCCGCTCCCCGATGTTGTCTATATTGAATATATTGGAAGATACAACTGTCGATGGACCGGGGTTCCGCACCTCGGTCTATTGTGCAGGTTGTCCCCGCCGCTGCCCCGGTTGCCACAACCCGCAGTCGTGGAATATAGACAACGGCCACCCTATGGCTATTGACGAAATTCTCGAAATAATACTTGCCGACGAGTTTGCCGACGTTACCTTCAGCGGCGGCGACCCAATGTTTCAGGCACAGGGCTTTGTCCGCCTTGCAGCCGCCATTAAGGAAAAAAGCAACAAGAATATATGGTGTTTCACGGGCTACCTGTTCGAGGAACTGCTTGAAAACCCCGTTCAAAAGGAGCTTTTGCAGCACATAGACGTGCTTGTCGACGGGCCCTTTGTGCAGGAATTGCGCGACGAACAACTCCGTTTCAGGGGTAGCAGCAACCAACGGGTGATCGATGTGCCGCGTTCCCTTGCAAGCGGTGCGGTTGTTCTTGTCGAAGGTATGTAGCGGGTTATTTCCCGCTACTTTTTTTGTATAGATATGTGGTGAGCGCGTACACACCTACGCCACTCAAAAGGCCTGCAATGCCGTCGATAAGGTAGTGGGCTTTTATGTACACCGTTGCGCAGCAGAGCAGGACAAAGAACGGGAGCAACGTGAGGGTGAGCCCTTTGCTTGTGCGGCGGGCAAGCAGCATAATTATGGTTGAAACGCCTATGTGCGAGCTTGGGAAGGCAGCTGTGGGGCGTTCACCCGATGCTTGTGCCATATTCACAAGCGCGGTAAAGAAGCCATCCTTGTCGGCCTGTGGCAGGGTGATTTCGGGGTTAAGGTTGAAATAGTTCCCAATTTCGGGGAATTGCCCGGCGGCAACGGCAGCGTCGCCAATAACGGGGAAGTAGAACTGCGGGCCTGCAACGGGCACGAAGATGTACACAATATAGTAGATGAAGAACGATGCTATTATTACAAACGTACAGCGTTCGGCCTCGCGCGGTTGCTTGAAAAAGTACCACAGTACAATGGCTATGATCATAGGGTAGTAGGCCCAGTAGCCCATATTGAAAGCCTCGCGCCACAGTGTGTGGCTGCACACCTGCTCGAAAAGCACGGCCGGCTGGCAACCGAAAAGCCACTGCTCGGCTGTGGCGGCAATGTGGTCGAGGTTGGCGAATATGCGGTTGAATTCAAAGGTGTCGGGGTACCAGTAGCTGAGCAGCGACATTTGCCCCACAATGCGGGTAAGGCGTGTGAGCGGCGAGGGGTAGAGGGTATACAGGTATATTATGGCAAACGTTCCCGCTGCAATGAAAAAACGCCCCATAAGCATCTCTTGCGGGTGGTGCAGGCGGTTGAAAAAGATGATTATGAGTATTGTGGTTAAGAGATTGTAGAGAAGGTTGAGCTTCTCCACGGCGAGCATGCGCACATTGCACTCCTCGCGGGTGAGAAATTTTACAGCCATTTTTCCTGTTTATACCAATTGATTGTTTCGCGTGTTCCTTGTTCGAGCGTGTACCGGGCGGTGAACTGCAGCTCCCGTTCAATGGGGCCGGTGTCGCACAGCCAGTTGCGCTGTTTCATTATATTATACTTGTCGCTGTTGAGCGTGGCGGGCTTGCCGGTGAGGCGCGCCACCTGTTCGGCAATGGCAGATATTGCTTTGAGCACCCACAGCGGCGCTGTTATGTGGAAAACCCGTTCAACACCCAGCGAGGCCTGTATGTAGTCGCTGAAGGCGCGGCTGCTGTAGCCGCGCGGCTCGCTCACAAAGTAGCTGCGACCGCTTATCTCCTTTTCCGTTGCAAGGTAGATTGCGTTTACAAGGTCTTTCACATATATGAATGTAATTGTCTGCTTTTTGTAGCCAACGGCAAAATCCACGTGTTTCTTTATGCTCACAGCCATTTGGAAATAGTCGCTCTCGCGTGGCCCGTACACCCCTGTGGGACGCAGAATAATGTATGGGATGCCGCTGTTCTTTATGCACTCTTCGGCAAGGAGTTTGCTGTGCCCGTATGCGGTATTGGGTACCGGTGTGTCGCTCTCTTGTATGGGGGTGTGGGGTTCGGTCTCTCTTGCAGGGCCGAATATGCTCAAGGAGCTCAAATATACTATTTTGCGAGGCTTTGCGCCACACTCTGCGAGAGCTTCTACAAGGTGTTTCGTACCCTCGTAATTTATGCTCAAAAACTCCTTTTTATCGATACATTTTGTTACTCCGGCAGCGTGTACGACATAGTCCCAGCTGCCATACTCGCGTGCAAAAGCGGCAACTTGTTCCTTAAGGTGGTTCTTGCTTGCAAGGTCCAGAGTTATTGTCTTTATACCCTCCTTCTGCAGGTAGCGCAGGCTACTGGTGCCGCGCACTCCTGCCCACACCTCGTATCCCAGTTCAACGCCCCTTTCGGCAACGAAACTGCCGATGAAACCGCTAGCGCCGGTAACAAGAATTCTTTTCTTTGCCATAGTGTGTGGATGTTGCTTGTGCAAAGGTACTCTTTTTGTGTCGATATTGCAACCTTGCCCCGCCGGCCTGTGGTTAATTTTGCAACTCAAAATATTGCATTATGGTTAAAAAGTTAAAAACAATGCTCTCGCTTTTCGGGGGGTCGGGGTACAGGTATAATTTCAGTCTCTTCACATTCGACAAGGTGCACGGGGTGGAGGGGGCTCTCCCGCAGCAGCCTGCGGTCTTTGTATTTGCGCGCAGGGGGTACGACCGGCGTCGCAACCGCTTTACGTTCGACCCCATATGTTGCAGCGCAACCACAAACCTTGCGGGCGTGGCTGTGAGCGAGCTTGCAAAGAGTGTGCCGGCTCTTGTTGATGCCAATTGTGTGGGGTGGCGTTTGTTCCCGGCGAGGATGACCGCTGCACTATGGTGGACGATATTGCGAGCCGCATTTTTGCATAGTTTATTGGTTGTGCGGGCGGCTTTTGGCCTTTATTGCTTGTTTTATGTTTTTTTATTGTTAATTTAGCGCATCGTTTTGCAAACGATGTGATTAATGGAAATTCAATAATTTGTGCGCTATGGCAAAAAAAGGCGGAAAATCGAAAGGACGCATAAACAAGCGGGTGCTTGTGGATATGCTTGTGGAGTTTTTTAACAGACACGATGGAGAGCAGATAAGTACAAAGGAAATTTTCAAGGAGCTCGACCTCACTACATCGTCGGCGCGCACCCTGTGTGTGGCCATTCTCGACGACCTTGTGTTCGACGGCTATCTTGTGGAGCCTGCTTTCCGCCGCTACCAGCTTGCCAACAGCGCATCGTCGATGCTGGGAACCTTCCGCCGCAACAACAACGGCTATAATGTCTTCTACCCCGAAGACGACAGCGAGCCGGTGATGGTGTCGGAACGTAATTCGGGGCACGCGCTCACCGACGATTTTGTGCGTGTGGCTCTTTTTGCCAAGCGTCGCGGCCGTGGCCGTGAGGGCGAGGTTGTTGAGGTTTTGCGCCGTGCCCACGATACCTTTGTGGGTGAGCTGCACGTTGAAAAGCACTTCGCCTTCCTGCTCACCGAGAGCCGCCTGATGCCTTGCGATATTTTTATCCCGAAAGACCTGTTGAAGGGCGGAAAAGATGGCGACAAGGCTGTTGTAAAAATTGTGGAGTGGCCCGAAAACAGCAAGAACCCTGTGGGCAAGGTACTCGATATCCTGGGCAAGGCGGGTGAGAATGACACCGAAATGAACGCAATTCTCGCAGAATTCGGCCTCCCCTACGATTACCCCGCAGCGGTGGAGCAGGCCGCCGAAAAGCTTGCGGTGGGTATAACCCCCGAAGAGATTGCAACGCGTGAGGATTTCCGTGGCGTGACTACATTCACCATAGACCCGGCCGATGCAAAGGACTTTGACGATGCTCTCTCGATACGCCCCCTCTCCGACGGGTTGTGGGAGATTGGTGTGCACATTGCCGATGTTTCCTATTACGTGACCGAGGGCAGCATCATTGACAAGGAGGCGTTCAAGCGCGCAACATCAATCTATTTGGTCGACAGAACAATACCTATGCTTCCCGAACGTTTGTGTAATTTTCTCTGCTCGCTTCGCCCCAACGAAGAGAAGCTTGCCTACTCGGTGATATTCACAATGAACGACAAGGCCGAAGTAAAGGCATTCAGGATAGCCCGCACCGTGATAAACAGCGACCGCCGTTTCTGCTACGACGAGGTGCAGGAGATTATAAAGAAGGGCGAGGGCGAGTATGCTGCCGAAATTCTCAAGCTCAACAGCCTTGCGCAGACTATGCGCGAGAAGCGTTTCGCCGCCGGAGCAATAGACTTCCAGCAGGCCGAGGTGCATTTCCGTCTCGACGACGACGGGCACCCCTTGTCGGTATATTTCAGCGAGAGCAACGAGTCGCACCAGCTCATCGAGGAATTTATGTTGCTTGCCAACCGCACTGTGGCCGAAAAGATTGGCCGCAAGGCGCCCGGAAACAACCCCAAGACATTCGTGTACCGTATACACGACGAGCCTAACCCCGAAAAGCTTGCGATGCTGCAGAAATTTGTGAGCAAGCTGGGCTATAAGATGCGCAGTGGTTCGGGCCGCACAACATCGGCTACGGCGATGAACAATCTATTGAAAGAGATTCACGGAACAAAGGAGCAGAACGTGATTGAGCAGATTTCGCTGCGTACAATGCAGAAGGCGCGTTACTCGACCGAAAATATTGGCCACTACGGCCTTGCCTTCCGCTACTACACTCATTTCACATCGCCCATACGCCGTTACCCCGACCTCCTTGTCCACCGCCTGCTCACCCGCTATCTGTTGCAGGGTTCACGCTCGGTGAGCTTGCCGAAATACGAGGATTTCTGCGAGCACTGTTCGGCACAGGAGCAGGTTGCTGCAAACGCCGAGCGCGCCAGCATAAAATACAAGCAGGTTGAGTTTATGGGCGAGCACATTGGCGAGGAGTACGATGCTGTGATAAGCGGCGTTACCGAGTGGGGAATATATGCCGAAATAAACGAGAACAAATGCGAGGGAATGATACCCTTGCGCACCCTGCAGGACGACTATTATGAATTTGACGAGGCGAACTATTGCCTTGTGGGCAGGCGTAAGCATCGCAAATACACCATTGGCGACGCAGTGCGCATAAAGATTGTGCGTGCCAACCTCGACCGCAAGCAGCTCGATTTTGAGCTTGTTGAGCACTATGGTGCATAATGCGTGGTTTTTGCGCTATTTTAGTTTCTTTTCAGAATCGGTGCATTAATTTGCAATAAAAAAAACAAGGATGAAACTGCTTATTATAGAAGACGATGCGTCGCTGAGCGAGATAATGACCCGCGCTCTGCGCGCCGAGGGGTACGTTGTTGAAACTGCCGCAACCTTTTTCGATGCACAGGACAAGATTGCGGGCTACAACTACGACTGCATAATGCTCGACATTATGCTGCCCGACGGCAACGGCCTTAAATTGCTGGAGCACATAAAGTCGCTCGACAAGGCCGACAGGGTGATAATAATATCGGCACGCGACTCCATTGAGGACAAGGTGGCGGGGCTCGACCTTGGCGCCGACGACTATCTTGCAAAGCCCTTTTTTATGGCCGAGCTTTCGGCGCGCATAAAAAGCGTGTTGCGTCGCGGCAGTGCAGCCGTGAACCGCAAAATGCAGGCCGGCAACCTTACGCTCGACCTGCAGAGCCGCACAGTAGCTGTTGCCGGCATCGATGTCCCTTTGTTGAAGAAGGAATTTGACATTCTGCTCTATTTTATGCAACGCCCGCAGCACATTGTAGATAAGGCTGTGCTTGCCGAGGCTGTGTGGGGCGACCACATTGATGCTGCCGACAATTTCCAGTTCGTGTATGCACAAGTTAAGAATTTGAGAAAAAAACTCACCGAGGCCGGTGCGTCGTTCAATATAAAGGCGGTATACGGCTTCGGTTATAAACTCTCGGAGGTTGAGCAATGAAACTTATTTACAATGTAATTCTGCGCATGGCGGTTGTGCTGCTCCCTGTGATGGCGCTGTGGTCTGTTGTGTTTTTCTTTACAATGGTAGAGGAAATTAACGACGAAACAGACGACAGTCTCGAGGATTATGCCGAACTCATTATGCGCCGCACGCTTGCCGGTCGCGAGCTGCCGTCGATGGGCGATGGCTCGAACAATAGCTATACGTTGGAAATTTTAGGTTCGTCGGTGAGCGATCCTCTGCCGCAGATGAGCTACCGCGACTCGCTTGTGTACATAAGCGAGAAGCGCGAAACAGAACCAGCCCGTGTGCTCACCACCTATTTCAGCGACAAGGAGGGGGCTGTGTACAAACTTGTGGTGGCTACCCCCACGTTTGAGCGCGAGGATCTCTTTGAGTCGCTCTTCTGGCACATTGTGGTGCTTTATGTGGTTGTTGTGCTCACCGTGTTTGTGCTCACGCTGTTGGTGTTCAACCGCAGTATGCGCCCGTTGTTTCACTTGCTTGCGTGGCTCGACAGATATATTCCCGGCCGTGGAGTGAGGGATTTTCCTTCATCGTCGTCGGTTGTGGAGTTTGAAAAGCTTCTGCAGTCGGCCAAAAGCACAATATCGCGTGCCGAAAATTATTTGGAGCAGCAAAAACAGTTTCTTGGCAATGCTTCGCACGAATTGCAGACTCCGTTGGCAGTGCTTGGCAACCGCATAGAGTGGATGCTCGACACCACCGCTCTCACCGACGAGCAGGCGGCCGAGCTTCACAAGATGCAACAGTCGGTGCGCAGGCTCTCGCGCCTTAACCGCACTCTTCTGCTGCTTGCAAAAATTGACAACGGGCAATTCCCCGACGCTATCGACGTGGATATTGTGCAGCTTGTGTCGAACGATGCAGAGCTTTATTCCGAAATATATGCTTCGCGCGGCATTGCCTGCAACCTTTCGCTGCCAGCCTCTTTTGTGGTAAATATAAATGAGGAGCTTGCGGTAATTCTTGTTACGAATTTGTTGAAGAATGCATTTCTTCATTCGGCCGACGGCAGCACCGTGTCGGTCTCCATTAAGGGTGGTGTGCTCGCTGTGGAAAATGACGGTGAGCAGGAACTTGAGGCCGACCGTCTTTTCGACCGTTTCTACAAAGACGGCAAGAGCGGTGGCACCGGCCTGGGCCTTGCACTGGTGGGTGCGGTGGCGCGTTATTACAACACTGCTGTGGAATATTCTTTTGTGGGCGGCAGGCACCGTTTTTCGGTAAATTTTGGAACGTTATAGCGCAAAATAACGCTTTTCTCTCTCTTAATGCCCCACAAAATGCTGCTCAGGCACGCTTGTGGGGCATTTTTATTGCAAAAACGGCGTTGTAGAACTTTTTTTTGAAAAAAATGAGAAAAAAGTGAAAATTTCAATTTCTTTTCAGAATTGGGTATAATCTTTGCATCAGAAAGAACGAGGAAAACCAAATAAACCTCTTCTTGTTAATAAAATGTATAACCACTAAATGAATAAGTATTATGAAAAAGATGATGTTTGCAATGTTTCTGCTTTTCGCAGCTGTTTTGAACGCTAACGCAGGTAACGACAGAATTATTACAAAGGATAAATTACCCGCCGAAGCACAGGTGTTTATCGACACTCACTTTTCGGCACAGAAACTATCTTTCGCAAAAGAGGAGCGCGATTTCTTCGAGCGTTCATACGAGGTGGTGTTCACCGATGGCTCTAAACTGGAATTTACAAGCAAGGGCGAGTGGAAAGATGTTGATTGCCGTTACAGCGAGGTGCCCGCAGCCATAGTTCCCGCAGCTATAATGGAATATGTGTTGAAGAACTTCCCTGCCGAGAAGGTGCTTAAAATAGAGCGTGAAACAGGTAACTACGAGGTGAAACTGTCTAACCGTTACGAACTTACTTTCGATAAAAAACTACGAATAATTGATATTGACAACTAAAAACCGTTAAACTACTAAACACCAGCAGGGTGCTTGCACCCGCGCATTCCCAACATTACTAACAACTAAAAAATAATAATTATGAAAAAGCTATTATCAATCTTGTTCCTTGCGACAACAGTGTGCTTCGCTGCTTGTAACGACGACGATGATTCTCCAAAATATCAGTTGAGCGAGAATATCAAGAACTACATTACCGCTAACTACCCCGGTGCAGTGATAACCGACTACGACAAGGAGCGCAACTACATTGATGTTGACATTGTTGTGGGCAACGAGAAAAAGGAACTTTACTTCTCTACCGGCGACCAGTGGCAGCGTACCGAGTGGGATGTCCGCATCGCTGAATTGCCCGAGGCTGTGGTGAATGCAGTGCAGGCGCAGTACCCCGACTATAGAATAGACGATGCCGACTATGTGCAGGTTCCCGGCGAAGAGTACTACGAGATTGAGATTGAAAAGGGTAACAAGGGCCGTTATTTGAAAGTTGCTCTCGACGGCAGCTCTGTTGAAATGATATAAAATATATAAATAATAATTTAGTTTTGTGTTTGAATCATAGTTTTTGAGTCTCCCTCACCCCGCCGGGGTGGGGGAGTTTTTTTGCGAGTGCTTAAGCGTAGAACTTTCTATGGAAGGGGTGTGCGCAAAGTGTAACTGTGGTTCATTTTTTTACGGCTCCCTCTATTTTTGCAACCGCCTGCTCATAAAAAATCTTATTTATTTTGTATTGCCCACTCTTTGCGTTACATTTGTATTTTAATGGGGCAATGGTGCATTGCTGCGCGATGCCCTTGAAAGGAAAGAGAATTATATGAGAGTAATTGAAAGCATAAATTCCAGTGAAAAGACAGCCTTTTCGTTTGAGGTGCTCCCGCCCGTAAAGGGAACGGGAACAACGCGCCTCTTCAGCGACATTGAGCGTCTTATGGAATTCAACCCTAAATATGTAAACATAACGACACACCACAGCGAGCAGGTGTTTGTTGATCTTGGCGACGGAACATTCAAAAAGAGTACAATACGTCGCCGTCCCGGAACGGTTGCTGTTGCAACAGCCATAAATCACCGTTTCGGCGTGCCTGTGGTGCCCCATATCCTGTGTAACGGATATTCGCGTGGCGAAACAGAGTATGTGCTCATAGACCTGCAGCTGTCGGGGATAACCGATATTCTTGTGTTGCGTGGCGACAAATGCAAGGGAAGCAACGTGCAGTGTGCCGACTCGCACAAGCACGCAATCGATCTTCTGCGCCAGGTGAACCGTTTCAACGAGGGATTCTTTATAGACGGTTCGGAAATGAAGGAGCGCGGCACGCCTTTTTCGTGCGGTGTTGCCTGTTACCCCGAAAAGCACGAGGAGGCTCCCAATATGGAAAGCGACCTTATGGTGCTCAAGCAAAAGGTCGACGCGGGTGCCGAGTATGCTGTGACGCAGATGTTTTTCGACAACGAGAAATATTTTGCCTTTGTGAAGCGTGCGCGTGAGATGGGAATAACAATACCCATTATCCCGGGAATAAAGCCCATACACCGTCTTTCGCAGCTGAATGTGTTGCCCAAAGTCTTTCGTGTCGACCTCCCCGGTGAGCTTGTGGCTGCAATAGAAAAATGCGGCAACGACGAGGCCGTGGCTGCTGTGGGCCGTGAGTGGGCTATAGCGCAGTGTCGCGAGCTTATGGCAAAGGGTGTGCCGAGTATTCATTTTTACACAATAAACGCTGTCGACAGTGTTTGTGAAATTGCAAAAGCAATATATTGATGAGCAGTCCTTCTTTCAGTAACATAATAGGCCAGAAAAGGGTTATAGAGCAGCTTAAAAAGTGCGTCGATGAGAACCGTATGGCCCACGCCTTGCTCTTTACCGGCCCTGCGGGTAACGGTAAGCTGGCACTTGCGGTGGCTCTTACGCGCTATCTCTTGTGCGACGCGGCTGCGGGCGATGCCTGTGGTGCGTGCCCTGCGTGCGTGAAGATGGACAAGCTCATTCACAGCGACCTTCACTTTGTGTTCCCTGTAAAAAAGAAGAAGAACAGCAGCTCCGACACTGCTCCCGTGAGCGACGACTACATTGCCGAGTGGCGCGAGCTTTTGCTCTCGAACCCATATTTCAGCTACGACGACTGGTTGCAGAAGCTCGATGTGGAGAACCAGCAGCCAATGATATATGAGCGCGAGAGTGGCGAAATTCTGCATAAACTATCGATGCAGTCGCGCGAGGGTGGCTGGAAAATTGTAATTATATGGTTGCCCGAAAAGATGAAAGAGGCAGGTTCCAATAAATTGCTTAAGATTATAGAAGAGCCCCCACAGAAAACCCTTTTCATTCTCGTATCGGAGCAGCCCGACCACATACTCCCCACCATACTCAGCCGCACACAAAGGGTGGAAATACCCTCTATAATGCAAAAGGATATGGAGGATGCATTGGTGGAGCGTTACGGCCTCACACAGGCCGATGCGGCACGTATTGCACAACAGAGTGGCGGCAGTCTCACTGCTGCCGAGCAGATGCTCTCGATAGACGATGACAAGGCTCTTTATCTCGACCTTTTCGCACAGCTTATGCGTGTGGCTTATGCCCGCAACATACGCGAAATGAAAAACTGGAGCGAGCAGGTTGCGGCAATGGGTCGTGAGCGTCAGAAACGCTTGCTCGACTATTGCCAGCGTATGATACGCGAGAATTTCATAATGAACTTCAAACGTAGCGAAATGCTCTATATGTCGGCCGAGGAGAGTGCTTTTTCGGCACGTTTCTCGCCGTTTGTGAACGAGCGTAACATTTACGGCATTATGGAGGAATTGAGCGAGGCGCAACGCCACATAGAACAGAATGTTAACGCAAAGATGGTATTTTTTGATATGTCTTTGAGAATGATAGTATGGATAAAAAACAGATAAATGGATAATTTGAAATATAAAGCAAACAACGACTGTTCGGGCATCTGCTGCAAGGGTTGCGGCAAGATGGATGCTCCGTTGAATACCTTCGATTGGCTGGCCGATGTGCCCGGCAACGAGGAGTATACCGACATTGTGGAGGTACAGTTCAAGAATACTCACAAAGGATATTACAAGAACAGCAATAACATTGACCTTCAGAAGGGCGATATTGTTGCGGTTGAGGCTACCCCCGGGCACGATATCGGGCGCGTTACAATGACCGGGCGCCTTGTGTTGCTGCAGCTCAAGAAAACCCGCCTCACCCCCGAAAGTGAATTCAAGCGCATATACCGCAAGGCAAAGCCTGTGGACCTTGAAAAGTATGAGGAGGCAAAGGCCCGCGAGCACGACACTATGATACGCTCGCGCCAGATTGCTAAAGACCTTAACCTGGATATGAAAATTGGCGATGTCGAGTATCAAGGTGATGGACAGAAGGCTATCTTCTACTATATTGCCGACAACCGCGTCGATTTCCGTCAGCTCATTAAGGTGCTTGCCGACGCTTTCAAGATAAAAATTGAGATGAAGCAGATTGGTGCCCGTCAGGAGGCCGGCCGCATTGGCGGTATAGGCCCTTGTGGCAGGGAGTTGTGCTGCGCGACATTCACCACCAATTTTGTGTCGGTGTCAACATCGGCGGCACGTTTTCAGGATATTTCACTCAACCCGCAAAAGCTTGCAGGGCAGTGTGCAAAGCTCAAATGTTGTCTCAACTACGAGGTTGATGCTTACGTGGAGGCGTCGCGTCAGTTGCCTCCGCGCGATGTTGAGCTCGAAACTACAAGTGGAACATATTACTTCTTCAAGGCCGATATCCTGCGTGGCGAGGTGTGCTATTCGACCGACAAGCATATTCCTGCCAACCTTGTGACAATTGGTGCGCGTCGTGCTTTTGCCATTATTGAAATGAACAAGCGTGGCGAGCGTCCTGAAACGCTCGATGCTGCCGGAGTGGGCGAGCAAAAACGTTCGGCCGATCTTTTGGAGCAGGAGAATATCAATCGTTTCGACAACTCTATGAGGAACAAGAAACGCAAGAAAGGACACGGTGGAAAACACCACGAAAGCAGGGGCAATGGCAAGAATGAAAAGGGTGGCAACAACAAGGGTCACCATCATCAAAAGGCTGAATAACCTATTGCTGTTGGGCGCGGCGTTGCTTGTTCTTTCGTGCGACGGCTCAATATTCCATAATTACCGCTCGGTGAGCGGTGGGTGGTGCAGTGGCGACACCCTGAGTTTTGTGTGCCCTCCGGTGGGTGGTACAGCGCCCCTCACGGCCGATGTTTCGGTGGGTGTGCGCTATTCGGCGGCATATAATTATAAAACCCTGCCGTTGAGTATTACAGCGCGCATCGGTGGCGAGACAATAGCCTGTGACACCGTTTTTTGTGATATATACAGCAGCAACGGCCGCCGCAACGGTGCCACGGGCGGCCTGCTCTATCAGGCAGAATTTCCCGTGCCGGGGATGCAGGTGCAGTTGAGTGATACACTATCTTTGTCGGTTGTGCATCTGTTGCCCGACAGCCTTCTTTCGGGGGTAAGTGATGTGGGAATCAGGCTCGTGTCTCCCTGTCGGCATCAATGCGCAGGAAAGTAAATAGCAGTATTGAAAAGCCCAGGAACGACGAGCCGCCGTAGCTGAAGAAGGGCAGCGGAATTCCGATAACGGGCATTATTCCAAGCACCATCCCTATGTTGATGGTAAAGTGGAAAAAGAATATCGACGCAAGAGCGTAACCATACACTCGCCCAAAGATGTCGTTCTGCCGTTCGGCAAGGGCCATAAGCCTTAAAATGAATATCGCAAAGAGCACAAGAACGGCTGTGGAGCCTATAAAACCCTGCTCCTCGCCTATTGTGCAGAAGATAAAGTCGGTGTCCTGTTCGGGAACGTATTTGAGCTTTGTCTGTGTTCCGTTGAGGAACCCTTTTCCCGCGAACCCTCCCGAGCCTATGGCGATTTGCGACTGGTGCACGTTGTAGCCGGCACCCGCAAGGTCCTCTTTCAATCCCAAAAGAACCTCGATACGCACTCTCTGGTGGGGCTTGAGCACGTTGTGCAGCACATAGTCGCACGAACTGAAAAATGCCAGCGCACCAATGATATAAGCGGCAACAAGCAACCCGCGTGTCTCTTTGTGCAGCCTTGCTCTTATCGCAAGGAATATTATGTTGAATGCAATGAGCAGGTACTGTACATAAAGTATGTTGAACGATATGAGGTATATTGCCACCCAATATGCGGCGAGAGTAGTTGCCAGGTTGGTGATGAAGAGCACCTTGAAAGAGTCGCGGTATTTGCACCAGAAAAGCACCATTGCAAGCGAAAATGCCTGAATGAGCAGTGTTACCGTGTAGAGCCCGAGGTTCACCGGCAGGGACTCCACAAGCGTTTCGCTGTAGCGTATTCCCACCACAAAATATACCACTGCGCTTATTGCCATCAATAGCACAATTCCGGTCATCCCCTCTCTGTAGAGCACAAGGAAGAGCGAAAGGTAGACAAGCGCGCTACCAGTCTCCTTTTGTGCAACAATAACCAGCATGGGCAGCAGTATTATGCCCACGCATTTTATAAAATCGTCGTTCTTCTTTATGCTGAACCCGTAGCGCCCCATAAACGATGCGAGGGCGAGAGTGGTGGCGAATTTCATGAATTCGGCGGGTTGCAGGCTGAAGGGGCCAAGCGGCAACCACGAGCGGGAGCCTTTAATGTCGCGTGCAACGAAAATTGTAACAATACCCAGCAAAATTGTTGCTATGTATATGATTGGTGAGCAGTCCTTGTAGCTGTTCTTGTCTATGCACAGCAGCAGAAGCCCCACAAGGAGCGACACTCCCATCCACATTGCTTGTTTACCGGTGCGCTCGTCCTGTGAGAAAAAGTCGAGGAAGTCGGTCTCAATGTAGCTGTGGCTTGCTCCGCAAATGGAGAACCAGCCCATTATCGCTAACGTTGCAAAAATGGCAACGGTGAACCAGTCTATGCGGTTGAATATGTTACCTCTCGTCCGTTCCATAGTAAATTGTCCTTTTTTCCATTGCTTTTGCTTTCTCTTCGCTCGCCTCGCTCAGCTTGCCGTTGAGGTATTGCTCCATGATGAGCGCCCCGATGGGTACGCCGTATTCTGCGCCGAAACCGCCGTTCTCCACATAAACCGCAACGGCTATCTTGGGTTCTTTCATGGGCGCAAAGCCCATGAAGACACTGTGGTCCTGCCCGCGGTTTTCGGCTGTTCCAGTCTTTCCACACACCTCCAGCCCGGGGATGTTTGCTGCGCGGCACGTTCCGTTGAGGACGGCCTCGCGCATTCCTTTTATAACAGTTTCATATGCGGCGCGGCCGGCCATTGTGCTCTTGCGTGTACTGTACAGGCGGGGCAGTGTGTCGCCCTCAATGCGGCTCACAATGTGTGGTGTTATATATTCGCCGCGGTTGGCAATGGTGGCTCCAAGATTGGCAATTTGCAGCGGGGTGAGAGTGACCTCTCCCTGCCCGATGGAGATACTTACAACGGTGGTTGCCTTCCAGTATTTTCCCAAGTGGCGGTCATAGTATTTTGAGTTGGGTATCATACCGCGCACCTCGCCTGGGAGGTCTATCCCAAGTTTGTAGCCGAAGCCCATAGATACCATATAATCGCGCCAGGTGTCCATTGCCTGCTGTATGCTACTGTATTTGTCCGAACCGAACATACGATGCAGGCCCCAACAGAAATATGCGTTGCACGATGTTGCAATGGCAGGCACCAGCGGGGTGGGCGACGAGTGGGCGTGGCAGCCCAGCTTGAAGCCTTTCAATATGAATCCTTTGTAGCAGGGGAACGCTGTCTGCGGGGTTATTGCCCCCTCTTGCAGGAAGGTCAGCGCCTGCGATATCTTGAAAGTCGATCCCGGAGGGTATGTTCCCATTATGGCGCGGTTGAGCAGGGGTTTTCTCTTGTCCTTTGAGAGGAGCTTGTGGTTGGCACCGCGTGAGCGGCCGGTGAGCATCGACGGGTCGTAAGACGGTGCCGACACCATGCAGAGGATTTCGCCTGTTTCCGGTTCTATGGCAACAATGCTGCCTATCTTGTTTTTCATAAGGCGCTCGCCGAGCTGTTGCAGCTCAATGTCGAGCCCGAGAGTGAGGTCTTTGCCACGGGTGGGCAGTGTGTCGAGTGCGCCGTCGCGGTACTTTCCCTGTATGCGTCCGCGGGCGTCGCGCAACAGCATTTCGGTTCCTTTCTTTCCGCGCAGCACATTCTCGTACGATGCTTCTAACCCCTGCGTGCCTATATAGTCGCCTCTTGTGTAGTAACTGTCCTTGTCGATTTTTTTCTGTGAAACCTCGCCGATGTCACCAAAAAGTACGCCTCCGGCGTTGCAGGCATATTGTCGTATGGAGCGTTTGCGCACATAAAAGCCGGGGAAGCGGAACATCTTCTCCTGAAATTTAGCAAACTCCTCGACCGACAGCTGTGTGATGAATTCCTGTTCGGTGTATGTTGAATAGCCGGGATTGTAGCGGCGGTTGCGCACGCGCTCCATACGGCTGTTGAACTCTTCGTGTGTAATGTTGAGCGCGTTGCACAGCTCAAGCGTGTCGAGCTCCTTTATCTCGCGCGGTACGAATGTGATGTCGTATGCCGGCTGGTTATACACGAGCAGCTTGCCGTTGCGGTCGTACATAAGCCCTCGGGCGGGGTAGAGTGTCTTTTTGTAGAAGGCGTTGCTGTCGGCCTTCGACTTGTATTGGTCACTGAGAATTTGCAGGTTGAAGAGTTGTGAAACGTACACGGCAAGCACAAGTATTACTGCCCCGCCGAGAATGTATCTGCGTTTGTCGTAACTATGTATGTTCATAACGCACTATTTTTTGCGGGTAAAACATTCTGTTACAAGCGCAAAAAGCATTGTGAGCAGGGTACTCCCTACTGCGCCCACGAGCAGTGTCACGGGGTAGTTTATTGTGAAAAGCTCAAGGAAATAGAGCAGTGTGAAGAAGAGCAGCAGACAAAATGCGGTGTATGTGGAGTATCCGCTCCAGCCTATCGTGTGTACACCGGGCACAAAGTCATCGGCTGAGCCTTTCTGTGTAAAGGCTGCAAGAATGTAATTGCGCGCAAATGCCGTTGCTGTTGCCGCGCAGGCGTTTATTCCCGGCGTGTCGGCGAAAATGTCTACAGTGAGGCCTAAAAGGAAGCCCCAGATGAGCAGTTCGTTGCGCGAAGTGAAGCGCGGCAGCTTGAGAATGAAAATGAGATAGACGCAGGCTGTCGCATAGCCGAATAGGTGTATGCGGCTGAATATCAGTGCTTGCAGCAGCGCCAATATTGCAAAGTTGCGGGTGCGTATGAGTATCTCTCTTGTCATTTTTTCTTTGGTCTCTCAATGAGTTTCTGCTCCTCCTGTTTGTTGTTGCCAACAATGTAGAGGTGGTCTATGCTCGAAAAATCGGTAAAAAGTTCCACTTTGGCGCAGTAGAACATTCCGTCCTCCGAGTCTTCGGTGTTTACAATTGTTCCCACAGGTATGTCACCGGGGAAGATAGACGAGAAGCCGCTTGTCACGACAGTGTCGCCCGGCTCGAATTTAGAGTAGCGCGGCAGGTCGACAAGGTAAGAGTAGCGGGTGTCTTTTCCGTCCCATTGCAGGGCGCAGAAGCTTTTGCTGCCTTTCACGCGGCAACTTATGTTGCTTTTGCTGTTAAGCAAGGGAATAACCACCGAAAAGTGGGGCGATGTAGTGTAGACAATACCCACGACGCCCTGGTTGTTGAAAACTCCCATTTCGGCTTTTATGCCGTCGTCCGAGCCTTTGTCTATAGTAATGTAGTTGTTTATTTTGTTGAGTGAGTTGTTGACAGCGCGGGCGATGTTGTAGTAGTAACCGCGGGGCATAGCCTTTTGAATCTGTGCCACGGTTGCGCTGTCCTCGTAGTGACGCAGGCGCTCCTGCAACGCTTCTATGCGGTTGCTCAGCTCACGGTTCTGTTGTAACAGCTCTTCGTTGCTGCTCTTGAGCCCGAAATAGCTGTCGATGTCGCTCATTGTGGCGTAAAGGTTGCCTGCCACCCTGTTCGACGATGTGAAAAAGGCTGCATTCTGGTAGTTGTTGAATTGAACAATAAGCATAATCCCGATTCCTTCCAGTAAAAGGAAAAGGAACCAGTGATTATGCTTAATTAAAAAGTTCAACAATGTTTGCACGGTGCCTCAGGGTTATCGCATAAGGAACGGATAATTGAGGTCGTTGAGGGCAAGTGCTGTACCCTTTGCCACGCAATAGAGGGGGTTCTCGGCAATGTGGAAGGGGATGTTTATCTTGTTTTCCAGACGTTTGTCGAGACCACGGAGCAGCGCACCACCACCTGCGAGGTAAATGCCGTTGTGTACAATGTCGGCATAGAGTTCGGGGGGAGTAGCTTCGAGCGCGCTTATGATGGCATTCTCAATCTTCATTATCGACTTGTCGATACAGTGTGCAATCTCCTGGTAGCACACGGGTACCTCGATGGGCATTGCTGTAATGCGGTTGGGGCCGTGTACAATGTAGTCCTGGGGTGCCTCATCGCCAAGGTCGGTGAGTGCCGAACCTACGTGTATCTTGATACGCTCGGCCATACGCTCGCTGACGCGAACGTTGTGCTGGCGGCTCATATACTCCTGAATATCGGCTGTAAAGTCGTCACCGGCTGTGCGCAACGAACCGTTCGATACAATGCCGCCGAGTGATATAACTGCAATTTCTGTAGAACCGCCACCTATGTCGACAACCATATTACCCTCGGGCGCAAGGACGTCGAGCCCGATACCGAGCGCCGATGCCATAGGCTCGTAAATGAGGTAAACGTCGCGGCCGCCTGCGTGCTCTGCCGAGTCGCGAACGGCGCGGAGCTCAACCTCGGTCGATCCGTAGGGAACACCTATTACCATACGCAACGAGGGTGTGAAGAGCTTGTTGCCCATGTTCACCTTTTCGATGAGGCCACGCATCATCATCTCGCAAGCGTAGAAGTCGGCAATCACGCCGTCGCGCAACGGACGTATGGTTTGAATATTGGGGTTTGTCTTTTCGTGCATCTGTTTTGCACGCTCACCAACGGCTATCATCTTTTTTGTGCCGTCTATTGCCACCACCGAAGGCTCGTCTACTACAATCTTGCCGTTATACGAGATAATGGTGTTAGCGGTACCAAGGTCGATGGCTACATCCTGTGTGAATGAAAAAAGTCCCATTCTTTTATCTCTTTTTTATTTTGATTAATGTTTGAAGTGACGGAAACCGGTGATTACCATTGAAACGCCGTTAGCATCGCAGTACTCAACCGACTCCTTGTCACGTATTGAACCGCCCGGGTGAATAACTGCTGTAACGCCTGCCTCGTGTGCAATCTGAACACAGTCGGGGAAGGGGAAGAATGCGTCGCTGGCCATTACGCTGCCCTGCAAAGAGAAACCGAAGTTGCCGGCTTTCTCGATAGCGTGGCGCAGAGAGTCAACACGTGAGGTCTGTCCTACACCGCTTGCAATGAGCTGCTTGTTTTTTGCGAGTACTATTGCGTTGCTCTTGCTGTGTTTAACGATTTTGTTTGCAAATAGCATATCCTCAATCTCCTGTGCGCTGGGAGCGGCCTGTGAAACGGTCTTGAGGTCCTCGGCTGTCTCAACCTTCTCGTCGCGGTCCTGAACAAGCACGCCGTTGAGCACGCTGCGGAATGTTTGCGAGGGGAGCTCGGTTGTCTTCTGAACGAGGATAATGCGGTTTTTCTTCTGTGTAAGAATCTCCAAAGCCTCCATATCGTAGTCGGGGGCAATGATAACCTCGAAGAAAATCTCGTTCACCTTCTCGGCTGTGGCCTTGTCTACAGCTGCGTTTGCAATGAGCACGCCGCCGAACGCCGAAACGGGGTCACCGGCGAGGGCTGCATCCCAAGCCTCGGCTAGAGTGGGGCGAGAAGCAAGGCCGCAAGCGTTGTTGTGCTTGAGGATTGCAAATGTTGTCTCACCTGCAAAGTCGTTGATGAGCTCTACAGCTGCGCAAATGTCGAGCAGGTTGTTGTAAGAGATCTCTTTGCCGTGGAGCTGGTTGAACATCTTGTTGAAGTCGCCGTAGAAAGCACCCTTCTGGTGGGGATTCTCGCCGTAGCGCAAAGACATAGGGCAATCTTTTGCGTTGCGGAACGCGCTCTTGTCGTCCTTGTCGAAATAGTTGAAGATAGCTGAATCGTAAGAAGAAGATACTGCAAAGGCTTCACGTGCGAAGAAACGACGCTCCTCGAGTGTTGTCTGTGCTCCGTTGCTCTGGAGAATGTCGAGCAGGGGCTTGTACTGTGCCTTGCTTGCAACGATAACAGCGTCGTTGAAGTTCTTTGCCGCACCGCGGATGAGTGAAATACCGCCTATGTCGATTTTCTCAATAATGTCGGCTTCGGGAGCACCCGATGCAACGGTCTGCTCAAAGGGGTAGAGGTCGACAATAACAAGGTCGATAGCGGGAATCTCATACTCCTGCATCTGCTGCATGTCCTTTTCGTTCTCACGGCGTGCCAGGATGCCGCCGAACACTTTGGGGTGGAGTGTCTTTACACGGCCGCCCAGGATTGAGGGGTAGCCTGTGAGGCTCTCAACTGCTGTGCAGGGGATGCCGAGCGACTCAATGAACTGTTGTGTACCACCTGTCGAGATAAGCTGTACTCCCTCGGCGTGCAGGAGCTTGATAATCTCGTCGAGACCGTCTTTGTGGAAAACGGATACCAATGCCGATTTAATTCTTTTTGTAGACATATCAAATAAATGTTTTTATTATTGTTTTCTTGTTGATATTCAATTCCTTGTGCGCGTTTGTGAAAAGTGCGCCATATTATTACGCGAAGATAGCTTTTTTTGTGCGATTTCCCGCAAGAAAAGAGTGGCAATTTTTCAACATTAAATATAAAATATTTAACGGCGCAGGAGAGTGCTTTTTGCCGAGCATTCTCTGCGCCGTTGTGTGTGCCGAAGCAGCCTTGTGCAGGGTTATTTCTTCGGGTAATCGATGTTGTAATGCAGGCCGCGGCTCTCCTTGCGCTCCATTGCCTGACGCATAATGAGATAGCCCACATTTATAATGTTGCGCAACTCGCAGAGTTCGCGGCTCACAACGCTGCGTTTGAAAAGTTCCTCGGTCTCCTCGTAAAGCAGGTCGAGGCGATTCCACGCGCGTTGCAGGCGCAGGTCGCTGCGCACAATTCCCACGTATGTGCTCATAATTTGCCCCACCTCCTTAATGTCCTGCGATATGAGTACCATCTCCTCGTTCATTTTGGTACCCTCGTCGTTCCACTGCGGTATATCTTCGTTGAAAGTGTACTCGCCAATGTGCTCCACCGAGTGCTTTGCAGCAGCATCGGCATAAACTACAGCTTCTATCAACGAGTTGCTTGCCAAGCGGTTACCGCCGTGCAGGCCTGTGCAGGAACACTCGCCCACAGCGTAAAGCCTGTGTATGCTCGACGCGGCGTTGAGGTCCACTTTAATACCGCCGCAAAGGTAGTGGGCGGCGGGTGCCACGGGGATATAATCCTTTGTAATATCTATTCCCAGCGAGAGGCACTTTTCGTAGATGTTGGGGAAGTGTCGCTTGGTCTCTTCGGGGTCTTTGTGGGTTACATCGAGGTACACATGGTCGTCGCCGCGGGTTTTCATTTCGTTGTCGATGGCGCGTGCCACAATGTCGCGCGGTGCAAGCGAGAGTCGCTCGTCGTATTTGTGCATGAACTCCTTGCCGTCGATGGTGCGCAGTATGCCGCCGTAGCCGCGCATAGCCTCGGTGATGAGGAACGATGGGCGGTCGCCGGGGTTGTAGAGCGCAGTGGGGTGGAACTGTACAAATTCCATATCCTTTACGGTGCCTTTTGCGCGGTACACCATTGCAATGCCGTCGCCGGTTGCAACAAGGGGGTTGGTGGTTGTCTTGTATACCGCTCCGCAGCCGCCGGTTGCCATAAGCGTTATTTTGCTCAAGAATGTGTCTACTCGGTTCGATGCAATGTCGAGCACGTATGCTCCGTAGCACTCGATGCCTTGTGTCTGGCGTGTTACGTTCACACCAAGGTGGTGCTGCGTGAGTATCTCAATGGCAAAATGGTGGTCCAGAATTGTGATGTTGGGGTGCTGGCGCACAGCCTTTATGAGCGACTCCTGAATTTCGGCGCCGGTGTTGTCGGCGTGGTGCAGAATGCGGAATTCCGAGTGGCCGCCCTCGCGGTGAAGGTCGAACTCGCCTTTCTCGTTCTTGTCGAAATTGACGCCCCAGTTTATAAGTTCCTTAATTTGTGAGGGAGCCTCGCGCACAACCTTCTCCACAGCTTCGCGGTCGCTTATGAAGTCGCCGGCAATCATTGTATCCTCAATGTGCTTTTCAAAATTGTCCACGGCAAGGTTGGTGACCGATGCGATACCACCCTGTGCAAAATAGGTGTTGGCATCTTCGAGCGTTGTCTTGCAAACTATTGCAACCTTGCCTTTAGAGGCAACTTTCAGCGCAAAACTCATTCCGGCAATACCGGAACCGATAACCAAAAAATCGAATTTCTTAATCATAAGTCCATAGATAATGTGCAGGGGTGTTGGCGTCTATGGGTTGGGTACAGCTCAAAGTTTCAGCATCGTCCCTGCTTTGCTCCTTGCAAAAATATAAAAAACATAAATAAAACCGCACGGCAGGGAGAATATTTCACAAATAATAAGTAGTTTTACGCCTCTTTTATCTCTTATGCGACTGTTTTGATTATGAACAATAGATTTTTATTGCCGCTGTTTCTCTTTTTGTGCGCTGCCGCGGGGTGGGCACAACCATCGCACAAGGCTCTTGCCGCGTTGATGGACGACGGTATTTTTGCTGTGAGCGATGCTTCGCTAGTGGTGTACGACCTCAGTGCCGATTCATTGATTTTTGCCCACCGCGAACATAAGTTGTCGCGCCCTGCGTCGTTGCTCAAGGTGATAACCTCGGTGGCTGCAATTGAGAGGCTTGGTTGTGAGTATACAATGGAGACCCGCCTGTTGCAGAACGGCAGAAATATCTATCTGCAGGGTGCGGTGGATGCACTCTTCTCGTACGATGATTTGTGCTCGCTCTTGAATGCGGTGCCCGCGGGCAGCGTGGTAGACACGCTTTTTGCCGACTGTTCGTTTATGGATTCCATATATTGGGGCCCCGGTTGGGCGTGGGACGACACACCGTGGGAGTTCCAGCCCTATATCTCGCCGCTTATGCTTTGTGGCGGGTGTGTCGAGGTGCAGGCGCGTCCGGCCGAAAGGGGGCTTCCTCCTTTGGTAGAATGTTACCCTCCATCGGCTTTCTATACTGTGGTGAACGAGGCTGTAAGCGGTGCGGGTGACAAAAGGTTCACCATTATGCGCGATTGGCTCGACGGCACAAATGTCATACGACTGCGGGGAAACTGCAATGCGCCGAAGAGCGAAAAGATGAATATGATCTACTCGCAGGACTATTTTATGGCCGTTGCGGCAGAGTACCTTGCGCAACGCGGGGTTGTGGTCTGCGCGGTGAGCAACGCTGCGGCTCCTGCCGGTTGCACCTTGCTTGGCGAGGTGCGCCGCCCGGTTGCCGAAATTGTGCAGGAGGCGCTGCTCGAAAGTGACAACCTTTGTGCCGAGGCGTTGCTCTATCACCTGGGCTCGCTCTATGGCCGCCGCCCTGTGAGCCGCAAGATGGGTGTAGATATTCTTAAAGGTTTTCTTGAGAGCACGTTCGACATGCCCGAACTCTACGATATTTGCGACGGCTCGGGCCTTTCGCCCTACACTTTCGTGTCGGCCGATATTCTTTTGCAGGTGTTGAAATATGCCTACAACCGAGAGCCGCTTTTCGATATCCTCCTGCAAGGGCTGCCTGTTGCCGGTGTCAGCGGAACTATGAAACACCGCTTGAAGGGTGGTGAGGGGTGCAGGAAGGTGTTTGCAAAGACAGGCACTGTAACAGGCGTGTGCACGCTTGCGGGTTACGCCCGTGCCTCGAACGGCAATATGCTTGCTTTTATAATAATGAATAAGGGGTTGCCGAAAGCGCGCGCGGCACGCGCGTGGCAGGACAAGGTGTGCAACCTTCTTTGCCGTTAGTCGCGGCACTTTTTAATAGCGTCTATATTGCGTCGCAAGAGCTCGTAGCCGGCACGTTCCACCGCGCTGCGTGAAAAGAGCTTATTATAGCGCTCCTCGGTGAGTGTGTACCACTCCTTGTCGCTCATTCGTGACAGTTCGTCGCTCGCCTGCAGTTCGCGGGTGGTGCAGGGTGTTGCAAAATTGTTCCACGGGCAGGCTGCTGTGCAGCGGTCGCAACCGTAGAAGCAATTTCCCATCTTTTCACCAATGTTTTCGGGCAGTTCGCCGTGGTATTCTATCGTGAGGTAGGAGAGGCATTTGCGTGCGTCGAACCCGCTGGCGGTGAGTGCTCCTGTGGGGCAGCTGTCTATGCATTTGCGGCAGCTTCCGCAATGGTTCGCAGTGCAGGGCTCGTCATATTCGAGCTCGCAATCCAAAAACAGCTCTCCCAGGAAAAAGTACGAGCCTTGTCGCGGAATTATAAGCTGGTGGTTCCTGCCTATCCACCCGAGCCCGGCCTTTACAGCCCAGAAACGCTCCATCACCGGTGCCGAGTCGCAGAACGGGCGGCCTTTGACGGCCTGCAAGCTGTTTATTCTTTGCAGCAGAAGATGCAAGCGGTCCTTTACAATCTTATGATAGTCGTGCCCCTGCGCGTAACGTGCAATGTGCAGGCGGTTCTCGTCGGGTGGTGTTTGAGCATAATTCAGTGCCACGCAAACAATGCTCTTGCAGCCGGGAACAAGCGCTTCGGGGCTGCAGCGCTTCTCGGCGTTGCGTTCGAGGTAGCTCATTTCGCCGTGCAGCCCTTTCTCCACCCAACCTGTAATCTTTGCAGACTCCTCGGGTGGAACATCACAGGCCTTTGCAATGCCACAAACCATAAAGCCGAGGCTTTTTGCCTCGGCTTTTATAAATTGTGAAAGTTCGTGCGGGTTCATCACTTGAAGGTCTTGAATTCGTAGCCCTGTTCAAGCAACCAGTCGAGCGAGCGCGGGAGCGCGTAGCGCAGGTTGCTCTCGGAGCGCAACGAGTCGTGGAAAGTAATTATTGAGCCGTTGCGTGTGTAACGTTTCACGTTGGCAAGCACATCTTCGCCGTAGAGGCGGAAGCTGTAGTCGCGCGTCACAAGGTCCCACATTACAAAAGTGTATCTTTTGCTCAATTCGTTGTACTGCGATGTGCGCAGAATACCGTGTGGCGGGCGGAAAAGGTTGCTGTGTATGAACGCATCGGCCTGGTCAACGTTCTCTATATACCGCTTGGTGTCGGTGAAAAGCCCTTTCAGGTGGTTGAATGTGTGGTTGCCTACGCGGTGCCCACTCTCCACAACCTGCATATATTCCTGCGAGAACTTGTGCACGTTGTCGCCCACCATAAAGAATGTGGCTTTTATGTTGTAACGGTCGAGCAACTCCACCACCCACGGGGTGATAACGGGTATGGGCCCGTCGTCAAAGGTCAGGTAAACGGCCTTTTCATCGGGGTTCATTCTCCACAGCGCCTTGGGGTAGAGGTTGCGGAAAAACTCGGGTACTTGCTCTATGAACATAAATTCTGCGGGTTAGATTTTAACTCTGCTGCGCCACTTTGAGTAGCTTTTATTGAGGCTGTTCTGCATTTCGGCCGCAACAGCTTTGCAGGCGTCGTTGCCTTTCTGCAATTCATCGATGATGAGCGTGCACATCTCTATTGCCATATAGCTCTCCTGTATGCTGTTCTCGAAACGGCGGCCGTTGAGGCTGGTGTACCATTCGAGGTACTCCAAGCGGTCGTTGAACAGCTCTTCGAGTATCTTGCAGCCTTTCTCCTCTTCGCCCATTACAATGTAAAGGCGGCCGATGTCTAACCCGCCGGTGTACATATCGTAGGGCACTATGCTTGCGGGCATCTCCTCCTCGATGCGGTCGAGCAGCTTGAGTGCCTTTTCCTGCTCGCCCTCGTTGTAGAGCTGCGAAGCAAGTGATGAAATAATGCGGCGGTGGGTATACACCATACGGCTTATTGTCTCGTCGGAATAGTAGTCGGGGTAGTCTTTGAAGCCTCCGAACTTGAAACGCTCCATCACATTGTCATAGAATGTCTGTGTGTCGGCTACAATGCTGTTGCCCTTGCTGTAACCGAGCTCCACCCAGTTGAAGGGGGTGATGCGGTAGGCAAGTCCCTCCTGTACGAAGAACTGTTTCAGCGAGGCGAGGTAATTCTCGTCGCCCACGGTCATTGACATGTACATGGGGCGTTCCCAGTTGCAGCCCGACAACATCTCGAGCAGCATAAGGTCGGAACGAGTGAGTTTGTTGCGGCCGGCGAGTGAGATTGCCATATATTCGGGCATCTCCTGCTGGTACTCTTCGGGGATTATCATGCCCGAGCGCAGAACCGCATCCCTGTCTATCTTTATGTAAAGCGTGTCGGTGGGGATGAGGTGGAGTTTCTCGTTCTTTGTGCGCACCCAGTTCTTCATTATGTTCTTAACCTCGAAGGGGTTGTCACCGTAGCGTTTCTTTGCGGCTTCGGGGTTGTCGCGGTAGAGCTTCTGTATGTACTCTTTGTAGCGCGGTTCAATCTTCACCGACTCGTTGCTGTTGCCTGCATAGTCTATCCTCTCCCAGTTTATGGGTATTGAGGGCGAGTCGTATGCGGGGCGGCGCATCTGGTCTATGTACCAGTCGGTCTGCAGGTACGAAAGGTTGCACACTCTTGCGTCGGTGCGCACGCCCTCAACCTCCTGGTTGTACCACAAGGGGAAGGTGTCGTTGTCGCCGCAGGTGAATATGATGGGGTTGCCCTCTTGAGGCATAGAGTTCATATAGTTCTGTCCGAAATCGCGGCAGGCGTATCGTCCGCTGCGGTCGTGGTCGTCCCAGGTCTGCGACACCATTTGCAGGGGAACGAGCAGGCTAACTGCTGCCACTGCGGTGCTTGTGAGGGTGTTTTTCTTTTTCAACCACTCGGTTATTCCGGCTACTCCCATACCAATCCAAATTACAAAGGCGTAGAACGATGCTGCGTATGCGTAGTCGCGTTCACGGGGTTGCAGGGGTGTCTGGTTAAGGTAGAGTACAATTGCAAGGCCGGTCATAAAGAAGAGCATAAACACAACAAGGCACTGTTGCTTGCCCTCGCGTCCGCGGCGCATCTGCCACAGGATGCCTATGATACCCAGTATAAGGGGCAGGGCGTAGAATACGTTGCGGCCCTTATTCTCTTTCATTGTTGTGGGTAGTTTTTCCTGGTTGCCCACGAGCAGGTTGTCGATGAACGAAAAGCCTGTAATCCAGTTACCGTTCTCAAACTCTCCGTGGCTTTGGAGGTCGTTCTGCCTGCCCACGAAATTCCACATAAAGTATCTCCAGTACATGTGGTTGAGCTGGTAGTTTATGAAGAATTTCATATTGTCGAGCTGTGTGGGCATTGTAACGTTCACGGTGCGTCCCCACGGTGCGCGGTAACGCACAGTGCGTCCCTCGATTTTGCCGCCGCACCACTGCTCGTAAAGGTTTATCTCTTTTCCGCCCCAGTGCGCGTGCTCGTAGCTGTACATACGGGGGAAGAACATATTTTGTGCATATACAAGCTCCTGGTCGTGCCCGATAATCTCGTAGGAGTCCTTTTCGTCGGGTGTAGCCTTTGCTTTGGGTGCATATTTTGGCGCGCCCACAATTACCTTTGGTACCCAATAGTCGCCGTCGGCCTTGCGGTCAATTTCCGAACTGTATGCTTGCCCGTAGAGCAGTGGGCGTGAACCGTACTGCTCGCGTCCCAGGTAGGCGCCGAGAGTGAAAATGTCCTCGGGCGAGTTCTGGTCCATAGGGGTGTTGGCCGCCGAGCGCACAACAATTACTGCGTACGACGAGTAGCCTATCATTATCACCAGCAGGCACAGCAGGGTGGTGTTTATTGTGCGCAGGTTTATTACGTGCTTTTCGCCCTTGCGCCACATTATTGCGCCGAATATTGCTGCAAGAACAATAATACCGAGCAACACGCTCATAACTCCGTAGCCGTAGAAGGGAATACCCAAAAGACCTACCGATGCTGCCACGGCAGTAGCCAGCCATTTGCGCTCGCCACCCTTTTCGCTGAGGTAAAGGCCCCATATAAGTGCACCGCAAAGGAGCAGAATGTATGTTATGAGGCCTGTGTTGAAGGGTAGTCCCATAGCGTTTACAAAGAGCAGTTCGAACCATCCGCCCACCTTCACAACGCTGGGTACAATGCCGTAGAGAACCACAGCCACAAGCACAGCCGAACCGGCGAGTGCCAGCAACGAGCCTTTAACGCTTGCCTTGGGGGTGCGTTTGTAGTAGGCTACAAGAACAATTGCGGGGATACAGAGGAGGTTGAGCAGGTGAACGCCAATAGAGAGTCCCACAAGGTAGGCTATAAGCACCAACCAACGGTCGCTGTGGGGCTTGTCGGCATTTTCCTCCCATTTGAGGATGAGCCAGAATACCACCGCCGTGAAGAGCGACGAGTAGCCGTAAACCTCTCCCTCGACAGCGCTGAACCAGTAAGTGTCGCTCCAGGTGTAGGCAAGCGCGCCCACAAGGCCCGACCCTATGATGGTCACAAGCTGCTGTGTGGTTATTGCAGCATTGTTGCCCGCAATGAGCTTGCGGGTGAGGTGCGTGATGCTCCAGAAGAGGAAAAGTATGCCGCCGGCACTTAATATGGCACTCATATAGTTCACCATAAGCGCAACATTCTCGGGCTTTGCAAAAAGCGAGAAGAAGTTTGCGGTGAGCATAAAGAAGGGTGCGCCGGGGGGGTGTCCCACCTCCAGCTTGTTACCCGACAATATGAATTCGGGGCAATCCCAGAAACTTGCTGTGGGCTCCACTGTGAGGCAGTATGTTGCCGCAGCAATGACAAAGACCAGCCAGCCTGTAATGTTGTTTACAATTTTGAATTGTTTCATCTATATTCTGTTGTTTTTCTTTCGGGCGAAAAAGGGAAAAGAGTGTTCCTCCCCCTAAAATTGTGCAAATTTACCTAAACGGCGGGAGATGAGCAAGAAAAATATAATAAACAGTGTTAAAGAGGGTCCACGTCGCAGTAGATGTCAACCGAACGGTATTTTGCCATCTGCGCAAAGGCCTGCTGGGTGGCTGCAAGCACCTCGTTCACTTTGTATTGCGAGAGTGAATTTTCAACCTTCAGCATAATTTTGCGTATATATTGCTGCTTCACGCGTGCAACAGGCGGGAGGTCGGGGCCCATTATGCGCTCCTGGAAAATGTTGCGCAACTGCACGGCCAAGAGCTCGGAAAACTCTTCGAGTACCTTTGCGTCGCGGTGTTTTGCATATATGTAAACCAACCGGTAAAAAGGTGGATAATGGAAAAGCATGCGCTCGCCCAGTTGCGTGTTGTAGAACTGTGCATAATCGTTGCTCACAATGTGCGGGATAACCGGTGCATCGGGCATTTTGGTCTGCAGAATAACCTTTCCCTGCCCGTTCTTGCGGCCTGCGCGGCCTGCAACCTGTGCCATAAGCTGGAAGGCTCGTTCGGTGGCGCGGAAATCGGGGTAGTTGAGCAGTGTGTCGGCGTTTATTATGCCCACCACGGCAACGTTGTCGAAATCGAGTCCTTTCGACACCATCTGTGTGCCTATGAGAATATCGGTCTTTCCCTCCTGGAAACGGTTTATGATATCCTCGTATGCGGTGCGGGTGCGGGTGGTGTCGAGGTCCATACGTGCTATGCGGGCCTCGGGAAAGAGGTTCTGCAGCTCGTCCTCAATTTTTTCGGTTCCGTATCCCAAATATGTAAAATTGTTCTCCTCGCAGTTGGGGCAGTATTTAGGGGCGGGTATTGTGTAGCCGCAGTAGTGGCAGGTGAGCTTGCTGCTGTTCTTGTGCAGCGTGAGGCTCACATCGCAGTGTTTGCATTTTGGTACCCAGCCACAGGTGCGGCACTCGAGCAGCGGAGCGTATCCGCGGCGGTTCTGAAAGAGTATTATCTGTTTCTTCTCGTCGAGGGCTGCACGCATAGCATCGACAAGCGGGTCGCTGAACGCACCTGTCATACGTTTGCGGTGGGCCATATCTTTAATGTCCACTACCTCAATCTGCGGCATCTGCACGGCACGGTGGCGTGTGGTGAGGCTCACAAGGCCATATTTCCCTGTGGTTGCGTTGTAATAGCTCTCGATTGACGGGGTTGCAGTGCCCAGCAGTGTCTTTGCGCCGAAGAACGATGCAAGCACCATTGCTGCGTTGCGGGCGTTGTAGCGCGGAGCGGGCTCCTGCTGTTTGTAGCTGTTCTCGTGCTCCTCGTCAATAATTACAAGCCCCAGCCTTTGGAAGGGGAGAAAGAGTGAGGAACGCACGCCCAGAATTATGTCGTAGGGTGTGTCGCTTGTCTGTTTTTTCCATATCTCCACCCTCTCGGCATCGGAAAATTTCGAGTGGTAGAGCCCTATCCTGTTGCCGAACACTCGCCTGAGGCGTTCTATAATCTGTTTTGTGAGTGCAATTTCGGGTAGCAGATAAAGCACCTGCTTGCCCTCTTCAAGCGCCTGTGTTATGAGGTGAATGTAAATTTCGGTTTTTCCGGCCGATGTCACTCCGTGCAGCAGTGTCACGTTCTTTTGTTCGAAGCTCAGGTTTATTGCATCGAGAGCCTCCTGTTGCGCTGCTGTGAGCTTGTTGAGCGGTGCAGTGGGGGTGTAGCCTGTCTCCAAGCGTCCGATTTCCACCTCGTAGCTTTCAAGGATACCTTTGTTTGTGAGCTCTTTGTAGGTTGCCGGCTGCACCTGCGCTCTTTCGAGCAGTTTGTGCTTTGGCACCTCGTTGCATCCCCCTTCGAGGAATTGCGACATTTCGAGGTAGGTGGCAAGCAGACGCTGCTGTCGCGGTGCGCGTGCAAGCCCTTGCAGCACCAGTTTTATGCCCTTTTCATCGCGCATTTTTGCCGTGAGCCTTGTGCGTTGCTCGGTGCGTGGCTTGAATTCGCCTTTTAATCCCTGCGGGATGGCGGCTTTGTAAATATCACCCATCGGGCTCATGTAGTAACGGGCTATCCACTCCCACAGTTTGAGCTGTGTGGGCAACATTATGGGCGCCTCGTCGAGCGCCTCGTCGATGGGGCGCACCTCAAAGTCGGCAGGGACATTGTCGTGTGTCGATGCCACCATTGCCGTGTAGTGCTTCTTTTTGCCGAGTGGAACGCTTACGCGACACCCGGCCTGCACCTTCTCCTGCAGCTCTTGCGGTATGCTGTATGTGTAGCTGCCGGGGAGGGGCAATGGTAATATGACTTCTGCGAACTTTGCCATCTCTCTCTCTTTGCTTGTGCGAATTTATTAAAAAGCTCCCAATGTGCCAAAAGTTTCGGCAAAATGGGCGTTTGTCTATAAATTTTATGAGGCTGAACCTAATGTGCGGTTCAGCCTCATAAAAGTGGTTGCAGCTCTTGTTAGAAAATATATGCTGCCGATATTTGCCATGTGTTTACCTTTGAACCTTTTACGTAGTCCCAAGTGCCCCCTGTGGGGTCGGATTTGAACTCGCCGGTGTTGCCAAGAGCAATATTGTAGTTTACGTGCAATTGAATTTTGCTCAACACTGTTGCTCCCAAGCCGAGGTTGAGGCTGAGGTTGCTCTTTTTGTATTCCCACTGTGCAACGGAATTAAATGTCTCTTTGCCGTCGCCAATTACCCAACCAAATTGCGGACCTGCTGCAATAAAAGGCTCCAGGAATTTGTTAACGAGGGGGATAGAGAGCTCGTAGCGCAGGTAGAGGGGAATTTCCAAGCTATGGCGTGTGACGTCTTTGCCGCCAAATTCCGAACCGCTCTGCGAGTAGAGGATGTTACCCTCGATTCCGAGTCCCACGATAGGGAGCATTACTTTTGCCATAGGGCCAATGAAGAAACCATTCTTTGCATCCTTTGCTCCCTTAATGTCACTGGGCTTGCCTGTAAGGTTCATACCGGCCTTTATACCCCAGTCGAACTGTGCAGACGCAGGTGCCGATACAAGAAGGCACAGCGCAAATGCTATTCCAAAAATCTTTTTCATAACTGTAATTTTTATATTGTTTTAATCTCTTTTATTTCTCTTTCAATGGTTTTGTGCTTGCAAATTAAGTGCAAAATATGGTCAAATGCAAATTTTGTGCCCATTCTTTGTGTAAACAATAAAGGAGCAGAAATTCCCGCTCCTTTACATTGTTATCGTCTTGTGCGTCGCACCGACACTTTTGCACCGCCTGCGCTGCTGCGCTTTGTTGTGCTTTTCTTGGGTTTTGAGTTTTTGGTTTTTTCCTCCTTTTCGGCGCTCTGCTTTGTCTTGCGGGGCTGCTCCTTTGCCTCGGCTGTGGCGGTGGAGTCTTTCACGGCCTCTTCGGCTTTGGGCTGCGGGGTGTTCCAGAGGTTGGTGCGGAAGTCGCGCAACTGCTTTTCAATGTTCTCTTGCTCTTTCTTTATTGCAGTTGTGTCCTTGCAATATTGGTTGAGCGCGAGGTTGCGCAGGTTCACTGTCTTGTAAATCTCTCCCTCGTAGCTCTTTTTTGTGAAGTAGTCGTCCATTGTCATTGCCGACACGTTGTTGTAGCTGCTTGTAACGAGTTTCTGCTGTGCGAGCAGGGGTGAAATTTCGTCGTAGTTGAGCCAGAACATAGGGTACTTTGTTACCTCGCTGGTGAACTCTCCTGCGCGGTGCAACACGGGGCAAATAGCTGTTACACGGCTGTTGTAGGTCGATGTTCTCTGGTCGTAGTAGTAGCTCTCCTTTATATAATAGCTCAGAACCTCGCTGCTGGGAATATCGCTCTTGCCCACTGTGAGCTGCCCGTTGTTCTCCTCGTAGTATATGCGGTAGTTGTCGAGTAGGTCTTTGGGGTTAATCTTGTTCTCTTGTGTGAACGATTCGTAGCCGTCGAGGTTGTATGTGTATGCCGACACGCTGCCGTCGAGAATAAGGCGGAAGATATATGTGAAAAGGTTCACGCTGTTGCCCATAGGCTCCACGGGGTAGTAGAGCGAGGCGTTTTTCTCTTTCTGTAGGTCGAGCGAGCGGTAAATGTCGCGTTTCCACGCAACCTCCTGCGGTGTGGTTGTTGTGGGGTATTGGCTTTTTGCCCTGTCGGTCATTTTAACGGCGGGGGCAACCTTTTGTGTTGCCTCTTTCTTGCTTCTCTCTTTTGCGCGTGCGGGGGGTTGTGCAACGGCATATTGTCCCATAAGGGAGATTGCTGCAAGAAGAACTAATTTGCTAATGTATTTCATAACCTTTTTGTTTTTATCAGTTTATCGGTAGCTCGGCTTAATTGATGATTACCTCGAGCGATGTGGGCAACAGGCGTTCTACGTTGTCGGGGCCAATGGCCTTGACGTGTGAAATGTAGAAACGTTTTCCGCGTCCCAGGTTGCGGAACATATCTTTCTGTCTGGCGGTGAAGCTGGCGCCTTGCGAGAGCAGGGGTATTGCGTTGCCCATATTGTCGTAAAATACTGTTTCAAAGGAAATTACCTTGAAATTTATATTCAAGAGTCCGTCGTCTATGGCTGCCACAATGCCGTCTGTGCCCATAAGCGACTGTTTGGCGAAAGGCTGGCCGCCGCGGTAGCGCTGTGTGTTGCCGTCCTTGTCCTTGTACTCGATGAAGGGAGTGGGGTCGGGCAATTGTCTCACGCGGAAGCTGTACTCTCCCATACTCTGTCGGCGGCCCTCCTCGCTCAGTGCCGTAACGGCAATGGCAATATCCTCGCCCACCTGTGCGGGAACGAGTATGTAACCGCCCTTTCCGTCGCTTTTGAGCGTACCTTTTCCCTTGCTTATGCTTGCCGATATCTTGTTGGCGGCAACGCCGGGAACCGAAATGCTCACGGGGTTCTCAAAACCTGCGTAGAGCACGTTCATGAGCGAGGCGCTCACGGTTGCAGTGGGTTCTACAACGGTGTATTTCTGTGAAAAGTCGTAGCGTGTTTGCGCACCTGCACCGTCGTTCACAAGCATATAACCGTTGAGTGTGTAGTCGCCCACGCTGTTGCACAGCTTGCTGTACTCGCCGTTCTCGGTTTCAAAGAGCTTGTCGTCGATGAATATCTGCGGGCGCTGTGTAGAGTCGACCGCTGCAAGGATAATCTGTGCCGAAAACTCGCTTCCGCGTACAACGTTGCGCGATGTGGGGATAACGAGCGAACGAATCTGGTTCACACGCACGTCGCCGAGGTCGATGTTGCGCGAGAGGGTGTGCAGCACCTCGCCTTCGGCGTAACGCACATCGTTCTGCAATTTTGTGAGCAGTGTGATGGCTGCAATTGCGGGCATATTCTCGAAGTTATACTCCTGCCAGTTCTTGAGCAGTGAAATGTCGCGGCGGGGAACTTCGGTGCTGAAATTGCTCTCTATGAGCTCGCGTTGTACCGAGTCGGTGACCATTGTGAGAATCTCCTCGCGGTAGGCTGTTATTGCATCGAAAAGTTCCTTGCCTTGTCCGCTGCCGGGTGCCAGCATCACATAGGTAGATGCCTCGAGGTCCTCGCGGTTGACGAGGTTTCTATAATCGCCGTCGGCGCCGTCGGCCTTTTTGGCTATGCGCACCTTGAGCCTGTCGGCAAGGTTATAGATGGAGTCGGAAATTGTCTTTACGTGTGCTGCACGGTTGTACCACTCGCGCACCTTCTCGGGGTTCTGCCCCATAAAGGTATCAAAATCCTTGTAGAGGGCAGCGTTCTGCTTGCCGGCGTTGTCGGAACTCTTCGATAGGCTCTCGTCGACCAGCGTGAAGCCGTTGAGCACATCCGACGATACGTTGAGTGCAAGCATTGCCATCAGAAGAACGTACATGAGGTTAATCATCTTCTGACGGGGCGACACCTTTTGTTTCTTTATCTTCATTGTGCTGCTTCTTAGATTTGAGGCTTGTTCATATTGGTTGTCATAGCCTGTATCATACGGGCGTACATTGCGTTGAGCTCTTCAATCTGCTCGGCCATCTTTCTGGTCTGCTCGTTCACATCGTCAATGGCGTTAGCCTGCTTGCCTGCGCTGCGCAGCTGTGCCTCGTAGAGGGCGTTGATGCCTGTGAGGTTGCGGGCGAGTGTCTCCATTTCGGCCATATTCTGCCCAAGAGTGTTGGCCTGTTGCGAAATGTGCTGTATAGCCTCGTTCAAGGTGCGTACCTTTTCAATATACTCCTCGGTAACCTCGTCCATTTGGGGTATGAGGTTGGGATTGCCTGTTATTGTGGCAGCGGGAGAATAGCCTGCTGCGGGTGTTGTAGGTGTTGCGGCTACAGGTGCTGCGGGTGCGTCGTTGCCTGTTGCTGCGGGCTGCGCGCCTATATTGCCGTTTATTACAATGGTACCGCCTTGCAGGGGTGTGCCGCCAATGATGGTTGTTACACCGGCTGCGGCAGCCTCCTCTCTCTTCTCCTCCTCGGCAACCTCGTAGGGGCGTTCAAATGCCGAAAAGAAGAACACTACAACCTCGGCGCCCATTCCCACGAAAAGCATAAGGTTGGCACCTGCAATGTGAGTGAGCTTGAAGAGTGTACCCAAAATTACGACTGCGGCTCCCCAGCTGTAAATGTAGTTGAGGATTGTTTTTCCGCGTGCCGAATCCATGAAGGCCTGGATTTTTCTTATTATAGATTTTAATGTACCCATAGCTGTTGTTTATGTGATGTTGTTTTTTCGGTTGTTATCTTCTCTTTTCGGTTCCTGCGTAGCTGCGTACACAACGGAAACCAATGTATGAACGTGACTCGTTCTGGTATTCATAGTCGCGTGTGGCACCTTGTATGAATCGCACGGCATCTTTCCACGAACCGCCGCGTATGGTCTTCTTTTTCATACTATAGGGGTCCTCTTTTGCAGCGCGGTACTGGAGGTCGGGGTTAATGTCGCTCATCTGCAGTACGCCGGCCTCGGTGTACACGGTCGATGTCCACTCGGCAACGTTTCCTGCCATGTCGTAAAGGCCGTTCGAGTTTGCCGAGAATATTCCGCAACGCGAGGTGATGAGGCTGCCGTCTTTTGTGTAGTTACCCTCTCCGGGTTTGTAGTTGGCATAATAGCAACCTTTGTCGCTCTTTGTATCGTTGCTGTCCCAGGGGTATTTGCTGCCTTCGCGGCCGCGTGCCGCAAATTCCCACTCAGTTTCCGAGGGGAGGCGGTAGCGCTGCACCCATTTTGCCTGTGCGCCCAAGCCGCGCAACAGGTAGTCGGTGCGCCAAGCGCAGAATGCGTTGGCCTGCTCCCAGCTTACTCCCACAACAGGGTGGTTGTTGTAGTTGGGGTGGCTGAAATAGAGGTTCAGGTAGACCTCGTTGTTGGCATTGGGAAAGTCGTTTACCCAACAGGTGGTGTCGGGGTATATGTTCACAATGTATGTGTTCAAGAAATCGTAGGCGCTCGAAAGGGGGCGTGTGATTGTTTCGCGCACAATGGCTCCCTCGTCGTCGATGTAGGCTGTGTCTTTCGATATTATCACCTGTGCGTCGTAGTCGGTGGGAATATCGGTGTTGCGGTTGCGCTCGGCGGGGTTCAGGCGGTTCTTGCGCAGTGCAGCCTGTGTGTAGTCGTATATGCTGTAACGGTAGTTCATCTGCGCAGCATCGAGCATTTTTTCGCCTGTTATGGGGTTTGTGATGTAAACGCTTTCAATGGCGCGCTGCTCCTCCTCGGTGGGGCGCTGCCAGGGGATGGGTTTTTTCCAGTTGAGGTAGGGGGTGATGGGCTCGCCATACTGGTCCTCGGTTATCTTGAACGATTCGTCGCCACCGTATGCGGGGTCGGCAAGGCGCTCACGTATAATGGAGTCGCGCACCCAGTATACGAACTGGCGGTATTTTGCGTTGGAAACCTCGGTCTCGTCCATCCAGAAGGCATCGACCGAAATATCTTTTGCGGGTGCTCCTGCGCCCCACAACGAGTCGGCCTCCTCTTCGCCCACTCTTATTGAACCGCGCTCCACAAGAACCATACCATAGGGCACGGGCTCGTTAACGGCTGCGGTTCCCACACCTGTTACTTCTCCTCCGTTGGCGTTGCCGTAACTTTGGGGGCTGAGGCACGATGCTACTGCAAGTGCCAAAAGAAACATAGGCAGAAAAACTATTTTTTTCATCATTTCAATATCCTTATACTATTATGTTTGTTCTTTCCTTTCTTAAATACCTCGAGGTCCATGCGGTAACCTATGAAGATATCGTGGTTACCATACTTCGCTCCAATGCCCGATGTGAACAGCTCGTAGGCATAACTCACTGTTATGTTCGTGAATTCCACGCCTAGTAGCATTGCAACCGATGTTCCCGGGCTGTATGTGCAGCCTGCAAAGTAGCTCTTTTCGTTGTATGTGTAGGTGGCTTTTGCGGTAATGTCGGCGCGCCACGACACAAGGTCGGTCATTACTTGCAGGTAGGGCTGTATGGTTATTAACGTATTTTTTAACGGAATATTGCATCCGGCTGTAAAATTATAATACGGGTCTATCTGAATTTCGTTCTTTTCGCCCAGCAGAATGAGCGGCGCGTTGAGGTGAAGGCCCGAAATTCCTGCGTAGAAAAGGTTGTGCTGGAAAAGGAGCCCGAAGCCGAAGTCGGCCTTGTTGCCGTCGGCGTTGCCCGACGGGAAGGCGGGGTCGCTGGTCTCGCCGCCGAACTGTATATTCCTGTTCTCGAACTTGCTGTTGGCTATTCCCACCTGCACGCCGGCTTTTAGTAGTCCGCCGAAGAGTTTTCGGCCGTAGGCGTAGTTGAGGTAGATGTGCTGGTTGGTGAAGAGGCCTATCACGTCGTTCAACGCACCCAAGCCCAGCGAGTGGCTGCCGCTTACAAAAGGTATGGGGGCGTCTATGTTAAGAAGCATTGTCTTGGGGTTGCCGTCGAAGCCTGTCATCTGGTTGCTGTATGCGCCGTATACCCACATCTTGCCTGTGGCTCCCGCTCCTGCAGGGTTGTAGAAATTGAGCATATCCCAGTAGTGTGTAAAGTGTACGTCGTGCTGGGCGTGTGCTTTTGCAAGCGCGCCTGCGAGTATTATAAGGAGTATGAACAGTTTCTTCATCACTTTTTTAACGTGCAAAATTGGCGGTTAGTATTCTTTTACGGCTTTTTTGTGCCGTTTGCCGCCATATTGGTGCAAATTTCGCAAAAAAAATGGAATTTTTGTTTTCGTTGTGGCAAAAAAAAGAGGCTGCGTTGCGCGCAGCCTCTTACAAGTGGGAATAATATGATTATTCTACAATAACCTTGTTGCCGTCGATAATGTAAAGGCCGGGAGCGGTTATGGTTATTATCTTGCGGCCCTGCATATCGTAGATTGCTTTTGCATTGCCGTTGGCTTTAATGGTGTCGATACCGGTTGCAATGTCCATGGGGCGGTGGGTAGCCACAAAGGTCGATCCCATATCCTTTCCTGTAGACCAGTAGGCAAGGTAGCCGTCGCGCAGGTTCATTATGTTGCTGTCGTAACCTTTTTGTGCAAGGTAGAAACCGCCGTCGGCGTGTGTGCTTGCAGTGGCAATCCAGTGAGTGTTGTTGCCAGCGGGCACGGGAGTCGCTGTCATCACAGGGCGTGTGCCGCTACCTGTGGAGCCGCTCATTGTGGTCGATGATGAAAGTATCTTGCCCTCGCCTGCAGCGTAGTTTACAATCTGGTAGCCTGTGTAAGGGTTACCCACAAAGGCGAAAGTGTATGCGTCGAGCTCCTCTTCGGCCGTGGGGAGTGACTTCTTGTTCAAAGGCATCGCAGTCTCGCCCTCGGTGTATTTGAGGTAGTAGTAGTTGCGGGTGTCCAGTGTGATGAAGTACCACGAATCGATATTGTCCCAGCTGTTTGCAAACTTGAAGGGCATATCCTCGTTGATAGTGCATATTACTGTTGCTTGGGGTTGTGAGCTGCGCACGAGGCCATATCCTTTGAGCGATGTGGTAGATACTCCAAGTGTAGTTGCAGGTGCATCATAAGGAGTGTTTGTTGCAAGGCTTTTGCTCTCGGTCAACCAGGTGTCGTCGCCATGCTTGTAGGTGTATGTTACATCTACGTTGCCTGTAGCGGTGGGGGCGTCGGCTGTTACAAGGTACCACGCCGAACAACTGTTGGCGTCGCCGCCCCAAGTTACAATGTTGCCACTTTCTCCGGCACCGTTGCTGTGCCCGTTGGTGTGCATTGTAACCCCGTTCGAAATTATGTTGTACTGTCCTGTGCCCAACCATGTGAGTGTAGCGCCGGTGGGCGCACTTGCGCTCAACCCTTGGCCATTCATATATTTTGAATCACCGGCGTTCTTAAAAAAATACTTGCCGTTTTCAATTTTTTCGAGCAACCAGTAGAACGAAGCGTCGGTGTAGTCGGCGTCTTTCCACATTGTGTTTGTGCCGTTGCTGTAGATGGCTTTGTCGCCTGTTGTCCAGCCGGTGTAGGCACTTTTTATAATGTAGTAGTTGCCGGCAACGGGGCTTGCTTTTGTGTCGGCAAGTGCCGCTACAGCAGCATCGAGTTTAGCCTTTGCGGCATCAATTTCGTTGTCGCTTGCATCCTCGGCAATGTTGCTTGCCTGCTCCATTGCATTGTAGAATGTTGCCACAGCGCTCTCGCTGTAGAAACCGGGGTCGGTTCCGGGCTGTATGTCCTCTCGCTTCAAATCGTCTATCGCGTCGGCGAGTTCACCGAGCTTGCCCATCTTGCGCTCTGTAACAAGGAAGGTCGATCCTGCGCCCTGTCCGGCTGTCCAGTAGGCAACCTTTCCGTCGCGGTTGTTCATCTTGTTGCTGTCATAGCCGGCCTGTGCAAGGTAGAAGCCGTTTGCGGCGTTGCTGCTGCTTGTGGGCATCCAGTAGGTGTTGTTTTCTGCGGGCACGGGGGTAGCTGTCATTATGGGGTATGTGCTGCCGCCTGTTGTTCCGCTCATTGTGGTGGACGATGAAAGTATTTTTCCCTCGCCTGCAGCGTAGTTTACAATCTGGTAGCCTGTGTAGGGGTTACCAATGAACGCAAATGTGTAGATATCCTTGTTGGCAACATCCACTGCTGTCTTGTTGAGGGGGATGCTGGTGGCATTTGCATCGTAGAAGATATATTTGCCATCGAGTGTAAGGTAGTACCATTTGTTTATTTCGCTGTAGCTGTGTGCTGCGGTAAAGGGGAGCACGCTCGGGTCGTATGTGGCGTTAATCTCCTTTATGCAGTTCTCGGTTACTGTGCCTGTGGGCTTGCTCTGAATTGTAATTCCCCAGGGTGCCGAGGGGGTGGGGTATGTGCCGTCGGTGGTAATGAGCACCTCGGTGTGTGCCACCTCGCCGTTGAGCAAGTGCTTGTATTTCACGCTGTAACCCGAAATAACGTCGGCAATTACGTGCACCTCACCGTCAATGTATTCGGCGGGGATTGTGTATTCGTTGTTGTCGTCGAAGAGTGCAGCGGGAATGTAGTCGATAGAGTACTGTTTTGTGCCGTGTATGTACTGGTCGCTTGTGATTGCGTAATCCTGGTTGGCATCAATAACAATGTTGTAACCGTGTACAATTGTAACGCCGCGGTAAGCAAAGCCGTTGCTGGGCACAACCTTAATTCTGTATCCTTCGTTGAAGGGTACTACCGTGCCGCCGAGTCCCTCGCCTGTTTCGGCCGAAAGAAGCTCGCAGTTACGCTGGTGAGCCGAAATTGTGGTTGTTGCGCCGTGAACGTTGAGGCGTACATCTACAATAGCTCCTCCGTTTGCGGTTATCTTGTTATCCTCTAATTGGTTTCCGCCGGGGTCTACACTGTTCCAGTCTATCTTGTAACGCATACGGTAGATACCGTTGGCAAGGTCGGCGGGGATAGTGAACGCGGGTGTGTTCAATGTGTTGCGGGCGTTTCCGCTCACTGCCTGCCCTGCGCTGTTCTTTCCTGCAAGTTCACCGTTGCTGCTGCCGTTGTAGAACGAGTAGGCCATTATGTCGGAACCGGCAGGAATACTTAAATCGTCGTTGATGGTGGCGTGGAAGCGTCCGTCGTTGCCGCGGTCGAGGTATACATAACCGTTCATCCAGTTACCGTTCATCTCGAATGTCGGGGTAATTGTCTCGCCCGCTTTTGCTGTGAAGGCGCTCTTATCGGTGAGGTCGTAATACATCTGCTTGTTCTGCGCGGTGTTGAGAGTGATACTCTTGTTACCGTCGGCCGAACCGTTGAAGGCGATGCTCTTTATCCAGCGTCCGTTGTTTGTGCTCTGTGCGTTCTTGTCGAAATTCAGTGCATAGTCGGTGTACACGATGCGCTGCACGGGGTTGTTGTTCACCTCAATCTCGTCTACGTATGCCACAAAGTCCTCGGTGAGGTTGTGGGGCGACTCGCAGTCGACCACAAACACAAGGCTGTAGATGCTTATGTTGCCTGCACCTTTTATTGTGTATACGGCATCCTGCCATTTGTCGGCAACAAGGTCGACCGATGAAAGCTCCCAGAACTGTTCTACATCCTGCGGCTGTTCGGGGCGGTCGTTGCGCTTGCCCAGTCCCACCAGCAGCGTGCGGCCGGCAACGGGCTTGTGAATGAGCGCGTGTACATACTTTGCAGTGGGGGTGAGCTCGATGGGCTCTTTAAGGTCCACTCTCACACCGAATGTGTTGCTGCCGAAACGTGAACGCTGGAAAGCGAGCATTTTGCCTGTGGCGTTCGCAGCCTCGCCCAAAAGGTCGTCAATCTCGTTCAAGTGGTTGGTTACCACGGCTGTGCGGCCTGTCATCTCGCCTGTGCGGAAGGGCGATTCTTCCCACGTGTCATATATCCCAATAGCCTTGTATTCGGGCTCCTCGCTATCGAATGTGATGGTAGTTTGCGCTGTTGCTGCAAGGGTTGTGAGCAGCGTAGCAAACATTGCTATATATTTGTTCATTTTCATAATGGTCGAGGTTTTTTAGTAGATGTTTACTGTGTGCAATGTGGGGCAGGCTTTGCTGGCGGTGATGGTTATGCGCAGGTATTTTGCCTTGTAGCCGTCGCCGTAGCTGTTGCTTGTGCTGCCGTTGAGGGGGAGAATACGTTTGTAGCCTATGGTGGTGCACTTTATGCCTCCGCCGCGTTTTGTCCACTGTGTGCCGTTCTCTGATGTCTCAATGGTGAAACCTTTTACTCTCTGTCCGAGTTTTATGTACTCCATCATCGATACGTAACGCACTGTCTGGGGCTCGTCCCACTCGAATGTAATTGTTGCGCTTGTGGTGCCGTCGTTGGCCGCCCAGTAGCTCTCTTTGTTGTTGTCGGTGATGTTGCCTGCAACGTAGTTGCGGTTTTTGCCGGCTGTGCGTGTCTCGCTTACTGTAACCTTTGCCGTTTCTGCAAGGTCGGTTGCAAAGCGTGTGCCGAGCATTGTGCCAAGCTCCTTCATACGGTTTACGGTAGCCTGGGGGAGTGAACCGCTCTTGTCGGGGGGCAGGTTGAGGATGAGTGTGGCGTTGCGGCCCACGGTCTCAAGGTACATCTGGAACAGGCGCTCGGCCGATAGTACACCCTCGCCGTTGTGCCAGAACCATCCGTGGGTGGTTGCTTTTGCGTCGCTCTCACCGGGCAACCACACCCAGCCGTTCTCGGCACCCTCGGTGTTGGCACCTGCACCGCGTCCGCGGTTCTGTGTCTGCCAGTTGGTCTCTCCTGCCCAGCCGGCCTCGTTACCTATCCAGCGTGCTTCGTCGCCCACGCCCCACATTACGCAGTTGGGGCACATTTCGTGCACTTGGTGGCGCAGGTTGGGGATGTCGTAGTATGTGCTTGCGTCGATGCTGCGGGTTGTGCGGGCACCGCCGTAGTATCCGTCGCCACCGTTGGCGCCGTCGAACCACATCTCAAACTGGTCGTCGCCGTATGCTGCAAGTTCGGCACACTGGGGAATGAAGAGTTTTTCTACATAGTTGTTTGTGCCGTCGCCATAATAGCCGCTGTTGCGGTCCCATGGCGAAACGTAGAAACCATATTTCATATCGAGCTCTTTGGCTGCTGCTGCAAAGTCGCGGGGGATGTTTGTTGCCTGCGCATTTGCGTTGCTCGATGCTGTTACGTTGTGTGTTGTTGTTGCTGTGGGCCACAGGCAGAAGCCGTCGTGGTGCTTAACAACCGCAATACCACCCTTCATACCTGCGCTTTTGGCAGCCTCCAGCCACTGTTTGGGGTTGGGCACGGCTGTGGGCGCAAAGAGCGAGGGGTCCTCGTCGCCATATCCCCACTCCTTGTTGGTGTAGGTGTTTATTCCGTAGTGGAAGAAGGCATAGAACTCTGTTTCGTTCCACAACAATTGTCTCTTGTGGGGGATGGGGTGCACGGGGGTGGGCTCGTTGTCGGGGTTCTGACGAACCTCTTCCACAACAGTGAATTCGGCTTGCGCTGTCGCCGCTGCCGGGGCAAGCATTGCGGCAAGCCCCAAGAACAGGTGTAAGAAGTTTAGTTTCATAATTTATGGTTATATTAATGTTTTTTTGTTGAATTTTTTGCAATTATATTATAAAATATTCAAATATTGTGCCTTTTTATGTGATTTTTTCCCTTTTGTGCTACCCGAAATGGCAGCACAAAAGGGCTTCTGCGAGCTTGTGGGCTACTAATATAATAATGTGCGCACTTGCTTGAGATTTTCGTGCTGTTGCTTTGCTATGTGGTGATTAGTAGCCGGTTATTTCTTTTTGTCCGCATTTTTTGTAACAAATATTTGCGTTGTTTGTGCTTTTTTGTGTATGTTTGCCGCAAAGGTGAATATATGCCTTTGTAAAAACCTGATTATGAGAAAGATTCTTTGTTTTTTGATTGTGCTCCTTGCAGCACAAATGTTTGTTGCTTGCGTGACCAAGAAAGAGGGCCCGAAAAGCCCTGCGCAATTGTATGCCGAAGAGTTTCCCGGAGTGCGTTCCTGGGGCTTTGGTATGAGCAAGGCGCAGAATGTTGCCAAAATGACTGCCGAGAGCGATGCCCGCCGAAAAATGTTCCTTTCGTTGAAGTCGGCGGTAGACGGTGCTGTGAAGGAGTCGGGGCTCTGTCTCGAAAAATATACCCCTGCCGCCGAAAGTGAAAATACCGAAAAAACCGAAAATAAGGAAGATATTACGGCAAAGGTGGCCAACAGGGCTATGAGAAACACGCAGTGTGTGAAACTCAATACTTATATGCTCGATGGAAAGTATTGCGTGTATGTGTGCTATGAATTTGGCGGGGGAATTGAAGCTGTGAAAAATAATATTATGGCCGGTGTGAAGGCTTTTATTCCCGAAGAGGAGGTGCTGAAATTGGACTACGAACTACAAACGTTCGAAAAGACTTTTGTCGAGCTGTTCGGGAAGTGATGCACAAGTGAAATAAAAGGTAAAACTGCGCCTCTCCGGTGCAATCTGCAAGGCAGTTGCCCCTTGCGCAGAGCTGGTGAAGATGTTGTGCCACAGGCTTTAATTAAAAAATGTGGGAGGAAGCGTGCTCTTTGTGCGCCGGAGGGTAATTTTTAATGAAATTTTTGCAATAATTATATTTCTTGCCTATCTTTGCCCCAAATATTAACAAATTGTTTACAAACTTAAAACTATGATTATGAAAAGAATTATGTATTTCGTGAGCGCGATTTTCGTTGCTCAAATGTTCGTTGCCTGTGGTGGTGTAAAACAGGTTGTGTCTGGTGGTAGCTCATCATCTTCCTCTTCTTCTGTCGGTACTTTCGGTACAGAAATCCAGATAAGCGAGGCTCAGGCTTACGCTGAGGAGAAACCCGAAACACGCGCTTGGGGTGAGGCTAAAAACAGCCGTTTGTCTTACGCTAAGACACTCGCCGAGGGTCAGGCACGCGCTTCTTTGGCACGCGCTTTGGAGGCTGCCATCACAACAGCTTCAAACGAGTCAGGTATTTCTTATGAGAAATATGCAGCCGACCTTGAGACAGGTAGCTCTTCAACCGACGAGGGTAGCAAGGCCGACCTTTTGACAAGCCAGATTGCAAAACAGGCTATCAAGGGTGCCGTTGTTGCAAAGACCAACCAGTATATGACTCCCAACCGTCAGTACCACGTATTTGTGTGCGTAGAGTACAGAGAGGGCGTTGCTGCAGTTGCAAAGCAGGTTGCACAGTCGGTTAAGAGCCTTATCCCCGACGATGAGAAATTGAAGATGGATTATCAGTTCCAGCAGTTCGAGAAGAAAGTTGCTGCCGAACTTGAAAAAGGCAGTGCACAATAATGAAGAACGCAAAGTTTATACTATTTGCAATGATATGTCTGCTTGGGCAAGAAATTTTTGCCCAAGCAGACATTGAAAGTATAAAGAAGAGCCTGCTGTATTATAGCGCCGAAGGAGAAGGTGTTACGAAGGAGGAGGCGCAGCAGGATGCTTTGGGCCAGATTTCGCGTCAGATTATATCGGTTGTATATGACGAGTCATCGGAAATTGGCCGCACAGTTACGCAGGTGAGCGGCAATGGCGAGAATTCAAGCTCTACCATTGACCAGACCAACGTGGTAAACATTGTCTCTTCTGTATCATTGCGCAATGTCGAGATAAGGGAGCTTAGCCCCGAACCCGAAGCAAAGGTCTTTTGCTGGGTGCGCCGAAGCGATGTTCAGCGAATGTTCGAGCAACGCAAGACAAAAATTCTCGACTATGTAAAGAGTGGTAATATTGCCGAAAAGGCGTTGCAGATTGACGACGCCGTGAGGTATTACTATTGGGCGTTGATGTTGAGTGTCACCCACCCCGACCCCGTGAGAATGGAGTACGACGGCGACTCGGTGGATGTGCAGACATTTATGCCTTTGAAAATTAAACAGGTTCTCTCCGGAATACGCACCACGGTGGAGAGTATCGACGAGGCCGACAATCGCCATTATGCCAATGTGCGTTTCGAATATAACGGCCACAAAGTGTCGAGTGTGCAGTTGAAATATAACGACGGACAATCGTTCGTCGGTCCGTTGGCCGTGCGCGACGGTATGGGCGAGCTTGAACTGTTGTCGTTCCCCCCATCGGGCAGTGTCGATTTTTTCTATGAATATACGTTCCGCAAAGAGGGAGAAAACCTTGACAAGGACCTTGCAGCGGCTTTCCAATATACCAAAAAGAAACCCATCATAATAAACGAGGCGAAAAGCTCCCTTTCGCTTGGCAAGCCCAAACGAGGCGCGGCTAAAAAGGCCGGGCTGCAGATGGCGACCAATAGCGTGGCAACCTTTACAACAGCGGGTGGCCGTGCGGTGAAGCCCGAAGAGGTTACCGTGAAGCCCACAATCGATATGCGTGTTGTGAAAGATGACAAGGAGTATCGCAATGTGATGAGTGAGGTTGAAAAGGCCATCAAGGCAAGGGACCCCAAGCTTGCTTACCAATATTTCACCGCCGATGGTTACCGTATGTTCGATACTCTTGTTTCAAAAACAGGAAAAGTGTCGTTGGTGGGTTCGAAACAGAATTACGACTTTATTGAGACTCCCGGTCGTGTAATTGCCCGTTTCTGCAAAGTGAGCGTCAAGTTCAAGAATGGCCGTAAGTTTATGGAGAACCTTGTGTTCCGTTTCAACGAGGAAAAGAAGATTGAGTCGCTGGCGTTTGCACTCACAAACAAGGCCGAGGCCGACATCTTCAACGCCGATGCTTCGATGTGGAAAGAGGTGTCGCGTTACGCCATCCTTCAGTTTATGGAGGACTACCAGACAGCCTACACCCTGAAACGTCTCGACTACATCGACCGCATCTTCTCCGACGATGCCATTATAATTGTGGGCAGCGTGATAAAGAAAGCTCCCCAGGAGGTTACCGAGGGTCGCTCTATTGACCTCGGCAACAAGGATGTTGCTTACACACAGAGAACAAAGGCCGAGTATCTTGGCAACCTCAAGACCATTTTCGATGACCAGGAGTTTGTGCATCTCACATTCGAGAACAACGAATTGAGGCTTGTGAATGCTCCTTACCGCGAGACAGGAACCGTGTTTGCGATACAGATAAGGCAGCTCTATAACTCGCCGCAATACTCCGACCAGGGTTACCTCACACTCGTGTTCGATGCATCGAAGGAGCTTCCCCTCATTGGCGTGCGTCTGTGGCAGCCCGACAAGACCGAAATGGTCAAGATTCAGGATTTTGTGAAAAAATTCAAATTCTGATAACAGAATTATAATCACTTTTATTTGCTATGAAAAAGTTCTTATTGTTTACTATTGTTGCCATTCAATCGCTTTTTGCGGTTGCACAGCAGAACGATGACTACAAAATTCTGCTCGAAGGTTTCAAAGAGGCCTATAATGCACCCAAGCCTGCAAAATGGCTCAAGGATGCCGATGGTAATATGTATTGCGCGCTCATACGCGTAGTAGTTGATGGCCTCTCGAGGGCCGAGGCCGAAAAAGTATATTTCGGCTTTGCGCAGAACACTCCTGCACACCCCCGCCAGGTTGAAATGAACGGCGAGCAGTGCGTGTTGAACATTTTTGTTACTCCCACCGACGAGGGTACATACATTGATGCCGCTCTCGATGGATATGGCAAGAGTAACAGGGTGAATATTCCCACGCTCAAGGAGAAACACATATACACCGTAACCTTGCGTAACAATAAGAAACTTTCGATAAGTTTCAAGACCATACCCTCAAATGCGGTAGCGCGTCTTGAGACCGGCGAGAAGATTTTCACTCCCGGTACAATGAACAACATTGTAACCGGCCGCCATTATGTTACATTCACCCTCAATGGCAAGACTGTTCTCACCGACACCATTAACGTGAGCGACGAGAAGGTACACTTCGACTACGACCTCCGTCCCAAAAAGAGTGTCACTTTCACAAGTACCCCGTCGAACATTGAGCTTTACATAGATGACAAGTTTGTAGGTCGCACACCGCTCACAAAGACCCTCTCTTACAGCACTTACAAGGTTGAGGCCCGCAAGACAAAGGAGGAAATAGACGTGCGTACAATAAACGTAAGTGACTTCTCCGACCCTAACGTAAAGCTCTCTCCCTCGCAAAAGAAAACTTTCAGCGTATATGCCACACACCGTGGTATGCCTGTGAAGGCTTCGCTTTTTGTCGATTATGAGCAGTATGGCAACGAGGCTGCCAGCAGCTATCGTCTCACCTATCCCTTGAAACAGAAGGTTGAAATGGAGATGCTCTACAACGGCAAGAAACGTTCGCGCACCGTGAAGGTGAAAAAGAATATGGACAGCAATATAGAGTTCAAGATACCTGTGGGTACACAGTTCCAGTGGCCGTGGCAGAGAGAGTATGATGCACGCCCCATTGGTGTGTCGGTGGGTTATGTGAACAAGCAGTGGGTTGCCAGCGACGCTTCGTACAAGGGTGCCTTGCCCTGGCAGGCCAGCGGTTATGATGCCGAGGGCGCTTCGCTCCACGGTCTTCAGGCCGGTTTCCACTTGCAGCCCTGTTTCTCTTGGGGTGGCGGTATTTACAGTGGTCTCTTCCTTGAATTGTTCTACGGTTCGTCCTCTCTTTCGAGGTTGCCCGGCTACGAGGTTGAGCCCGATATGTTCGACAATTATACCGAATTCAATCTCTACGTGCCCTTGCACCTCTATTACCGTATGCCCTTCTCAAAGGATATCTCATTGTCGCTGCACGGCGGTGTGGGAATGGATTGCGGCCTCTACAACAGGCTTATATGCAGTGATAACGACAACAAGGAGCCTAATGAGAATTTCTATGGCGACCCCGGGATGCCTTCGCGCTTCAGCTTCTCGGCCGAGGTGGGAGTTGGCTTCCGTCTGTGGGATGTGCAGATAAATGCGCAGTACTCAAAGGGATTGAGCAAGGGTGGAGAATTGAAACTGGGCGAGCAGACTTTCAAGACTGTGCAGAACAAGCTCACTATTGGTGTTTCGTACCTCATCCCCGGTACATATTGATGTAACGCAGAGTAGTTAAAAATTAAGAATCAGTTATTATGAAAAAAATAGTATTATTCTTCTCTTTGCTGCTTGCAGTGGCTGCCGGCGCGCAGAATACAATGAATAATCCGCTCACACTGGGTAATTTCGAGGAGTCGCTCTCCGACGCAGGTATGAAGAACCTGGGAACATTGTTCGAAACGAACTGGCCCAAGGATGCCAAGACCGGAAAGGATTGCGCGTGGGTGCGTGTGCGATATGTAAATATGACCGAAAAAGACCTTGCAGCCCTTAACTTCAAGGGAATTGACGTGGTGCGCCGCGAGGCTAACAAGAACGAGCAGACTCTCACGCTTTTTGTTGCTCCTGTTGAGGCCAAGGGTTCTTATCTCGAGGTTTCTCACCCCTCAATAGGCTTGAGTAACCGCTTGCACGACTTCACTTTGAAACCTAAAGCAATTTACTACATAACATTGCGTCGCGAGGCAAGTACAACCATTACAATTGATGTCAAGCCCTCTAACGTGGTGTGTATTCTCGACGGTACCAAAAGAACCGATGGAAACGGCAATATTGCCGATGTTTCGCTTGGAAAGCACCGCTTGCAGTTGCAACTTAACGGAGTAACCGTGAAAGAGGACGATATTGATGTTACCGAGGACAATATCCGTTTCGACTATGATGTGCGCAAGAAACGCACTGTTACATTTGATAGCGACCCTGCCGACTGCGACCTTTTGCTCGACGGCGAGATTGTGGGCCGCACACCAATGTCAATCAACCTCCCCTATGGCTCATATCACATAGAGGCAAGGGTGAGTGCCAAGGAGAAGGACGAAAAGGACATCACCGTGGACGACGCATCGGCCGCTAACGTGAAACTCTCGCCCATTCCCCGTAAACGCCTTACATTTTCGGCAAAATACAATGGCCAGAAGGTGAACGCCGGCCTCTCGATTGATGGCAAGAAAGAGCCCGAAACACAGCTGGCCTATACAAAAGATCTTGTTGTGGGCAAGCGTTACAAAATTACAATGGATTACAAGAATGCGAGCACAACCCACAATGTGAAGGTGCGCAAGAAAATGAGCTCCAATATGGAGTACACAATTTCGGCCAACAACACATTCTTGTGGCCGTGGGAGCGTTACTTCGACGATGCTCCCTGGGGCTTCACTGCCGGTTATGTAAGCAAGCAGTGGGTGTCGCGCGGCGGTGGCCACATTTATCGTGGTAACGCTGCTTGGGGGCCTTTTGGGCAGTGTGACCCCGAAAATGAGCGTCTGCACGGTATTCAACTCGGTTGGCAGTATAACCCTTGCTATGAGTTTGGTCTTGGATTGCACACCGGTCTGTTTGCCGAAATATACTCTTCGTCAACCAAAGAGGAGATTCGGAACATTAACTACAACACTTCGTTCAACGAACTTTCGTTGTATATACCTGCCCACCTGCTCTACCGTTTCCCCTTGGGCGACGAGACTGCGCTCTACCTGCACGGTGGTTTGGGAGTGGATTTCGGTCTTCTTGGCTTCTACTCGAACTCCGACGGATGGGTGAGCAACCGTTATGCCGATTTCTATGGCAAGGATGGTTTCCCCGGCCGCTTTAACCTCTCGAGCGAGATTGGTTTCGGCGTGCGCCACAAGCGTCTTATGCTCGATTTCCAGTACTCAAAGGGAATAACCAACCACGAAGATACCCGTTTTGCATATTTCGACAAAAACGGTGTGGGCGAAACAAAAACAAAGCAGAACAAGCTTTCGCTTGGCCTTTCCTATATGTATGGTGGCGACTACAGACGCACCCGTTGGGTGTGGGAGCAGCTCGACGAGTCCTATCCTTGGGGCGTGAGCGTGGCATACGTTTCGAAACAGTGGGTTGCAAAGAGTGGTGACCGCACCTACAAAGGCAACGCTGTGTGGGGACAATTCGCCGACCAGGATGTTGAGGACTGCCGTTTGCACGGTATACAGATAGGTGTCGATTATAATCCTTTGTTTGAGCGCGGTTGGGGTTTCTACACCGGCTGTTTCTTCGAGATTTACGGCTCTTTCACCGACGAGCCTGTAACCTTCAGCCAGTATTCTTACACCGAGTACGACTCTTTCTTCTCTATGGATATGTATATTCCCGCGCATCTGTCGTTCTGGTTCCCCTTGGGCGAAGAGTCGGCTATTCAGTTGCGTGGCGGTCTCGGATTTGACCTTGGCTTGTTGGGCGAGTTCAGCGAAATGAGTTCTTCTTCATCCGATTATTCATCTTCGTCAACCTCGTCATCAAGTGGTTATACCGATTATTATGGTTACGATGGTTTCCCCAATGCTTTCAACGTGTCGGCCGAAATTGCGCTCGACGTGAGAATAAGAAACGTTTCGGTGTTCACACAGTTGTCAATGGGTTTGAACAACCACGACTCTGTGAAATTTCTCGACTTTGGCAGCGGCGACCACGTGAAAGTGTCGCAGAACAAGTTCACATTCGGTGCAGCATATAATTTCTAATACATTACTATGAAACGCCTTGCATTTATACTCTGTTTTTGTGCCTTCCCTTTCATTGCTATGCAGGCACAGGATTCTTTTGACGATATTCTGAAAAGCGCTATGCAGGAGTTCAATGCTGTTGTGAAGGGAGCGCGTGACGAATATCAGAAGGTGCGCGAGGAGGCCGACCGCGAGTATGCGCAGGCTATTAAAGAGGCGTGGGACGAATATTCGGCTTTTAAGGCTATCGAAGCGCCCAAGGAGAAGCCTGTGGTTCCTGTAAAGTATGAGAAGAAGGAGCAACAGCAGCCTTCGAGGAAATTGCCCGTGAAGGAGAACCGCGTTGTGGAGGCTCCAAAGCCAAAAAAGGTTGTACCTGTGGCTGTCCCTCTCCCGGTTGAGGAAAAGGAGGCCCCCTCTGCTTTTGTTCCCGTGAAAAAGGAGGAGCAGGCTGCATTGCACCGTTTCTCGTTCTATGGTTCGCAGTTGGAGGTTGCAGCGGGTGCCGAACACAAATTCACATTGAGAAGTCTCTCCGAAGAGAACATCGCAAACGCGTGGGCCTCGCTTGGGCACGAAAAATACAAAGGGCTTTTGGAGTCGTGCCTCAAGGTGCGCAGCAGCGAAAATATGTGCGACTGGGCCTACCTTACGATGCTGAATAAACTTTCCGACAGCCTTTTCGGCGGCCGTTGCAACGAGTCGACAATGCTTGCGGCCTATCTCTTTGCGCAGTCGGGCTATAAGATGAGGCTTGCAAAGAGCGGGAGCACCCTTTACTTGCTTTACTCCACCAATTACACCGTGTTCTCAAAAAACTACTGGAAGGTAGATGGCGATAGTTACTATCTCTACGGCGGAAACGCAACATCGGTCAACATATGCCGTGCAAAATACGACAAGGAGCAGTCTATGTCTATGCAGATAACGAAGAGCCCTCGTTTTGTGGCAAAGAGTTCGGGCAACCGTGCGTTGGCTTCGAAACGCTACCCCGAAGCGGCTGTCAGCGTATATGCCAACAAGAACCTGCTGGAGTTTTTCAACGATTATCCGGCTGCGGGTATCGGCAACGAAAAATGGACAGTGCACGCCAACGCACCAATGAGCGCCGAGGTTAAAGCCTCTCTCTATCCCACGCTCAAAAAGGCCATTGCCGGCAAGAGCGAGATTGATGCTCTCAACTGCCTGCTCAACTTTGTGCAGACTGCATTTGTCTATGAGTACGACGACAAGGTGTGGGGCGAAGACAGGGTATTCTTTGCCGAAGAGACTCTCTATTACCCTTATGCCGACTGCGAGGACCGCTCTATCCTCTTTGCGCGCCTTGTGCGCGACCTTATGGGGCTCGATGTTGTGCTGCTCCATTATACCGGCCATTTGGCAACAGCAGTCAAGTGTACGCAGCGCCAGCAGGGCGATTACGTTACAGTGGGTTCGGCAAACTACCTTGTGTGCGACCCCACATATATAAACGCTCCTGCGGGTAACTCAATGCCCGAGGTTGCGCAAATGGGTGTTACTGTGATTAAATTGAATTGATTAAATAAAGGAATATTATGAATAAGAAAGGTTTTTTGGTAGCCGTTCTGTGTGCAATTTTCGGTACCACAGGCATTTATGCACAAAGTTTCGAGGAGTTCAAGGCTCAGTTCGAACAGGGTATTAAAGCAATGGAGATGGACCATCAGGAGTTCTCGCGCAAAGCAAAGGAGGAGTTTGAGCAGTATGAGAAACAGGCTAAAGCTGAGTATAATGCCTACATTAACTCAATTAAGGATGTATGGGGCTCACGCAACCTCAAGGAGAACACTCAAAAAGACTGGGTGGAGTACAGCAAGGACTATAGCTCGCGCTCGGTTGTCGACTTTGAGAATGGAAAAATCGTTGTTGAGGTAGCTGTGGACGATAGCAAGGACAGCAAGGCTGCGGTGGACAAAAAACTGAAAGAGGCTGTGAATAACCTGCTGCAGAGCAAGGGAAGCACCTGCCCCTACGACTCGCAGGTTGAGAAGAAAGAGGCTCTTACCAAGAAACCTGTGCTCGATGGTCTGGTAGATTATTCAGGTTACAATGTAAAGAAAGAGGCAAAGCAGCCTTCTTCGAAAGAGCTTGCAGCCGCTGTAGTTGAACAGAGCAAGTCTGTGAAGAAAGTGGTTGTGGGCGACGACGGTAAGAAACGTACCGTTGTGCAGGTTGAAATGAAGATGGTGGCCGACAATCTTTCGAAAAATGCAGCCCTCTACAAGGATATGGTAAAGAAAAACTCCGATGCTTTCCAAATTGAGCAGCCGCTTATCTATGCGATAATTGAGCAGGAGTCGAGCTTCAACCCCTCGGCAACAAGCTGGGTGCCCGCCTACGGCCTTATGCAGCTTGTTCCCCGCTCGGGTGGATTCGATGCTTACCGTTATGTTTACAAGAAAGAGTGGGCTCCCACAAAGAGTTACCTTTACAACCCCGGCAACAATATCGAGCTCGGAACAGCTTATTTGCGCGTGCTAATGAACCAGTTTTCAAAAATTACCGACCCCGACAGCCGTCGTCTTTGCGTGATTGCAAGCTACAATACAGGTGCGGGAAATGTGAGCCGTGCTTTCACCGGCAAGACAAGCGTCGGCGGCGCTGTGAAGATTATAAACACAATGACATCGCAGCAGGTGTACAACCACCTTGTGAAGAACTTGAGCACAAGCGAGGCCCGTAACTATGTGAACAAAGTGAGCCAGCGTCATGAAAAATATACAAAGAAATAAATTTTAAGCGCGCAAGGCAACAGTTTATAGATGAATATAAGATACTTATTCGCAGGGCTGCTTTGGGTCTTGTTGCCTGTTGTCGTTTTTGCACAGAACGATGTGCCGTCGTGGGCAGCAACGTGTGGCGATAAAGGTTTGTGGCTTGGTATCTCCCCGCAGATAACAAACAAAGAGGAGGCGCGTTGCTTTGCAATAACCAATGCAATGCTCTCTTATATGTTTACCACCGGCAACGCCAATGTCTCTTCTTCTTTCAAGGACTCGTATGTTGAATGTTCTGTAGCCGGCTCCACAAGCGGCAACGAGGATTTCGGGGAACAATGCATTGTCGAACTGAAGAATATTGCGGTTGACGTTGTGCGTGAATACCATAGCGGCAACGGAGAATATTTTGTGGCGTGTAAAATTGTGGACGACAATAAATCGACTACCTCGTTGCAGTGTATAAGGAATGTAACAGCTTCCATTAAAAGTGAGAATTTCAAAAGGCCGGGCAACTACGAATTTTCAAGTAGCTACCTGCTGACAATGGGTGAAAAGAAATTCCAGATAAGCTTCGCTTCCAATGCTTGCGAGGATGAGCTCAAATTCAATCTCCGTGGCGAGGATGTTATTGTGTACAACACCAACGTGACTGCGCAGATATATAAACCGGCAGTGCTGGGCCGGGCTTCGGGCAGTGACCGGAAAAGCTATAAAGCGCAGCAGAGGAACTCGTTGGGCTATACACAATTTCGCGAATTCAATTTCTGGCCTTTGTTTTCGTCAGAGTTTAGTGGGCAGTCGCATAGTGCCTATATGTCTATGGGTGAGAAGGAGGAGACGAGTGAGAAGTCGTTATATAAGTCGGCAGGCAGGCTTCTCCCGGTTAACCTCTGCTTGAATAGTGTCAATGGTACAGAGGTCGTGTACTCTGCCCCCAACGTAAAAAAGCCTGGGAAAAATGCGTTGGTTTTTGAGGGTGGCGCACAGAACCTGTCCGCTCCTTTGTGGTTCGCAAAAAGCTACGCATTCTACCATCTTCTTAACGAGATTTCAGCCGGAATTACAGCATATGTAACTGCAACTCAGAATGAGCAAACAGGCGCCTCCGGTTCTTCGCAAATTACAGACGTTGTCAAAATTCGTATACACTCAATAGATTGGTGCCCCGATGTGCCCGACAAGACTAAAGTCTCTCCAAGCGGCCAGGTAATGAATGTTCCTTTTGTAAAGGTGTATTGCAATCCAGCTAAATGAAAATAGATTTTATAAGTAAACCCAATATCGGCGTCGATATTGGGTTTTTTGTAGAGGTTATAAATTGCTGTTCTTAACTGTTCTAATAATACCGGTCTTCATCGCAAATAGCGTTTATTCGTTATAAATATGAACGTATCTATTTTCGTCAATTATGAACTTTTGGTTAAAAGGGAATATTGCCCCATTGTCAACAATCTCGGATGTTGAAAAGCATGCGCTCCAGTTGCCTATTTCTGTAAATGCTTTTACAACATCATTCTCAATAAAAAGGATTCTTACAAAAGTATCATCAAGTGTATAACTGCACTTCCCTCTTAGTTTATTCGATATTTTATATGGCAGTGAACATATTACATCCTTATCGTCGTAAGGTTGTATAATATATATACTATCATACGTTTCTTCGCAATAGTCTGCAAATGTGAATACTTCTTCAATTGCTTGCTTTTTGAATTGAAGTTCAAGCTTGGCCTCACTTGGTGCACAACTTATAAAAGATAATGTTGCCAATATTGTTATTATGATGTTATTTAAGCATATAAAGTTTCCCATTGTTCGCAGCATTTATTACTTGATTTAATAATTCTTCTTCACTCCCGCCAAGTTTGTTGTTTTGCCACATTCTTTGTACCTTGTTACAAATATATAGCGTTCAATATTTTAGGATAAATCCATTTCTATTAAACAGGTTTATTCCGAGCTAAAACGCTGCAAAATGCGATTCCTCGTATATATGAACATATCTGTCCTTGTCTAAAATGAATTTCTGTTCAAAAGGAAAAATATATTTATTTTCAGGAATTTCGGGTGGAGTGAGGCGAATTTTTTTACAACCTATTTCAGAGAAAGCCGTTACTTCTCCTTTATTAATAAAAAGAAGCGTAGAGAAAGAATCAAAATTGGTATTACTGTTGCATATCCTTCTTAATCTGTCAGACATTTTGAGATTAACAAAATCTTCTCTTTCTGTATTGAAATATGGGTAAACTAAAAATAGGCTGTCATACTCTTCCTCGCAATAATCGGCAAAGGTAAATGCTTCCCCAATTGCTTGTTCTTCAAGTTGAAGTTCAAGCTTTGGTTCGCATTCTTTGCAACCTATGAATAAAAGTACACAAGTAGTAAGTATGGCTATGCTATTCAAGAATTTTAAGTATCCCATTGTCTGCTGCATTTATTACTTGATTTAATAATTCTTCTTCACTCCCGCCAAGTTTGTTGTTTTGCCACATTCTTTGTGCTTTGTTACAAATATATAGTGTTCGTCGGTGCTTGTCAATATTTTATTAGCGGGAATGTGCTTTATTTTGTTTACTTTAACAAACGAAATAAAGGAAACAAGTTGTTTCAACTCGTTCCCTTTTTGAAAATCAGTGGTTTACTGAATTGTTTTGATTAGTATTCCTCCTTGTCAAAGAACTGTAAAAATGATATAATATGTTGATATATAAGACCGATGTTTAAACAAAAACGTATTTGAGGGATACATATTTGGCTGTAAAAGGCCATAAACAAATTTTCACAAAGCATTAATCTCGTAGCATTTTTGTGGTTGTAGAATTAATACAAATATTAATCCCTTTCTCGATAACGGTAATCATCGAACTTGTATTTATAGCCATCGGCATTAGATTGTTTTTCTTGCAAATGAGGAAATCTGTCGGGGTAACAGACACCGCCATTGTAATATTCGAAAGCTGTTGCCATTGTGCGTACAACGTTGGGGTAATCATCGAAATATCGACCATAAAGTTTCAGGAAATGCTCTGTCCAGCTTTCGCTATATGCTACGCTTGACCAAAAGAACGACCAAAATTGGAGCTGATAGGCCTTGAAAAGACGCATCACGGCAAGCATCATAGTCTTTTCGTGTTTCAACATTGCTTTGTGCAATATTTCTTGAAAATGGGACGTAATTTCGCCTGTGTCATTCATTCCAACAGCAAGATTTACCAATTTATTACAATATAGCGAATCGCTTATAAGGTACAAGCTATCAGACAGCACTGTCAAATGCTTGTTTACCACCCGCGTTATTGCAAGGTTGTAACCGTGGCCATCGATATATTGGTAGGTGTAATAAAATTCCATATAGGTGGTGGGGAAGGCGGCAAGAAAATCTTGTTGCTTTTCGAGGGTATTCGGCCCTGTGATAATGGCTCTATAAGCCTTGTTCAGCCTTGCGGTGTCAACGGGGAAGTATTGCGCTGTGGCCGTTGCAAGCAACGTGATAAAGAGTAGCGCGGTGAAAGATGCTCGTTTCATAATTATTGATTTATGCAGCAATAGTACACACGAATATAGTGATAAGGTTGCTATATTGCTAATTTATGCAACAAAAACCGCCGATTTTTTTTGTTCGGCGGTTAGTTATCAATCGTTTATGATTGCTAAATTTTAATACTCTTCTTCGTCAAAGAATTTTGTATATGCTTTAATGTGTTTATAATCAATCTTGTTATTTTATTACGATGTAATTGAGAGATACATTCTTGGCGGTAAAAGGCGGTAAAAAAACTACTCGCTGTATAGGCTGTGTATGTGTACATCTCTTTCCTTATCCATTATAAACTTCTGGTCGAATGGGAATAAATGTTGTTTCTCAAAATCTATTGATGCGAAATCTGCATTTTTTCTTTCTACTATAGTATATGCTTCCACCCTACTATTTTTTATAAAAAGAATTGTGGATATTAATTCAGAGCCTGTATTTACGTTACATAAACTTTTTAATTTTTTCGACATTCTTAAATTAAGAAACACTTTTCTGTTTGTATCGAAGTAGGGGTGGATTACAAAGATGCTATCAAAATCTTTTTCGGAATAATCTTTTAGTGAGAAAGGCTTTTCAACAACTTGTTTATCAAGCGCAAGTTCTATTTGGCTTTCGGTTGGCTTTGCCCCACAACCAATAAAAGAAAGAACTATTGCTGTAAATACAATCAGATTACTTTTTAATTTGTAGCGTTCCATTATTTGCTGCATTTATTACTTGATTTAAAAGTTCCTGTTCGTTCCACCCATTTATAATTGCCTGGTTGCCCAGTTGATAGCCCACAGAGTTGTTGTACAAGTCCATAGCTTTTGCTTTTATATCATGTTCGGATTCACTCTCGTGAGCATCGCCAAACTCCTTTGCAAAAGGTGAGTTAAGGCCTGCTGCCATTTGGTTAAGTGCACTCCAATAACAGTGCCTAATAGCATCGCCGTAGCCATCTGTGATACCATTAAAATGGCTGGTGTCGTTAAAGGCTTTGCTCCTATTCTTTTTTATTCTATATGCGAGATACGGATGTTTGTTTACCAAGGACTTTTCTTTTGGCGTTAGTTGGTTATAAACATCTTTATAGTCATCATACTTATGTTCAATGTAGTTTCTTCCATCGTCCTTCGGTTCGTCGTAAATTCTTCCCATCAAAGCCTCCTCTATGAGGCTCGGCACTCTTTGCCCGCTTCGTGTAAAATTGCTCATAAAAACTTATTTTTGGTTTATGCAGCAAAAGTACAAGGCAAATGTAGTCACAAGGTTGCTAAATTGCTAATTTCTGCAACAAAAACCGCCGAACTTTTTTGCTCGGCGGTTCATTATCACTTGTTTGTGATTGCAAAATTTTAATACTCCTCTTCGTCAAAGAAATCTTACCTCCTTTTTACTCCCTGATAACCACTAATATATAACTGACTATCCCGTTGGGTAGTATTCGGGCAGTATATGACCCATTGAGTAGTGCCAAAATACGTTTTTAATTGTCCTTAAAATCTCTCAAAATCTATTACTCCTCTTCCTCTGGGAGGATAATTTTCTGCAAAGAAAACAAAAAAATTATTTTTATTTTTGTTACACCGAGATTTTTTATATTACGCTTCGGTTGCCATATAACTCAAATGGTTGTTAGATTATTTAGTGGGACTGCGTTTGAATGTTAGATGAATAAAATGACAATAATTTGCTCT
>JAZTWX010000021.1:0-7835 GCA_045636125.1 Bacteroidaceae bacterium
GCGCTCAAACAAGCTCCGTTCTTTTTCCTCGTTTGCCGCTAACAACAACTCACGCTCATACAGTGCCGTTTTTAGGAGATTACTTCTGCTGTGGTTTTCTATTGCAAAGGTATTTTCTTAACTCCGCCACTCGCCAAGCGAGGGGGCAACGCGGGCGAGCGTTGCTTGCGACGACTGACACTTTAGTGTCACAAAGGAGTGCCCAAAGGGCCCTATTAGCGACGGAGGGGAGTGAACGTGCATTCTATAAACTCCTCGGTGTTATTCTGCTGCTATTCTCTCAATTAATTGAGTTTCTTTTATGTTCTTTCGTCACGCGAAAGAACCAAAGCGCCGGCACAGAGATTCACGATTCAAACAAAGCTTTGCGTACACGGTCGCTTTGTTTTCGCCGTTGTTGTCTTTACGCGGCAAATTCGGGAACGGAGCAACTCGCTGTGCACGTTTCCCATACAACGCTGCTTTCCCTGCGCTCAAACAAGCTCCGTTCTTTCTCCTCGTTTGCCGCTAACAACAACTCACGCTCATACAGTGCCGTTTTTTAGGAGATTACTCCTGCTGTTGTTAACCATTGCTTCATTGATGCGCATTAAGCTTTTAGGGTAAAATACCGAAAAATGTTTTTGAAAAACAGCGAGGACATGCAGCAGTGCGGTGGCGTTATTTTTTTCTTTTAACGCCAACCGCACAAGTTCCGGAGCTTCAAAAACATCGGTATTTTACCCGTAAAGAAAGCGTCCTATGCGCAGAGCTCTTTGGTCCTTTCTGTCGGCACAGAAAGGACTATAAAAAGAATGCTTAATTGAGAGAAAAGCCGCAGAATAACACCGAGAACTATATAGCAAGTAGCTTCCGCATGACCGAGGTATTTAATGAAAAAAGAGCCGGGCTCTGCAAGGAGCAGAGTTATTATAACTTTAACAACCATGCCCCTAACCCTGAAAGAAAAGAGAGCACAAGCAACCAAAATGGTAAATATTTCTTACAATCCACAAAAAACGCTCCCACTTTATAAGTGAAACAAAACTAACCCACGCCCCTCATACTAAGACTGATACGACGACGTTTGAGGTCGACCTCCACCACCCTCACCATCACCTGCTGCCCCAGCTTCACAACATCGCCGGGCGAGGAGACAAAACGGTCGGCAAGCTGCGAAATGTGCACAAGACCATCCTGATGGACACCCACATTCACAAAAGCGCCAAAGGCTGTTATGTTGGTTACAAGGCCGGGGAGAAGCATCCCCTCGCGCAGGTCCTCAATTTCGCGCACATTGGGGTCGAACGAGAAGACGCGCGCCTGCTCGCGCACGTCGAGCCCGCGTTTGTCGAGCGCCTCCATAATATCGGTGAGCGTGGGCAAGCCCACTGCTGCCGAAACATAGTTTTTAAGTTCTACACGGCGGCGCAACTCACCGTTTGTTATAAAATCCCTGAGCGACACGCCCGCATCGGCAGCCATACGGGCCACAATGCCATACGACTCGGGATGAACGGCTGTGTTGTCGAGCAGCTCATCGCCACCCACCACACGCAGGAAGCCTGCCGCCTGTTCAAAGGCTTTTGCACCAAGGCGCGGCACCTTCAAAAGAGCCTTGCGGGAGGGAAAATCGCCGTTAGCAGCACGGTATTTCACAATATTTTCGGCAAGTACCGGGCCAAGCCCCGAAATGTGAGTAAGTATCTGTTTTGTAGCGGTGTTCACGTTCACTCCCACCCTGTTCACACAGCTTTCGACAACCACGTTCAAGCGGTCACGCAGCTTGTTCTGGTCGACACTGTGCTGATACTGCCCCACACCTATTGAGCGCGGCTCTATCTTCACAAGTTCCGACAGGGGGTCAATCAAACGGCGGCCTATGGAGACTGCGCCGCGCACGGTAACATCCTCGTCGGGAAACTCCTCGCGCGCTACTGCCGACGCCGAGTAGACCGACGCTCCATCCTCGTTCACCACAAAGACCGGGCAGCCAAGCCCCAGACGGCGCACAAAATCCTCGGTCTCGCGCCCCGCAGTGCCGTTACCAACGGCAAAGGCCTCAATAGAATATTTCTTTACAAGCCCGGTGACAATTCTTTCGGCACCCTCGCGGTCGTTCTGCGGCGGGTGAGGGTAAATAACAGCGTGATGCAACAGGTTGCCCTGCTTGTCGAGCGCCACCACCTTGCAGCCTGTGCGGAAACCGGGGTCAATGGCAAGCACCGCCTTCTGCCCCAACGGCGACGACAGCAACAGCTGCCTCAAATTCTCGGCAAACACGGCAATAGCCTCCTCGTCGGCCTTTTCCTTTGCCGCAGCCATCGACTCATTCTCCATCGACGGGGCAAGCAGACGCTTGAAGCCGTCGGCCACGGCTGCCTCCATAATGCCACGCACAGGCGAGCCGCGCTTCACAAAATGGCGGAAAAGCAGCTCGCAAGCCTCGTCGGCATCCACTGCGATGCCCACACGCAAGAAACCCTCCTCCTCGCCGCGCATCATCGCCAGCAGACGGTGCGACGAGACACGCGCCAGAGGCTCTTCCCACTCATAGTAGTCGGAATATTTTATGCCGTCGGGTTCCTTGCCCTTTACCACACGCGAGCGGACAACACCCTTGCGGGCAAAGAGACGACGCATTGCAGCGCGCGCCCACTCGTCCTCGGCAACACGCTCGGCCACAATGTCGGAAGCGCCGGCAAGAGCATCATCGACCGTGGAAACATCCTTGTTCACAAACGCACGCGCACGGCCGCCAATATCGGCCACCTGCTGTTGCCACAGGAGGGTGGCAAGCGGCTCCAGCCCACGCTCGCGCGCCACTGTGGCACGTGTCCTGCGCTTGGGCTTGAACGGGAGGTAAATATCTTCGAGCTCCACCGGGTCATAACAGTCGTCGATGCGTTTTTTAAGTTCGGCAGTGAGCTTTCCCTGCTCTTCAATTGTGGCAACAACCGTCGCCTTGCGCTGCACAAGAGCCTTAAGCTTTTCGTGCATCTCCTTTATGTTACCTATAGCGACCTCGTCCATCGAGCCGGTAGCCTCCTTGCGGTAACGCGCCACAAAGGGCACGGTTGCGCCCCCTTCGAGCAATTCCACCGTGTTACGCACCTTGTCGGCCGCCAGCCCCAGCGAACTTGCAATAAATCTTATAATCATAGTGCTGTTTTTTATGGGCGAATATAACACAAAAAGTGCTCAAAAGAAGCACGCACGCCCTCAAAAGGGCTAAAAAAACTAATAACTGCCGCAACAAAGCACAATTGTTGAAAATTCGTTGCAAAAAAATGTTCCACATTCAAACAAAATATAGTAAATTTGCCGTTAATTATAGACGGCACGCTGCGCGCCGCAATTAACACACAAATAAATAAACAATATATAAGGTATGAACAGCAAGCAACTGATGAACAAAGCTGCCGACAATATTCGCATCTTGTCAGCGGCAATGGTGGAAAAAGCAAAGTCGGGACACCCCGGCGGAGCGATGGGTGGAGCCGATTTTATAAATGTCCTCTACTCTGAATTTATGGTCTACGACCCCGAAAATCCCCTGTGGGAGGGCCGCGACCGTTTCTTCCTCGACCCCGGCCATATGTCGCCTATGCTCTATGCAGTACTTGCCCTTTCGGGTAAATACACAATGGACGAGCTCAAAGAGCTCCGTCAATGGGGAAGCGCCACTCCCGGCCACCCCGAGGTGAATTTCGCCCGCGGAATTGAGAACACATCGGGCCCCCTCGGCCAGGGACACACCTACGCTGTGGGAGCTGCCATTGCTGCAAAATTCCTCGAAGCACGTTTGGGCAAAGAGGTTATGCGCCAGACAATATACGCCTACATCTCGGACGGTGGTGTTCAGGAGGAGATTTCACAGGGAGCAGGCCGCATGGCTGGTTACCTGAAGCTCGACAACCTTATAATGTTCTACGATGCCAACCAGATTCAGCTCTCTACACGTTGCGACGAGGTAATGTGGGAGGACACAGCCAAGAAATACGAGGCTTGGGGCTGGAAGGTAATTACCATCGACGGCAACGACTGCGACGAGATTCGCCGCGCCCTCACCGAGGCTAAAGCCGAAACAGAGCGCCCCACACTCATCATAGGTAACACCGTAATGGGCAAAGGTTGCCGCAGAGCCGACGGCACAAGCTACGAGTTCGACTGCGCAACCCACGGAGCACCCCTCGGCGGCGACGCATACATAAACACAATAAAGAACCTGGGCGGCGACGTGGAGAACCCCTTCACTTTCTTCCCCGAGGTAAAAGAGATGTACGACAACCGTCTCAACGAGCTGCGAACAATTGTTGCAGCACACAAGCAGGAGAAGGCAGCGTGGGCAGCCGCAAACCCCGACAAAGCTATCAAAATGGCCGAGTGGTTCGCCGGAGCACACCCCGCAATCGACTGGGACAGCATTGAACAGAAAGCCGACGGCCCCACACGTAACGCATCGGCAACCGTTCTTGGCATCCTCGCAGAAAAATATGAGAATATGATAGTATCGTCGGCCGACTTGAGCAACAGCGACAAGACCGACGGTTTCCTCAAAAAGACACACGCCTTTGTACCCGGCGACTTCAGCGGCGCGTTCCTGCACGCAGGAGTATCGGAGCTCACAATGGCCTGCCTGTGCATTGGTATGGCATTGCACGGCGGTGTAATTGCAGCCTGCGGAACATTCTTTGTGTTCAGCGACTATATGAAACCCGCCATACGTATGGCAGCACTTATGGAGCTCCCCGTTAAGTTCGTGTGGTCACACGACGCGTTCCGCGTAGGCGAGGACGGCCCCACTCACGAGCCCGTTGAGCAGGAGGCACAGGTGCGCCTTATGGAAAAGGTGAAGAACCACCACGGCAAGAACTCGATGCTCGTGCTTCGCCCCGCCGATGTGAACGAGGCTACACAGGCCTGGAAGCTTGCAATGGAGAACGACAACACCCCCACAGGCCTCATCTTCTCGCGTCAGAATATCACCAACCTCCCCGAAGGCACAAACTATGCCGACGTGAGCAAGGGTGCATACATTATCGCAGGTTCCGACGAGGATTACGACATTATCCTCCTTGCATCGGGTTCCGAGGTTTCTACACTTGTTGAGGGCGCAAAACTCCTCAAGGCCGACGGCATAAAGACCCGCATCGTGTCGGTTCCCTCAGAGGGACTCTTCCGTACACAGAGCGAGCAGTACCAGGAGAGCATCCTGCCCCGTGGCGCCAAGATTTTCGGCCTCACAGCAGGCCTGCCCGTTAACCTCCAGGGCCTTGTAGGCTGCAACGGAAAGGTATACGGCCTCGAATCGTTCGGTTACTCGGCGCCCTTCAAAGTGCTCGACGAGAAGCTCGGCTTCACTGCACAGAATGTTTATGAGCAAGTTAAAGCAATGTTATAATAAAAGACAATGAACAAGAATATAGGACTGGCAAGCGACCACGCAGGCTACCCCCTCAAAGAACAGGTAAAAGAGTGGCTCACAGCAATGGGATACACTTTCGAGGATTATGGCACATACAGCACCGACAGCTGCAACTACCCCGAATTCGGTCACGCCCTTGCAACAGCCATTGAGAACGGCACACACACCACCGGTATTGCAATTTGCGGTACAGGTAACGGAATAAATATGTCGGTAAACCACCACAAAGGAATACGCGGTGCCCTCTGCTGGATGCCCGAAATTGCCGAGCTTGCACGCCAGCACAACGATGCCAACATTCTTGTAATGCCCGGACGCTTCATAAGCACCGAAGATGCTAAAAAATGTGTCGAGACATTTTTGAACACCCCCTTCGAGGGCGGCCGACACATTGCACGCATTGAGGCAATCCCCATAAAATAACATTACACCCGCACAAGACGAAGAAAAAGAGGCTGTGTCAAAATTAAGTTTGGCCGGCCTCTTATTCTTTACAACCCACCCGCAACGGCACCACAAAACTACACTTTTGAATGGAGAAGAAATTTACCCCCATAAAAGAGATACTCAACACTTTCGACCGCTACCGCAGCCACTACTCCACCATCGTGAGGTTGGGCACACCCATTGTGCTTGGGCAGTTGGGTAATATTATTCTGGGCTTCATCGACACCATTATGGTGGGACAATACAGCGGAAGCGCCCTTTCGGCCGCAGGCTTTGTGAACAGCATCTTCAACCTGGGAGTTTTTGCGATGCTCGGCTTCAGCTACGGAGCAACGCCCGTTATCGGCGCGTTCTACGGCCGTAGCGAAAACGACAACGTGGGACACTCGTTCCGCGACAGCATATGGGCGAACATATTATTCGGCACAATAATTGTTGCTGTATACACCATCCTGTATGCCAACCTGCACCACCTCAACCAACCGGCCGAGCTTGTACCGCTTATGCGCCCCTATTTTCTCACCATGCTCGCCTCGCTGCCCTTTGTGGTACTCTTCAACAGCTTCAAGCAATTCACCGACACCGTTGCAGCTACAAAAACCGCAATGTGGGTAATTGCAGCAGGAAACGTAACCAACATAATACTGAACTATCTGCTCATCTTCGGTGTGGGAGGCTTCCCCCGCCTGGGGCTCACGGGAGCAGGTATCGGCACGCTTGCATCGCGCGTGCTTATGGCGCTGCTTTTTATTGTGTTCATAACCCGCCAACGCCGCTTCAGCAGCTACAAAGCCGGTTTTAAGGCACGCAGCAGCCACCGCAACGATGTAACCAGGCTGTTCAAGGTGGGAACACCGCTTGCCGTGCAAATGGGAATGGAAACGGCCTCCTTCTCGCTTGCCTCGCTGCTTATGGGATGGATTGGTGCCACCGAGCTTGCAGCCTACCAGGTAATGTGCACCACAGGTTCGCTCTGTTTCCTTGTGTACTACGGCATTGCAGCAGCATCGTGCATAAGAATAAGCCACTATCGTGGCCGCGGCGAGTGGCAGAAGGTTGGCGAAACGGCAACCGCCAGCCTGCACATAATTCTCGTTGTGGCTGCCATACTTTCTACCTTTATAATTCTTTTCCAGAACAGGCTTGCCACAATATTCACCAGCGACACCACAATACAGGCAATGTTCACCACCCTGCTCATCCCCTTGCTTGCCTACCAGGTGAGCGACGGAGTGCAAATAAACTACGGGAACGCACTGCGAGGCATTGCCGTTACAAAGCCCATGAGCATATACGCCTTCATTTCATATATTCTGCTTGCACTGCCCACAAGCTATATTCTTGGCATTGAGCTGAATATGGGGTGCATAGGTGTGGGAATGGGACTCCCTGTGGGGCTGACAGCTGCCGCAATACTCTTCGGCCTGCGCTTCCGCAAAGAGATTAAACGCCGGCTGCACAAATAATGGAATAATATCAACCCACGGCTTACTTATCGTTCAAAGCATAGAAAATTCTCTCTTTTGGCCGATAATATATATAAAGAACGCGCGCGTAAGGAGCAGCCTGTGCAACAACAAGAACAGACAACAAAAGGGATCAACCCCAAAAGATGAGGGGTAAAAATATAGCTGGTACCCCAATTATGTTTTTTACAAATTTGCCTTCATATTTTAACGATAAGCATTGAATCTTTTATAAACGTGTGCTTTAATTCCTCGGTGACCCGTGAGCTTTTCTTGCTTTAATGGCTATTTTATTCCCTTCTTTTCGTGCGACGAAAAGAAACAAAAGGCTCGGCACGCGAGAAAAAATAGTCGCGAGCATTCTTTGCTCATTCCGGCCGGCTCCATTCGGTCGAACGCTCGCTTGCCACTCGACACTTCAAGTAATTTAAGGGGTGCTCCGTAACTCGCTCCGCGCGGCTATGTAAGAAAAAATATACCCGCGCTGCGCTCAAACATACTCACACAATGGCCCT
>JAZTWX010000022.1:0-17535 GCA_045636125.1 Bacteroidaceae bacterium
ACGCTCTACCTCTTTCTTTTTTTTGCCATAGTTATTTGAGTATTATAATCGCATTATTTTTTCGTGGCGCAAATGAAAACAACCGCCAAAGTGGCGGCTGTCGTTATGAAGATATGTTTTATGTATTGAAGGTGGTCATTCTTCTTCATCGGGTTCAACTCCTCGTTCGTGTTCGTCAATGAAACTGTGGATGTAGTCTTCACGGAGTTTTAGGCAGTGAAGAGAGAAAATTATGGGTGATATTTTGACTTCAAAGAGCGGTCTTGGCAGGTTGTAAAAAGTGGCTTTGGCAGTCTCTGGGCAGTGTTTGGGCAGTCTCTCGTCCTTCACTTACTACTCCTTTTTTTAGGAGGATTTTTCAATTTTTCAGGGCAGTATTTGGGCAGTTTTCGCTCATTTTCGGGCAGTTTTTGGGTAGTTTTTGACATAAAAATGACCGACTGGACTGCCCAATCGGTCATTGTAAATCGTTGATATTTAGGTGTTAAACCTTTTTCAACCCATTAATACTCCTCCTCGTCAAAGAAGAAGTCCTCCTTGCTGGGGTAGTCGGGCCAAATGTCCTCGATGCTCTCGTAGATGTCGCCCTCGTCCTCAATTTCCTGAAGGTTTTCTATTACTTCCAAAGGTGCGCCCGAGCGTACAGCGTAGTCGATGAGCTCGTCTTTTGTTGCGGGCCAGGGTGCGTCTTCCAATTTCGATGCTAATTCTAATGTCCAGTACATAGTATTTATGGTCTTTTATAGGTTTTTTTATAATGTCTGCAAAAGTAGTCTAATTTTGTTTACTCGCAAGGCTTTTCCCACTTTTTTTCAGCGCCTTGCGCAAGCTTGCGCTGGAGCAGGAAAAGGTAGTCGGAAAGGCGGTTGATGTATTGCATTATGCCTTCTGTCACGGGTGCTTCTTTCCGCAACGTTGTAATGCGTCGCTCGGCTCGGCGGCATATTGCACGGCACATATTGGCACGGGCGGCAGCCTCTCCCTCGCAGGGGAGTATGAAGGCGTGCAGTGGCGGGAGTTGCGCTTCGGCGCGGTCTATCGCATCCTCTAACGTCTGTATCTCTTTTTTGCCTATTGTGCCGTTGCAAGCTCCCTCGTGCGATATGTGGCAGCCAATGGTGAAGAGGGTGTTCTCTATTTGCTGTACAAAGGCTTTCTCCTCGCAAGGGAGTATGGTGGCTAGCAGGCCAAGTGATGCGTTTAGCTCGTCTATTGTGCCGTATGCTTCGACCCTTGCGTGGTCCTTGCTCACGCGTGTGCCGCCGGCAAGTGATGTTTCGCCGCTGTCGCCTGTTCGGGTGTATATGGTTGCCTTTTTCATATTACATAAGGAGTGTGAAGTTTTGCTTTTGCTTTTCGTTGTCGAAGAGCAGTAGCCCTGCGCTGCGCAGGTCGTACGTTACTATGGTGGCGCTGTTCTTTATGGCCTGTGCCCAGCATGCGGCCCTTTGCGGGGTGCTGTGTGGGCAGTCCATTATTATTGCGCTGCGGGGTGTTGCGTGGGCAATGGCCGCCTCGAGTAGTTGTGTGGTGTCGCATCCCTTGCCAATGTAGAGCAACGTATCGTGCCCGGGTGTCTGCAGCAGCGTGGCAAGCCCGGCTGCGTCGCCGGCGGTGTGTGTTGCTGCCGACGGCTTTGCTGCCGACAGTGCACACAGTGCGGCTTCGGTGCCATCACCTGCTACTATAATGTTTTTGGGTTGCAGGTGGTTCGCTATGCGAAAGAGGCGGCGGTAGTGCGCGGGTGAGTGGCTGCCCTTTTGGGCGGCTTTGTCTATTGCGGGGTATGCGTAATAGGGGAGCCGCTCTTTGAGCACTTGTGTTACAAAGAAAAAGGCCGAGGGGGATTGTACTCCAAACCCCCTGTTTTGCAAAAGCCTTTTTATGAGTTCGCCAAAGCCAATCATCAGCCTCTTTTCGTTGGTATATTAAAGGCCGAATGCCTCTTTTACCTTCTCCACATAGTCGAGTTTCTCCCAAGTGAAGAGCTCCACTGTAATCTCTTTCTTGTCGAGGTAACGCGACTCGAAGGTCTTTGTTACCGTTTCGGGTGTGCGGCCTACGTGTCCGTATGCTGCTGTCTCGCTGTAGATGGGGTTACGCAGTTTAAGGCGCTCCTCAATTGCTTTGGGGCGAAGGTCGAAGAGCTGCTGTACCTTGAGTGCAATCTCGCCGTCGCTCATAGCAACCTTTGATGTGCCGTATGTGTTCACAAACACGCTCACGGGCTGTGCAACGCCAATAGCGTATGAGAGCTGAATGAGGGCCTCGTCGGCAACGCCTGCCGCTACAAGGTTCTTTGCAATGTGGCGTGCTGCGTAGGCTGCGCTGCGGTCTACCTTGCTGGGGTCTTTTCCGCTGAACGCGCCGCCACCGTGTGCGCCCTTGCCGCCGTATGTATCTACAATAATCTTGCGACCGGTGAGGCCAGTGTCGCCGTGGGGGCCACCGATAACGAATTTTCCTGTGGGGTTAACGTGGTATTTTATATCGTCGCCAAAGAGGGCAAGCACCTTCTCCGACGCGATTTTTGCTTTTACGCGGGGGATGAGTATGTTCAACACATCTTCGTGTATCTTGTCAACCTGTGCCTTGTCGGCTGCAGCCTGTGCCTCTGGGGTGTTGTCGGCGGGCTGTATAAAGTCGTCGTGCTGTGTAGAAACTACAATGGTATCGATGCGCTGGGGCTTGCCATTGTCGTTGTACTCAATTGTTACCTGGCTCTTCGAGTCGGGGCGCAAGTAGGTCATAACCTCTCCCTCGCGGCGAATGTCGGCAAGCTCGCGCAGAATGAGGTGCGAAAGGTCGAGCGACACGGGCATATAGTTCTCTGTCTCGTTTGTTGCGTAACCGAACATCATTCCCTGGTCGCCGGCACCCTGTTCCATGGGCTCGGTGCGCTCTACGCCGCGGTTGATGTCGGCGCTCTGTTCGTGAATGGCCGAAAAGATTCCGCAAGAGTTACCGTCGAACATATATTCGCTCTTGGTGTAGCCTATGCGGTTTATAACGCGGCGTGCAATGTCCTGCAGGTCGACATAGGCCGACGATTTTACCTCACCGGCAATTACTACCTGTCCGGTGGTTACAAGAGTTTCGCAAGCAACTTTCGATTGTGAGTCAAAGGCAATGAGCTCGTCGAGAATAGCGTCTGAAATTTGGTCGGCCACTTTGTCGGGGTGTCCCTCAGATACCGACTCCGATGTGAATAAATATCCCATAATAGTAGAGTTTAGGCCCGTTTAAGGGCGTAGTTAATAATTCGCTTGAAATGCGTGGAAGATGGGATATTTGCAATAGCGGCAGAGTGCCGTGTGCCCCCGATGAGCGGGGATTTTAGCATTTTTTACCGTGGTTGCAAGCAGCCAAATCTTTCCACATTGCCACGCCGGGTGGCTTAATTCATTGCAAAGGTATATACTTTTTGCGTAATAACACCTATATTTTTGTTAAAATGTGCCGCGGCCCTTTATTCTTTGAGCTCGCCGAGGAGTTGCTGCACGCTTTTCCCCAGCTGCGGGTGCTGCAGGGTGGGTGCAATTTCGTTGAGTGGAGCGAGCACGAAAAGGCGTTCGTGCAGCAGGGGGTGGGGCACGGTGAGGCGGGGGTGAGCAACTGTGTCGTTGCCGTAGAAGAGAATATCGATGTCCATTGTGCGATCGCTGTACACACCGCCGATGCTCTTTTGTGTGCGCCCCAGCGTGCGTTCAATGGCCTCGGTGGTGTCGAGAAGTTGCAGGGGGGCAAGGGTGGTCTCGAATGCCACCACGCAGTTGAGGTAGCTGTTCTGCGAGTCGTATCCCCACGGTTCGCTCTCAATTATTGTGGAGAGGGCGGTGGGGGAACCAAGAGCGAGCGACAGGTGTTCTATCGCTCGCTTTATGTTCTCCTCGCGGTTGCCGGCATTGCTGCCGAGCCCCAAGTAGATTGTTTTCCTTTCCATTAGTCGATAATGAGCATTGCGTCGCCGTAGAGGCCGAAACGGTAACCCTCTTTCAGCGCAACATCGTATGCGTTCATCACATTGTCGTAGCCGCCGAATGCGGTGGTGAGCATAAGCATCGTAGAGTAAGGGGCATAGAAGTTGGCTACCATACAGTTGGCTACCTGGAACTCATATTCGGGGAAGATGAACTTGCTTGTCCAGCCGTCGTACTCCTTCAACATACCGCCGGTGAGGGTGGCTGTTTCGAGCACGCGCTGCACCGATGTTCCTATGGCGCATATTCTGCGGCCCTCTCTCTTTGCTTTGTTTATGAGGTTCACGGCTTCGGTGTCTACGCTTATGAGGTCGCTGTCCATCTTGTGCTTTGTGAGGTCCTCAACATCAATTTCGCGGAAACAACCGAGGCCGGTGTGCATTGTTACGTATGCAGTGTCGATACCCTTTATTTCCATTCTCTTCATAAGTTCGCGTGTAAAGTGCAGGCCGGCGAACGATGCTGTTACCGAACCCTCTTTCTTTGCAAAATATGTCTGGAAATTCTCCAGGTCCTCGGGCTCTTCCTTGCGCAGCTGTTTGAAATCCTCGGGCAGGGGAGCTACGCCAAGCGAGTAGAGTGCTTTCTTGAACTCGTCGTGGGGGCCGTCGTAGAGGAAGCGCAGTGTGCGTCCGCGTGAGGTTGTGTTATCGATAACCTCGGCTACCATTGAGTTGTCCTCGCCAAAATAGAGCTTGTTGCCTATACGTATTTTACGTGCGGGGTCCACAAGTACATCCCACAAACGGAACTCCTCGTTGAGCTCACGCAGCAGGAACACCTCAATCTGCGCGTTGGTCTTTTCCTTGTTGCCGTAGAGGCGAGCAGGGAACACTTTGCTGTCGTTGAGTACAAAAAGGTCCTTTTCATCGAAATAATGTACAATCTCTTTGAACAGACGGTGCTCAATTTCACCGGTTTTCTTGTGCAGAACCAAGAGGCGGGACTCGTCGCGGCAGGGCAGTGGGTAGAGGGCGATGCGGTCGTCGGTGAGTTTGTACTTGAACTGCGACAACTTCATGTGGGGTGAGTTGATGTTGAAATTTTCGTCGATGATACTCATATTGTTGTTTGTTTTTCTAACCAGTCTTGGAACTCGTCGGGGTTTATGCAATCCTCAATCCTGTAATCTCCTACTCTGGTACGGGTTAAACTTGTAAGGTATGCTCCGCTTTGCAGTGCTTCGCCAATGTCGCGTGCAAGCGAGCGTATGTATGTTCCCTTGCCGCATACCACCCTTATCTTTATTTTGGGCAGCTCGCACTGCAAGAGCTCAATTTCATCAATCTGTATGAGCTTGGGGGCAAGCTCCATGTTGCTGCCTTTGCGGGCAAGGTCGTATGCTCTCTTGCCGTCGACCTTGCAGGCCGAAAAGAGTGGCGGGCGCTGTGCTATGGTGCCGGTGAACTTTGCAAGAACCTCTCTCACCATCTCCTCGGTGATGTGCTCGTGGGGGTAAGTTGCATCCACGGGGTGCTCCATATCGTACGAGGGAGTGGTTGCTCCCAGCATAATCTCGGCCACATACTCTTTGGTGTGGCTTTGCAGCTCCTCTATTTTTTTTGTGGCTTTGCCTGTGCACACAAGGAGTACTCCCGTTGCAAGGGGGTCGAGCGTGCCGGCGTGGCCCACCTTGAACCTCTTGATGCCAAGCTTACGGCTCAGGTGGTAACGTATCTTGTTGACAATCTGGAAAGATGTCCACGTGTAGGGCTTGTATACTGCAAGTATCTCTCCTGCCTGAAAATCCATCATACTGTAAGGTTGTGTCCGGTGAACAGCATTGCGAGTATTATTCCTCCCAAAATAATTCTGTACCAACCGAAGGCTTTGAATCCGTATTTAGTAACAAAGTTTATAAAGAATTTTATGGCAAGCAACGCAACGGCAAAGGCCACAACGTTGCCCACGATGAGCGTGCCCAGGTTGTCCATTATTATTTGCGCTCCCTGCGGTTCCATAAATATCTTCAGCAGCTTGAAAAGTGTTGCCGCGAACATTGTGGGCACTGCGAGGAAGAACGAGAACTCGGCTGCAGCCTTGCGTGTGAGTTTCTGCGACATACCGCCCACAATGGTTGCCATTGAGCGCGACACGCCGGGAATCATTGAGATGCACTGGAAAAGACCGATGCTGAACGCGCGTTTCTCGTTGAGGGGTGTTGCTTCGCTGCCCTTGTTGAAAATCTTGTCGCAGAAGAGCATGAACACACCGCCAATAATGAGCGAGGTGGCGACAACTGCAACGCTCTCGAGCATTTCGTCTATAATGTCGTTGAAGAGCAGGCCGAGCACCGCTGCGGGGATAAAGGCAACCAAAAGCTTCCAGTAGAAGTCGTACTTGTGCAGGAAACGTTTGAGCGGGGTTGCGCCGTCGGGGGCGGGAGTGTGGTTGAGTTTGAAGAAGCGTTTCCAGTAGAGCACTACCACCGAAAGTATTGCGCCGAACTGTATTATAAAGGTAAAAGCCTTCACAAATTCACTGCTCTCAACGCCCAGGATATTCTGGGTAATAATCATATGGCCGGTCGACGACACGGGCAGAAACTCGGTCAATCCCTCGACAATTGCTATTATTATTGTGTCGAAAATTGTCATAATGGTCTATTTTTTTGTTTTGTGTATAATTGCATAAATTACAAAAAGGAAGCCTGCAAAGCACACTGTGGGTGCAACCTTTATTCGTCTGACACTGAATATGTCGGGCTCAAAATGTGTCTCGGTGCTTCCGGGGCCGCACATAAGGATTATTCCTGCAATAATTATAACCACCCCGACAAGGAGCAGAATGTAGTTTGTCTTTCCGAACGCGAATTTCTGTTTATCCATTTTCTTTCTTAGTTGTTATATGAAATAAAGGTCGTTGCTGCGCATACGCAGGAAACGGTTCACCGAAGAGTAGGCGCACAGCACGCAAATTACAATTCCAAAAAGTGTTACGCCTGCAGCTACTGCTGCAAGGTGCGTTGTGGGCAGGATAGTGAGTACTGCGGGCTCTTCGCACCACACTATATATATGCCACCGGCAAGGAGCAGGTTGGCCAGAATGGCCGAAAACAGGCCAATCTTGAAGTTGTGCATAATGAACGGGTAGCGTATGAAACCCCAGGTTGCGCCCACAAGCTTCATTGTGTGCAACAGGAACCTTTTTGAATATATCGACAGCCTCACAAGGTTACCTATGAGCGACCACGCAATGAGTGTGAGCAGCACAAGGAGTACAGCCATTGCAAAGCCTATTTTTTTTATGTTGCTGTTTACCGATTCCATAAGGTCGCGTTGGTAGATAATCTCCTTCACGCCGCGGCTCTTTGCGAGCTCCTTCTCTATTTGTGCAACGCTGCCGTTGTTGGCAAAATCGTTCTTGAGCATAATCTCCACCGAAGCTTCGTAGGGGTTGTAGCCGAGGAACTCGGTGGGGTCGGTACCCAGCTCTTTCTTCTGCTCTTCGAGCACCTCCTCGCGCGAAATGTAACGGCTCTTCTGAACGTAGCGTTTCTTGTCCACGGTGGCCTTGAATTTGAGAATGTCGGCCTCGCTCAGCTCATTGCTCATAACAACCGACAGCGCAATGTTCTGCCTTACGTGTTTCGACAGCGAGTCGGCTGCCACGAACATCAGCCCTATTGTGCCCAGCAACATAAGCACAAGAGTGGTGCTTATGTAAACGCTTATGGTCTGTACCTTAAAAATGGGTTTGCTCATTTTCTTTTTCTAAAAACGTATATTATGGAGCTGCTTGCGCTGCACTTTTCGAGCGTTGCGCAAAAGCCCGTAAATCCTCTCCACAGGCCACGCAGCAATTGCAGGCGTGAGCCTTTGTATTTTTCGCTCAACATTGAAATGTAGAACCCGTCGAGCAGCATAGGGTACTGGCGCTCGAGTATGAACCCGTGTTTTTCGCCCAGCCTCATAATTGTGCTTGGAGTGAAATGCCACAGGTGGCGCGGCACGTCGTACGCTGCCCAGTTGCTGCCGTAGTGGCGTGCGTCGTGCGACTTGCAGTTGGGCACAGCAATAATTGCGATGCCGCTCTCGTCGAGAATGCGGTGCATCTCCTGCCAAAATGCATCGAGCTGCTGAATGTGCTCCATTACGTGCCACAGGGTAACAACATCGACCGAGTGTGTTTCAATGTTCTTTAGTTCATCCTCGGGGAAAAGCTCAAAACCGTAGTTCGCCTTTGAAAAGTCGCGCGCTTCGGGGCTCTTTTCAATTGCGGTGACGTTCCACCCTTTTTTGTGCATTGCGCGGGCAAAAAAGCCTGTTCCTGCGCCGTAGTCCACAATGCGGCCGTTCTGCAGAAGGGTGAGCTTCTTCACAAGTGATGTCTTGTGGCGCAACATTATTTCGCGTGCAACGTGGTAGAGCTTGTTCACAAGCCCCTTGCTTGTGTTGCTGTGTGAAATGTAGCTGCTCGATTGGTAGTAGGGGGCAATCTCCTTTTCGTCGGGGATATTCTGCGTGAACACGAACCCACACTCGCTGCACTCGAATATGTCGAACGTTTCGCCTGTTGCAAAGTGATCCTTGCAGGCGAAGCGCTTGCCCGTGCTGTTGCTGCCGCACATAGGGCATTTGTCGTGGGTTATTATATTCATTGTTTTTCTCCTCGTTGCTTGCGAAAAAGCGCAATTCTCCTAAACTCGTTACAAAAATATATTATTTAGAGTAAAAATGTTCCGCTTTTTTGAAGTTTTACCTGTTTATATTCAAAAATTACATTTTTTAACACTTAAAACGAGGGTTAAACAGTAATTTTGCCGAAAACAATAATTGTTCAACACAAAATAAAAACGAAAATGGGAAAATTGTACCGTTCAAGCGATAGAGTTATCGCAGGTGTTTGCGCAGGTCTTGCCGAGGAGTTTAATCTTGATACAAAGATTGTTCGCATTGTAACAGTGGTTGCAGCGTTGCTTCTTTGTGGTGCTGTTGCAATTGCTTACTTGATTCTCGCTCTTATTCTTCCTGTGAAGAAATAAGTAACATCTCAGCGTAGATAAAAAATGCAAGCCTTCCGGGGCTTGCATTTTTTTATATGTTTTATCGATTTTTGCTGTATTAATCGACAATTTCTCCAAGCAGGGTGGCTGCTGTTGAGTCGTTTATCTTCACTTTTACAAAATCTCCAATCTTGTATCCCTTGCGGTCGAAAACGGCTGTGCGGTTCTGCTCGGTGCGGCCGAAGAACTGCTCCTTTGAACGCTTTGAAACACCCTCGATGAGCACTTCGTATGTTTGGCCTATACACTTTTTATTGTTGTCGGCCGAACATTGCTGCTGCAAAGCGATAATCTCATTGAGGCGGCGCACCTTCTCCTTGTCGTCGATGTCGTCCTTCATATGTTTGCTGGCAAAAGTACCGGGGCGTTCGGAATATTTGAACATAAACGCTGCATCGTAAGAGCAGTAGCGCATAAGCGAGAGTGTCTGCTGGTGGTCCTCCTCGGTCTCGCCGCAGAAACCGGCAATAATGTCGGTGGAAAGGCCGCAATCGGGCACAATGGTGCGTATTGCTTCAATGCGCGAAAGGTACCACTCGCGGGTGTATTTGCGGTTCATTGCCTTGAGCATTGTGCTGCTTCCGCTCTGCACGGGAAGGTGTATGCTACGGCACACGTTGGGCTCCTCGGCTATCACGCGCAAGGTGTCGTCGCTCATATCTTTGGGGTGCGATGTTGTGAAGCGTATGCGTGTTGCGGGTGCGTGGCGTGCCACACGGCGCAGTAGCTCGGGGAAGGTGATGCACTCGCCGTTCTCTCCCTCGAATCTGTAGGAATTCACATTCTGTCCCAGCAATATAATCTCCTTGAAACCTTTTGCCACAAGGTCGTCGACCTCGTTAAGGATGCTCTGTATGTCGCGGCTACGCTCGCGGCCACGGGTGTAGGGCACTACGCAATAGTGGCAGAAGTTGTTGCAACCGCGCATAATGGAAATGTATCCCGACACGTTGCCGCTGCAGATGCGCATAGGGATTACATCGCGGTAGGTCTCGGTTGTCGACAGTTCTATGTTCATTGCAGCGTGTCCCATTTCGGCCTCGGCAATGAGCTGGGGCAGTGAAAGGTAGGCGTCGGGGCCTGCCACAATGTTCACGCGGTATTTCTCTATGAGCTCCTCTTTCACGCGCTCGGCCATACATCCCACCACGCCGACGAGGGTGTCTTTCCCGCGGCGCATCGCGTTCAGTTGGTCCAGGCGGCCGTAAATCTTCTGCTCGGCATTGTCGCGTATGGAACAGGTGTTGAGCAGAATGAGCTTGGCCTCGCCAATCTCCTGCGTAACCTCGTAGCCTGCAATCTTGAGTATTGAGCCTATTACCTCGCTGTCGGCCACGTTCATCTGGCAGCCGTATGTTTCAATGAAGAGTTTCTTGTTTTCCACTTTTACGGGTTTTTGTAATTTGGCACGAAGATAGTGAGAAAAACGGAAATATCGGCAAAAAAGCGGCTGCTATTCGCAGTGCGTGTAATATAAATTATATTTTAAGTAATATTGTATGTTTTAATTTTGAAAGTTTTTAGGATTTACTCTATCTTTGTAACAAACGACACTCTGTGCAGTTGTGCGGGGTGCATAAAAAACAATTTATGAAGAGCGACAGCGTAATAATTATTCCCACATACAACGAGAAGGAGAACATTGAAAAGATGATTCGCGCTCTTATTGCCCTTGAGCACGCGTTCGACGTGCTTGTAGTGGACGACGGCTCGCCCGACGGCACTGCAGCAATTGTGAAGTCGATGCAGGCGGTCTTTCCCGGCAGAGTGCACATACTGGAGCGTGAGGGTAAGCTGGGGCTGGGAACGGCCTACATCGCGGGCTTCAAATGGGCCTTGCAGCAGGGCTATGATTACATTTTTGAGATGGATGCCGACTTTTCGCACAACCCCGCCGATGTTCCCCTGCTTTACAAGGCTTGCGCCGAGGAGGGTTACGACCTCTCGATAGGTAGCCGCTATGTGACGGGTGTGAACGTTGTGAACTGGCCTATGGGGCGCGTGCTTATGTCTTATTTCGCGTCGAAATATGTGCGCTTTATCACCCGCATCCCGGTGTACGACACCACGGCGGGTTTCAACTGCTATCGTCGCAAGGTGCTCGAGACAATAGACCTCGACTCTATACGCTTCAAAGGGTATGCCTTCCAGATAGAGATGAAATTCACCACCCACAAGTGCGGGTTCAAAATAAAGGAGGTGCCTGTGATTTTTGTTAACCGTGTGCTTGGAACATCGAAGATGAGCGGCGGAATATTCAGCGAGGCGCTTTTTGGTGTAGTGAAGCTGAAAGTGGGCAGCTGGTTCAAGAAATACCCTAAATGCAATTGAAAACCGAAGAATTAAGGAATATACAATGAACGATACAAACAAAGAATTTGAAAAAGTGCTGGCCGTGTGCCGTGAGTTGTTCGGCAAGAAACTCTACGACTACGGAGCATCGTGGCGCATAATGCGTCCCGAATCGCTTACCGACCAGATATTCATTAAGGCGAAACGCATACGCACCCTTGAAACAGGTGCCGAAAATCTGGTGGGCGAGGATATAAACTCCGAACTCATAGGCATTGTGAACTACGGTATTATTGCCCTTGTTCAGCTCGACCTGGGCTTTGCCGATTTCTGCGACCTCACCCCCGATGAGGCTATGGAAATGTACGACCGCAAGGCGCAGACAACCCTCGAACTTATGAAAAAGAAGAACCACGACTATAACGAGGCGTGGAGGGGGATGCGCACAACTTCGTACACCGACCTTATCCTCACCAAAATCTGGCGTACAAAACAGATTGAGGAGCTGAAGGGCGAAACAAAAGTGTCGGAGGGTGTCGATGCCAACTATATGGATATGATAAACTACGCGGTGTTCGGTCTTATAAAGAATGGTATCGCCGACTAAAAAAATATTGCTTCTGACGTTGCTCACGAACGCTTGTCGCGTGCTCTTGGCAATAGTGTTTATGGTGTCGGGCTTTGTGAAGGCTGTCGACCCTGTGGGCTTTTGCCACAAGCTGCAGGATTATGCCGATGCGTTCGGTGTGGCCTTGTTCTCGCCCTCCTGGTTGCAGGTGGTGGCAGTGCTGCTTGTGGCGGCAGAGTTTGTAGCGGGCTTTTTCCTGCTTGTGGGTGTGTATCGCAGGCTTGTGACAACGGCGGTCTTTGCAATGCTGCTTGTCTACACGCCGCTCACGCTTTACATTGCGCTAGAGAACCCCGTGCCCGACTGTGGCTGTTTCGGCAGCGCCTTGCAGTTGAGCAACTGGGAAACATTCGGCAAGAATGTTGTGCTGCTGCTGGCATCGCTTTTGCTATGTGTAAAGGGCGCGCTCTTCAGGAGCAGGGTGAGCAGCCGTAACCGCTGGATGGCGGCGATATTTGCATTTTTCTATATTGCGTTGCTGCAATATATGAGTATAATGCACCTGCCGGTGATTGATTTCGGCCCATTTGCGCCGGGAGTAAACCTGCGCGAAGCGGTCGTTGACCACCCCTCGGTGCACTCCGTGGTGGGGGTGTACGAAAAGGATGGTGAGCAGCGCGATTTTGACACCAATGAATTGCCCGACAGCTTGTGGAGCTTCATAGGCAGCAAAACAAGGCTTGTGAGCCCTGCGCGTGCGGCAACGGTGAGGGATTTTGCCTTCATCGATCTCTCCACCGACGAAGACTTTGCGGCAGAGATACTTGCCGACACAGGTTATGTGGGCATTCTTGCTATGGAGTCACTTGCTACGGCCGACGAGAGTCGCGTGGACAAGGTGAACGAGCTTTACGACTTCTGCACCGCTTGCGACATACCTTTCTATGCAGCAACTGTGTCGGGTGAGGAACTTGTGCAGCTTTGGAAAAAACGCACCGGAGCCGAATATCCCATATATTGGGCCGACGATGTAATGCTTAAGACAATGGTGCGCGCAAATCCCGGTTTTGTGCTGCTGCACGACGGCCGCGTTGCGGGCAAGTGGAATATGGCCGATGTCCCCTCTGTCGATAATATAGGCTCGGCAGTGGAACTTTTGGCCGAAAGCAAGGGCTATGTGGCGGCAATGCGCGGTTGGCGCTTCTGGTTGCTGCTCTTTGCCTTGCCTCTTGCTTTTGTGCTGTTTGTGGATATGTTTGCAGGTGAGAAAAAGGCGGCCGGGAAGGCAGCCGAGGCTCCTGCTGAAAATGAGAATGAGTGATTTTTTAATATAAACCTTTTAAAATTAAATTAAAATGAGAAAGAACATTGTTGCCGGAAACTGGAAGATGAATATGAATCTTCAAGAGGGCATTGCTCTTGCAAAAGAGCTCAACGAGGCTTTGACAGCCGACAAACCCAACTGTGATGTTGTTATTTGCACACCTTTCATCCACCTTGCATCGGTAGCTCCCATTGTGGACGCTGAAATCATTGGTGTTGGTGCTGAGAACTGCGCCGACAAGGTATCGGGTGCATACACAGGTGAGGTTTCTGCATCTATGGTTGCATCAACTGGTGCAAAATATGTAATCCTTGGCCACTCTGAGCGTCGTGCTTACTATGGTGAGACAGCAGAAATTCTCAAGGAGAAGGTTCAGCTTGCTCTTGCCAACGGCCTTACTCCCATCTTCTGCATCGGTGAGGTGAAAGAGGAGCGTGAGCAGGGTATCCAGAACAAGGTTGTTTACGACCAGCTCGCAGGTTCACTCTACGACCTTTCTGCCGAGGACTTCTCTAAAATCATCTTGGCTTACGAGCCCGTTTGGGCTATCGGTACCGGCCTCACAGCTACTCCCGAGCAGGCCGAGGAGATTCACGCTTACATCCGCTCTACAATTGCCGACAAATATGGCAAAGAGGTAGCCGACAACACATCTATCCTCTATGGTGGTAGCTGCAAGCCCAGCAACGCAAAAGAGCTCTTCGCCAACCCCAACGTTGACGGTGGTCTCATTGGTGGTGCAGCTCTCAAAGTTGCCGACTTCAAAGGTATTATCGACGCTTTCAAATAATAATGAAACGAGGTATTATACTTATAGCAATAATGTTCTGTGCCCTTTATGCAGGGGCGCAGAACACTATTGTTCAAGAATTGCACCGCGACGAGCCCGGCAAGGGTGTTGTGCGTGTGAACCAGCCTGCGCTGCTCGACAGCCTTATGGGCAAGATATCGAAAAAGACTACACAGGTCGAGGGTTATCGCGTAATGGTCTATTCGGGCAACAATTCGCGCAATGCGCGTGAGGAGGCCAACAAGTGGGCTCAATATATGCGCACAAATTTCCCCGGTGCCGAGGTGTATGTGGTATTCGAGTCGCCCATACGCTCTTGCCAGTATGGCGACTATCGCACCCGCGAAGAGGCCGAGGCTGTAATGTATAAACTCAAAGCCACCCGTAAGTTCCGCGAAATATCGGTGCGCAAGACAATGATTAACCTGCCTTATTAAAAACTATGCTACAGGACAAAGAGAAGGCAAAAGAGATGCTTATGGAGAGCTGCCACAATATGTTAGTGGCAATAGGTGAGGATGTTACCCGCGAGGGCCTTGTCAAAACCCCCGACCGCGTTGCGCGTGCCGTGCTCGAAGCAACGGCCGGTTACGGCGAGGACCCCGAAGCTATTTTGCGCGGGGCAATGTTCAAGGAGGATTATAAACAGATGGTAATAGTAAAGGATATAGATTTCTATTCCCTTTGCGAGCATCATATGTTGCCTTTCTTCGGCAAGGTGCACGTTGCCTATATACCCAACGGTTACATAACCGGTCTAAGCAAAATTGCGCGTGTGGTCGATGCTTTTGCGCGTCGCCTCCAGGTTCAGGAGCGCCTTACGTTGCAAATAAAGGAGTGTATTCAGAATACGCTGAACCCTCTTGGTGTGATGGTGGTTGTTGAGGCCCAGCATTTGTGTATGCAGATGCGCGGAATAAAGAAACAGAATTCAATTACCACGACATCGGATTTCTGCGGTGCTTTCAACCAGGCAAAAACCCGCGAGGAATTTATGAATCTTTTGCGCAACAACCATTGATTGCAATGGCTTTGTGAATTTAAGGTAGGTTACCGCCACGTGCGGTAACCTTTTTTATTATACGTTCAGTGCTGCCGACCCGAACCCGTAGTGCCCGAGCAGGTTGTTCAGCGCCTGTTGTGTCTCTTTGAGGAATTTGAAGTTTTCCATAAGCTCCATTGCTTTTTGTGCATCGCCTGCAACTGCGGGGTCTTTCAGTTTCTCCATTGTCTCTTTCAGCATTTCGTCTATAATGCTGTGCTTGTAGGCTATTGCGAGGCGGGTGGTCTGCTCAAAAAGCACTGCCATTTCGTTGCGTTCTTCGTTTGTGCCTTGCTGGGTAAAGAATTTGCTCAGCATATATCTTTCGCCGCAGAGGTCTGCTGCAAGGCGCGATATTTCGCTATCGGGGTGAGAGATGAAATATCTTTCGGCATTGAAGCTTATGTCGGCTGCGTGCTGCGATGCCTCTTCGAACACTCGTTTGTAGAGCGGGTGGCTGAACTCTATTCCATCCTCATTGAATGAGTAATAGAGATGCGATATTACAGTCTCGGCAAACGCGGGTGTACCGGCGGTCTTGTTTTCGGGTACTTGCAACATTTTGTCGCCGTTGCGCAGCAGGAACTGTATTATGGCGCGCTCCTTGTTGTGTAGCGGGTTGTTGCTGTATTCGGCCATTATCTCTTTCTGCAGCTCTCCCGCTTCGGGTGCTGCGGTGCTGTTTGTGGTTTCTGCTGTCGCGCCGGCGCCGTTCTCGTGGCGCTTGAGCATCTCCTCGTTGCGCTTCATTCTTATTTTCGCAACCTCTTTCACCAGTAGCTGCTCTTTCACATTGAGCATTTCGCTGCATTTCTTTATGTACTCGCTGCGCAGAATTTCGTTGGGGATTACGGCTATGCTCTTTACAATCTCGCCAATGAGGTTGGCGCGTGCAACGGGGTCTTCGCCCACGTCGTTGAGCAAGAGGTTGGTCTTGAAGCGTATGAAATCGACCTTGTTGCGGTTGATGTACTCTTCGACCTCCTCGGTGCTGTGGCTTTGTGCGTAGCTGTCGGGGTCTTCGCCGTCGGGCAGCATCACCACGTTTATGTTCATTCCCTCCTCGAGCAGCATATCGGTTCCGCGCAACGAGGCCTTTATGCCGGCCTTGTCGCCGTCGTATATGAGCGTTACGTTGTTGGTGAAGCGGTGTATGAGTTTTATTTGCCCGGTGGTGAGTGATGTTCCCGACGATGCAACCACGTTCTTTATGCCCGATTGATACATCGATATAACATCGAGGTAGCCTTCAACGAGTATGCAGCGGTCCTTCTGCATTATTGCCTGCTTGGCAAAATAGAGGCCGTAAAGGTGGTCGCTCTTGTGGTAGATGTCCGACTCGGGCGAGTTCACATATTTTGCAGCCTTGGGGTTGCTCTGCAGTGTGCGGCCGCCGAACGCCACCACTTTGCCCGATATTGTGTGTACGGGGAATATGCAACGGCCCCAGAAACGGTCGATCATACGCCCGTCCTCGGTTTTGTAGCACACGCCGCTTTTTGCGAGAAGCTCGCTGTTGTAGCCCGCTTTTGTGGCGGTGAGGGCAAGGCTGTCGCGTCGTTCGGGTGAGTATCCGAGCCCGAATTTCTTTATTGTCTCGTCGTTCAAGCCGCGGTGGCGGAAATAGTTCAAGCCTATGGCCCTCCCCTCTTCGCTGTTGAATAGCGCGTCGGTGAAAAACTCTTGTGCATATTGGTTTATTACAAAAAGGCTTTCGCGCACGCCTTGTCTTTCTCTCTCCTCGTCGGTGAGTTCGCGCTCTCGCACCTCTATATTATATTTCTTTGCCAGCCAGCGCAGCGCATCGTAGTAGCCCAGCTGTTCGTGCTCCATAATAAAGTGCACGGGCTTGCCGCCTTTTCCGCATCCGAAACATTTCCACAGGTTCTTCGACGGCGATACGGTGAACGATGGGGTTTTTTCGTTGTGAAAGGGGCATAGCCCAATCATATTCACGCCGCGTTTGCGCAGCGCAACAAAGTCGCCCACCACCTCTTCAACCTTGGCGGTGTCCATTATTAGTTCGATAGTGCTTCTGTCCAGCATATATATTATATATATAATAAGGTATACGTGAGTGCTTAAAAACTATATGCGAAGATACATTAAGTTGCGTTTACAAAAAAGAAACAGCCTTTTTATTTTTCCCGGTGCCTGATTTTTGCAAAAAGTTGAAAAAAGTTTTGTGTGGGCGAAAAAATATTTAGTTGAAAAAGTATTGATAATTTTACAAAATTGCTCAAAATATTTCAAAAATAAGCAGCGAAAAACTTGTTTTGAAAATTTTTCGCATTTTTTCAAAAATTTCTTTGGTAAAAGTTTTGTAATTCAAAAAATCGCCTTACCTTTGCACTCGCTTTCGGGAAGCAACGCACAAGCAGCGCCGAACGAAGAGCAAGATGATCCTTGAAAACATTCCATACAGACAAGCAGTACAACGTGCTTTTGCTGCTTTTATGCAGCGAAAGATTTAAGTATAAGTAAGGAACGAAAAACGAACCGTCAAATAATTTGATGTACTTTAATTCCGGCCA
>JAZTWX010000023.1:0-43783 GCA_045636125.1 Bacteroidaceae bacterium
CAGGTAGGTCTTGAGTATGTTCTCCAGCTCGTCTTTGCTTTCGTACTTCTCGGCATTGAGGTCGAGGTGCATCACGGGGTATGTGAACCACTCCTTCTCGAGCTGTTCAATGGCCAGTCCTTTGAACAGTTCTTTTTTGCCTGTGAAGTATGCCTCGAGGGTCGATAGTGTGAGGCTTTTGCCGAAACGGCGTGGGCGGCTGAGAAAGTAGGCGCTGCCTTCTTTCACCAGCTTGTACAGGATTGCTGTTTTGTCGACATAGACGCAACCTTCGTTGCGCAGCTTCTCGAAATTCTGTTTTCCTATGGGGTATATCATAGTGGTTCTTTGGGTTACTGCTATAAACGTTGTTTGTTCTTGGTTCCCGCAGGGGCTTATCGGGCACCTGCGGGTGGGGCGTGTCCCTTGTTTTTATGCGTCAGTCTCTTTGGAAGATGTCGCGGGTGTATACTTTGTCCTTTACATCGTCGAGCACGGAGTCGTAGCGGTTGGCTATAATGGCTTGTGAGAGGGTTTTGAACTCGGCGAGGTCGTTAACTACGCGGCTGCCAAAGAAGGTGGTGCCGCCGGGCAGTGTGGGTTCGTAGATGATGATTTCGGCGCCTTTGGCCTTGATACGTTTCATCACGCCTTGTATTGATGATTGGCGGAAATTGTCGCTGCCGGCCTTCATTGTGAGGCGGTAGACGCCAATGGTGCATTGCCTCTCGCTTGCGCTGTCGAAATGACCGCGGCTGGTGTAGTCGTAGTACCCGGCCTGGCGCAATACCTGGTCGGCAATGAAGTCCTTGCGGGTGCGGTTGCTCTCCACAATGGCGCTCATCATGTTCTGGGGTACATCTTGGTAATTGGCAAGCAGCTGCTTGGTGTCTTTGGGGAGGCAGTAGCCGCCGTAGCCGAAGGAGGGGTTGTTGTAGTGGTCGCCAATGCGGGGGTCGAGCCCTACGCCTTGTATTATGGCTGCGGAGTCGAGCCCTTTTACCTCGGCATATGTGTCGAGCTCGTTGAAATAGCTCACGCGCAGGGCAAGGTAGGTGTTGGCAAAAAGTTTTACGGCTTCGGCCTCTTTAAGTCCCATAAAGAGGGTGGGGATGTTCTCTTTTATTGCTCCTTGTTGCAGGAGTGAAGCAAAGGTGCGGGCGGCTGTGGCTAGTCGCTCGTTATCCTGCGGGTGCCCTACAATTATGCGGCTGGGGAAGAGGTTATCGTAGAGTGCGGTGCTCTCGCGCAGGAATTCCGGAGAGAAGAGTATATTGTTGTTACCCAGCTTGTTGCATAATGTTTGCGTGTACCCCACAGGGATGGTGCTTTTAATTATCATTATGGCTGCAGGGTTGGTTTGTGTCACTTGTCGCGCAGCTGCTTCCACAGCCGATGTGTCGAAGAAATTTTTGTGGCTGTCGTAGTTTGTGGGGGTGGCGATGACAACAAAATCGGCATCGCGGTAGGCGCTTTCGGCGTCGAGTGTTGCAGTGAGGTTGAGCTCTTCGCCGGAGAGGTGTTTTTCGATATACTCGTCCTGGATGGGGGAGATGCGGCGGTTTATCATTTCTACCTTTTCGGGTATAATGTCCACTGCCACAACCTCGTTGTGCCGGGCAAGCAGTGTTGCTATGCTCAGTCCCACGTATCCTGTTCCGGCTACTGCAATTTTCATATAGGTGTTGTTTTATTGTAAATATTCAATGTTCCCGTGCGTGCTTACCGGGCACGCACGGGTGGCTGTTGCGCCAGCCGGTTCTTCCCGGCTTTTTAGTTTGCTCCTTTATATAAAATAAGGTGGCGCTGCATTAGTTGCGGCGTATTCTTATTTGCAATGCGTCCTTTATGGGGGTGTCGTTTATTATCACAAGGTAACCGCCACCGCCGGCACCGGTTATTTTAATTCCCTTTACATCGTTTATGTATTCGTTTATTGTTTCGAATACATAAGGAGGGGCCATATTGGGGAACATTGCTATCTGGGCACGGAACGACTCGGTTGTTGCTTTACCCCAAGCGTCGATGTCCTTGTTGTTGACAGCTTGCCAGCAGTCGCGTGCTGCGGCCGCGAGGCGCTCGGCACCCTCTTTGGTGATGTTGGTGTTGGCGAGCACGTTGTAGTCGCCCTTGCGTGGTGAAAGGGGAATGAGCCATATGTGCTTCTCGATGAATGAGAGGATATCGTCGTCCTTGACGCTCTCAATTTCGCTGGGCCAGTATTTCTCGTCCTTGTAGTTGAGGCGGTTGAGGCCGGGCATTACAACGCCAATGGCGTCCTGTGAACCGCTTATGTAGGGCGAGCCGGGAGGGTTCTCGAAGCAGAAAAGTTCCTTGGCAAGCACCTCGCGGTCGCCTTTGGGGATGTCGATGTGCCACATCTCAATGGCTGCCTTGCGCGACGATGTGCTCATACCGCTGCGGTTGTTGAAGTCATAGTCGGGCTCAATGTTTATGGTGAGAACGGGACCCTCGGCAAACTTGTTCACGTAGGGTTGGTCGAGCCAGCCGCCGGCTAGGTCTATGCGGTAGGGTATCTTGCACTCCTGGCGCAGGGCTGTGGTGGAGCGGGTGGGGAGGCCTGCTTCGGGCATGCGGGTGCTCACTTTGAGTTCAATGCCGTTCTCCTGGCAGAAGCGTTTCTTTTCGGGAGTGTAACCGTCGGTGTTCACAAAGAATATATCGGGTTTCAGTGCTTTTACATCTTCGGCAAAGTCCATAATGCCGCTGCCCGAGTTTATGAATGCATCCTTTACGTAGCGTATTGATTTTACCATATAAAGGCGCTCCTCCTGTGTGTTTATGGTTTTGCGGTTCTTGAGGTCCTGAATGGTGCTGTCGGAACCGATTCCTACATATAAATCACCGTGTTGCGATGCTTCTTTGAAGAAGGCTACGTGCCCCGAGTGTAACATATCGTAGCAACCCGAAACGAAAACTTTTTTGCTCATATTATTTATGGTTTTTGGTTGATTATTCCAGTGGCTTCAAATTTATGAATTTTAATTGGTGTGTCCAATATTTATTCTGCAGTTTTGAATCTTTTGTTTGTGCGGAAACCGTAAATGGTTATCACAATGAAACAGATGAGCGGCAGAATGAACGAGAGGTGAGTGGCGGGAAGGCCGGCTATTGTACCTCTGTCGATGATTGCGGCCTGCAGGGGTGGCAGTACCGAACCGCCGAGAATGGCCATAATGAGGCCGGCGGCGCCAAATTTGGCATCCTCGCCCAGGCCGCGCAGTGCGATGCCGTAGATGGTGGGGAACATAAGTGACATGCAGGCCGATATTGCAACAAGGCAGTAGAGGCCGTAGACGTTTTCGAGCATAATAACTCCTGCGGTGAGCACGCATCCAACCATTGCAAGGATGGTGAGCAACAGGCCGGGCTTGATGAAGCGCAGCAGGAAGGTGCAGATGAAGCGGCTGCAGCAGAAAATGACCATTGCAACGATGTTGTACTTTTGCGAAAGCACCTCGGCTGCACGTTCGTCCATACCGCTTTGCATAAGAATGTGGGTGCCGTACTGAATGATGAAGGTCCAGCACATTGTTTGTACGCCCACGTAGAAGAACTGGGCGATGACTCCCTCGCGGTAGTTCTTTATGGTTACAAGGCGCTTGAATGTGGCACCAAGGTTTATGCTTGTGTCGCTGTCGCCGTTCTTGGGCATACGGGTGAAGAGGATGAGCAGGAAGATTGCTGCTATTACAATGCCCATAGCAAGGTATGGCCCGGTGAGTGTGTCGAGGTCGGCCTGCTTCACGGCTTCAAATTCGGCGTCGTTGAGCAGAGCGCGCTCGGCGGTGCTCATAGGGTTGAGCTTTGCCTGTATGAAATTCATTGCAACGTACATTCCTGCAAGCGAGCCTATGGGGTTGAAGGCTTGCGCGAGGTTGAGGCGCTGTGTGGCTGTCTCCTCACTGCCCATTGAGAGAATGTAGGGGTTGGCGCTTGTTTCGAGGAACGAGAGACCGCAGGTGAGAATGAAGTAGGCGGCAAGGAAGGGGTAGTAGTCGCCTGTCATCTTTGCGGGCAGGAACAACAGCGCGCCCACGGTGTAGAGGGCGAGGCCAAGAAGAATGCCGGCCTTGTAGGAGAACTTGCGTATGAATATGGCTGCGGGAAGGGCCATTACAAAATATCCGGCGTAGAAGGCTACTTGCACAAGGGTTCCTTGCGTCACGTTCATACGGAAGATTTTGGAGAAGGCTTTTACCATTGGGTGGGTAATGTCGTTGGCGAATCCCCAAAGTGCAAAGCACGATGTAATGAGGATGAACGGCAGGAGGTAGTTTGTGCCGTCTTTTGTGAGGATTGTGAAGTTCTTTTTTCTCATTGGTCTCTATTTTGCTATTATTCCTTTCAGAAGGTTTATCTGGTAACCGGTGCTCCACTCGCTCTCAATGGTGTGGCGTGCGGCGGCGCGGCACTGCGAGCGCCGTGCGGGTGTTGCATTGCACCAGTGTGCTATTTTGCGGGCAAGGTCGTGCACGTTGTCTTCGGTGAAAAGGCTGCCTGTGATGCCGTCGGCAATGGCTTCGGCTTCGGGCATCTGGGTGGTGAAGTTGTTGTGCGTAACCACGGGCGTGCCGTATGTGAGCGCGTGTATGGCGGTGAGCCCTACATTGCCGGGTGATGCGCACACGGCAGCGTTGTAGAGGAGGCGGGCGTTTGTGCCCTCGTCGTAGCAGGGGCCGTGGAGCCACACCTTGCCTTGCAGTTGCAGTGCATCAATCTCTTGTTCTATCTTGTGCTCGTTGCCGCCGCCCACAAGAACTACATTCACGGGCGTGCCTTGCTCGTGTAGTATTTTTGCAGCTTGTAGCAGCAGTGGTATTTTCTTTACTTCCTGTATGCGCCCGATGTATATCACTGTGGGGTGGTTATTGCCGAAATGGTCGTTGTAGATGCTTTCGGGGGCAAGGCTGTTGTATATGTTGGTCTGCTGCGCCGTGTCGAGCGAGTTGTGCATTATGTGCAGGCGCTCCTTGCGGCAGCCAATCTCTTCCATAAAGCGGCAGTTGCGGCGGTTGTACATCAACAGCCCGGTTGCGCTTGCGTAGAAGAGCTTGTGGTAGGCGCGTTTGAAAAATCCCCGGCAGGGGGCGTATAGCCCGTGGCTCCACAAGTAGACTTTCTTGCCGGTGAGCTTGGCGTAAAGTATCACAAGCCAGTTGATGATGTCTTTGGGGTGGCCTGTGAGAATGTAGTGGGTATATTCTTTGTTGAATATCTGCTTTATACCGCTGTGCCACACGTGCCCGGCAAAGGGTGTCTTTTTGGCTTTTATAAAGCCTTTGAAGCCTTTGAGCTGTGTGGTGTCGAGCTGCTCTATGGGCTGGAACACTGTGTCGCCAAAGAAAAAGTCGCAACAAAGCTCGCGTGCCATTGCTTGGTAGATGGCGCTGCGGTAGTGTGGTGCGTAATTGAAGACGCAACATACTTTTGTTGTTCTCTTTTTCTCCATTATTGTGGGTTTGTTTGCCTCAATTTATTTTTCTTCTTTTTATTTCTCGGAGTAACCGTAGTGGTAGCTGTTGTGGTAGCCGTAACGGTAGCTGTATTTTTGTCCGTACTTGTGCCCGCCGGTGTCTACTCCGTTGAGAACGATTGTCATATTCTTGAGTTTGTTCTCGGTGTATGTCTCTTCGATGTCGTTTACCATCTCGCGCTCCATTACTCCTGCGCGCACGAGGAAGAGTGTGCGGTCGGCAAATTTCTCTATAATATGCGTGTCGGCCACAATGTCAATGGGCGGGCAGTCGATGAAAATGTATTTGTACTCCTGCTTTAGTTTCTCCATCAGTTGTGTGAAACGGGGTGACTCGAGCAGCTCGGTGGGGTTGGGTGGTATTGTGCCCACAGGCAGAATGTGTAACGAGGGGTGCTTTTCGTCGGTGATTATAACCTCATTTATGTCTGTTATGTCGCCTGCAAGGTAGTTGCTCATTCCTTTTGCGGGGGAGTTGAAATGCTGCGAGAGCGATGCGTGGCGCATATCGCCGTCTATTGCGATTGTTCTTTCTCCCTTGATGGCAAGGCTTATTGCGGTGTTCAGGATACAGAAGGTCTTTCCGCTGCCGGGGTTGAACGAGGTGGTTATAATTACGTTGTGTTCCTTGCCGCGTGTCATAAATTCGATGTTTGTGCGCAGCACGCGGAACGCTTCGTTTATTATGTTGCGGCTGCCCTCTTTTACAACAACGCCGTTTTTCTCCTTTTTGTTGCCGTGTTGCGGAATTTCTCCAATGATTGGCACGGAGAGCCTTTCGAGGTCTTTGCGACCGCGTATGCGTGTGTTGCTCAGTTCAATGATGAGCAGGATGGCCGCGGGGATGAGCAGGCCTATTGCGAGCGCTGTGGTGTAGATGCTCTTTTTTATGGGTGCTGTGGGTTTTACGCTGCCTGTGGGGGTGGTGATTACACGGGTCTTGTAGGCGGTGAAGGCTTGCGAGAGCTGGTTTTCCTCCTGTTTCTGCAGCAGGAAGAGATATAGCTTCTCTTTTACCGACTGCTCGCGCTCGGCCGATGCAAGATATTTTGTCTGTTCGGGGTTTTTGGAAATCTCTTCGAGCAGCTTCTTTGTCTCTTTTTCCAGTGTGGCAATTTCGGTCTCCTGCTTCTTTATGGTTGTCTTTGCGGCTGCGATGATTGCTTCTCGCTTTGTGTCGAGCTCAAGGTCCATACGCTGTATTACAGGGTTGCTTTTGCCGCTCTTGCGGAACTGTTCGTTGCGCTCGATGAGTGACTGGTTGTATTCGGCAATTTGTGTGTTGAGCGCTGCGTTGCCGAGGTTGGCACCGAAGGGGAGCATCTCGTGGGTGGCGGTAATAGCCTGTAGCTTCTTGAGAATGTCACGCATACTCATAAGCTCGTTGTTGAGTTTCTCGAGTGTGTTCAGGTTGGTGCGGTTCTTTGCCATTTTGCTGGTTACGGCTGCATTGGCGTCGGGCAGCAGGTTGCGGCTTTTGTACGAAGAGATGTCGCTGTCGATATTGTCGAGTTCTTCGGTGATGAATTCCAGACGCTCCTCAATGAACTTGCGTGTGCCTGCTGCCGCCTTGTTCTTGTCCTCTATCCAGTTTTTATTGTACACCTCTATGAGGGTGGCGAGAATGTCGTCGGCGCGGTCAATGGAGTGGTCGTGGGCCGATATGGTTATAATTTCGCTGTTCTTCTCCTCGCTGAGACGGAAGGCAAGGCTGCCGTTTGTTATTGCGGCGGCTGTGCTCACACCAATCTGTTTTGCGAAGATTGTCTGTGTGGTTGCCTGTGGTGTGCCGCGGCGGATGATTATTTTGCCTATAGCACTCTCGGTCATTGAAATTCCGTCAACAAGGCTGCCGGTGATGGGCTCGCACTCTATTGCTGCGCCGTTGTGGCTTATTCCGCTGATGGTGTAATTGCCCTCGGGGGTAATTTCAATGGTGAGTGCGGCACGCTCCTCTTCGTCGAGGTCGTAGAACTCCACTGTGACGGGGAGCTCGTTGCCGTAAAGGGTTTTGGTGTGGAAGAAGCCTTTGCTCTCGTAGCGCATTTTAAGGTTGAGGCGGCGCACGACCTCGGTTATGACCTCGGGTGAACGGAATGTGTATATCTCGTTGTAGGCTGTTGTCTTGTTACGCACTCCAAGGTTGGCAAAATTGGACATCTGCTCGTCGAGTGAGTGCGATTTTGTGTTGCTCTTGATGAGTACCTCGCAGTAGCGGGAATAGGTGGGCTGCGTGGTTGCTATCTTGTAAGAAGCGATACCTGCTGCTATAATGAGCGAAATGAGAAACAGGTACCAGCGCGAGGCGAATGCGTAGAGGATTTCCGTGATGTTGAAAAACTCTGTCTGCTGTTGTTGTTTGTTGGTAGGGTTCATTCCGTGTATATGTGTTTATTCGTTTTCGTTTGATGGCGTGTGCTGCTGTTGCGCCACGTATTTTGCAAATATACGATTAATTTCGCGTATTTATTTATTATTTAATAAAATTTATTTTATCGCGTGTGTGCGTAGTTGCTTTTATTGCGTTGTCGTGTGTTTTATGCTATGTTTTGTGTGTAAATAAAATTTACCAAACGAGGCTGTGCTTTGCGCGTTCGCGCCGGTAGTGTTCCGGTTGTAGCTTGTTTATTATATATAAATAGGTATGTGGTGTGCCGCAATTGCACAATGTGCGTTGCAATGTGCTGTGTGTGGTGTTGTTACGTGTGGGGTGGCGGTGCGTTTTTGTGGAAAAGAATATTTTTTTTGAAAAAAGTAGTAAAAAAAAGGCCAAAAATGTTTGATTATAATGTTTTTTGTTATCTTTGTGCATCGCTAATCTTTAATAACAAATGTAATATGAAAGAGCTTATTGAAAAAATCCAGGAGACTTATGCAGCTTTTGCAGCTGATGCAGCAGCTCAGGCAGAAAAAGGTAATAAGGCTGCAGGTACTCGTGCACGCAAGGCTTCTTTGGAGCTTGGCAAGCTTATGCAGGAGTTCCGCAAGGTTTCTGTAGAGGCATCTAAGAAATAATCGGAGATTCTCAATGATTGTTTGAATAAGGGCTGCACATTGTGCGGTCTTTATTTTTTTTGCCCTGTACCCATCGGTCTGTTTTTTGTTTTTTTCTTGTGCTTACAGCTTTATTTGTTGCTTGTGTGTTGTGTGGCTGCATGCCCGTTGCGATGTTTTTCTGCAGTGACGGTGGTGGGGAACTGTATTGGGGTGAGGTTGTAAAATAAATTTACTTTCAAGGCTCGCTTTTGCGTGCTGTTGTTATTTTGTGTTCCGTTGGCGTGCGAGCCTTTTTAGTGTCTTGTTTGGTTTTTGGCCCATAAAAATTTTTAATTTATAAAAATATATTGTAATTTAGCAACCATTAGTGCTGCGTGGCGGGGCGTGCTCGCCGTTTTATGAGTGAATTTTTGCAGCATTTTGTTTGTGAATTTTTTATATTAACCTAATAATAACCATTTTATGAAAAAAAGATTCCTTTCTGCAATTGCGGCCGCGCTGCTTGTGTCGGCTGTATCTGTTGGACAGAACCTTGCCGGCTTTGTTTATGGCGACTATCTTGCGCCAGACGGCAGCGAGTGGGAGAGCCCTACACGCATCGCCTTGAACAAAGAGCAGCCCAAAGGTTGGTTCTTTACATTCGACAACGAAGAGAATGCCCGCAAAGTGCTTCCCGAAGCAAGTGCGTATTATCTCTCGCTCGATGGAACGTGGAGCTTCAATTGGGTGCCTAACCCCGGTGAGCGTCCCGTCGATTTTTATAAACCCGAATTCGACGTTACCGCGTGGGACAAGGTTGAGGTTCCTATGAACTGGAACGTATACGGCTTGCAGCCCGACGGTAGCCAGAAGTATGGTACTCCCATTTATGTGAACCAGCCTGTGATTTTCAAACACACTGTTGCAGTGGGCGACTGGAAGGGTGGTGTAATGCGCGAGCCTGCAAAGCATCACACTACATACAAGCACCGTAACGAGGTGGGTTCTTACCGTCGCACCTTCACCGTGCCCGAAAACTGGGAAGGTCGTGAGGTTTATATCAACTTCGATGGCGTTGACTCGTTCTTCTACTTGTGGATTAACGGTAAATATGTCGGTTTCTCAAAGAACTCGCGTAACCTTGCTGCGTTCAATATTTCAAAATACCTTGTTAAGGGTGAGAATGTTGTAGCTGTTGAGGTTTACCGTAACAGCGACGCTTCGTTTCTCGAGTCGCAGGATATGTTCCGTCTTCCCGGTATCTTCCGCACAGTGTCGCTTACTTCTACAAACCCTGTGGAAATACGCGACTTCCGTGTTGTAACCGACCTCGACGACGAGTACAAGAACGCTGTTGCGCAAATTGCAATGGACATCCGTAACCTTGGCAAGAAAAAGGCGAAAGGTTACAAGGTTCAGGCACAGCTCTACAAGAACGAACTCTATAGCGACGACAACACAATTGTTGAGGGCGCAATGGCAATTGCTCCCGTTGAGCAGCTCTTGAGCGGCGCAACAATTACCGCCAAAATGGAGATGCCCGTTGAGAACCCCGCAAAATGGAGTGCCGAGAAACCCAACCGTTATACATTGGTTGTGAACCTTCTCGACAAGAAAGGCCGCGTGGTTGAAACAGCTTCTACATATATCGGTTTCCGCGAGGTTGAAATACGCGATACTAAGGCCGAGGACGACGAGTTCGGCATTGCTGGCCGTTACTACTATCTCAACGGCAAGCCCATCAAGATGAAAGGTGTTAACCGTCACGAGAGCAACCTCGAGCGCGGTCACGCCGTTACACGCGAGCAGATGCACAACGAGGTTATGCTTATGCTTCAGGGCAACATCAACCACGTTCGTAACGCTCACTACCCCGATGCTCCCTACTGGTACTACCTCTGCGACAAGTACGGTATCTACCTCGAGGATGAGGCCAATATCGAGAGCCACCAATATTACTATGGCGATGCTTCATTGTCACACGTTCCCGAGTTCCAGAATGCACACGTCGCGCGCGTGATGGAGATGGCCTACGCTACAATGAACCGTCCTTCGGTTGTTATCTGGTCACTCGGTAACGAGGCCGGCCCCGGTGTGAACTTTGTGAAGGCCTATGAGGCTTTGAAGGCTTTCGACACCACACGCCCCGTGCAGTACGAGCGTAACAACAATATCGTTGATATGGGCTCGAACCAGTATCCCTCAATCGGTTGGACACAGTATGCCGTAACAGGTAAGGCTCCCATCAAATACCCCTTCCACATTTCGGAGTATGCTCACTCAATGGGTAACGCTGTGGGTAACCTCAAAGATTACTGGGATGCAATGGAGAGTACAAACTTCTTTATGGGTGGTGCCATTTGGGACTGGACCGACCAGGCTTTCTGGAACGTTGATGCAAAGACCGGTGACAGATATATGGGTTACGGTGGCGACTTTGGCGACCGTCCCAACGACCACACCTTCTGTATGAATGGTATTATGTTCCCCAACCACTCACCGAAACCTCAATATTGGGAGGTTAAGAAGGTGTACCAGAATGCAGGTATTTCTTTCAATGAGAAGGGCGAGATTGAAATCTTCAACAAACGCTACTTCGAGTCTCTCGACGACCTCAACCTCAAAGTATCTTTGTGGGAGGATGGTAAAGAGATTGATTCACGCTTTGTCCCCGGCCTTGCAATTGCTCCCCGTGCAAAGAAGAGTTTCAAGGTCGATTTCGGCAAGGAGCTTAAAGCCGACTGCGAGTATTTCGTTAAGGTTGAGCTTTTGTTGAAGAACGATATGCCTTGGGCGAAAAAAGGCTATGTTCAGATGAACGAGCAGCTTCCTTTGAAGGATGCCGTGAAGAGCATATATATTGCTGACGCAGCTAAGGGTGGCAAGATTAAATCTACTGTAATCAAGGAGACAATCGATGGCAAAGAGGTTGCTTTGAGAACCCTCGATGCTGCCGACGGCTCATTCAAGATTGTATTCGACGAGAGCAAGGGTGTTCTCTACAACGTTGTCTACAACGGTACCGAGATTTTCGCTCCCGGCAGCACAATGAAGCTCAATACTTACCGTGCTCCTGTGGATAACGACAACTGGGCTTGGAACAACTGGTACGTTAACGGCTTGTACAACCTCCAGGACGAGGTTATGTCGTTCGTTACAAAAACAAACAAGGACGGCAGCGTGGTGTTGCAGTACACCGTGCGTTCGCAGGCTCCTCACCCCGGTCGCCGCGTGAAACTCGAAGATAACAATTTCAAGGTTACCGACGATAGCCGCGAACTCGGCGAGAACGATTTCCATTTCGTTTCTAACCGCATCTACACCATCTACCCCGACGGCTCTATCGAGCTCAACAGTGCAATTACTGGTAACAAGAACATCGACCTTGCACGCATCGGTTACCAGATGTTGTTGCCCGCCGACCTTAAAAACTACACATACTACGGCCGTGGCCCCTGGAACAACTACAACGACCGTTGCACCGCTGCTTTTGTCGAGCAATACAAGAGCACTGTTGCCGAGCAGTTTGTTCATTTCCCCAAACCCCAGGATATGGGTAACCGCGAGGGTATCCGTTGGGCTGCTCTCACAAACGACGCAGGTAATGGTGTGCTCTTCGTTTCAACCGAGGGACTTTCTACAACCGCTCTTCCTTGGAACGATGTAGAACTCACCGAAGCTGCTCACCCCTATCAGTTGCCTGCATCATCGGGTACTTGGTTGTCACTCGACAAAAAGGTAACCGGTCTTGGCGGTAACAGCTGTGGACAGGGTGGTCCTCTCGACTACGACCGTGTACGTGCCGGCGAGAATTCGGTTTCTTTCATTATGCGTCCTGTGGTTGCAGGCGACTGCTACACAAGCAAGGCAAAAGTGCTCTCTTCGGGTGCTGTTCCTGTGATGATGAAGCGCGACCTCCGCGGTATTGTAACAATGAGCTGCAACAAAGAGGGTGCTGAAATCTACTACAAGATTGGCAAGAAGGGCAAGGCTACAAAGTACACCGAGCCTGTGAACATGAGCAAGGGTGGCGACATCATCGTATGGGAAAAGGCTACTCCCGCGCTCAGCGCAACATACAGCTATGCTGCAGTTACATCAATTCCCGTTACAGTTGCATTCTGCTCTAGCCAGGAGACCGGCAACGAGGCAAGCAAGATGCTCGACGGCGATCCTTCTACAATGTGGCACACAATGTATTCGGTAACCGTTGCCATCTATCCTCACTACATCGACTTCGATGCCAACGAGGAGGTTAAGATCAAGGGCTTCAAGTATATGCCTCGTCAGGATGGCGGTAACAACGGTAACATAAAGGATTATTCGATACAGATAAGCAACGACCGCGAGAATTGGAGCGAGCCTGTTGCAAAAGGACAGTTCGAGAACAATTCGAAACAGCAGGTAGTCATCTTCGACAAACCTGTGAAAGCACGTTACGTACGTTTCAATGGTTTGAGCTCGCAGAACGGCCAGGACTTTGGCTCGGGTGCCGAGTTTGAACTTATCAAGGAATAAAAATCCGGGTGGTACGAGGGTGATACCTCGTACCATCACAATTAAAGGGGAAAATCTCCGCTGTTTATATATAATAAAAGTACAATAGATTATGAAAGGAATTGTATTGGCCGGTGGTTCGGGCACACGCCTGTATCCCATCACAAAAGGAGTGAGCAAGCAGTTGCTGCCCATCTACGACAAACCCATGATATATTATCCCATTTCGGTGCTCATGCTCGCCGGTATTAGGGAAATCCTCATTATATCAACGCCTGCCGACCTTCCCTCGTTCAAAAGACTCTTGGGCGATGGTAGCGACTATGGAGTGCGCTTTGAGTATGCCGAGCAACCCTCGCCCGACGGCCTCGCACAGGCATTTATAATAGGTGAAAAATTCATAGGCAACGACTCGGTGTGCCTTGTGCTGGGCGACAACATTTTCCACGGCTCTGGTTTCCCCGCAATGCTCAAGGAGGCAGTGCGCTCGGTCGAGGAGGATAAGAAGGCAACAGTGTTCGGCTACTGGGTAGACGATCCCGAACGCTACGGCGTTGCCGAATTCGACAAGGACGGCAACTGCCTTTCAATTGAGGAAAAACCGCAGAACCCCAAATCGAACTACGCTGTCGTGGGCCTATATTTCTACCCCAACAAGGTTGTCGAAATTGCAAAGAACATAAAACCATCGGCCCGTGGCGAGCTTGAGATAACCACCGTTAACCAGGAATTCCTCTCGAGCGGCGAGCTCAAGGTACAGTCGCTTCAGCGCGGCTTTGCGTGGCTCGACACCGGCACACACGACTCACTTGCCGAAGCATCTATCTTCGTGGAGGTGATAGAGAAACGCCAGGGACTCAAAATCGCGTGTCTCGAAGGCATTGCCTACCGCAAAGGCTGGATAACAACCGAGCGTCTGCGCGAAATTGCCGCCCCCATGGCCAAGAACCAGTATGGACAATATCTGTTGAAAATAATAAAAGAGGTTGAGCGCACCGGCGCAAATAATTTTTAGAAGATGGAAGTAATAAAAACGGAAATTGATGGGGTGGTAATAATTGAGCCACGAATATTCTGCGACGAAAGAGGTTATTTCTATGAATCCTTCTCGCAACGGGAGTTCGAGGAGAAGGTTTGTCGCACAGTCTTTGTTCAGGATAACCAGTCGAAATCGTCGTACGGCGTGCTGCGTGGCCTTCATTTCCAGAAACCCCCTTATGCGCAGAGCAAGCTCGTGCGCTGCATAAAAGGCGCAGTGCTCGACGTTGCAGTTGATATACGCAAAGGCTCGCCCACGTACGGCAAATATGTGGCAGTGGAGCTCACCGAGGATAACCACCGTCAGTTCTTTGTGCCCCGAGGCTTTGCCCACGGCTTTGCCGTGTTAAGCGAAGAGGCTGTTTTCCAGTATAAATGCGACAATTTCTATAACAAGGAGAGCGAGGGCGCGGTTGCGTGGGACGATACTACGCTTGCCATTGACTGGCACCTGCCTCTCGACAAGGTAATCCTCTCGGACAAGGATAAGAAGAGCCTCCCGCTTGCCGAAGCAGACATACCATTCGACTATAATACCAATTATTATGCAGAGTAAAAGAGTACTTATAACAGGTGCCAACGGGCAGCTGGGCAGCGAGATGCGCCGCCTGGGTGCAGTGTCGCCTAACACATACATTGCCACCGATGTTGCCGAGCTCGATATTACCGACTATGCCGCCGTTGAGGCATTCGTGCAGAGCAACGGCATAAATGTCATTGTGAACTGCGCCGCATACACCAACGTGGACAAGGCCGAAAGCGACGAGGCAACCGCCGAGCTCATAAACGCGACAGCTGCCGCCAACCTTGCGAAAGCAGCCAAAGGAGCCGGTGCTACACTCTTCCACATATCTACCGACTATGTGTTCGGTTGCGACGGCAACACACCGCGCACCGAGGATATGCCGCTCAACCCGCTCGGCGTCTATGGCAAGACAAAGCTTCACGGCGAGCAGGCCATACTTGAGAGCGGTTGCAAGGCTCTCATTATACGCACAGCGTGGTTGTATTCTGAATTCGGAAATAACTTCCTCAAGACAATGATGCGCCTCACAGCCGAGAAAGAGCAACTGAAAGTGGTCTTCGACCAGGTGGGTACTCCCACATATGCCGGCGACCTTGCCCTTGCCATCTTCTCTATAATAGAGGCTGGTGTATACGATGGCAATGAGGGTGTCTATCATTTCTCTAACGAGGGTGTCTGTTCGTGGTACGACTTTGCAACCGAAATTGCAGCCGCAGCCGGCAACACCGCCTGCAAGGTTGTTCCCTGCCACAGCAGCGAGTTCCCCTCGCCCGTGACACGCCCTGCATATTCGGTGCTCGACAAGACAAAGATAAAAGAGACCTTTGGCATAGAAATTCCGCATTGGAGGGAATCGATGGAGTATTGCATCAAAAGAATAAAGGCTACTAACAAATAATATAGAATAGAATGAAACGCAGTATAATAGTAACCGGCGGTGCCGGTTTTATAGGCTCGCACGTTGTGCGCCTTTTCGTGAACAAGTACCCCGAATACAATATTATAAATGTAGACAAACTCACCTATGCGGGTAACCTTGCCAACCTCAAGGATATTGAATCAAAGCCCAACTACACCTTTGTAAAGGCCGATATCTGCGATTTTGACGCGATGTACAAGCTTATTGTTGACAACAATGTCGACGGTATCATTCACCTTGCAGCCGAGAGCCACGTAGACCGTTCGATAAAAGATCCCTTTACCTTTGCCCGCACTAACGTAATGGGAACGCTCTCGCTACTGCAGGCTGCAAAGCTCTACTGGGAGTCTTTGCCCGAAAAGTACGAAGGCAAGCGCTTCTACCACATCTCTACCGACGAGGTTTACGGTGCTCTTGAACTGAGCCACCCCGAGGGTATCGAGCCCCCCTTCACCACAACAGCATCGTCGGGCGAGCATCACTTGGCCTATGGCGAGGACTTTTTCTACGAGACAACGAAGTACAACCCCCACAGCCCTTATTCGGCTTCAAAGGCAAGCAGCGACCACTTTGTGCGCGCCTTCCACGACACATACGGAATGCCCACAATCGTAACCAACTGCTCTAACAACTACGGCCCTTATCAGTTCCCCGAAAAGCTCATTCCGCTCTTCATAAACAATATACGTCAGCGCAAGCCACTGCCTGTGTACGGCAAGGGAGAGAATGTGCGCGACTGGTTGTACGTTGTAGACCACGCACGCGCCATTGATGTTATTTTCCACAACGGTAAGGTGGCCGACACATACAATATCGGCGGTTTCAACGAGTGGAAGAACATCGACATCATTAAGGTCATCATCAAGACCGTCGACCGCTTGCTCGGTAACCCCGAGGGTGCGTCGCTCGACCTTATAACATACGTTACCGACCGTGCAGGCCACGACCTGCGTTACGCGATAGACTCTACAAAACTTCAAAAGGAGCTTGGCTGGGAACCCAGCCTGCAGTTCGAGGAGGGTATTGAAAAGACCGTGCGCTGGTATCTCGACAACCAGGAGTGGATGGATAACATCACAAGCGGAGAATATGAGAAGTATTATGATGATATGTATAAGAACCGCTAAAAAGCGAGTCTCTATAAAAACAAGAACGAGGATGACTTGTCATCCTCGTTCTTGTTTTTTAGAACAGTCTTACCGAGTAACCCAGTCTCACTGTTATTGTCTGGTTGGCCGAACGACCAAAATCATCGGTTTTTGAGTTGTGGAAAATATCGCTGAGTCCATAGTAGTAACGGCCCTCAACAAAGAAGTTTCCGGCTTTTGTCTTCCACTCAAGTCCGGCGCCGCCTGCAATGCCATACTCGAACTTGTTCTCCACCTCCTTGCCATATATGGGGCGTATCGACTCGGGGCGTTTTTCGGGGTCAAGGCCACCGCCATATTCCTCTTCATCGTCAAGGAAAAAGCCTATTTGCGGGCCGAGGTTAATGAAGAATTGCAAGCCACGAGGCTCTTGTCCCCAAGCAAGGTGGGCAAGGAAAGGTACCTCGATGTAGTTGAGCGTGCGGGTGAAAGTGTAGGGCAGCTCTTTGTCGAACTCCTCTTCCCAGCCTCGCTGCGAGTAGTTTACCTCCAATTGTGCAGCGCATATCATACTGAAGTATTTTTCGCTGGTGTATCTTATGCTCAAGCCTCCGTTTGCTCCTTTCAGCATCTTCTGGCGCAAACTGGGCTGCAGGTCCATTTTGCTCAAGTTCATACCGCCCGATACTCCAAGTTCGAAAATGCTGCGTGGCTCCTCAATTTGTGCACTTGCGGTGAGGGCTGCAAGGGAAAATATTATTGCCAGTAATCTTTTCATTTGTCAAAGTCTATTTTTTCAATGTTGTACTCAGGAGTGTAGTGTACAAAATATATCTTCTTGTTGACCATACCTCCCCAGTTGTTCACGCGCTCGAATTTGAAGCCTGTCTGCACGGGTGTGAACGTTACCTGGTTTATTCTGTTGGGTAGCTCTTTACCGAATTTTGCCGCAGCCAGCAGGAAAGTGTAGCCTGTGTCATATCCCAACATACCGTAGCGTGGGTATATGTTGAGCAGGTTGCGGTCGAACCAGCGTGCATACTCATCCTGGAATTTTGCGGCCTCGGGCAACGAGTAGTGGCTGAAGAACGATGCGTAGAAGTATGTGTCGGCCTCGTATAGCTGTGCGCGCATATCGTTGGCATATATCTGCCACTCGGGGTAGCCGAAGAGCTTGAATTTCGGGAGACCGAGCGTGTCGCTCTTGAGTAATATGAGCGAGGGCACAATGGTCGAAAGGGTGCTTGCGCTCGACGAAAGGGGAATGAATATATTCTCTCTCTCGCTGTCAAGCACTTTCTTTATGGGTGCGATTGCGGCACTGTCACACTCTTGTTTCACAAGCTTGCCGGTGAGCTCTGTTATGCTCTCCATCTTAATGGTTGTGTGTGGCACGTGTTTCTGGTTGAGCCCGTCGGTGAGTGCCGAAATGAACTCTTTTTTGTTGTTGGCAGTGCTGTCCTCAACAAATATTACGTTTGCGTTGGGGAATTTCTGTGTAAAGTGGTCGATTACCTCGGAGAAGAAATAGGACTGCATTGTGTTTACAATGTACACCATTGGGTTGCGGAATATTTCATCTTCTTTCGAGGTGAAGGGTATTACAAGGGGAATCTCCTTTTCCTGTGCATACCTTGCAAGTTCTTTGTTGTGTGAGGGGTAGAGCGCGCCAATTATAATGTCCATATTGTCGAGCGCACCGCTTGTGAGCAGGCTGTCGAGGCTCTTGCTCTCGCGGCCCGAATCGTATGTGTTTATTTCGAACGAGTAGCCGTAGCGCTTGAGCTTTTCCACAGCCAGCAGAAAGCCTTGATAATATTCAAGCATACGGTTCTGTTCGTTGGGGGCATAGCTGCCGAGCAGGTAGGGGAGTATTACTGCTACGCGGGTGCTGTTGTCTTGTGCAAGCGCTGCAATGGAGTCCTTTTTTTCCTCAATGAGTGTGAATATCTCCTTGTTGCTCTTTTCTGCAACAATTGTGGGGCTCACAGTCTCTTTGGGTGCCTCTTTGCCGGGGATATTAAGTATGGTCTTCTTCTTTAGTTTCTTGTTTCGGTTTATATCGGGGTTCGCTGCGTAAAGCTCCTCTATTGTGATGTTGTATTTGCGGCTTATGCCATACACTGTCTCTCCTTTTTCCACTTTGTGGGTGGTCGCTTCGCGCAACGGTTCGGCGGGTTCGGGAGCGGGTGTGGTTTCAACAATGGGCTCGGCAATAACTTTACTCGCTGGAATAAGGATTACCTCGCCTGCACGGAAATTGTTTATTGACAGTCCGGGGTTTGCGGCGCAAATATCCTCGGGGGAGATGTTGTATAATTTACCCAAGCGGTATAGTGTCTCGCCGGGCTGAATTGTGTGGTAGCGGCTCTCCTTGTCGTCGGCCTCTTGTGCCACATTGCTCTGTTTGCTGCTTTTTGTGGCGGGGGCGGCTGTGGGTTGCGACGCTGCTTGGGGAATGCGCAATGCTTGCCCTATCGATAATTTTACATCGCTGCCGGGGTTGTGCTCGACAATCTCCTGTATGCTCTTTTGGTACATACGGGAAATGGAGTAGAGTGTCTGCCCTTTGCTTACAGTGTGTATGAAATAGCTGTTGTTGCTTTGTGCATTTGCTCCAATTGCCGACAGTATTATTATCGGCAGAACAATTATGTGCTTTATTTTTTGCATAAATAGCCTATGTTTAGGGTGCATATTACCTTGCGAAGATAGTGATATTTTGCCAAAAACTGGGAATATAGTGCGATAAATCTTTGTGGTCACATAATAAATGTGCGCGCGGGAGGCACTGGTAGCTTTTTTTAGCTCTTTTTTTGCTTTTTTTCTCCGTTTTCTCGTTCTTATGGATTATTTTTGTTGTTTGATGAAATGCCGTTTGTGCGGCTTTATAGTTTTTTTGATTATGAGATACGGATATATAAAAAGTGCGTTGCTTGCAGTGATGCTTCTTGTGGTGGCGCTGCCTTTGAGCGCGCAGGATATTGAGACTCCGTTGCCTGAGGCGCGTGTTTTTGCAGCCGATGGTACGGTAGAGGCAACGCTTGCCTTTGGTGAGGATTACACAGGCGAAGCTCCGTTGAAAGTGGAATTCAACGCAAATGCGGCCGATGTGCAGGGCTACTCGCTCGTGTGCAGTTGGGATTTTACCCGCGAGGGTGAGAACTCTCCTTTCCTCACCCGCTACGATGCTGTGGTGGAGTATGAATTCTGCGAGAGCGGAACAATTGTGGTGCAGCCCAAAATTGTGTACACAAGCACCGAAAATCCCGAAATAGTGTACGAATACACCTCTCCCGACATTGAGCCTTTCCGCATAGTGCTGGCCGAGTCGACTCTCGAGGTGCCTAATGCCTTTTCGCCCAACGGCGATGGTATAAACGACTATTTCAATGTCTATAATGTAAAATCCATTATAAAATTCAACGCAGCAATATACAACCGCTGGGGGCAACAGCTCTACTCGTGGGGTATAGACAAAATGAACTGCGAGGAGTGTGGATGGGACGGTACATACAAGGGCACTCCCGTGAAGGATGGTGTCTATTTTGTGGTTGTAACTGCCAAGGGCGCCGACGGCCGTAATTATGAGATACGCCGCGATGTGAATATCTTGCGTGGTTATTCCGAGGGTAAATAAAAGACTATGAGCGTGAAAGAGGAGAAAGGAAAAATTGAGGTGTTTGGCGCCAGGGTGCACAACCTCAAGAATATAGATGCCGAGATACCGCACAATTCGCTCACGGTTATCACCGGCTTGAGCGGCAGTGGAAAGTCGTCGTTGGCCTTCGATACAATTTTTGCCGAGGGACAGCGCCGCTATCTCGAAACATTTTCCACCTATGCGAGGAATTTCCTGGGTGGTATGGAGCGTCCCGATGTTGACAAAATCACCGGGTTGAGCCCTGTAATATCCATTGAACAGAAGACCACAAACAAGAACCCGCGTTCAACCGTGGGAACGACCACCGAAATATACGACTATATGCGTCTGCTCTTTTCCCGCGCCGGCGAGGCTTATTCTTACCTCTCGGGCGAGAAGATGGTGAAATACTCCGAGGAGCAGATTCTTCAGCTGCTGCTCGATGCTTATGCCGGCAAACGCATCTATATGCTTGCACCGCTTGTGAAAGGGCGCAAGGGACACTATAAGGAACTTTTCGAACAGATGATGCACAAGGGTTACCTGAACGTGCGTATCGACGGAGAGATGTGTGAGCTCTCGCGTGGTTTGATGGTAGAGCGCTACAAGAACCACGACATTGAGGTGGTGATAGACAAGCTTGTGGTTGATGCAAAGGACACCGACCGCCTGAAGCAGAGCCTTGCAACAACATTGCAGCAGGGCGATGGGCTTGTGATGATAATGGAGATGCCGTCGGGCAGCGTGCGTTATTTCAGCAAGCGCCTTATGTGTCCCACCACCGGTCTCTCCTACAAAGAACCCGACCCCCACAATTTCTCCTTCAATTCGCCACAGGGCTTCTGCCCCAAATGTAAGGGATTGGGCGTTGTGAGTGCGGTTGATGTAGAAAAGGTGGTGCCCGACCGCTCATTGTCGGTATATGACGGTGCGCTTGCACCGCTTGGAAAGTATCGCCGCTCGTCAATCTTTCAGCAGCTTGAAGCTGTGCTTGCCCGCTACGATGCTACGCTCAAAACCCCGGTAGAAGAACTACCCGACGAGGCTATAGATGAAATCCTTTATGGTTCGCCCGTGCCGCTAACCTACGGCGAGGGAACCGATATGTACTACGACAGTATAACAACATACGACGGCCTTGTAAAATACATTCAGTTGCAAAAGGAGACAAGCACCTCGGCAAAAGAGTTGCGTTGGGCCGAACAGTTCTCGGTTATGCAACCTTGCCCCGAGTGTGGCGGAGCGCGCCTTAACAAAGAGGCTCTGCACTATCTCATAAACGGAAAGAATATTCACGAACTTGCGACAATGGACATTGCCCTGTTGCACGAGTGGTTCAATAACCTCGGTCCTGCGCTCAATGAGAAACAGCGTGCCATTGCAACCGAAATAGTAAAGGAGATTCAGTCGCGCATAGGCTTTTTGCTCGATGTGGGGCTGGGGTATCTCTCGCTCAATCGCTCATCGGCCTCATTGTCGGGTGGCGAGGGGCAGCGCATAAGGCTTGCCACGCAGGTGGGCTCGCGCCTGGTAAACGTGCTTTACATTCTCGATGAGCCCAGTATAGGCCTTCACCCGCGCGACAACGACAGGCTCATAAATTCGTTGAAGGCGTTGCGCGACAGCGGAAATACCGTTGTTGTGGTGGAGCACGACAGAGATATTATGCTGGCGTCGGACTATATAATTGATATGGGGCCGAAGGCCGGCCGTAAGGGTGGCGAGGTTGTCTTCGCGGGTACTCCGCAGGCAATGTTGGCTGCCGATACTATGACAGCCCGTTTCCTTGAGGGTAAGGAGCGCATTGAAATTCCTGCAACGCGTCGCCCAGGCAACGGAAAGAGCCTGAAGATATTCGGTGCGTGCGGCAATAACCTCAAGAATGTGGATGTGGAGTTCCCTCTCGGTAAACTCATATGCGTTACAGGTGTGTCGGGTGGTGGAAAATCGTCGCTCGTGAACGACACCCTGCAGCCTGTTTTGATGAAACATTTTTACAACGCCTTGCGCGAGCCCTTGCCTTACGACAGGATAGAGGGCATTGAAAATGTCGATAAGGTGGTGGCTGTAGACCAGTCTCCTCTTGGCCGCACACCCCGTTCCAACGCAGCCACATACACAGGCGTGTTTGCCGATATACGCAACCTTTTCGTGGAACTGCCCGAAGCAAAAATACGCGGTTACAAGGCGGGGCGTTTCTCGTTCAACGTGTCGGGCGGCCGCTGCGACGCTTGCAGCGGAAACGGATACAAAACGCTGGAAATGAATTTCTTGCCCGATGTTATGGTGCCTTGCGAAGTGTGTCGCGGCAAGCGTTACAACCGCGAGACATTAGAGGTGCGCTACAAGGGAAAATCCATTGCCGATGTACTCGATATGACAATTAACGTTGCAGTGGAGTTTTTCGAGAACGTTCCCACTATACTCAACAAAATAAAGGTGTTGCAGGATGTAGGTCTCGGTTACATAAAGCTCGGGCAACCGTCTACAACCTTGTCGGGTGGTGAGAGCCAGCGTGTGAAGCTCGCAACCGAGCTTTCGAAGCGCGACACGGGAAAAACCATTTATCTGCTCGACGAGCCCACCACAGGCCTCCATTTCGAGGATATCCGTGTGCTTATGGATGTAATTAACCGCCTTGTAGACAAGGGTAACACGGTGGTTATAATTGAACACAACCTAGATGTGATTAAAATGGCCGACCATATTATAGATATGGGGCCCGAGGGTGGCCGCGACGGTGGTATGATTATGGCTACCGGCACGCCCGAAGAGGTTGCTGCCTGTGGAAAAGGACGCACAGCACCTTACCTTGCAGCTGAGCTTGGGATTAAATAGTAAGGAGCATACAATATGTAATCTTAATAAAATATGGTGACTTTCTCGAGAAAGTCACCATATTTTGCTTTTAGTATTTCTTTTATACTATAACGCCTGCTATTAATAGTAGCAAGTGTCCGATTTGTACAACTGGTCCTTGATGAGGAAGCTTTTGAGGTCGTCGAATTCCTTGGACATTTCAACAGTCTCCTTCTTGCCTTTCATAAACTCCTGCAATGGGAGGGGTATTTCAATGCTCTCGCCCAGAATGTTGTCAATTGTATCTTTGAATTTTGCGGGGTGGGCTGTTTCGAGGAACACACCGGTTTCGTCCTTGTGCAATTGCTCTTTCAGTGCAAGGTAACCGCAGGCTCCGTGGGGGTCGAGCAGGTATTTGCACTCTTCCCAAGTCTCTTTCACGCCGCGGGCAATCTGCTCGTCGTTGTATGTGGCACCGCCCACGTGTTTGCAAATGTTCTCGTGGTTGTGGCCGTAGAGGTCGAGTATGCGGGCGAAGTTGCTGGGGTTGCCCACGTCCATTGCGTTGGCAATTGTGCACACCGATGCTTTGGGCTCGAAGTTTCCTGTCTGCAGGTAGTTGAAGAAGATGTCGTTGCGGTTGTTGGCTGCAATGAATCGTTTAATGGGCAAGCCCATCTCCTGTGCAAAGAGTCCGGCGGTGATGTTACCGAAGTTTCCGCTGGGAACCGAAACTACAATATTGTCGGCCTTGCCCATCTTCTTGAGCTGTGCGTAGGCGTAGAAGTAGTAGAACGACTGCGGGAGAAAGCGCGCAAGGTTAATTGAGTTTGCGCTTGTGAGGAACATCTTCTCGTTCAGTTCCTCGTCGAGGAAGGCGCGTTTTACAAGTGCCTGGCAATCGTCGAAACAGCCGTCAATTTCGAGTGCTGTGATGTTGCGTCCCAGTGTGGTGAACTGTTTTTCCTGTATCTCGCTTACCTTTCCTTTGGGGTAGAGAATGTATACGTGTACTCCGTCAACTCCCAGGAAACCGTTGGCCACGGCGCTACCAGTGTCGCCCGATGTTGCAACTAGCACGTTAACGCGTTTGTCGGTGCTGTTCTTTACAAAATAGCCCAAGAGGCGAGCCATAAAGCGGCCACCTACATCCTTGAATGCGAGGGTTGGGCCGTGGAAAAGCTCAAGCGAGTAGATGTTATCTTTTACGTGTACAACTGGAGTGTCGAAACTGAGTGTGTCGTAGACAATTGCTTTGAGGTCGTCGGCGGGAATCTCCTCGCCAAAGAATGCCTGAGCTACGTGGAACGACATCTCCTGAAAACTCATCTGTTCGATGTTGTCGAAAAACTCTTTCGGCAACTTGTTTATTTTGTTGGGCATATAGAGGCCCTTGTCGGCTGCAAGTCCCTTTATTACTGCTTCCTCGAGGCTTATATCGCTGACTATTTTGTTTGTACTGTAATATTTCATAAGTGTTCGTTTTTTTGTATGCTTTTTCTTATGTGTCTATTCTTGCATAAATGCTTTAATGAATTCGTCCTCCTTCAACAGACCGTAGCTGCCGTTGTGTGCCGCAACCTCGTCAAATGTTTCCACACTGTCGGGGGTGATGCCGGGGTACCATATGAGGAACGGAACGGGTTCGGCTGTGTGGGTGCGGTATTCGCAGGGAGTGGGGTGGTCGGGCAGAATGGCTATTGCCACCGGTTCGTCCCACTGTTTCACTGCTTCGTATATGGGGCCCACTGCGCGGCTATCGAGGTTTTCAATTGTCTTTATTTTAAGTGCAACGTCGCCCTCGTGGCCGGCTTCGTCGCTAGCCTCAATGTGCAGGTACACAAAATCGTCGGTCTTCAGTGCATCGAGCAGGGCTTTTGTCTTGTTCTCGTAGTTTGTGTCGTAGAGGCCGGTAGCGCCCTCAACCTCCAATACTTTGAGGCCTGCGTAGCGTCCGATTCCTCTTATGAGGTCTACGGCCGAAATAACCGAACCGCTCTTTATCTGGGGGAATTTCTCGTTCAAGAGCTCCATCTTGGGGCGATAACCGCCTCCCCAGGGCCAAATGCTGTTGGCCGCGTCCTTGCCCTGGCTTGTGCGTTTCTTGTTCAAAGGGTGCTCTTTGAGCAACTCCTGCGACTTTGCAATAAGTTCGTTTATGAGGTTGGCTGTCTCTTCGGCCTCGGGCACGTTGGCCTTTACAAGATGAGGACGGAAGGGCTTGCCGGGAATGTCGTGGGGCGGGGTGCAGCTTATGCGTTTGTCGCCACCTTTAATTACAAGAAGATGACGGTACTGAACGCCTGTGTGGAAACGTACGCGCTCGTTACCAAGTTTCTCCTGCAGATATTTCACAAGAATGTCGGCATCCTCGGTTGTAATGTGTCCCGATGAGTGGTTCTTGAGGTTGTCCCCCTCAATGCAGACAATGTTGCAACGCATTGCCATTTCGTCGGGTGCAAGCTCCACACCTATGCTTGCTGCTTCAAGCGGTCCGCGACCCTCGTACACAAGTGGGAGGTTGTAACCAAGTACCGACATATTGGCTACCTCACTACCGGGGTGAAAGCCATCGGCTACTGTTACGAGACGGCCGCAACGGCCCTCTTTTGCGAGTTTGTCCATATATGGGGTGTGAGCCGCCTGCATAAGCGTTTTTCCACCCAACTCTTTTACGGCCCAGTCGGCCATTCCGTCTCCCAATATTATTATGTGTTTCATAAACTATTTTCAATAATTGTTTTTAATTGTTCGGGAGTATTTGTATGCTACAAATATTCCGCAGCGTATTGTTTGTACGCCTTAACGTTCTCTTTCACTCGCCGAGTGAAATAATTTCACAAGTGCTTGTGGCGCTTGTTCGATGTTTAATAAAATGTGCTGAAAAACTGTTTCACGCAGAAACAAAAAAACTATCCCTACCCCCTAAGGGTAGTACCGGTGAATGTGCAACAACCGACGCCACCGGAGGTGATTCCTGCGGTGTGCCCGTGAGACGTTGTTGTATGTAGATAGTATTTGTTCATAATTTGTCTGCGGGCTATTTTTCAATAGCTCGGTAGCAAATGTATAAATAAAATGGTACAAAACAATATTTTGTGTAATGTTTTTTTCTTTTTTCTTCTTCTTTTTGTTTTTTGTGTGTCAAAAAGGCCTTTGCGTGGTTGTTTTGTAATGTTTTTTGTGTGTTGAACAGCGTTTTTCCCTTTTGTTTGAGCGGTATTATAAAGAGGTGCTCCCGGGGTGAGTGCCGTATTTATGTTTACGGGTACTGAGGGTTTATGGGGTACGTTAATGAAGTTTACTTATAAATTACGGTTCTCGAAAAAAAATGTTGCGTGGGTGGGGCGCAGGCCTTTTTACGCTTTTTTGCCGCTTGGTTTTGCGGGCTCTTTTCTTTTTACTATCTTCGCCGAAAATCTTAAATATCCTATTATGAAAAAACTTGTCTTTTGTGTAATTGCGCTCATAACACTTGCATCTTGCGGGGTAACCGAGAAGGTCTATTATGCAAAGAATTTCGGGATTCTCCCAGGAACCGGTGTCGATGTTACAGCCGAGGTGTGCTCGGCAATAGAGCAGATTAAACTGGAGAGGGACGGCAAGCGTGCCCGCTTGGTGTTTGAAAAAGGCGACTACGACTTTTTCCCCGGCAAGCAGTTACGCGAGTATTATATTTCGAACCACGACCAGAACAACCCCAAGAGTGTTGCTGTGGTGCTCGAGAAGATGAAGAATTTTACACTTGACGGCAGCGGTAGCAGCTTCCACATGAACGGCCGCATGCTCCCCCTTTCGATGATTGATTGCGAGGGTTGCGCTGTGGAGAATCTCTCAATTGACACCCGTGTGCCGCAAATTACACAGGTGGAGATTCTCGAAAATGATGTTGAAAAAGGATTTATAACTTATCGCATAGCTCCCTATGTAAACTACAAGGTGGTGAACCGTCGCCTGGTGGTGAGCGGTAGCAACTGGGAGTTTACTCCTTCGTGGGGCATTGCCTTCGATGGCACCACAAAGCACCTCATTTACCGCACAAGCGACATTGGAGTGGGCGCAAGTGATGTTGAAGAGGTTGAGCCCCGTGTGTTGCGTGCCGCTTGGCGCGATGCACGCCTTGTGCCCGGTAGCGTGGTTGCAATGCGTTCATACGCTCGCCCCACGCCCGGAATTTTCCTCTACGGCAACAAGAATACAACACTCAAGAATATTACAGTGCATTATGCCGAGGGTATGGGACTTCTTGCACAGGTGTGCGAGAATATCACTCTCGATTGTTTCTCGGTGGCGTTGCGCGAGGGCGACGGCCGTTATTTCACAACTCAGGCCGATGCTACACACTTCTCGGGCTGTAAAGGACACATCCGTTCGGTGGGTGGTCTCTATGAGGGTATGATGGACGATGCTATAAACGTACACGGCACATATTTGCGCATCACAAAACGCATCGACGACAACACTGTTATTGGCCGTTATATGCACGGGCAGTCTTACGGCTTCTACTGGGGTGCAGCGGGCGACGATGTTCAGTTCGTGAAATCGTCGACAATGGAGGTTACAACAGCCAACAAGGTAACTGCCATTGAGCCCTATGATACAAAAACAATCGATGGTGTAAAGGAGTTCAAAATAACATTCGCTTCGCCTGTTGCTGCCGACATTGCAAACGGCGACTATGGTGTTGAGAACCTCAAGTGGACACCTACCGTGTACTTTGCAGGAAATACCATACGTAACAACCGTGCACGCGGAGCGCTCTTCAGCACCCCACAGAAGGTGGTTGTTGAAAAGAACCTCTTCGACCACACATCGGGTACTGCAATTCTGCTTTGCGGCGACTGCAACGGCTGGTTCGAAACAGGTGCTTGCCGCAATGTAATCATACGCAAGAACCGTTTTGTGAACTCTCTCACCAATATGTTCCAGTTTACCGACGGTATCATTTCAATCTTCCCCGAAATTCCTAACCTCCAGGCACAGTCGAAATATTTCCACGGCGGTAACGGAACAGGAGTAGTTATTGAGGATAACGTGTTCGAGACATTCGACGCGCCCATCGTGTATGCAAAGTCGCTCGACGGCCTTGTGTTCCGTGGCAACAAGGTGGTGCAGAACAACGATTTTGCTCCCTTCCACTGGAACAAACACCGTTTCCTCCTCGACAGAGTGAAGAACGTTACAATTGAAAAGAACGAGTTCTCAAACGGCTTCGACGCAGAAAAGGATATTAAACACCGCTTTTGATGCTTCACCGTTTTTCGAGTGATATTTCGTGCGTGGAGCTTCCCGCCAACCTTAACAACCCCTTTTACTACCGCCCGCACCGCTTGTGCGAAATTGCGGCAGGGGAGTTACGTGCCTTTGTCGAGAGTAATCCCGCTATCCGTGCCGACGCTGCAAACGGAAAGATGTTCGGCGTGCTTGTGGTGCGCGACAGTGCGGGCAACATTGGTTATCTTGCAGGCTTTTCGGGGCTTCTGTGCGGTTGCAACGTGCAGCCGGGCTTTGTGCCTCCGGTGTTCGATTTTCTCTCACCCACAGGTTATTTCAAGCGCGAAGAGGGTGAAATTTCTTCAATAAACAGGGTTGTTGCCGAAATTAAGGACAGCAGCGCATACAAGGCTGCAGTTGAGGCTGTGTCCGCCGCCGAGCGCGATGCAGCTGCGGTTGTTGCCGCCCGTCGTGCCGAATATGCGGCAAACAAGGCTGCACGCGCCGAAAGGCGTGCCGCGGGCAACCTCTCGGCCGAAGAGGCGGCCGCTCTTGTGCGCAACAGCCAGTTCGAAAAGGCGGAACTCAAACGCTTGGCTGCAAAGCAAAAGGGCATTGTCGACGATGCGCGTGCAGCGTTACGCCCCTTTGAGGAGCGGTTGGCGGCTCTTGCAGCGGAGCGTAAAAAGCGCTCGGCGGCCTTGCAGGAGTGGCTTTTTACAAAATTCAGCGTGCTCAACGGTCGCGGCGAGCAAGAGACACTGCTCTCTATTTTCAAAAAGGCAACGGGTACTCTGCCGCCTGCAGGGGCCGGGGAGTGTGCTGCCCCTAAAATGTTGCAGTATGCTTTTCTCAATAATATGGAACCCCTTGCCCTTGCCGAATTCTGGATGGGTGCTTCGCCCGCGGGTGAGCCTCGCACCGACGGCTGTTTCTATGGTGCCTGCAAGAGCAAGTGTCACCCCATTCTCAGTTTTATGCTCGGCGGGTTGAATGTCGAGGAAAACGCTCTTGAAAAAGGTGGTGAAAATATATCGGACATTAAAATCATATACGAGGATGAGGCTCTTGTGGTGGTTGAAAAACCGCACGGAGTGTTGTCAGTGCCGGGAATTGTGGGTGGCGAGAGCGTGCAGGAGTGGTTGCGTGCGCACTATGGCAGCAACGATGTATATGTTGTTCACCGGCTCGATATGTTCACATCGGGGCTTTTGGTTGCCGCCCGTTCAATGGAATTTTATAAACTGTTGCAGGAACAATTTGCGCAGCGCAAGGTGGAAAAGCGTTACAAGGCTCTGCTCAATGGTTGTCCGGCGGTGGGTGAGGGTGAAATTATGCTGCCGCTTGCACCCGATTACGATAACCGCCCCCGCCAGAAGGTCGATTATTCGGCCGGGAAACCCGCCCACACAATTTACAATGTAGAGCGCACGGTGCTGTGGGATGGCAATGAGTGTGCGCTTGTGTCGCTTGTTCCCGTTACGGGGCGCACTCATCAGCTGCGTGTGCATTGTGCTCATTTCAAGGGGTTGAATACTCCCATTGTTGGTGATGCCCTTTATGGAACGGCAAATGAGCGGCTTATGCTCCACGCCGGGTATCTTGCATTTGTTCACCCTGTGAGTGGTGAAAAGGTGAAATTCTCCTCGCCCTTTATCTTTTAGGATTTATCTCTTGTAATTGATGAAAAGCAGGTATTCTCCCTCTGCTTCAATGGAGAAACTATCGCCCGTGCACTCGTTGAGCGTGCCTTGCCACCAGTTTGTAAAGTCGTATATTGGGTAGCGCAGCCCTGTGCCTTTGAGGCCTTTTGCCGTGAAATTTATAATGGAAATCTGCTGCCCGGGGGTTGCGGGGAAGGTGCAGTTTCCGTTGCAGGGGATGAAAACACCGTAGTTGGTGTAGCTGCGCACGGTTGCTCCCGCTCTTGCATATTCCATAAGCAAGCTAATGTTGCCCAGCGTGTGGTCCTCGCGTTTGCCGGTGGCTGCGAGAATGGCAATGCGTTTGCAACCTTGCGACATAAGATATTTTACCGCTTTTGTCTGGTCGTTGGTCTCCTGCTCGGTTATCCGCAGCAGCAGATGGCCGTGCTTTTCGGCATTTTCGCGACTCAGCGAGTCTCCGTCACCAATTATTATGTCGGGTGTGTGCCCGTGGGCAATGTAGGCGTTGGCGCCACCGTCGCAACAGGCAACGTAGCGGGCGTTGTGCAGTATGTCGAGTGGCTCCTGTGCCTGCGGATATTCGCCGTTGGCCACAATTACAGCGTCGAAAAGGGTGTTGCTCATAGGTTCTTTTCTTTTGGCATCATACGTTGCCATTTGTAGTATCCAAAAATAGAAATAATTGCGTAAACGGCATAGAGTACAGCAGTAAAATATAACCCTTTGTACACATATAGTGCCGAACTTGTAATGTCTACTACCATCCACACCCACCATTGCTCAATATATTTGCGGGCGAGCATCCACATTCCCACAATACTCAGCGCGGTGGTGAAGGAGTCCCATAGGGGCACGGTGCTGTCGGTGCAGTGTATGAGCAGCAGTGCAATGGCTGTCTGTGCTGCAACGTATGTTACAACGAGCTTGCCCCACACCCTTTTGGGGGTGTGGGTTATTGCAAGTTCGTGGGGTTCTTTTCCCTTGTTGCGCTCCGTGAGGCTGAAGCCGTATCGCCAGGCGAGCCAGCCGTAGAGGGCAATCAACAGGTAGTAGATGTTTATTCCAAAGTCGGCGTAGAGGCCGGCTGTGTAGTAGACATAAAGGTATATTGCGGGCATAATGATGCTTGCCACCCACAGGTAGATGCTTGCGCGGTATTCGAGCCACAAGTATATTACCCCCACAATAGTTCCCAGTATTTCAAATGTCTGTTCCATTCTTTGTTATAGTGCAATTGTTATGTGCCCAAGAGCATTTATGCCTGCCTGTGCAGCGTAGCCTGCGTAGTTGTAACGGGCTTTCTCGCCTCCGTCGGTGTAGGAGAAACCACTGCCGGCGTAGCCGTTGTTCTCATATTCGTGGTCGAAGATGTTGTACACCGTAACACCTATTGTAACACCTTTTGTGCGCGGTGCGTCGAACGTGTAGGCAAGGCGCAGGTTACTTGTGAAATAGGCGTCGAGTATGTGGTCGCTCTGTTTGGAGTTGCTCATATATTGCTTGCTCACATACTGTGAGTGCAGCTGTGCTTCGAACCCTTTGTGCTCGTAGCTCAAAATGTTGTTGGCGACAATTTCGGGCGAAAAGGCAATGGGGGTGTCACCGTGCTTTATAACCCATTGGTCGCCGCCCACCCACTCTCCTTCGTAGAGTGTTTCGGTGAAATCCTTCACGCGGTTACGGCTGAATGTGGCGTTTGCCTCCCATTTGAAGCCACAGGGGAGCTTTGCGCCTGCCATAAGTTCAATGCCTGCACGGTAGCTGCGGGGAACGTTGGCTGCGAGCGGCTCGCCAATTTCGTTGAGCTCGCCGGTGAGCACAAGCTGGTCCTTGTAATACATATAATAGATGTTTGCTCCTGCGTGGAAGGTCTCGCCCGTGTAGGTGTACCCCAGCTCATAGTCGGTGAGGCGCTCCTCGTGGGGGCGTTCGTGCAGTTTGCCGTCGGTGTAGTTGTTGCGTGTGGGCTCTTTGTGTACCACGCTCACCGAGCCGAACAGCCTGTTCTTGTCGTCTATTTGCCACGAGAGGCCGGCTTTGGGGTTTACAAAATTGAAAACCTCGTCGATGGCGAGTCTTTGCAGCGCATTGTCGTTGTCGTTCCATTTGTCGTTGCAACCGCTTATGTCGTATGTTATGTGGCGGAATTGAATGTCGGCATATGCGTTAAGGCATGATGTGAGCCTGTAGTCGCCTTTGAGGTAGATGTTGCCGTCATTCTTGCGCCCGCGGTTGCGGTAATATTCGTGGTTGGGGGTGAGCGCTCCGCTGTAATTCTTCACCCATAGTACCTGCCCGTAGTGGTCGCCGATGTAGCGGTTGAGGGCACCGCCCAGCGCTGCGTTACATTTGTCACTGTGGTAATTGAGTGAAAATACAGCTCCGCCAAAGTGGTTGTCCATCGCTTTCTTGCGCACAAGGTCGCTTTCCTTTACTGTGCCCTCGTTGGTGGAGTATGGTGTGAGGCCATATTCCACAAGCGTGCGCTCGCTCTTGTACTCTTGGTAGTAACCGTCGCCTTTTGTGTAGTGCAGGCCGGCGTTCAGGCTCCAGAGGGGCGAAAATGTGTGGTCGAAAAGCAGTTGGTAGTTGCGCTGTTTGTAGTTGTCGGTCTGGTCGTCGTAGTAGTGGACTTTGCCATTCTCGTCGGTGTACATCTTGCCGCAACTGTTGTAACGTCGGCCATATTGCTCCATATCCTCTTTCGAGGCGTAGTTCCACGCGTGGTATGTCTCCTCCTGTCCGGCAAAGGTTATGAATTTGACGGTGCTGTTGCGGCCGAAATAGCTGCCTTGCAGGTAATACGACTGCAGGCTGCTTGCTGCGCGGTCGATGTAGCCGTCGCTGCTTATGTGCGAGAGACGTGCGTCTATGGCCCAGTGGTTGTTCAATAGCCCGCTACCCATTTGCAGGGTGGCTTTTTGCGTGCCGAACGAGCCTGCCGAGCCGCTGAATTCGGTGTAAGGCTTTATGCTTGCGCGGCTTGCCTGCATATTTATGCTTGCGCCGAATGCGCCCGCTCCGTTGGTCGATGTTCCTGCTCCGCGCTGTATCTGCACATCTTTTACCGATGATGCAAGGTCGGGAAGGTTAACCCAGAAAACAGTGTGGCTTTCGGCGTCGTTTGCAGGGATGCCGTTCACTGTTACGTTGATGCGTGTGCCGTCGGTGCCACGTACGCGCAGTGTTGTGTATCCGATGCCTGCTCCTGCGTCGCTTGTGGTAATGGCGCTGGGCGTCATACTCACCAGGTAAGGAAAATCTACTCCTGTGTTTTGTTTTTTGAGCTCTTTACGGTCGATGTTGGTGAAGGCTACGGGTGTTGTTTCAGTTGCGCGCATCGACATTATCTCCACGCTTTGCAGCTGCACCTGTTGCAGGCTGTCTTTTTTGGCTGTGTCCTGTGCATACACAGCCACGGTTGCTGCTAAAAGGCAACCGAGCATTGCTTTCTTTTTCATTGCAATTTCAAAAATTTTGTGGAGTAGGGAGAAATAAAAAAAACTCCCAAACTCCGTTGTTAAACAGAAAATGGGGTTTTTCCTGTGCGCCGAATGTGTGCACGCCATTCGGCTCGTTCCTACGCCGGCATTACCCGGATCAGGTTCTTGGGTATGATCTCAGCCCATAATATTAAGGCACCCCGTTAATGAAATCGCTGCAAAGGTAAGCGTAATATTCCGGATTACAAAATCATTTTTCTTTTTTTGTTTTTTTCGCCTTTTTGTCGATACAGTCGATAATGGCCGAAATTGCACCGTCGCCGGTTACATTTGTTGCTGTGCCGAAGCTGTCCATTGCAATGTAAAGCGCAATCATAAGGCCCAGCGCCTCGTTGTTGAATCCCAGTATGCTCTCGAGTATTCCGAGTGATGCCATAATGGCGCCGCCGGGTACTCCGGGTGCTGCAACCATTGTTATGCCGAGCATAAAAATGAAGCCCGCCATTGTGCCGAAACTGCAACTGCCGCCCGACATTGTGATTATTGCGAGTGCGCAGGCAACAATCTTCAACGTGCTGCCCGAAAGGTGTATGGTTGCGCAGAGGGGAATAGTAAAATCGGCAATCTCGTCGCTCACTCCGTTCCTTTTTGTCTGTTCAAGAGTTACGGGTATTGTTGCCGCCGACGACTGCGTGCCAAGCGCTGTAATATATGCGGGCAGCATATTCCTGAGCATTGTGAACGGGTTCTTCCCGCTCACAATACCCGCAATTACAAACTGCACCACAAGCACTGCTATGGCAATTGCGAAAATGAGAACTATAATCTTTATGAACACGCCCAACACGGGTGCCACCTGCCCGCTTTGTGTTATGGAGATGAAAATACCGAATATGTAAATGGGCAACAGCGGTATTATGGCGTTGGAAATTGTTGTGGTGATAATCTCCTTGAAGTCGCTCATTGCTGCAAAAAGCGCTCCGTTCTTTATTACGCTCATTCCAATACCCAGGATGAATGCCGCAATGAGTGCGCTCATTACTCCAAAGAGCGGTTGCATCTCAATAGTGAAGTAGGGGGTGAGCGCCTCTCCTTTCCGGGCAATGTCAACTGCGGTGTCGCTACTTAAAATATACGGGTAGCTCAGCTCGCACACACCGTAGGAGAAGAAGCCTGCAAAAAGGGTAAAAGCGTATGCCAGCACTGCTGTGAGCAACAGCAGGCGCTTTGCGCTTTTCCCCACTTCGGCAATGCCGGGAGCTATGAGGCCCAGAATGAGCAAGGGTATTATGAAATTGAGGAAATTCCCGAATACGGAATTGAAGGTGATGAAAATGCGTGACAGCCAGCCGGGGAAGAACACTCCTCCTGCAATACCGGCAACAATGGCTATTGCAATTTTTACAAGCAACGGAACTTTTTTTGTTTTCATATTATTGGTGTGGTGTTTTATTTGAAAATGTTAATTATGTGGTCTATAAAATCCTCATTTTCGGGTTCTAGTGCCTTTTGTGTGCTCACCTCAATCTTTACGTTGAAGAAATTCTCCAACGGGATATCCCACACACTCTCGTCCATCTTCTTTTCGTTGTTTATGAACTCCCACAAGAGCTGCGCATTCTTGTGCTCGTGGGCGTTCTGCGCCTCCTCAATAGCCTCTTTGTTGATGCCGGCCTTGTCAATGTTGTTCAGGAGCGTGATAATTGTCTGGTGGCGGTAGGCGGGTGCAATGGTGTAGTTGTTCTTGTTGTCCACGGGGGTGAATATCCCGCGGTCGACCATTGAGGTTATGAAAACCTCCGAAATGTGCGGGGGAATATCGTAGGCGCTGTCTATTACCTTTGAAATATACTCAATGTCGAAAACCTCCTTGCCGGTGAGCGAGCATAGCTGCTCGGCCTTGTCGAGTACCATGAGGGAGAGGAATTTGCGGTAGTTGTTGCTTATTCCTGCAAATTTGTTCTCGCGCACAAGCTTGTCGGCACGTTGCAGCAGGTAGTTCCAGCGGCTGCCGGCCATGCAAATGGTCCACGAAAAGTATATGAGCAGCAGGAATATGATGAGCGTGGCAAGGTCGCCGTAGATGTTGCGGTAGTTATTGAACATTGAAATTATAACGTAGCTGAAATATTGCATAAGCGCAAATACCGAACCGCATACGCCGGCTGCTATTGCCGCATATTTTGTCTCCACCTTTGCACGGGGAATGAGCTTGTAGGCGGCAAAAAGCCCCACGATGTAGCTGCTCACCGTGGCAATGAACACATTCACCTCGTGTATTATTGTTCCCTTGAGGTACGACGACATTGTCCACCATATTGCAAGCAGAATAATTGCCAGAAAGGGGATGAGGAGCACAATGGCAAAAATGCTCAGGAGCTTGGTGAAATCGCGCCCGGGCATGTTCCACAGCGCGTTGAAGGTGCTGTCGATAGTGCGGAAAATGGAGAACACCGAATAGAGCAGCAGAATAAGTCCGATACCGGCACCCAGCCAAAAACTCACCTGTGTGTTGTCGAGGTAGCTGTCGGCAAAGCCCAGCAACTTGTCCGAAATTATATCCTGCCCGTGGAAAAAGAGCTGCACCTGTTCTTTGAAAATTTCGCCGTAGCCAAGAATCTTTGCAATGGCAACCATAAGTGCCATCACGGGTACAATGGCAAAAAGTGTGTGGTAGGTGAGTGCGGCCGATGCCTGTTGCAGTTTACCGAAACTGGTGCACAGTTTCACAATTGCCCACAGGTTCTTGTTCCCGTTAACCCCTTTGTCGTTGCACAGGTTCAGTATCCTGTAAAAAAGAGCCATTATGCGTTTAATCATACTCGTATATAGTTGTTTAGCGCGAAAATAATGAAAAATTGTTAATTGCAGCGCTCGGCGGCACATAAATATGTGGGGCGGGGGAGTAAATGACATCTTCTGCCACTGTTGCAGGGAAATATTATGCCAAAATGGCAGTAAAAGAAAAAACTTTGCTATTTTTGCAGCCCGGCGGCGCGAAAAACATTTTTGGCACGCTTTTGGTTATATAATCAATGTGCCCGCAAAAGGGGCCTTGAATGAATTTTAAGAATAATAAAAAAAGAATAGAACTATGAACATTAAACCTTTAGCAGACAGAGTACTCATATTGCCTATGGCAGCTGAGGAGAAGACAATCGGCGGAATCATTATCCCCGACACAGCAAAAGAGAAACCCTTGCAGGGAAAAGTTGTTGCAGTTGGCAACGGAACAAAGGACGAGGAGATGGTTATTGCCGTTGGCGACCAGGTTCTCTACGGTAAATATTCGGGTACAGAGCTCGAGTTCGAGGGTGAGAAATATTTGATTATGCGTCAGAGCGACGTACTTGCAATTTTAGGATAATTAAAAAACTATACGGAATATGGCAAAAGAGATTCTTTTCAATATGGATGCTCGCGACCAGCTTAAAAAAGGTGTCGACGAGCTTGCAAACGCAGTGAAAGTGACACTCGGCCCCAAAGGTCGCAATGTTATCATTGAGAAAAAATTCGGTGCACCCCACATTACAAAGGATGGTGTTTCGGTGGCAAAGGAGATTGAGCTTGCCGACGCTTATATGAACACCGGTGCACAGCTTGTGAAATCGGTTGCTTCAAAAACAAACGACGATGCGGGCGACGGTACAACAACCGCAACATTGCTTGCACAGGCAATTATCACCGAGGGCTTGCGCAACGTAACAGCAGGTGCTAACCCCATGGACCTGAAACGCGGTATCGACAAGGCTGTCGACAAGGTTGTTGCTTCAATCAAGGAGCAGAGCGAGGAGGTTGGTGCCAACTACGACAAAATTGAGCAGGTGGCAACCATTTCGGCCAACAACGACAACGAAATAGGTAAGCTCATTGCCGACGCTATGCGCAAGGTTACAAAAGACGGTGTAATTACAATTGAGGAGGCTAAGAGCCGCGACACCACAATTGGTGTTGTTGAGGGTATGCAGTTCGACCGCGGTTACCTCTCGGCTTACTTTATCACCGACACCGAAAAGATGGAGTGCCAGATGGACAATCCCTTTGTGCTCATCTACGACAAGAAAATCACCAACCTCAAAGATATGCTCCCCATTTTGGAGGCTGCCGTTCAGACCGGTCGTCCCCTCCTCATTATTGCCGAGGATGTGGAGAGCGAGGCTCTCACAACATTGGTTGTGAACCGTTTGCGTTCACAGCTTAAAATATGCGCTGTTAAGGCTCCCGGCTTCGGCGACCGTCGCAAAGACCTTCTCGAAGACATTGCAACCCTCACCGGCGGTATTGTGATAAGCGAGGAGAAGGGCATCAAGCTCGAGCAGGCTACTCTCGAAATGCTGGGTACTTGCGGCAAAATCACTGTGAGCAAGGACAACACCACAATTGTCGACGGTAACGGCGACAAGGAGGCTATTGCAGCTCGCGTGGCACAGATAAAACAGCAGATTGCAACAACAAAGAGCGACTACGACAAGGAGAAATTGCAGGAGCGTCTTGCAAAATTGGCAGGTGGCGTTGCAGTGCTCTACGTGGGTGCAGCTTCGGAGGTTGAAATGAAGGAGAAGAAAGACCGTGTCGACGATGCTCTCTGCGCAACACGTGCAGCTATTGAAGAGGGTATTGTTCCCGGCGGTGGTGTAGCTTACATCCGTTCAATCGACTGCCTCGAGAACATGGAAACTGCAAACACCGACGAGAAGACCGGTGTTGCAATCATCAAACGTGCAATAGAGGAGCCTTTGCGCCAGATTGTTGCCAACGCTGGCAAAGAGGGTGCTGTGGTTGTTCAGAAAGTGCGCGAAGGCAAGGGCGACTATGGTTACAATGCCCGTGCCGATGTTTATGAGAACCTTTTCGCAGCAGGCGTTGTCGACCCTGCAAAGGTAACTCGCGTGGCTTTGGAGAACGCAGCTTCAATTGCAGGTATGTTCCTCACAACCGAGTGTGTTATTGTTGAGAAGAAAGAGGACAAGCCCGAACTTCCTATGGGTGCTCCCGGTATGGGCGGTATGGGCGGCATGATGTAAAAAATCACTCCCTTAGAATAAATAAGCAGGTTGTGCGTGCACAGCCTGCTTATTGTTTTTATACTGCTCAAACGGCAGAATTAAAGGATGCTTCTGTAAAGTTCAAGGTATTGTGCGGCAACAACCGTGTCGGAATATCTTTCCACAACTCCGTTGCGCAGTTTCTCCTTGTCAATGGTGTTGTCGCCCGTGTCGATGCACCAAGAAATACCCTCGGCAAGGCTTTCGGGCGATAGATAATGGGCCAGGAAACCATTTTCCTTGTGGGTGATAATGTCGGCCTGCCCGCTGTTGCCGAACGACACCGGCAGGCAACCGCACGCGAGTGCTTCAATGAGTGTCTGCCCGAATGTCTCGTAGAGCGATGCCGAAACAACCACATTCGCCGCCGAGTAGAGGCGCGACAGGGTTTCGGCCTCGCCCACCCAGCCAATGTGCGTGCAGGCAATGGGAATTTGCGGCACGGGGTTCTTGAACTGCCCGAATGTTACAAGGTGCAGCTCCTCCCGGTTGCAGCTTCCGTTGGCGGCAAGGTGTTGCAGTGCCTGCAACAGAATGGGGAAGCCTTTTATGGGGTCGTCTATGCGGGCTGCGCCAAAGAGTATTATCTTTCCGTTCTCGGGTAGCCCAAGCGCGCGGCGGCTTTCGGCGCGCCCCATATTCCTGAATTTTGCGAGCGAGAGGGTGTTGGGGATAACGCTCACAGGCTTCTCTTTGAGCAGTGCACTCTGCTGTGCCTGTTGTGCGAGCCAGCGGCTCACCGTTACAATGTTCATTCGGGCGTTGTCGTATACAGCCTTTTTCTTGCGGAATATTCTGTTTGAAAGGTCTTTATCGCCCGGGAAACGCAAGAAGCGGCAGTTCCTGCACTCACTTTTGAAATTCTCGCAACCGTGAGCGTGGTGGCATATTGCGGTACAGGGCCACATATCGTGCATTGTCCACACAATGGGCTTTCCGCTGCGGGCAATGCGCTCGATAGAGTTGAGCGAGAGGAACCCCTGGTTCACCCAATGGAGGTGTATAATGTCGGCCTCGGCAAAGGCGTGGAGCTTTGTAATGTCGCAGCCGCTGTTGGCAATGGACACTGTGAACAGGTTCTTGCGGCTGAAGAGGTTGTTTGCCCAAATGCACACTCTCTCCCACAGGAAATTCACCTTTTTTGCAAGCGGGTGGCCTGCGGTAATTATCTTTTTGTCGCAGCTTGCAGGGTGCATCACCAGCATAGTGGCATCGGCGCCCGCGTTGTTGAGGGCGTCGGTGAGGCGTTTGGCTGCAATGGCTGCTCCTCCTGTCTTTTCTGCTGTGTTTACAATGAGAATTTTCATTATCCTGTGGACATTACACCGCAAAGGTATATTTTTTTATGTAATGGTGAAAATGTTTTCATTTATGATATTGGCATATTTCTTTTAGCTTCTGGAATATATTGGTGTCTTTTTTGTCTGCTTTGTAGTCAAAAGTATAATTTATTTGCACTATATTTGTGCTCTGGATTTTTTGTGATAACCCAATGTGCGATAAGAAAAAAACTGCCGTTATAGTTGGTGCCGGCCCGGCCGGTCTCACTGCTGCCTATGAGTTGATTGGCAGCGGTGTGCAGCCTGTTGTGCTCGAAGGGAGCAAGGCAATTGGCGGAATTTCGCAGACGGTGAATTTCGATGGCAACCGTATGGATATTGGCGGGCACCGTTTCTTTTCGAAAAACGACAGGGTTATGCGTTGGTGGTGCAACGTGCTGCCTTTGCAGGGCGCGCCTGCGCTCGACGAGCGTCTTTTGGGTGCTGTGTGCAGTGAGGGAACGCCCAACCCGCAGGAGTGCGACAGGGTGATGCTTCGCCGCCGCCGTGTGTCGCGCATCTTCTTTTTAAGAAAGTTTTTTCCTTACCCCCTTGCCCTGAAGCCGTCGACGCTCGCATCAATGGGCTTGTGGCGCACATTCAAGGCCGGCTGCGGTTATATGGCTGCGCGCCTCTTCCGCCGTCCCGATGATTCGCTTGAGAATTTCTATATCAACAGGTTCGGTAAGCCGCTTTACAGCCTCTTTTTCGAGGATTACACCGAAAAGGTGTGGGGTATTCACCCATCGAAGCTGGGTGCCGACTGGGGCAGCCAGCGTGTAAAGGGGTTGTCGGTGTCGACACTTATTCTCGACGCCATTAAAAAGCCTTTCCGCAGGAACGATATTTCGCAGAAAAAGGTTGAAACCTCGCTCATTGAGGAGTTTCTCTATCCAAAATATGGCCCCGGGCAACTGTGGGAGTGTGTGGCCGACAGCGTTGTGGAGCGTGGCGGTACTCTGCTCAAAGAACACACGGTGGAGCAGGTGAACGTTGAGGGTAACCGCGTGGTGTCGGTTGTGTGCCGCCTTGCCGACGGCTCGCAGCGCACCGTGGAGTGTGACCATCTGCTTTCGTCAATGCCGTTGAAAGAGCTTGTGGCTGCGTTGCGTGGCATAGATGTTCCCGAATCGGTAGCCCAGATTGCAGCAACTCTTCCTTATCGCGATTTTATAACTGTGGGCCTCCTGGTCGACAGGATGAAGATTAAGAACCTCACAAAATTGCGTACATACAAGAACCGCATCCCCGACACTTGGATATATATTCAGGAGCGCGATGTGAAGGTGGGTCGCCTGCAGGTGTTCAACAACTGGTCGCCCTATATGGTTGCCGACTACGAGAATACAATCTTCATTGGGCTCGAATATTTCTGCAATGAGGGTGATGAATTGTGGCAAAAGAGCGAGAGCGATTTTATTGCTATGGCCGTTGCCGAAATGGAGAAGATTGACATTCTCGAGCCTGGTGCGGTGCTGCGTGCCAACGTGGTGAAGATGAAAAAGGCCTATCCCGCCTATTTCGGCTCGTACTACCGCCTCGACGAGGTGCGCGCCTTCCTTGCGGGCATAGAGAATCTTTACTGCATAGGCCGTAACGGGCAGCATCGTTACAATAATATGGACCACTCGATGCTCACAGCCTTTGCTGCGGTCGATTCTATATGCAACGGAGCCGACAAGGCTGCCGTGTGGAATGTGAACACCGAGAGCGAGTATCACGAAGAAAAATAACACAAAAAGAGAATGAAAAGCGATAATAATTCCGAAGTATTCCCCATTGTCGACGAGCTGGGGAATGTAACGGGCAGTGCCACACGCGGCCGTTGCCACGACGGCAGCAAGCTGCTGCACCCTGTTGTCCATCTTCATCTTTTCGATGAGCAGGGGCGAATTTACCTGCAACAGCGCCCGCTGTGGAAAGATATTCAGCCGGGCAAGTGGGACACAGCCGTTGGCGGTCACGTCGATTTTGGCGAGAGCATCGATGAGGCGCTTGTGCGTGAGGTGCGCGAGGAACTTGGCGTTGAGGATTTTGCACCCCGTTTTCTCTTGAAATATGTTTTTGAGAGCGAGCGCGAAAAGGAACTTGTGCACGTGTATAGCACGGTGTACGGTGGCGAGGTGCGCCCCAGCGACGAACTCGACGGCGGCCGTTTCTGGGCCATAAGTGAGGTTGATGCTGCAATGGGGCAGGGGGTGCTCACACCCAATTTTGAGCAGGAGTATATGAAATTGAAAACATATTTGAATATATAAAAATAACAGTTGTATGATTTTTTCTACAATATCTTTTATTGCCGGCATTGTGCTGGTTATTCTTGGTGCCGACTGGCTCACAAAGGGCGCTTCGGCGCTTGCGCGTCGTTTCGGCATAAGTGAACTTGTGATAGGCCTCACTATTGTAGCGTTGGGAACCTCTTTGCCCGAGCTTGTGATAAGCGTGGGTTCGGCGTTGAAGGGGAGCTCGGGAATTTCATTGGGTAACATAATTGGCAGTAATATTTTCAATGGCTTGTTGATACTTGGCGTTGCAGCGCTCATTACTCCCATTAAATTCAATGCGAGAATGCTCACACGCGAAATTCCCTTCAACCTGCTTGCATCGGTTGTGTTGCTGCTCGTGTCGGGCAGTATGCTTGTGGGCGGTGCTCCGGGCGAGTATATTACACGTTACAGCGGCCTTCTGCTGCTCTGTTTCCTTGCGGTGTTTATGCGTTACACCTTCTCTATAACAGGTGACGATGCAGCCGAGGATGGTGAGCCGGCTGTGTCGGCGGGTAAAATAGTGCTTTTTATAATTGCAGGCCTTGCTGCGCTCATTTTTGGCGGTAATGTGTTTGTAGACGGTGCTACCGCAATTGCGCGTTTCTTCGGTCTTTCCGAGGCTGTTATAGGCATTACTATTGTGTCGGCCGGCAGTTCGTTGCCCGAGCTTGCCGTGTCGGTAAATGCTGCGCGCAAGGGTAATGTGGGTATTGCGCTGGGCAATGTGCTTGGCAGCAATATTCTCAATATATTCTTTATTCTCGGTTGCAGCGCAACAATCACCCCCATTGCGCTCAATGGCTTCAGTTTTGTCGATTATTATGTGCTGTTGGCGTCGTCGCTGCTCATTTATGTGGTTACACGTTTCGGCGGCCGCGCAATAATAACCCGTGCAGAGGGAGCTGTGCTTATTGCTGCTTATGTGGGCTACACTGTCTATCTGCTTGCCAACGCTTAATTGAAAGCTGCAATGAGGAGGGTGTTTGTAACCGGTGGTGCGCACGGGATAGGGCGCGCGATAGTGGAGGCCTTTTGTGCCGAGGGCGATTGTGTGGCATTTTGCGACATTAATGCCGGGCTTGGCGAAAAGGTAGCCGCTACAACGGGTGCGCGTTTCTTTGCACTCGATGTCTGCGACAAAGAGGCGCTGGCGAGTTGTGTGCAGGCGCTCCTGGGAGAGTGGAGCGATATTGATGTTATTGTGAATAACGTGGGTGTGGGGGGCTTTGAACAGCTCACGGCAACCACCGTAGAGCACTTTGAAACAATTATAAACACCAACCTGCGCAGCGCGTTCATAACATCGCGCCTGCTTGCCGTGCACCGCGAAAAACAGGGAGCCGCCAACCCCTACGGCCGCATAGTGAACCTCTGTTCCACCCGCTATTTGCAGAGCGAGGCCGGTACAGAAGCCTACGCTGCATCGAAGGGCGGGATATGGTCGCTCACGCACGCTCTTGCCGTGTCAATGGCACCCTTTCACGTTACCGTTAACTGCATTGCTCCCGGCTGGGTGAGTGTGAACGAGGATGAGGCTCTGCGCCCCTGCGACCACGAATTCCATTTGACGGGGCGTGTGGGCCGTGCCGACGATATTGCCCGCACCTGCCTTTTCCTGTGCGACGAAAAGAGCGACTTCATCAACGGCCAATGCATAACAGTGGATGGTGGCGTAACCAAGAAGATGATTTACCCCGAATAACTGTCCTTGCAATAGTGTAAGATGAGGGTGACCCAAAAGTAAAATTGGGTTACCCTTCTTCATTTTATCAGTTCAGCGTTCAAATTGCCGTATGATGATAAAAATATAGCTATTCCATTGATAAACATTGGAATAGCTATTGTTTATTTGGGAAATTTTTATTA